>NZ_FMID01000010.1 GCF_900095385.1 Methanoculleus chikugoensis
TGTCTCCATCGCGTATGGCTCTCCCTTGTAACCTCTCCTCCTCCCGCGCTGAAAGGGGCAGTTATGGCGCCATCTGGCGAGCAAACGTGCACTGCTCTTCTCCAGAGTCTGCCCGCGCTTCCGGCACGAGGCCGCTACCAGGGTTCCCCGGACCCCTAAGCCCGGCTCACCCCTGCGAGCCGCCGGGCGAGATCGACGATCTCCTCCCGGTCGCGGAGCGCGGCGAGCCACGACGAGGGGATCGCCTCGCACCCGTACCGCGCTCCGGCGAGCCCGCCGACGATCGCGCCGACGGTATCGGCATCGCCCCCGAGGTTGACCGCCGTGACCACCGCTTCGCGAAAGGAGACGGCATCCATGAAGACCCTGACGGCGCAGTGGGTGCAGAGGACGGCGTCGAGCGACGGCTCCGGCGGATACGCCCGGTAGTCCTCGAGGAGCCCGCGGAGTTCCCGGTCCTCGCAGGCGGCAAGCGCCGCTCCGAACGCCCCGCCCACCTCTTCTCCCCTGCAGATCCCGCTGACCATCCGGTTGACGAACGCCGAGGCCTCGCCCGCGACGGGATCGAAGTGCGTCACGCGGGATGCGGCGAGGCTCACCTCCCGCACCTCCCCGGGCGGGTAGAAGATGCCGAGCGGGATGCCGCGCATGACGCTCCCGTTGCTCCGGCTCCCGCCCCGCTCCTCGTGCGCCATCCTTGCAGCGACGGTGGGCGCGACACCTTCATCGACGAGGTCGAGGACGGCACGGGACGTCGGCCCGAAGAACTCCGGGTGGGCATGATACACCCGAACCAGGCGGCGGGCGAAGTCCGCCGGGTCGAATCCCCCGCACGCAAGAAGGGTCTGCGCCAGGGCTGACGCCTGGAGGGTGTCGTCGGTATACTGGCCCGCAGAGACGTTGTGAATTCCGCCTCCCTGCATCTCCGTTACGGCCAACGGAGCCGGCGGAAGACCTTCCAGGGGCGCGCCCAGCGCATCGCCGATTGCGAGCCCTACGAGCGCCCCGACCGCCCGCATCTTGTGCATATAAAAAGATCACCAACAAAATATATCTACCCGCGGACAGTAGTATTCTTCGAGGAAAGGTGATATCGTGCAAAAGGAAGAGCTGCTCCACTTACACATGCTATTAGTCCACATCAGGAAGTACTACGAAAGCACGACGGGGGAGGATGTCCCGACCGACCAGTATAACGCTCTCCACATCTCACCCGTCCATATCCACAAGAATAAGGTCACACACAAGAAAGCAATTCTAACGCTCGGGGGCGAGATCATCCACCACATACGGGCCAACCACAATCCTTACATCGAATACCACGCCGATTTTCAGTCCGAACGTATTGCAACCGAACACTAAACGATGAACGATACCAATATACTCCGGGAGATCATCTCCCGCATCTTTTCTACCAGTCCGAGCCCTGCCGACGTCCAGAAGATCAAACTCGAGGTCTGCCGTGAGCACAGCGCAAACATGCCCAAGAACTCCGCGATCCTCGCCGCCGCCACACCCGATGAGCGCGAGCGGCTCCGGCCGGTCCTCCAGGTGAAGCCCACGCGGACGATCTCGGGAGTCGCGCCCGTTGCGGTGATGACCTCGCCTCACCCCTGCCCCCACGGCAAGTGCCTCCCCTGCCCCGGCGGGCCGGAGCACCCCTTTGCATCCCCCCAGAGTTACACTGGAGAGGAGCCCGCGGCGCTCCGGGCGAGAGAGCACGCCTTCGACCCCTACGCCCAGGTGCAGGCCCGCCTCGGGCAGTTCGAGGCGCTGGGCCACCACGTCGACAAGGCGGAACTGATCGTGATGGGCGGGACGATGACCGCCCGCCCGCTCGAGTACCAGGAGTGGTTCGTCGGGGCCGCCGTTCAGGCGATGAACGACTACCCCCGGGCGGGAACGGTGCAGGAGAGACCCGATCTCGATGCGATCTTTGCCGCGAACGAGTCGGCACGGGTCCGGTGCGTCGCCGCCACCTTCGAGACGCGGCCGGACTGGTGCCGGGAGGAGCATATCGATCGGATGCTCTCGATGGGCGTGACCAAGGTGGAACTCGGCGTCCAGCACCTGGACGACCGGATCCTCGACCACAACCGCCGGGGCCACGCGGTCGCGGACTCGGTCGCGGCGAACTGCCTCCTCCGGGACGCCGGGCTGAAGGTCGGGTTCCACATGATGCCGAACCTCCCCGGGGCGAGCATGGAAGACGACCGGCGGATGGTTCGGGAACTCTTCGCCGATGAGCGGTTCCGGCCGGACTTCCTGAAGATCTACCCGACCCTGGTGACGCCGGGCTCAGAGATCGAGGCGCTCTGGGGGCGGGGGGAGTACCGGCCCTACACCGAGGAGGAACTGATCGATCTCGTCGCCTACGCGAAGTCTCTCCTCCCGGAGTACGTCCGCCTCCAGCGGATCCAGCGCGACATCCCGGCAAAACTGATCGTCGCGGGCTCGCGGCACAGCAACTTCCGCCAGCTCGCGGAGGCGCGGCTTCATTCGCAGGGGCTCCGCTGCCGGTGCATCCGCTGCCGCGAGGTGGGGAGAGCGCCCGAACCCGGGGAAGTGGCGGTTTCGACCCTGGTTTACCGGGCGTGCGGCGGGGAGGAGCGGTTCATCCAGGCGGGTTCAAAAGATGCCCTCGTCGGGTTCGCCCGGCTCCGGTTCCCGCACAACCCCTTCCGCAACGAACTCGCGGGCGCCGCACTCCTGCGCGAGCTCCATGTCTACGGGAGCGTGGTGCCGATCAGCGCCCCGGCATCCGCCGACGAGTGGCAGCACCGCAGTTTCGGCAGCGTCCTCCTCTCCGCGGCCGAAGAAGAGGCACGCGATCACGGCTACCGGCGCCTCGCGGTGATGAGCGGTGTCGGGGTGCGGCCCTACTACAGGAAACAGGGATATGAACGAGTGGGGCCATATATGATCAAGACGTTCCCATGAAACCCGCGACACTCGAGTTTGTGAAGCAGAGGTTCGCCGAGTACTATCAGCGGCAGAGCCTCACCGTTCCGTCCTCCCTCGAGCAGCGCGAATGGGGATTCATCTTCTTCGACCCCACGGCCGAAGTCCGGATGCGGCGGCACATGGCGTTTGCCGATCCGCTGGAACTCGGTGCATACGTGAAAAACCTGGTCCCCGCGCACGTCTACTACTCGACGGCCTACTACCAGACGCCGTCGGCGCCGACGATGAACGAGAAGCACTGGGCGGGCGCCGACCTCATCTTCGATCTCGACGCCGACCAGATCGTTCGCGGCCCCTACGCGGTGATGCTCGCGCGGGTCAAGGAGGAGACCGAGAAACTGCTCGCGATGCTGATCGATGAACTCGGCTTTGCCAGGAACCAGATCCGGCTCGCCTTCTCCGGGGGGCGCGGCTACCATATCCACGTCACCGAGATCGCCGTCCGGGGATGGAGCAGCCAGGAACGGCGCGAGATCGTCGACTACGTCTGCGGTATCGGGCTCGATCCGGCAGCGATGCTCACGCCGGCGGGCGTCGAGACCGGATGGCGGCGGCGCTACGGGGAAGCGCTCCGCGCCCACCTCGCGGGGCTTGCGGCTCGCGACCCGGCGGAAGCGGCGTCTTACCTTGCGGGGCTCGACGGTATCGGGAAGCGAACGGCCGCGGAGTTCCTTGCGGATATCGGCAGCCTCGCCGCCGGGCGCCCGGAGGACCTCCTCAAAGATCGAGTCGTCCGGGCGATCGCGGCCGCACCCGACTTCGAGGAGAGGCTCCGGGACGCCGGGGCGCGTGCGGACGAACCGGTCACGACCGATATCAAGCGGCTGATCCGGACGCCGGGGTCGCTGCACGGCGGCAGCGGCATGCGGGTCGTGCCGCTCGATATCCGGGACCTCGCGGAGTTCGATCCGCTCGTGGACGCGGTGGTCTTCGGCGACCGCGACGTGCGGGTCGACCTGAAGGCAAATTTCACCACGTCCCTGCTCGGGAACACCTACTCGCTCAACGCAGGGATCCAGAACGTTCCCGAAGCGCTCGCGATCTTCCTCTGCTGCCGGGGCATGGCGGAGATAGCCGGGGGTGCATGAAGTATGGCCGTCGATCTTTTAGAGAAACTCCGGCAGATGCTGCTCGATATGCAGCACTCGGGAAGGCTCTCCTACATCGATCCCGGCCTCTACGACGATGCCAGGACGTACGTCGAGAAGCGCAAGACGGACTACTACGACCTCAAAAATCCCCTGGAGAGCCGGATGGGGAGCCTGATCATCGAGGAGATCGGCAGCGTCACCGAGACCGTCCAGGAGATCTTCTCGGTCAGGACCCGGCAGATCCTCGACCTCGCGTTCCAGCAGATGGAGGGGCAGTACTTCGATAAGGAGGAGGCCCGCAAGATGCTCCCGGAAGAGCGGGCGATGTACGAGCGGATCGTCAGCGCCATCGAGGAGTGCCGGGAGGCACTCGTCCACGGCGAGGCCGCCCCGTTCGGCGCCGACGGTGCGGCCGCCGCCGGCCGGAGCGACGAGGCCGACGGCATCCCGGAACCCCGGGGAACGCCTGCGGTTCCCGCTCCCCGTCCCGTCCGGTCTCCCTACGCCCTCGTGCATATCCGCTCCGATGTGGAGTCGTTCATGGGGATGGACGGCAGGACATACGTCTTGAAGATGGGGGATATCGTCACCCTGCCGGAGAACAATGCAGACGTGCTCTGCGAGCACGACATAGCCTTAAATATTAGGCTTAACAAGTAATATAGGTACTCGAATCTATTGAATAGAGGTTACTATCATGAAAATGCCGTCAAAATTCAAGACGTACTGCCCGTTCTGCAGGAACCACCAGGTTCACGAAGTCGTGAAGGTAAAGAAGGGCAAAGTGCGCCACTTCAACTGGATCGACCGCCAGAAGGCGCGCAGGAGCACGGTGGGCAACATGGGCAAGTTCAACAAGGTGCCCGGCGGCGACAAGCCGACGAAGAAGATCAACGTCAGATACCGGTGCACGGTCTGCGGCAAGGCGCACATTCGGCCGGGATTCAGGATCGGTAAATTCGAGCTTACGGAGTGAGTTGGTATGGTCCGGGTAAACAGGGAGAACAGGAGCACATTCCTCCGGGTAAAGTGCCCCGACTGCGAGAACGAACAGGTAGTCTTTGAGAGAGCGAGTACCATCGTGGAGTGCACCGTCTGCGGGCGTATCCTTGCGGAGCCTCACGGCGGGAAGGCTGATATAAAAGCTGAGATAATGGCAGTACTTGAGTGATAATTGCATGAATGAGAGAGAGTGGCCCGAGGAAGGAGAACTCGTTGTCTGCACGGTCGCGGACGTCAAGGACTTTGCGGCGTTCGTGACCCTGGACGAGTACAACGAGCGAAGAGGGCTCATACCGATATCCGAGATAGCGCGGGGCTGGATTAAGTATATCCGGGACTTCGTACGAGAAGGACAGAAGGTCGTCTGCAAAGTCCTGAACGTCGACCCCGATCGCGGCCACATCGATCTCTCGTTAAAAGATGTAAACGAGCACCAGCGGCGCGAGAAGGTCCACGAGTGGAAGAACGAGCAGAAGGCCACGAAATGGGTCGGGTTCGCCGCCGAGGCGTCGGAAGTGGACAGAAGGGTCATCGAGGAGGCAATCTTCCGCGAATACGGCCAGCTGTACCCGGCCTTCGAGGATATCGTCACCACCGGCGGCGAGGCAGCGGATAAACTGAACCTCGATGAGCCGGTCAAAGCGGCGCTCATCACCGTCGCGAACGAGAACGTGAAGGTCTCGCGCGTGACGATCACCGGTCACCTCATTCTGTCGTCGCCCCGGCCCGACGGCGTCAACGTGATCCGCCGGGCGCTCCGGAGTGCGCAACCGAAGGTCGAAAACGTGGATATCGACCTGATCTACGTCGGAGCCCCGAAATATCGGATAAAAGTGACCGCGCCCGATTATAAGGAAGCCGAGAAGGCGATCGAGAAGGCGGCAAACGCCGCCGTCGGCGTGGTCGAGCGGGCCGGCGGCTCCGGCAAGTTTATCCGGAAGCAGAAGGCCGGATAAAAGATATGAGCAGCCGCATTCGCCGCTGTCCGCACGACCGGCGATACACGCTCTCGGATCTCTGCCCGGTCTGCGGCCGGCCGTCTCGGCCGGCCCACCCGGCACGTTTTTCACCCGAGGATAGGTACGGTAGGTACAGGAGGGCCGTACGCAGATGGAACACGTCAGAGTAACCTTTTTGCGAGAGGACAATATCGACGCTCCGATCCTGATTGAGGGTCTGCCCGGCATAGGACACGTCGGGAAACTCGTTGCCGACCACCTGATCCACGAACTCGGCGCCGAGAAGATAGGGGAGATCTCCTCCCTCCACTTCCCGCCGCAGGTGATCGTCGACGAGCGGGGCACCACCCACCTCGCCAACAACGAGATCTACCGCTACGAGAAGGACGGCAAGGCGGCCCTCTTCCTCGTGGGCGACTTCCAGAGCAATTCGGCCGAGGGCCACTACATCCTCGCGGAGCACTACCTCAATATCGCCGAAGACCTCGGTGTTGAGCGGATATACGCGCTCGGGGGCTACGGTGTCGGCCACCTGGTCGAGAACCCGAGGGTGCTCTCGGCCGTCAACATGGAGCATCTCCGCCCCGAGGTGGAGGCATCCGGCGGGTCGTTTGAGAACGCCGGGAGCGGCGGGATGATCGTGGGGGCCTCGGGCCTCCTGCTCGGCCTCGGCGAGGCGCGGGGCATCGAGGGGATCTGCCTGATGGGCGAAACGAGCGGCTACATCGTCGATCCGAAGAGCGCCGACAGCCTCCTTACGGTGCTCTCCCGCCTGACCGGGATCGAGGTCGACCACACCTCGCTGCAGGAGCGTGCCGGGGATATGGAGCAGATCATAGCAAAGATCCAGGAAGCCGAAGAAGCCCGGGGCCGCGAAGAACTGAGTTATATCGGATAATCTCCCCCATTTTCTCCAGCCCCGGAGAGCGGGCCGTCATGATTGCCCGTGGCGCCCTTCGGCGGCCCGTCAATCACCGACCCATCCGAACCGTTAAGAACAACGGAGATCGACAGATTATCGATATGGTCACCCTCTACCTCGCCAGGTGGGAGACCCGGTTCTGGGCCTGGCTCATCGACATCATCCTGATCGGGCTTCCCCTCTGGGCGCTCTCCGACCGGCTGCCGCCATCCTGGGAATTCACGGTATCTCCCGGGCTCCTCTCGATCAGCCTCTCCTCGATCGTCCTCTTCCTCTACTGGACGCTGCTCGAGGGCTACCGCGGCCAGTCCATCGGCAAGATGGCGCTGAAGATCCGGGTCGCCGGCCGCGCCGGAGAGGATATCGGATTCTCCGCAGCAGCAATCCAGGGTTTCGGCAAAGCGTTTCTTCTCATCCCCGACTGCCTTATCGGCTGGCTCGCTATGCCGGGTTCGAAACAGCGGCTCTTCAACCGGATCTCGGAAACCGTCGTGATAGAGACCCGCGAAACGGAGGAGCCGGAGGGCGTCACCTACGTGAAGCAGGAGGAGTGAGGGGAGCCCGCCCCCGCCTTTCACCCCTCGATGCCGAACGACCGGTCGAGCTCTGCAGCCGTGGCCTCGATATCGTCGAGAACCCGGAGCGCATCTTTGCGCAGTTCCTGCACCATCGACTGGAGGGAGTTGCCCCGGAGATGGATCTGCCGCTTGTGGCGGTACACGACACCAGCATCGACAAGGTTCCTGATGTGGTGGTTGATACGGGAACTGGAGACATCCAGGTCGCGCGAGATCCTCTCCACGGGCACGCCGTTCCCGGAGACCTGGTGCGAAAGAAGGACGACGAGAATCCGCTGGGCGACCTGATCGACGTCCCTTCCTTCTCCGATACCGAGGCTGTTGAAGAACCAGTCGAGATTCTCCTCCGCCCTTTTGCCTCTCGGCCTCTCGACCTGTCGAAAGACTATCTGCCTTGCCGCCGGTGTCATCGATTATTCATGCGTATGAGCCGATCAGGTATAAAGATATCCAATATATCGAAATCATTTCGATAATTTTGATAAGGTTTAAATATTTAGGATGCCTTACGATCTTGTTGCAAAAACTCTCTGAAGGTGATAGACTCATGGAGATTATCCCAATCGGAGAACGGGTTCTCATCAGACCCATACGAAGAGAAGAGGTTACGAAAAGCGGCATTTACATCCCCGAATCCGCACGAGAGGGCAGAAAGGAAGGATCCGTCGTTGCGGTAGGAGAGCGCGACGACGGCTCCAGTCTCCCCTTAAGCCCCGGGGACCGTGTTTTGTACGGAGGCTACACCTCGGATACGTTCGAGATCGACTCCGAGACGTACGTGTTCGTCCCATACAAGGACATCCTGGCAAAGATCAGGTAACGGAGGAAGCCCATGGTATCATCAAAACAGCTGATGTTCGACGAAGGCGCACGCAGATCGCTCCTTGCCGGCGTCAATAAGGTCGCCGACACTGTCAAGATAACGCTCGGCCCCAGAGGCAGGTACGTCGTGATCGACAGGTCGACAAGCCCCGTCGTGACGAACGACGGCGTGACGATTGCAAAAGAGATCTCGCTCCACGACAAGTTCGAGAACATCGGGGCGAAACTCGTCAAGGAGGTCGCCCAGAAGACCCAGGACAAGACCGGCGACGGAACGACAACCGCAACGCTTCTCGCCCAGGCCATCCTCGCCGAAGGTCTCAAGAACATCTCCTCCGGGGCGAACCCGAACGAAGTCAGGCGGGGCGTCGACGCCGCGGTTGCGGCCGCCGTGGAGTATATCCAATCAACGAGCGTCCCGATCAGGGAGCGGGACAGGATCCTGCAGGTCGCCGCCATCTCGGCCAACAACGACGAAGAGATCGGTGAACTCATCGCCGACGCGATGGACAGGGTCGGCTACGGCGGGCTCATCACGGTCGAGGACGCAAAGAGCCTCGATACCGGCCTTGAGGTGGTCAAGGGGATGCAGTTCGACCGGGGCTACATCTCGCCCTACATGATCACGGACACCGAGAAGATGGTCTGCGAGCACGAAGACCCCTACATCCTGATCACCGACCGGAGGATCACCTCGCTCAAACAGATAGTTCCTATCCTTGAAGCGGCCGCACAGGAGGCGAGACCGCTCCTGATCATTGCCGAGGACGTCGAGGGCGAGGCGCAGGCAGCCCTCATCCTGAACATCATACGCGGCTCACTTAAGGTCTGTGCGGTCAAGGCACCCGGGTTCGGCGACGAACGCAAGGCAATCCTCGAGGACATCGCGATCCTCACGGGCGCGACGGTGATCTCGGAAGACCGGGGGATGAAACTGGAGAATGTCTCCAGGCAGGTCTTCGGCTCGGCCCGCACCGTCAAGGTCGACGGAGAGAGCACCCTGATCGTCGGAGGAAAAGGCGACCGCAAGGTCCTTGAAGAGCGGATGCACCTGATCGAGTCCCAGATCAACATAGCGGACTCCGAGTGGAAGAAGGACGAACTCAGAAAGAGGCTTGGAAACCTCGGAGGCGGCGTCGCCGTCATCAAGGTCGGCGCGGCGACCGAGACGGAGTTAAAAGAGAAGAAGATGCGGATCGACGACGCCCTGAACGCCACCAAGGCGGCGGTCGAGGAAGGCGTGGTTTCCGGGGGCGGGGTCACCCTGTTTAGGGCGATCGAAACCCTGGATAAACTGCAGTTCGATGACGACCGGAAGGTGGGTGTCGCCATAGTCCGGCGGGCGCTGGAGGAGCCCATCCGTCAGATTGCAAAGAACGCCGGTGTCGAAGGTGCCGAGGTCGTCGCCACCGTAAAGAGGAGCGACGAGCCAGGGTTCGGCTACAACGCAAAGACCGGCACCTACGTGAACCTGATGGAGCACGGCGTCATCGATCCCGCAAAGGTGGTGCGGCTCGGGCTCCAGAACGCGGCGTCCATCGCAGGCATGATCCTCTCAACGGAGGTCGTCATCACCGACTTCGACGACGAGAAAGACACGAAGACTGCAGCCATCATCATCTGAGGGCGATCCGTTTCCCCCTTCTCCTCCACTCATCCGGGCTCGATGCAGCAACCGCGTCGAGCCCACCCATAAGGAACAATACGGTTTAACCGGTCACCGGGAGCCCGGCCGCCCTCCAGGCGCTTATGCCGCCCTCGATCTCGTAAACTTCGCGGAATCCGGCATCGCGCATCGCCTCCCGGACACCGGTGCTCCGACTGCCCCGCTGGCAGTATATGAGGTAGGTCGCCTCCGCATCGAGGCCGTCAATGTGCTCTGAGAACTCCGCCGAGTTGATGTTGATCGCACCCGGGATATGCCCGGCGGCGAACTCGTCCGGTCTCCGGACATCGATGATGATAAAATCCGGATCGTCCCCCTGCTCATCTATCAGGGCAGATGCTTCGTGCGGCGTGATCGTCCGGACGACCTGAGCGTCGGATGGCGGGTCGCCTTCGAGACACCCGCCGGTAAGCACAAGCGCAACAGCGAGCAGGAACACGGGCAGGGGACGGAGGTGAACAGCCATGCACCCATATCGCGGCCGTAACGATAAAGTGGTTTCGATCGCCCCGGCCGCTCCCGTCGGCGGTTCGCTCGGGAACAGGACCGCGGCGCTCAGGTAGGGTTGTCGAACTTGATCGGCGTGTCGTCGAGAGTCATCACCGCACGGAAGGTCTCCGGTGTGTCCAGGGCAACGACCTCACCGCGATCCACCACGGCAACCCGGGTGCAGGTTGCCTCCGCTTCTTCCACATCGTGCGTCGTAAAGATGATCGTTGCCCTCCGCTCGCGGTTCAGCCGCCGGAGCAGGCCCCAGATCTCCCGGCGCCCGGCATCGTCCAGCCCGGCCGTCGGTTCGGCAAGGAAGAGGACCGACGGGCGCGTGAGGTATGCCCGGGCGATCTCTAACTGCTGCAGCGTGACGGGAGAGTAGGTCTCGACACGAGCATCGGCGCTCCCGGCGATCCCGAAGAAGTCTATGACCTCGGGGACCCTTTTCTTCCGGAGATCGTCGCCCAGGCCGTGCAGCCGGGCGTGGAAGTCCAGGTTCTCCCTGCCGGTCAGCGCAGGGTCGAGCACCGACTCGGGGAGGACGATGCCCATGCTTCTGCGCACGTCTCCGAGGTTGCCGAGAACCGCGAGCGGTGAACGCTCGGCAAACCCCGGAATCGGAAAGAGTATCGTCATGAGGAGGGAAAGCAGGGTCTGCCGGTCCTGACCGCAGGGGCAGAGAATACCAAAGATCTCTCCGCTCTTCACGTCGAACGGGATCGGGCCCCTCGCCTGGAGCCGCTCCAGATGCCGGATCAGGTTCTCAACGGTAAAGGCGGTCATGTTACTCTGCAGAGATGCAATCGGTCGGAGAGAACGGAGTTGTTCCCGGTCACTCACCACCCCCCGAAACCTGCACCGGATTCACACCGGCCGGAGACACGTAAGGTATGCGCCCGGGGGTTGCTATCCGGTGCCCGTTATCCGATTCGGGGAAGGAACTCCGCGTTCAACATTATTTCCAATTGCCCATATATGAATATATCTATTCACAAATAAATATAAAATGAGCATTTTGAGGTTTCTATTTTCTATTGGCCCCCGTTTTTACGTTATCACCGGTGAGACCCGCCCTTCACCGGACGATAAAACGGAGCGGGTTGAGCGACGCCGACCCGTCCGAAAGACCGTCAGGTCGAAGTCGTGCACGAGCCTCACCCAACAAGCGACCCCGGAACTCGCCGGGAGCCGGACCCGTGAAGTTATTTATGGCATGACCCCGTCCGGTATACGCGACCTATGGAGACCAAACTGCCCGCGATAGCGATTTTACCGGTTCTCTTCAGCCCGGAGCAGATCCTCGTTGCGCTAGCGGTTCTCATACCGGCCCTGGTCATATTCAACCTCATCCTCATCAGCGAGGGGGTCTTCGAGTCGATCGGGCTCCGGTTCTACCAGGCGATGCTGGTGACCGTAGGGGCGCTGCTCGGGAGCCTGATCGATATCCCGCTTCTCCCGGTGGGTGAGAACGTCATCGCGGTCAACGTGGGCGGGGCCGTCATCCCCCTCTTCGTAACGCTCGAGATGGTCGGCCGGGGCCGGGTCTCGCGGCCAAAGTCCCTCGCCGCCGTCGTTCTGGTCTCGCTCGTCGCCTACGCCGCTGCAACGCCCGTCCCCGGCCTCGGGATCACAATGCCGTTCTACGTCGCACCCATCGCAGGCGCCGTAGCAGGGCTCCTCCTCGCCCGCGGCTGCCGCACCGCCCCCGGCCTCGCCTATGCCAGGGGAACCATGGGCACCCTGCTCGGGGCCGACGTCCTCAACCTCGCGAACCCCGACGTCTTTTCAGCGCTCACCGGGGGCGGGCCGACCGTCCTCTCCATCGGGGGTGCGGGGATCTTCGACGGCATCTTCGTCACCGGCGTCCTCGCGGTCATTCTTGCGGCGTATGCGGGGAGGGGGCTCCGGGAGAAAGGAGCGGCCTGCCCGCAGGAGGGGAGGGAGTGAGCAACACGGGAGATACTCGTATGCACTTCTTTTCGGAAACTCCACTCCGTCCGCGCCCAGGCCAGGGGATATCCATATGCCCCTCTACGGCAGCCCCCACTCCACCCGCGCCTCCGGCGCTCCTCCCCCGCCCCCTCCCGGGGGCAGGGGCAGTCATGGCGATAACCGGTGGAAAGCCGTATCCGAGGAAGCAAGTCAGGGAACCGCCCTTCTTCAGCATATCCCCATGCAGTGGACCGTGGGGATATCGCCATCGGGGTGGGGCCGACGGGGAGGGGGGAGCAGCCCCCCTCCCCTGTCTCTATCGTGCAAAACTCCTCCAGAAACCCCCGCCCGCGCTGAAAGGAAGCAATCATCGCACTACCCTCTGGGCAGCCGTGCACGCCTCTTCTCCAGAATCTCCCCATGCACACGTAATGTCCGCTGATGGTGGTCTTGTGACGGGTTCTGTAAACAGCAGAAGAGACTGCAGGAGACGCTTATGAAAAAGTTTGTAGAGAATCCCTACGCATCAAACTGCCGCAGCCACATCTCCGCGCAGGCTATCCGCCAGAACTCGGTAGAATAAGGACTCTCCCCCTCGAGGAACGCCCGGTAGTTTTCGAGCACCCGCTCCGCGTCCCAGTAGGGCCGCTCTGCAAACTCGGGCGTCGAGAAGAGTTCGAGGATACACGGTGCAAGTTCGCCCTTCATCCAGACCTCCTCGGGGGTGACGAAACCCATCTTGTCCATCCTGCACCGGACGGCGTCCGGGACCAGCCCCCGGATCGCCCGCCGGAGGACGTACTTCGTGACGCCGCCGCGAATCTTCTGGTCGAGCGGGAGCGATCCGAGGTACTCCACCAGCCGGTAGTCGAGGAACGGAACCCGCGCCTCGATCGAGAAGGCCATCGAGTTCCTGTCCTCCCAGTGCAGCAGAAGGGGGAGGTTCGACGCCGTGACCTCTCGTTTCAGCACCTCCTCAAGCGATCCTGCATACCGGAGAACCTCCGGCGGCGACCCCCGGAGGAGTTCCCGGCGCTCCGACCGTACCCGGGATTGGGCAGCCGCCCACGAGAAGAAGGACCGGTGATGCCGCACACTCCCGACTCCCTCCCGGAGGGCCGCGAGGACGTTTCCGCACCTGAGGAGGCCGCGGATATACGGCGCCTGGTAGGCGATGTAGCCGCCGAGCTGCTCGTCGGCGCCCTGCCCGTCGAGGACCACCTTCACCTCGCCGCTCGCGAGCCGCATCACACAGTACTGGGCGTAGATCGAGAGAGACGCAAACGGCTCGTCCTGCATGTAGAGTAATCTCTCGATATCCTCCCAGAGCCCGTCCGTGCCCGGCGTCGTCCGGCGGCTCGCGACGTTTGTCGCCGCGACCACCACATCGATATGCCGGCTCTCGTCGAACCGGGGATCGTCAAAACAGACCGAGAACGTCTTCTGCCGCTCGCCGACACTCCCCGGGCACTCCGCCTGCAGGAGAGCGTTGATCAGGGCGGTGACCGTCGAGGAGTCGATGCCGCCGGAAAGGCAGGTCCCGACCGGGACGTCGCTTCGGAGCCGGAGCCGGACGGCGTCGGTCAGGAGAGCGCGGACGTCTCGCGCGGCGGCCTCGTCTTCGGCCCCGCCCGGGGCAGGGTTCATCGCGAAGTCCCAGTAGCGTTCCGGCTCCCCGACGCCTTCCGCGGAGATGACGACCGTATGGGCCGGCGGGAGCTGGAAGATGCCGTCGTACATCGTCTCGGCGGTGTGATCCGCAACCCCCCACGCAAGGAACGTCGAGAGCATCCGGTCGTTCGGCCGCCGGCCGACCCCGGGATGCGCCCGGAGCGCCTTGATCTCTGACGCAAAGAGGAACGAACCCCCGGCCATGGTGTAGTAGAACGGCTTGACGCCCAGGCGATCCCGGGCGCAGAAGAGTTCGCGGCGGCGCCCGTCCCAGAGGGCGAACGCCCACATACCGTTGAACCGGGCGAGGCAGTCCCTTCCCCACTCCTCGTAGGCGTGCAGGATCACCTCCGTATCGGTCGCGGATGAGAACCGATGGCCGGCGGCGGAGAGTTCCTCCCGGATCTCAGGATAGTTGTAGATCTCGCCGTTGAAGACGATCTGAAGCGTACCGTCCTCGTTCTCCATCGGCTGGCGCCCTTCGTCGGAGAGGTCAATGATCGCGAGGCGGCGATGGGCAAGGCCGATCGGCCCGGAGAAGAACGTTCCTTCGCCGTCAGGGCCGCGATGAGCCAGGCGCTGTGCCATCGCCCCGACGAGGGCCGCATCCGCATCCTCACCGTTCAGGGCAAACTGCCCGGCAATACCGCACATGCTCCGGAGACCAGAAACAGGTTATTTGTCTGAACAGGTCTTATCCAGGCCCGTACCATTGATGTCGCAGGAGGGGCAGGGGGCCGAACCGTTCACCACCCGGTAGGCATCCGCGAGGACGGCGGAGTTCGCGAGCATCCCCGCGATCAGGATCACCTCGAGGATCTCGGCCCGGGTTGCGCCCTTCGCCATCGCGGACTGCATGTGGTACTCGACGCAATGGCTGCACTTGAGCGCGGCGCCCACCGCGAGGCTGATCAGCTCGATCATCTTCGGCTCGAGCTGGCTGGTCTCGACGACGGCGCCCTTGTAGAGGAGGTGCGAGATGAGGATCTCGGGACGTTCCGCCATCCGTTCAAAGATCAGGGGGACCCTGCCGTACTCGTTCTCGATCTCCCGGAGGAGATCCTCCGCGAAGACGTCCGCCCCCCGCTCCATAACCTTTGTGAGTACCTTCTCGAAATCCATCGCATCTACACCAGTATTCTCGTTTCCGAGAAAGGTTTTATCCGGATCAATATGTAGTTGCGCATTCGCGACGGCGTGACGTCGGCGATATCGCCGAGCGCCACCCCTTCGGCGACCTCAAGCAACCGCACGTCGTCGGCATACGAATCGTAGGGGAGCTTCACCCGGAGCCCCTCCATCTGGGCGGTCACCGGCGTCGGGTGCGTCAGCATGCTGACCTCGTGGATCTGCTCCTCGATGATCGCCATCAGGCGGGGGGGGAAGACGGAGAGCGGATCTTTTGCGAGAGCGTCCCGCCGCGCATCCAGGACACGGGAGACCTCGTCCACCAGTTCGTCGAGTTTCCCGAGCTCCTCGGGGCGCTTGAACCGGTGCATGATCCTGCCGATCCCGCCCACGTATCCTTCGACGGGCGGGTCGATCGCCCGCATCAGGGTCTCCCGGTCGGGCGCGCCGGTCACCACGATCGGCACGTTGATCTCCCGGCGGATCGCCGGGAATTTCTGCCGGATGCACTCCTCGAAGTTGCCGAGCGCGTAGACAGCGAGATCGTGCTCGTTGATGACGTCCCGCTCCTCGTCGTTCAAATTTGCAATCCGCTTCCCGAACCCCCTCGCAAGCCCGACCATGTTGGTCTTCGCGCCCGATCGCCTGAGGTACTCGGCGATATCGCAGGCGATGTGGGGGAGATGATGGATCTCGAGACTCGGGCTCACAACGGCGATCTCCGTCCCGACGAGGGGCGCTTCGACCACCTCGCCGGCGAGCGGTTTTGCTATCCGGCGTATCAACTCGATGTCGTCACGCGGCACGAACGACTGGAGCACGACGTCCTGGGCCATGACGTGCTTCTGGACGATGTAGCCCCCGAGGTCGTCGATCAGGTCCATGATCTCGTCGTGCCGGTAGACACCTCCCTTGTAGGTCACCGGCACCAGTGTCGTCATAGCGTCACCTCCATCTTCTCGAAGAGCGGCACGACCGCCGTCTCCACGATGTCGGTCGGCAGGGTATCCTCGCTCGCCACGTAGTAAAACTTCCCTTCCCGGATGTACTGGCGGCGGACCTTGAACCCCTCGGGAGCGATGTACTGGAGCGCGTAGATGACATCCTTATACAGGGTCTCGCTCGGATCGGCCACCACCAGCCGGTCGAGATCCTCATCCCCAGCCACCCCTGCCGGGAGGACGACGGTGAACCGGTCCGGCTGGTCGACGTTCTCCTTGCCGTAGATCACCCAGAGTTTCTGGAGGAGCGGCGCAAGATAGGTCTCGTCGCCGATATCGAGGACGATCTCTTTCTCGCCGCGGTTGACGTTGGCAAAGTCGGCGACGCGGATTGCGCGCGGCATATGCCGCAGGAGCCCGACAGCGACGAAGATCGGCACCTTCGGGTCGACGTAGATGTGCAGCCGGTCGATCACCTTGATGAGATCGAGGTCCTGGAGGACGTCGCCTGCGACCCGCTCGTAGGCGTTCCTCCCGACCTCGTCCGGCGACTCGACCACGAAGTAGTTCAACGGGGGCATCTACTCTCCCTTGATGAAGCCCGACGCGAGCAGGGCGGATCCGACCGCGCCGATGTACTGCGAGTTGGGCGGGACGACGACCTCGGTCTGCAGGAGTTGGCCCATCGCGTAGACCAGCCCCTCGATCAGCGAGGTGCCGCCCACCATGATCACCGGCTCCTTGATGTCGACCTCCTGCAGCTGCTGCTCGAAGACCTGTTCCGCCACGCTGTGGCAGGCCGCGGCCGCCACGTCCGCGGGCGAGCTCCCTGCCGCGAGGGCGTTCACCAGACTCTGCGTCCCGAAGACGATACAGTAACTGTTCATCGGGACGTTCTTGCCCATGCCCTTCATGGCGAGGGGGCCGAGCTCGGTGATATCCACGCCGAGCCGCTTTGCGGTCATCTCCAGGAACCGGCCGCTCGCCCCGGCACAGATCCCGCCCATCGTGAAGGTCCCGGGGATGCCGTCGATGACGCTGATCGCCTTGTTGTCCATCCCGCCGATATCGATGACGGTCGCGGCGCCCCGCTGGTGACCGGCAAGGTAGACGGCACCCTTCGAGTTCACCGTCAGCTCCTCCTGGATGAGTTCCGCACCGAGATGCTTCCCGATCAGGAATCGGCCGTATCCGGTGGTCCCGATAGCCTGGATATCCTCGCGGGCAAGGCCCGCCATCTCAAGCGCGTCCGAAACCGCGCTCTCGGCGCTCTTGATCACCTCGGTCGTCGGGTGCCACCCGGTGCCGACGATCTCGTTGTCCTTCATCACGACGGCCTTCGTCGTGCTCGACCCGGAATCGACGCCCATCGTGATCCCGGTCTGCTCCTCGCGGGCAAGGAGCGCTCTCCGGCGGGCGATGGTGGTCAGGGCCTCCATCCTGGTGAGGAGGGTCCCCGCGGTCGTCCGCTCGGTAAAGGAGTAACTCACCACCGAGAGCTTCGAGTTCTCGGGGATGTACCGCCGCAGTTCGTTTCGGACAATCGCCGCCTCGGCGCACCTGAAGCAGGTGCCGATGAAGACCCCGTCCGCCTCCACCTTCCCTTCCACCAGGGCAAGGGCCCGGGCAATCATCAGTTTCAGGTCGGCACTCTTGACGTCCAGCCCGAACTTCTTGACCGCACGTTCCACATCGGCAAGAGCGATATCGGGGAAGAAGACCTCTGCGCCCACCGATTCGGCGGCCTCATAGATCTCCTTCTGGACACCACTGTACTCCGCCCCGCAGGAGAGCTGGGCGATCCGTACTTTCTTCACGCTTCACCTCCGTCCGGGAGACCTGCGAGGAACTTCTTGACGGCGGCTACGAACCGGATGCCCTCTTCCTCGTTCGTGGGGTACTCCAGTTCCAGGATCGGGATCCCGCTCTGCCGCAGGGAGAAGAGGATCAGCTCGTCGGTACGGGCGCAGCCCATGCACCCGAACGCAAGGTCGGCCTCGGTGACGATGATCGCGGCCTCGGCCTCCTCGATGAGGGGGCCGTAGATCGCCATCCGTCCCCGAACACCGGAAGGCACCTCGACGGCCGCGTACTTCAGGCCGCGTTTGGGCTCTTCGGGAGTGATCTGCAGGGGCGGGGAGTCTACCCCGGCGGTCTGTATCCTCTCCCGGATACCGAGGGCTGCACCGAGCGGTTTATGACCGAAGCGGGCCACCAGGTCGGAGAGGATGAGGCTCGTTGCAGGGTAGATAAACACCTTTGCCATTGTATTCAGGACTCCTCTGTATCTATCAGTTCTTGTAGTCGCTTGATATCAAGTAACGGTCGCTTCCCGCGTGCAGGCGGTGCCGGTTCCGCCTCGTCTCCTTCACGCCGGTCGAGCTCCTCGAGCCCGCGGGTGATGTAGCGCAGAATGCGGAACTCCCGTTCGTGACCGAGATAGCCCGGCCTCGCTCCGCCGAGATTCGCCCGGCAGCGCCTCGGATCCCCGGGAGGAAAACCCCGGTCCTTGACGAAGATATGGGTCGGGTCGAACGAGCGGATCTCCTCGAGGAGGCGGTCGACGGACTCCGGCTCGCCCGTCACCTGCAGCCCGAAACACGTCTCCTTGATGAGAACGCCTTCGGAGGCCTCGTAGGCCCTGAGCGCGAGCTCGCCGGGGGTCATGGACGGGGACTCGACGAAGACGTACTTGGTCACCGTGCCCACGTAATCCGGAGTATATTCGGCCATCACTTCACCTCTTTCACGTATACCGTCGCTCCCTCGCGCATCCCGGCAAGGTTCCCCGCATCGAGCACCTTCCCGATGACGTTCGTGCCGGTGAGCGGCTCGGACGTCGGGCCGAACTCTGCGTTCGACGTGGTCCGGGTGCCGACCATCCCCGCGCCGCGCCGGGAGTCGTTCGTCATCGCGAGGGTATATGCCGGGACCTCCCCGGTCGGCGTGTTCTCCGGGATGATCCCGACGCCCTTTCCAATCTTCGGTTTGAAGAGGAAGACGTCCTCGAAGACGAAGACGAGCGGCATCTTCCCGACGCTGTGGTGTTTGAGCCCGGTCACTTCACGGAAGATCGTGACCGACCGGGGCGCGGCCGCCTCGTCGAGGGTGATGCTGACGACGTTCTCGGCAGGCACCGTCTCAAGCCGGACCTCGCCGCCGGCCAGCACCTCGAGCGTCGTTGCCGGGGTCTGGCCGACCACGATGCGATCGCCAACGGCTGCGTCGGCGGTGAGGGAGACACCCCGTCGGGCGGCGACCGCTTCCGCCTCGGCGAGCGAAAGGCCGACAAGGTCGAACTGCTCCGGCTCCGCATGGATGGCGAAGAGATCGTCCTCTCCGGCAAACCTGACGAGTTCGATGCCGTGGACGACCCTCCCGACGACGGTGTGCGCCGGGCTTGCCGAGACACCCTGGGTGTAGATGTAGACTCCTCCCGAGGATTTTCCGGCGGTCCTGACCGTGACGGTGCCTTCAAGCCTCGGGCCGGAGAACTCCGCCGGAACCCGGGTCGGGACCAGGTGCGTGTCGGCGACGTAGGTGCTGCTTGCGGAGCCCACCCTGAATCTGCCGCCCTGCACGGAGAGAAGGAAATGCTCGACGCTCCGGGCGGTTCCGGTATCGATCCCGTCTTTCCCGGAACCCTGCACCTCCGCTTCCACGTAGGAGACGATCTGCATCCCGTCTTCGAGCGGGAACCCTGAATCGCGGGTGACGACGACGTGCGAGCGGTCGACACGCCGGAAGACCCGCTCGACCCCGGTGATCTGGTCGCCGTCGGCGAGCCGGTCGAGCAGCCCGCGGCCGGTGACGACCTTGCCGATGACGCCGCCGTCCTCCGGGGCGCCGTAGTCGGCGGTATGGCCCATGCGTGCGAAGATCAGGTAGGACCGGGAGGGGTCGTAGCCCCCGCACCCCAGAATCACATCGCCGCGCTCGTACCGGCCCGGACGGCGTGCCGGGCGGACGTCGGACTCGAACGGGCCGAAGGCGGCGGCATACCGGTCCTGCCAGTGCAGGCGGAGCCGTTCTGCAAACTCCGGCCGGAGGAGAGGGGAGACTGCCGCGGTCTTCGCCACCTCGACGACCAGGTCTCCCGCCGGGGTGGCGAACCGGACCTCCTGCGACTCGGCTTCATCTTCAACGAGCGCCGGCCGGATGACGGCGACACTGAGCCGCTCATCCCGTTCGGGGAGGAGATCCCCGAGCCGGGAACCCGCCGGAACTGAAATGCGTTTACCGTCCAGGTGGATCTCCATTACGTGCACCTCAGGCGGCTCCGCCGCCCCCCATCACCGTTCGTTCATCCTCGGTGAGATGGGCGAGCACCTCTTCCGTCGGACCCAGCTGGATGATCTTGCCTCCCCGCATGAGGGCGACGCGATCGCAGATATCTCTCACGAACTCCATATCGTGCGAAACCACGATAAATGTCTCGTCCATCTCTTCGCGGGCGTGGAGGATCGAGTGTTTCACGTCGATCTTCGTGATCGGGTCCATGGTCCCGGTCGGTTCGTCGAGGACGACGAGCAGGGGCTCGCGGATGAGCACCTGGGCGAGGGCCACCCGGTGCTTCTCGCCTTCGGAGAGCTGGCTCGGATAGCGGTCCAGGATCTCCTTGCTCTTCTCGGGGGTGAACCCGGCCATCCCGAGGGTGATGATCGCCTTCCTCATCGCAAGTTCTTTCGGGAACTCGAGACCGATGGCGTCGGTGAGGTTGTCGAGCACCGTCCTGTGCGGGTAGAGGTCGTACTCCTGGTGGAGGAGCCCGATGTAGCCCTTTGCCCGGCCGCGGTTCTCGATGCCGGGTTTCGTCATATCGATCCAGTCGTCGCCGATCCGGATGTTCATCTCGCCGCTGGTAGGCTCGAGGATCCCGGATATGATCCGGGAGAGGGTCGTTTTGCCCGCCCCGCTCTTGCCGATGATCCCGAAGATCTCTTTCTCGCCGACGTCGAACGAGACGGTGTTGACCGCCCGGACGACGCCCCGGTCGACCGAGAGGTAGCGCTTCACTACGTCCCGGGCGACCAGGATCTTCTCGCCGACCTCCCCGACCTGGTGCTGCTCGACGTCGCTGTAGTTCTCCATGAACCGGCCGATGACCTCTCCCGGGACGCCGATCCCCTTGATCTCTCCGTTCTCAAGGAGGATTGCCCGGTCAGCCACGTCTTCGATGACGTTTGAGAAGTGGGAAGTGACGACCATTCCCATATCGTTTACCCGGGCGCTCTCGATGAGCATCCGGTGGACGAGCGTGGCGGTCTCCGGATCGAGCGTCCCGGTCGGTTCGTCCGCAAAGAGCATGAACGGGTTCTTCGCGAGCTGCCGGGCGAGCACCACCCGCTGCTTCTCGCCGCCGGAGAGGTCGCGGGCGATATGCATCATCCGGTGAGAGAGCCTGACCTGGTCGATCAGGTCGGCGGCCCTGCTGACGGCCTTCTCGCCCGGGTAGCCGACGTCGTCGAGTGCTCGCAGAACGTTCTCGATCACCCGGTCGTCGCCGTAGAGTGCGAACGTCCGCTGGAACATGATGGCGGTTCTCCGCATGATCCGCCGTTTCATCGTCGCGTTCTCTTCGGCCCAGAGATCGATATCCGCCGGTTCCATCTTGCCCCCGCAGACAGGACACGGTTTTCCCGCCTCGCTCGGGACATCGATGTAGTCGCATCCGTCGCAGACGGCGACATGATAGATGATTGCACCCTGTGTCGGAGGCTGGTCGACACCCCGCATAAGGTGCATGAGAACGGTCTTGCCGGCGCCGCTTCTCCCGATGATACCGACGGTCTCTCCCTCCGCCACCTCAAAATTGATGTTTTTAAGCACGGCAGTCCCGTTGAACTCCATGCAGAGATTCTTCACCGTAATAAGTGGGGTCATCTTGAGATCCTCGTTAAACTAATCTTCTTCTGGTATCATATTAGGGTTTATATTGTTGCACTTTTCCCGGGCGCCGCGGTATCCGTGAGGAGTTCTGCCACGATACCGGGCACCTCGCTGACGTTGTGGATCACCCGATCCACGCTCGCATAAAGGACGGCCGGTTTCCGGTCCGACTGCTGTTCGGTAAGCACCGCGAGATCTGCTTTCCGAAAGGCATTCAGGTCGTTGATGGCATCTCCAACCATAACAACGTTATCGTACTGCTCTTTGAGGTCTTCCACGATCCGTGCCTTCATCGAGGGGGTTGCGACACCGTAAACCCTCTCCCGGGGGATTCCGAGGTAGTCGCCCATCCGTTCGAGTTTTGCGACGCGGTCGCCGGATGCGATGTATGCGGGAACGCCCATCCGGTGCAGTTCGGTGATGGTCTCTTTCGCGCCCTCGAACGGCCTTCCGCCGGTCGTCACCGTGAACTCGATGCCGGGGATGTCCATGTTCAGGATCACGCCGCTGTTCATGGTGACGATCGACTCTCTCTTGCAGCAACTCCAGACCTGTCGGATGCATGCCTGCAGGTCGCCGATGCGGGCGCGTTCATCGTTGTAGAGGAGATTCCCGACCTCTTCGGCGGGGATGACCCGGCGGGAACAGGCCACCCCGAATCCGACCGACTGTTCCAGGAAGAACCTGGAGAGGCACTGGTCCTCCGGCGCCTCCATGACGTCCCGGGAGTGGAGGTGGAGGACGACAAGCACTCGCGCATCCGACCCGAAGGTGATGGTCGTGGTCTCGACCTCGGTCAGCATCTCGTCGTGGAGGATGTCGCGCGCTACGCGGTAGGTCCGCAGAAGTGTGCCCGCGCTATCAAAAACAACGGCTACCGACATATTCTCACGTCAATAAGTCTATGTAGTCTCTTGCCCTCTCTTCAATGAAGACGTATGGTATTGAGTGAGACGGCAGCAAGCATAAAGAATATGGAGATCCGGGGCGCCGGCAGGATCGCCCGGGCAGCGGTGGAGGCACTGGCCGATTATGCCCGAAATCTCGAGGTATCCGACCCCGAGACCTTCAAGCGTGAGATGCAGAAGGCGGCCGATCTCCTCACCGGAACCCGGCCGACCGCCGTCTCGCTCCCGAACGCTGTGCGCTCCGTGATGCGGGCGCTCGACTCGTTCGACTCGGTGGAGGCCGCACGGGACGCGGTTCTTGCCCGGGCGGCGGAGTTCGTCGAACACTCGGAGCATGCAATCGAGCGGATAGCGGAGATCGGGGCACGCCACATCTCCGACGGCGACGTTCTCCTGACTCACTGCAACTCCGAGGCGGCGCTCGGGTGCATCCTTGAGGCCCACCGGCAGGGGAAGGAGATCGAGGTCTACGCGACGGAGGTCCGGCCCCGCGGTCAGGGGCTCATCACGATCAGGACGTTGAACGACGCCGGTATCCGGACGAACTACATCGTCGACTCGGCGGTCCGCTACTTCATCAACGACGTCGATCTCGTCTTCGTCGGCGCCGACGCTATCGCGGTGAACGGCGCGGTGGTGAACAAGATCGGGACCGCCCAGATTGCGCACGCCGCAAACGAGGCCCGGACGAACGTCATCGTCGCGGCCGAGACCTACAAGTTCGCGCCGAGGACAATCCTCGGGGAACTGATCGAGATCGAGGAGCGGGATCCCTATGAAGTGCTCCCCCGCGAGGTGGCGGAGAAACTCCCCTTCGTCCGGGTCCGAAACCCGGCGTTCGACGTGACGCCCGCGGAGTACGTCGACCTGATCGTCACCGAGCAGGGGGCGATCCCGCCGGGGCTCGCGTTCACGGTGATAAGGGATTATCTCGGGTGGAAGATCGAGGAGTTGCGGTAGGCCCGGATTCCCCTACCGGAGGGGGGAGTCGGCACGGCTTTCGGCAACCGTTCCGTTCCAGGGAAGAAAAGATACCGTAATGTCCGCTGCCCCATCCGGAACACCGGAAGGCGCCAGTGCCTCGCCGGTGAGCGTGTAGCACACCGCCCGGCCGTCGCGATTCGCTTCGACGAGTCCGTCTGCGGTGAGCTGCCGCATGTGCCAGGCGACCGTGGAACGCGAGATGCCGACGATCTCAGCCAACTCCGACTGCATGATGCCGGGTTTTTCAAGGAGAAGGGCAAAAATCTGCCGACGTGTGCCGTTCTGGAGGTGCAGGCATACGACCTTCTCGGCCGTATCATAATCGCCGTTTCGGAAGTAGCCCACCCTGTCGTCTCGATACAGGGCACTGACCAGACCGGCCTCCCGGAGACGGGAGAGGTGGTAACGGGTGGTTCCCCTGTTGATCCCGGTGACACGGGCAATCTCCGCGGGCGCGATCCCGGGGCGGTCCCGGATACAGGCGTAGATCCGGGACCGTTTCTTGTTGTCCAGGGGGCAGCGTGAGGTCCGGTAACCGAGGTAGGCCATGGCGCCGGCGGAATAGACGAGTTCGAAGGGCATCGCGAGGAGCGGGCAGTGGAGGAGGAGGAGGATGGTGAGCAACTCCATCGGCGGGTAGGACCAGAGCGGCATGAAGAACTCGTCGTCGATGTAGGTAACATCTGTGGGGAGTTCGGCAGGGCCCGGTTCGACGATGATCACTGCTCCTGCCGGGTTCCAGAGGAAGAAAAGCAGGGTCAAGAAGAATAAGGGTACCTTCCCGTACAACTCAACCCGCATCGACAATGAACTCCTTCAAGATTAATATCCTACGTTCAACGTATAATCCGTTCCCTCCTCCGGAACGTCTTCCCCGAAGATCAGGAACTTCCACATGCCAGACGGCAGGGAATCGGATCCCGAGAGGGCGAGAGAGATCTTCTCGTCCATCCTTCTGTCGACACCGTCACGGTACGGGCCGAGCACGCCGCTGCCCGGCGGGGTTATGGTCAGGGTGAGAGAATCGGTTCCGGAATGCTGGTGCCCGCTCCAGTCGAGGTAGACCTGCAGGGTCCTCACACCCGACGGCACCGACTTCCAGATGGTCTGGTACTCGCCCGGGTGTATCGTGCCGCCGACCGACCGGAGGAGCTCCACCCTGTCGCTCAAATCGTCGGCGGGAACTACCGCAATCCCGGCGGCGGGCGTGCAGGGCAGGGCTGCAGCGCCGGAGACGAGGAGGAGACCGGCAAGCAAGGCAACAACAATCCTTTCTCCAACCTGCGCACTGCACTTCGTTACATTCATGATACCATCATGCACTACGTCCGAAACCCTGACCTTAAACTTTCTGTGCTGAGCATCGAATCGTCATCGGGAAGTCCTCATCACCTTTTTCATCGAATAAGCCTCTGATACCTGCAATACGGACGACATGGAGACATTCCAGTGGAAATTATCCCTGGGCGCAATTCTGAAGGCCGGAATGGGGTTCAGGATCAATACCGGAGAATTTCCAGGGGATGTCAAAAACCGGCAGTTTTAGTGGCGCCCCTGGAGAAACCAACCTGTGACAAGGGGATTGTGCGCGCTCATCAAGGAGGCGTGAACCCCGGCTGGTTCTTCGCAGTGTGCGGCTATCGCCGGAGTTCCGATCCCCGGGTTCACGGTTCCCCCGAAGCGATCCTCGAGGATACGCCCGGCAGGATCGGTCGAGCATTGCGGCGCTGACCATCTGTCCGATCGTCTTCTTCGCCGTCGCGTACACAAGGCTCATGCGGATGGATATCCGGTGACGGCGGAAGGTGGGACTGCCCGGTGCGTGCAAGGCTGGTGCGCGCGCATCGCCGGTCCGCGGGCGGTCGGGCCGGATGTACTTCCGTAAAATAACCGGATTTGCGGATCAGGGAGAGGTGTCGCGAATTCCGGTCCGAAGCAGACCTCCGTGCCCCTGAGAGGGCGCAGGGTCAATTTCCCCTGGAGATCGGTCGCACGGCTCGTGAATAGAGGCCATCGCTGTAAATCGAGGAGAACCGGTGAGCCGGATACACCGCTGACAATTCGAGAGCGAGCACAGAAACGTTAAGAGAAGCATCGCCGATGTCTCCATCAGGGATACCGCATGCGGTATCCCGCGGGGCCGGGTGTCTCGATTGGCGTCGTGTCCCGGCTCCCACGGGGTGCCCGGAGGGCAATGGTGCTGTTGGCATCCAGAAGGGATAGCCGTTGCAGTTCCACGGCCTTTTCCACGCACACGCGTATAAAGAAGAAATAAAACCATGAATCCAAGACATCTCTTTGGAATCACCATCTTCGTCGTGGTGGTGCTGACCACAGGCGCAGCCTTTTGCGCTGGCGGGGGTGCAGAAGCGGTTCTCTCTGCGAGTACTGCTCAGGAAACGCTACGAATTGTTCCCGGTAATTCAGGGATGTCTGAAGAAGAGTTCGTGGCCTATGCTGAGAGGATGAAGCAGAAATACGGTCCGGAGGCCGTGAGTGCATTAAGACTGCACATCCCTGACGAAACCCAGGGTCCATCTCACGGATCGAATATCCGATATCTGTCGGCCTGGAATAGCACTCTGGAAGTCCGGGACGATGATGGGGCGATCCTGGCCGGCTCAGACAATGCACTGGTCCTCTATGCGTTAGACCTGACCGACGAGCAGGGCAGAGATCATTACTACTGGTGGCAGTGGGGCACTGCGAAAAACCGCGAGGATATCTGGATGAACGATGCTTCAAACCTTCGAAACTTCTGGAGCCGGGTAGCGTTCGAGAACTCTTCATCAACCCTGTTATTCTACGCCCCCGACTCGGATATGCATGGTATTGAGAATACAGTCACCTTGCGTTTCGGGCCCGAGTTTTCGGGTCCCGACTGTCACAGTATCAGTAAGGAGTTTGTCCTCCACCAGGGCAAGATCAGGCCGAAACCAGGTGAATGCCGGGTGGGAGGCGCCGGCAAGTATGCGGTCGACTGGGTTGGGAATTATGAAGGGACACAGTCAATCTATGGTATCTGCGAAGAGAGGCGGGAAGATGGCGTGGGTTCTGCGGCCCTATGGACCTACAGCCTGACGACAGGTCAGTTTTAGGAAGCATGGCCCTGCAGAAAACAGGACCGCCGGGATGCACGCTCGCCTCCGGCCTGCAGCCGGCATCCCGGCCGAGTACCGGAGTATCAGGCTCCTGCAGATGCAGGACAGATCGTGTCCCCGGTTCCGGGACCTTCGAATGCCCTGACGTGTCGATGATCGGCACAGAAAAGGTATTAAGAGGAACAACAAAGCCTCAATCGGTGATACTGCATGCGGTATCCCGCGAGGGCCGGGAACCTCGATTGGCGTCGGGCCCCGGCTCCCACAGCGTGCCCGGGGGCTGATGGTGCTGGCGGCTGCGAACAGGGATAGCCGTTGCGGTTCCGCGGCCTCCTGGAGCATGCGTGAAAGGGGAATCGAATCATGAAACAGAGCAAAATCTTCAGAATATGTGCTGCAGCTGCCATCGGCCTGCTTCTGGTTTGTATGGCGGTGGTGCCGGTCAGCGCAGAGAACGATCCGACCCACATTATACCTGTCGATGGGAATTCGACACGCATCACGCCCGTAGATCCGGACCTGACCACCATCATGTCCGTTGGCGGGAACCTGACATGGGTCCACATCATACCCATCGACGGTGGTTCGCTCGTCATCGACGAAGGAGGAGGGACAGATTGCACCGCATATGCAGGCTCATGGTTCGTCGAGAACCATGTACCGGGATCGGTTTACCGGTTCATCGTGGAGTGCGAATACGCCGACACCAACCGTGCAATCGGAGAGACAGCCGAGTTCCGGCTGGAAGGGCCGGATGGTGCGGTAGATACATGGTCCATAAACGACACCCCGTTCTTCAACGACGACTGGAAAGGGACGCTGTCAGTGGACTTCATGCCTGAGCGTCCCCGTGCGTACCACTGGGAGATCGCGTGTAGTAAAGGCGGAGAGAGCGCTTCGTCGCGCGGGGATCTCATCTTCCGGTAGGAGATCAGCCGAAAGAGGATGAACCGTATAATCTCTGAAAAGTGCCCGGCGATATCTCATTTGATGTCCTTGAGGGGTGGCTCCTGTAGGGTGTAGCAATCTAATGAGCAGCAGGTAACATCATGGCCAGCATAAACGCGTTGACTGCCGGTATCGTAATACTGGCCTTCATAGCCGGAACCGGGGCCGGTTATCTCATTACAGCACGGAATGGAGCCCCCACAGCAGGGGCTGAAGGGACGTGCCCGGCAGAGGTCACGTCCCTCAATATACTGACCGTGGCGCTTAATGACCCGAAGGTCATCGGATTGCTGGGCAACAAAAGTATTGGCGCAATCGCGTTCTCACGAGGCACCTATAGCGAACAGGATATGAATTATACCCAGATCGTCTTTCGTCTCCAGGATCCTGACCCCGACGACCACATGACCGCCTCGATGATTGTTGTTCAGATCAACGATTCCTGCAAGGTATACTCCGTCTATGAGACATATCCATCGTATATCCCCAAGATTGTCCCGGAGACGTAAGAGTGGTCACTTGAAGAATCTCAGAGCCAGAAGGGTCCGCACCCAGAGGAGGGCATGAGGAATATGAGGAGTAATAACCGGCCTTGTGGTCTCACCGAGGCAGCCCATCATCCTTTTAAGGGCATTCCACGACCCCTAGCAATCCGGATAGGCGAGGAGATTGCATCATTCGCCGGCGAAACCGACCCAAAGAAGCATCTCAAAAGATTGAAGGGAGCGAGCAACCCCCCGTTCTACTCACTCCGGATCGGGGACTACCGGGTGCTTCTCTCGATCATAGACGACCTCCTGGTGATCCATGTCATCGCAGTCGGGCATCGGAGCAAGGTGTATCGGAGGTTCTGAGCGAGGGGTCTCTGCAAGAGGGCGCCGGGCTTGCCTCA
>NZ_FMID01000020.1 GCF_900095385.1 Methanoculleus chikugoensis
GATCTACACCTCGGCGACCGACCGGGGCAACCTCGCCCATGCCCGGCTCTTCCCGGGCTCGGGGAACTCAGGATTGCTCGTCACCGAGGTGAAGAAGCGGGCGATGCGTCTTGCGGACGGCGCCGACCTGCTGCTCGCCGACGGCCCGCCGGGGATAGGCTGCCCGCTGATCGCGACGATCAGCGGTATGGACGCAGTCCTCGTCGTTACGGAGCCGGGGGTCTCGGCGCTCCACGACCTCGAACGGCTTGCGACCGTCTGCCGCCGGTTCGGCGTCCGGATCTTCGCCGCGATCAACCGGTTCGACCTCGCCGGGGATATCTGCGCCCGGATCGAGGATTACTGCACGCGAGAGGGGACTGTGGTGGCGGGGAAGATCCCGTTCGATTCGTCGGTGGTCGACGCCGTCCGGAACGGCCGCCCTGCGACCCGGGGCGACTCGGCGGCGGGGGATGCACTCCGGGCGCTCAGAGATACTCTCTTTGCCGAACTCGGGCTCTCCTGAGCCCGCCGCTTTTTTCCCGTGAACCGCTCCGCTCCGGATAAATGGGATGTCACCGGACGTGCGCGAAAAAAAGAGAGTTTATTGGTTTAGAACCGGGGTTTTCTGTGCTTCGGGAGGCAGTCCTGGCAATACACGGGTCTGCCTTCGGTCGGCTTGAAGGGGACTTCGCACTCTTTGCCGCAGTCCGAACAGATGGTCTTTGTCATTTCACGGGGGCCGCCGAAGTTTCTGGGACCGCCAAAATTTCTGTTTCCTCTATTATAATCCATTGGATTGCTCATGCAGATAAGAACACTGCCTGTAGAAGTATGAGTGTATAGTATATAATGTACTTCATCGACCCGGAAGGGGGGAGGGTGATCGGGATCCTATCTGCGGCGACCTCCCGGCTTGCCTGTATAAAGCGGACTTCGGGACCTGAGAGGTTGCAGAAACATGGCTGCTGGACCGATTTCTATTCCTGCATACACTTCCGGGTGATGTGAGAGGCGGAAAGGATTCCGCGCGGTTAATCATCGGGGCGTTTCCGATCAGGCGTTGCCGCAAGGAGCGAGCGAAGTTCCGGGAGTTGTTGCGTCGGGATAAACCAGACCGTCTCGAGGTCGACACCGAAATAATGATGGATGACGATATTTCTGACCCCTACAATCCTCTTCCATGGGATCCGGGGGTATTTTGTCCGAACAGGCTCGGGAACCTGCCCACAGGCCTCTCCGATGATCTCGAGGTTCCGGATCACCGCGTCGATGGTCTTCTGATCGCGGGAGAAGTCCTCTTTTGAGTATCCTGCGGTGTACCCCAATACGTTCGATAGCCTCCAGGATATCTCCGATCAACAGGGCTTCGTCACGTTTAGACATACCGCCTCCGCGTCGACAGCATGCATGAGCCGCGGCTGCCGGGCAATCCCACCCTTCAGCGCGAGATCTACAGGGAGACCGAGGATCCTCTCCAGGTCCTCTTTGAGGTCCACGACATCCCAGTCGATCGGCTCGTCGAGCTCGATCAGGATGTCGAGATCGCTCCCTGCGCTCTGCTCGTTCCGCACATACGAGCCGAAGACCCCGATCTCCCGGACGTGATACCGCTCCCGAAGGTACGGCTTCACTCTTGCGAGCGCGTCGATAATCGACCGCACGGTCCAGTGGGAGGGAATATCTTCAGGCTTTTTCGGCACTTTTGGCCTCCTGAAGAGGTGATAGGATGGGGAGACGGTTTAACTTTCGGGGGTGAAGGGGGCGGAGCGGGAAGTTCCCGGTCTTCAGGTCGGGGATGAAAGCGGCGTCCCCTTCCCAATTCACTTTCACCCCGCATGGATAACGTCTATCTCGTCCTCCAACGTATTTGCAGCGTCGATGCTCCTCTCCTACAAGTACCGGGCGTATCCCGGCGCAACCACCGAGACACGGCTGAACGGTGCGCTCGATACCTGTAGGTGGCTCTACAACACACTTCTCGAAGAATGTACTACCGCGCGGGAGCACGGGATCACTCCGACGATGCGAGGAACACAGGCGCGGATCGTCACGCTGAAAGAGGAGAATCCATCTCTGAAGGGCGTGTACTCCAAAGTGCTCCAGATGGTGAACTATACCCTCTGGAGTAACATCGCTGCTCTCTCCCAGACACGGAAGAGAGGACGGAAGATCGGCAAACTCCGGTTCAAGAGCGCAGTCCGGTATCGGACGCTCAACTACAACCAGTCCGGGTTCAAGATCGACCGGGAACACGGCACAATCACGTTCTCGAAGATTGGAACAATCCCCTTCACCCTGCACCGACCCTACACCGGGAAGGTGAAGGGTATTCTGATCACCCGTTCCGGTGATAGATGGTACGTGATCGTTCAGGCAGAGCAGGAGGTCTCCGAACCGAAGAGAGAGGGACGGTCTGTCGGTATCGATGTCGGCCTGAACGCGTTTGCAGTCGATAGCGATGGTGCGGTGATCGAGAATCCCCGGTTCTATGAGCACTCACTTGACCGGATCAAGAAGTTACACCAGAGTATTGCCCGGAAACAACGGTTCTCGAAAAACTGGACGAAGGCAAAAAGCAAACTGGAGAAGGTTTATGATCGTATCACGAGCCAGAAGAACGATTTCCTGCACAAACTTTCGCGTCGGTACGTTGATACCTATGCAACGATCTGTGTTGAAGACCTGAATATCAAGTATCTGAAAGAGAGCGGCAACTCTCCGGGACTGCACAGGAGCATTCACGATGCTTCATGGGGACGATTCTATG
>NZ_FMID01000016.1 GCF_900095385.1 Methanoculleus chikugoensis
TTCGCCTTTTGTGTCTAGTTTAGACTGGGATTGGACAATGTAGTTACTAATGCCTATAACCAGCGAAGCTTCTGGCAGATACTGTTTCCGTAAACTGCGTAACTTCTCCTGGATGATCAAAGATCCCCCGGAAAAACCCTCTAACGGAACTGCACCGCAATCCATGAAGACGACCTCAAGTCCTTTTCCTTTAAAAAACGGAATAGAAGCAAAAAACGGCCAACCTCCAATAAGAGCTACGCTGGGAAACGATGTATTCTCAAAATGTTCGAGAAAAGTGTTCTCGATCCATTTGGCGGTATTTTCGTTAGAATTTAAATAATCATCTGCGACGTCAGGGATTTCTATTATTTGCGAGGCAAAACTTTCCACGACAGCTCGATCGTATCGATTCGCTGTGACCATGACGGAGACGGTATGCCCAAGTTCTTTCAAACCCTTTCCCAATATAATTAGCGCCCTATCGACCCCGAAACGGAATAAAAACCGTTCATTACATATTAAAACATGCATAATCTCCGTCCCTCCTCAAACACAAATAATATAGCCATCTCTGCCACATTTAGACGCATTATCCCATTCAGTTCTCCGCAATGTGATGCAAATTTGTAGAGTTATTTTTTCCCAATTATCGCATAATCCTGAGCTCCATAAAGCAACCCGTTTAGGGAGTCAATGTTGCGGTTATAGGACTCAATGAACGCTTTTCTTTCGTCATCTATAACCTCAGTGGGGATCAACTTCTGAAGCGTTATTTCCGCTGGGACTGGAGATGAGAAACGTGTCTCCGCTTCCCTGAACCCCACAGCCCCAAGAAGGAATTTCAGCGTCTCCGGGTGAACCGGCCTGACATGGGTCATGTCGATGTAGAAGTTCGCAAACGAGACAAACGAGAGCGGGTTCACCGTCTCCGCAACGATGTGGTAGCCGAACTTCATCTTCCGGTAACAGAGTTCGAGCAGCCGGACAAGATAGGCGGGTTCAAGGTGCTCGACGACCTGGTCGATGAAGACTCCGTCGAGGCTCTCGTCCTCGAGCTGCTCCAGGTACGAAACCGCATCGTTCAACTCGACCGCAAGGCCCCGGGAGCGGCAGAACTCCACCATCGTCTCGTCGAGGTCGACGCCACGGGCCCCGATGCCCGCATCGCGCATCAACTCAAGGAACTCGCCCCGGCCGCAGCCGATATCGAGCACGTTGCTGCAGCCCTCGAAGTAGCGGACGAACGCCCGCTGCCGCTCCTTGATATCCTCCCGGGAGCCCCGGAAGTGGTCTTCGAAGACGAAGTAGTTCAGGCCGGTGCCGGCCGAGGGGGAGTCCGGAAGTTCGGCCTCCCCGGGTGCACCCCGGAGCACCCTCCCCTCAAGAACCTTCGCGAGCCACGCCCGGTTCTCGATATCGGTATCCATCGCGAGGAGTGCGGACTGCACCTGCTTTGCAACTTCAGCGCGGACCTGAGCCCCGACCTCTTCGGAGATCTCGGCCTTCGCCTGCGTGACCGCCGCCGTAACCTCGGCCCTGAGTCGCTCCTCGACCTCACGCGCGATCTCGGCTTTCAGCTGTGGGACAAACTCTGTCAACTCGGCCCGGATCTGCTCCCGGACCTCTTCAGCGATCTCCGCTTTTACCTGCGCGGCCAGCTCCGTGACCTCGTCCCGGATCTGCTCCTCCGTCTCCGATATTTCGCCCAGGATCTCGTGTTTCTGCTCCCGGAGCCGCTCCTTGAGCCTTGAGCGCACCTCCCCAATGGTCGTCTGGATCTGCCGGGTGGTGTCCTCCCGGATCTGCTCCCGGAGGGACTCGATCCCGGAGACCTCCCGGGCCACCTCCTCGAGCACCCGTCCGGTGGCACGGTTGAACTCGGCCTGCTTCCAGATCACCGGATCGACGTAACGCCGCACCTCGCCGTGAACAAGCTCCCGGCCTTTCACCAGAACCTTCCCGGCGACGGGGCGGTGGGAACTGATGAAGTAACTCCTGTTCTGGATGTCCCAGTTGCCGGAGATATAGGCGAGATCACGGGCGATCTCGGAGTTGCTTCCGGTAGGGTCCTGTGGGGGTGCCGGGTTCGGGTCAGGTGGATAAACTCCTGCCTCCTTCCGCCGTCGGATGTTCTCCCGGATCTTTTCCATAATCTCTTCGACGTTGATCTCGTCGTCCTTTATCTCAAACGGAGTATCGCTCATAGATTACCTTCCTCACCGCCGCCATACACAGGGAAGATCGAAGATTCCGGCATCCCTCCCTGTCGGGATGACGTCAAACGAATATGCCTTGTCCTGCCAGTCGTAGCGCTCCCCGCTGCGGGTGTGGGCCGCAACCGTCAGCAGGAACCGCCCGGCGAGCATCGGGATCCGGTCTATCTGGAGATCTATATGTCCCTCTCCGATTATATACTCGATCGAGACGTCTTTTAAATCGGTGTTCGTCCCGTAGAGATGCTCCCCGCGCTCGGAATAGAGAGCGATGCCGAAGACAGGATCCGGGACCCGGTCCCGGGCCAAGTAGAAGATCCGGATCGTCATCGGATCGAAGGCGTTGAATCGGGCGCTCTCCGCGCCGAACTTGTTAAGGAACTTCACGCCCGTGATCTTCACTCTCCCGTTCCCCGAGGGTGCTTCCTCGGCGGGAGGGGCTTCTTCGACCGGGTCGGCGCTCTCCGCCGGCGCCTCCGCCACCCTCCCGTAGATATACCGATCGATCACCTCGTCTGTCTTCCCGAGGGCCACCTGTTCCCCGTGCCGGAGGAGAAGCGTCCGGTCGCAGAACCGCCGGACCGACCCGAGGTCGTGGGAGACGAAGACGATCGTGACGCCTTCGTTCCGGTAGCGGTTCAGGACATCCATGCACTTCTGCTGGAACTCCATGTCGCCGACGGCGAGCACCTCATCCATCAGCAGGATCTCCGGATCGGTCTGGATCGCAGTCGAGAACGCGAGCCGCACCTGCATGCCGGAGGAGAAGTTCTTCAGTTTCGCGTCCCGGAACGTCTCGAGCCCGGCAAACGCCAGGATCTCGTCGACCTTGCCGTTGATCTCCCGCTTCGAGAGACCCATGATCGTGGCGTAGGTCCGGATATTCTCGACTGCCGTGAAGTCGGGGTTGAACCCGACACCGAGCTCGAGGAACGGCGTCAGCCGGCGGCCGACAGTGACCCTCCCCGACGTCGGCCGCATGATCCCGGCGAGGATCTTGAGGAGCGTGCTCTTCCCGCTCCCGTTCTCCCCGATGATCCCGAGCATCTCTCCCTCCTCGACCGAGAAAGTGACATCTTTTAAGGCCTGGAAGGTTTCGTAGTCCGTCGGCCTGAGGAGGCCGGTCAGGGCCTCGAAGACCGTCGTCCGCTTCTCGTGGGGAATGCGGAAGACCTTCTCGACGTGTTCGACATCGATGACGCTCATTCACATCTCCTCCGCAAAACGAGGCTCGTAGTGGGCAAAGATAACGTACCCGATTATGAGCGTAACTAAGGACATAGCCCCCGCGTAGAGGAGCGAACCGGCTGCTGCAGGAGTAGAGTAGATGATCGCGTCCCGTGCCGTCATGATGATGTGGGCCATGGGGTTGAGGAGGAAGATCCGCTGCAGCTCCTCGCCGAAGATATCGATCGGGTAGAGGATCGGCGTCGCAAAGAACCCGGCCTGGAGGATCACCGCCCAGATGAACTGGACATCGCGGTAGAACACATTCAGCGCGGCAAGAGCGAGCGAGAGCCCGAGCGACACGACGAAGAGGAGCACCAGGATCAGCGGCACGTAGATGAGATTTGCCGAGAGGGGCACCTGGAAGACCGCCATGAAGGCAATAAAGACCAGAGACTCGAAGATGCTCATGAGGAGCGCCGTGATGCAGGACGAGAGCACGAGTATCTCCCGCGGGAAGTAGATCTTCTGGACCATGCTCGGTTTCCCGAGGATCGCATTCAGCCCCATGGATGTTGCCCGGGAGAGGAAGTTCCAGAGGATGATGCCGAGCAGCAGGAAGAGCTGGTAGTACTCCACCTGGATACGCATCAGGTTCGAGAAGACCACATAGAGGACTACGAGCATCAGGAGCGGCTCGAGGAGCGACCAGAAGTAGCCCAGGATAGAGTTTTTGTAACGCTGCTTGAAATCACCCCAGGCCAGGGTCCAGATGAGGTTCCGGTAACCGTAGAGAGTCCTCAAATGATCAAACGCCATCATTCACCACACGCCGGATCCGGTCTGCAAAAACAGACAGGTCAAACAGTCTCGCCCGCGCCAGGCAGGCCTCCCGGTAACGCTCCGGGTCGGCCGAGACCGCCCGGACCGCCGATGCAATCCTTTCGGGGTCGGCCTCGACAAGCATCCCCGTCTCCGCCGTCACTGTCTCGCGGAATCCTCCCTCGTTCACCGCGACCACCGGTTTTCCCGCGGCCATCGCCTCCACCGGCGTTAACCCGAAGTCCTCGTCCAGAGCCGTGCAGACGTGGCCGCGGCACCGGGCGTAGAGGTCGATCAGTTCCTCTTCGGTGACCTCCCCCCGGATCTCGACGTTCTCCGGGAGGTCTCCCATGAGCCGGGCGGCGTACCGGCCCGCGTGGTCTCCGGCGGCGTACCCGCCGACGATCACCAGGCGCTCGTCCGGCATCGCCCTGAAGGCTTCGACCTGCAGCTCGATCCGCTTCTCCGGGTAGAGACGGTTCACCGAGAGCCAGAAGTCCCCGTAACCCTTGCAGTGGTACCGTGACACGTCGACGGGCGGGTAGATCACCTCCGCGTCGCGGCCGTAGCAGGCGCGTATCCGCTGCCGGACGTTCTCCGATATCGTCACGATGGTGTCCACCCGGCTCACCGAACGCTGGTCCGATCTCCGGGAGAACGCCGTCCACGCCCGGAACGCCTGCCGCGTCATGAACGCCTGCCGGGACAGAAACGTCCCGTAGAGGTCGTAAAACGCACGCACCGGCGTATAACAGTACCAGAGGTTCGGGTGGTGGTGCCGGGCGGCGTGGTGGCTCCAGTTCCCGGTGAAGATGAAGAAGTCGTAGTCGTCCGAGTAATCCGCGGAGCCGAACTTCCGGGCGGCGGAGATCTGCTTGAAGGGCGGGAGTTTGACCGTGCTTCCAAGACTCGTGACCCGGGCGCCGCCGTCCAGTTTCGCGGCCGCATCCGTGTCGGTCGTGATGACGTCGGCGTCAAGGATCTTCGCGAGGGCGAGGACGACCCGTTCGCCGCCCCCGATAGCCCCGAAGTAGTCGTGGAAGATCGCGATTTTCATACCCGCTTCTTCTCGTCCATGTAGAAGTTGAGCTGATCCCGGATGATGTCCTCGACGCTGTACGTGGACGAGAACCCGATCCGCCGGATCTTCGTCGTGTCCGCAAAGAGGATCGGGACCTCGGCGGGCCGGAACCGCTCGGGGTCGAAGAGGATCGGGATCTTTTTGTCGCCCGACCGGGCGATGATGCCCTGGTCGCCGGCGCCGAACTCGATCGCTCCCTCAAGCAGCATCCGGTCGACCTTCGTCTTCTCGAACGGCACGCCAAAGACGGCGGATGCGTCCTTCTCGGTCGGTGCCTCGACGGTCTTCCCGTTCTTGACGGTCTCGATCCGGTCGACCGGCATCCCGGCGTTTTCGAGGGAGAGGAGAATGTAAGAGAGGACGGAGGTCGTCCGTATCGAGCCCTGGTTGTAGACGTCGCCGGGATGGCCTGCGTCGGCGATCAGACAGTAGCCGTGGACGGTGTCCATGACGTGCGACCAGTCGCGGAAAGCGTTGACGTTCCCGATGGTGATGTGGTCGATATCTCCCGCCGCATACTTCGCAACCTGGTTCGTCACGACCGAGGTGACGAACATGCTCCCGCGCCCGGCCCCTTCGTGGTTGAAGGCCCGGGAGACGATCGCCTTCGTCCCGTAGGTGTAGAAGTAGTTCCTCATCAGGTGGTCGCCGTAGACCTTGCTCACGGCGTATGGCGACATGGGACGGAGGGGGTTCGTCTCCTTGATCGGCACCTCGGGGATCGAGACCGGCTCGGGATAGACTGTCCCGTACTTCTCCCGGGCCTGCTCGTACTGCGCCTCGGAACTGAAGACCAGCCCGTACTCCTCGGACGAGCCGGCAAAGACGATCGTCGGGTCGCAGTCCTTCCGACGCACCGCCTCGAGGAGGTTATTCGTGCCGATGGAGTTGATCTGGGCGGTCTCGATCGGGTGTGTGAACGACCGGGGCACAAAGGATTGTGCGGCAAGGTGGAAGATCGTGTCCGGCTCCGCAATATCAAGCGCCGTGGCCAGCCCGGAGATATCCTCCAGGTTTCCTTCAAGGAAGGTGATCCCGTTCTCGATCTTCTTCCATGCGATATTCTGGGGGATGGCGCCGTCAGCCCGCCTCCGGATAAGCCCGTAGATGTGCGCACCCTCATCGATCAAATACCTGGCCAGGTACGACCCGGCGAACCCGCTGATCCCGGTAATAAGAACGTTCCGATCCTTCCATGACATGCGATCTGCTCCCCAAATAAGCCCGTAAAAACCAAAGGGCGTAAATATAATGTCAGGGTTGGTTAGATATTTTGATAAACCTTCTCAAGTACTTCAACAATCCGCCCCCAGTCATACGCTGCCGCCGTGTCCCGGCAGTCCGCTGCCCGGGCACGATGCAGATCAAGCCCCGCGAGAATCCCCTCCCCGAGCGCCCCCGCCGAGAGCCCCGAGCGGTACCCATTCACTCCCTCCACCACCAGATCCCCCGCCGCATTCCCGGGGTGGTCCGCCGTCACCACCGGAACCCCGCAGGCCATCGCCTCCAGCGCCGCGATCCCGAATCCCTCGCGGGTCGAGGGGAGGACGAAGACGCGGGAGGCCTTCATCGCGGCGATGACCGAGTCATAGTCGGGGAGAAAACCGGCGAACGTCACCGCAAGTCCGAGGTCGCGCGCGAGGGCTTCCAGGGCCGGCCGCTCCGGGCCGTCGCCGACGACGAGCACCCGGAGATCAGGAACCTCCTCCCGGACCGTGACGAGCGCCCGGAGGAGGAGGTCGACGTTCTTCTCCCGGATCAGCCGGCCGGTGAAGATGACGTCCCACTCCTCCGCCGCCGGGGCGACGGCCGCGATCTTCGCGAGATCGATCCCGTTCGGGACGACCGGGACCGGCCCGGCGACCCCGAGGCCCGCGAGCGCCCGGGCGGTCGAGGGCGAGACCGCGACGTGGTGATCCGTGAGCCCGGCGGCCAGCCGCTCGACGGCCTTCCCGAAGACCCCCCGGCGCCCCAGGTAGTCATACCAGTAGTCGCCCCAGACCTCGTGCCAGGTGACCACGAGCGGGAACCCACGCCGCACCGCCGCCGCTTTCGCCGCAAAACAGGAGAAGTAGGGGAAGTTCTGGCAGTCGATGACGTCGGCGCCGGAAGCAAGAAGCGGCCGGAGCACCGCCTTCCCGAACCGGAGCGCCTGCGGGACCGTCCGACGACCATCGGCATAGAGCCCTTCACCCGGACAGACGCCGTGGAGGGTCACCCCGTCGCGCTCGATCGTCGCCGGATCGCTCCAGCAACGCATCCCGTAGACGTGGACCTCGTGCCCCCGGTCCGCAAGCCGGACCGAGACCTCGTGGATGCGCTTCTCGACCCCGCCCTTCACCCAGGGGTAGACGGCGTCGTAGACGTAGGCGATCTTCAGGCGGGTAGCCTCCTTGGGGAATAGGTTGCCGGAGGAGGGGGATAAGGGTATTCGTTTCGAGGGCGGGTTTGAGAGGAGGCGATCGGGAACGCGACCGCAAGTGAACCCCCGAACTTTCAGGACGGATGGCCCCCTCAGGAGTCACAGAGGTTCGCCTGATATATTGCTCGGGTTTCGACTCGCCCCTCATCAGGGCGAGGAACCGGCGCTCTGCCTCGCATAACTCCCGCAACCTTCTGGAGGCAAACAGGAAGTACCCTTCGTCCGGCATGCGAACAGTATATGGTTATCGGCGAAGACTGATCTGACATAGACCGGATATCATCTGCAGGAGTCGTAGAATGCGGGGTTGTGCGGAACTTCTATCAGAACTTAATACATGTGACGAACATTGGCGCATCGAAGCGAAAGAAACATCCAGAACTCTGGGGAAAACCGCCTCTCAGACGATATCGGCGTTCTCTAACGAGCCCGGTATCGAGGGAGGGTATCTCCTGCTCGGTGTTTCCCGCGACCCGGCTTCCGGGAACTATAGAGTTACCGGCGTCCACGAACCCGATAAATTACAGAGAGAAATTGCTTCACTCTGTGCCTCCGCGTTCAACCGGCCCCTGAGGCCGAATGTGCAGGTCTGCATGGTTGATGAAAAACCGATGATCGTGGTGTACATCCCCGAAGAAGTGCCCCATAATAAGCCCATTTACATAAAAGCGCAAGGTCTGCCGCGAGGCGCCTATCGTCGTATCGGCTCGACGGCTCAGCATTGTACTGACGAGGATATCCGGATGTTCCATACGAGTGCAGAACGGAGGACGTATGACGAGTCGGTTATTCCCGGTGCGTCATTGGATGATATCGATCCGCATGCAATCGATGAATACCGGCGAGCACGACGCGCAGCCAACCCGCATGCACCGGAGTTGAACTGGAATGATGGAGACCTTCTCCTTGCCCTGAAGTGTGCGGATAAGCAAGGCGATGAGCTAATCCCCACGTTGGCCGGGATTCTCCTCTTTGGAAGGGATATGGCAATCCGGAAGTATCTCCCGCTGATGCGTGTTGATTACATCCGCGTTCCAGGCCACAAATGGGATGGAGAGATCTCGTACGCGCTTGAGTTCCGCGAACCGCTGTTACGTGTGATTCCACGGGTCATCGCAGGTGTTATGGACGATATTCCAAGGTGCGTGGCGTTCCATGAGGGGTCCATCCAGCGGCACGAAAGACCCCTTATCCCTGAGCGAGTCGTCCGCGAAGCGGTTGTGAACGCGCTGATGCACCGAAACTATCGATCTTGCGGGACGATACGGATTATCCGTTATCCGGGAAGGCTGGAGATAACGAATCCTGGACACTCACTTGTTGAGATCGGCGATGAGGGAAGTATTACCTCTGTTACCAGAAATCCGGCCATTGCAGCGGTTCTGCACGATACAAACCTGGCTGAGAACAAAGGTAGTGGAATCCGGATGATGGTACAGTTAACCCGGGAAGCCCGCCTGTCCCCGCCGGTCTTTGAATCGAATCATCAGGCCGATTATTTCCGCGCCGCATTTTCCCTTCACCATTTCTTCTCTGAAGAAGAACTCGAATGGCTCCGTGGCTTCAGCGCTGCTGACTTATCCGATGAAGAGGCGATGGCTCTCGTCTTTGTCAGGCGGAACGGGTCTATCTCGAATGAGCAGTGTCGCGATCTGATCGAACTCGATGTGGTCGGTGCAAGCAAATTGCTCGGGAAACTCCGGGATCTGGGCTTTCTTATCCAGCATCCTCATGGCGCGATGACCTTCTATACTCCAACCGGGCAGCTCGGGGTTGCCCCTGTGTGCACGACTCACCAGCGGGTGGAGGTTTCGCTGGATGAGGAGGAGACTCTGAGTGTGGATTCTGAAGCAATCCTACCGGATATTGCCGAATCAATAAGAATGCTGGGTAAAAGGAGTTCGCCACAGGAAGTCATGCGAGTTATCGTTCAGATTTGCAGCGTGCGCCCCTCCTCTGCCGGGGAAATTGCCCAATTGGTTGGGAGAAGCAAAAAATGGGTATCAGCCAGTTACTTAAAACCGATGATACGTGACGCGCAATTGGAATACGTAATCCCCGGAGAGCCAAACCATCCGGAGCAGAAATACAAAGTGGGAAGAAGTGAACAGGAGATCTGAATGCAAACTCTGCAGGTTCCTCTCGCACTCCGGACACCGGAGGACTGCCGACGTGGGATGTGGGCAATAGTGCTCTTTTCCACAGGGATGCAAGGGATCTGAACACCGCTTACTGATCCACCCCGG
>NZ_FMID01000002.1 GCF_900095385.1 Methanoculleus chikugoensis
TGTCTCCGCCCCTACGAAAGGATATCAATAACACCCATTCCCGCAGGAGGAAAACCGCACGCCTCCCTTTGCTCCCGGACCGGGCAGCCCCGGATCCTCACAGCACCACGAGGCACCGTCCGGGTGAAAAACCGGGCGCACTCCTCTCCACCAGGCTCCTCTCCCCGATGCCCGGGGTACTCAGGTATATATCCCGCGAGCGACTATATCATACCGCATCATTCCCATTGGGGACTGCTTCAATGATACGAACCATATGCTTTAAAGAACGAAGATATATCGAAGAGTTGAGAATTCTTACCCGGGCGACCGCGCTGGACTGCATCATCGACGAGCGCTTCGACCGCATAGTATACCTCATAAAAGAAGGAGACATGGGTCTCGCCATCGGCCGGAAGGGGAGCAATATCCGGAAGATGCAGAGGGTTCTCGGAAAACGCATCGAGATGGTTGAATATTCCCCCCAGATCGAGCAGTTTGCGAAGAACGTCTTCAAGCCTGCCGCCGTCGTCGGCGTCGCGGAGAGAGACGACGGAAAACTCACGGTGTACGTCAGCCCGGGCGACCTCGGCATCGCCATAGGAAAAGGCGGATGCACCATCGAGAAGGCGCGGATCCTGCTTGCCCGGTACTTCGATACCGAACTCGGCGAGGTGCTCGCGGGAGAGGAAACCCATGCGTGATTGGCAGATCCTCGAAGAGGTCTGGCAGGTCATCCAGGACCGGGCGGAGCACCCGTCCGCCGAAAGCTACGTCAGTTCCGTCCTGACCCACCGGAAAGGGATCGACAAATCCCTCGAAAAGGTCGGTGAAGAGGCGGTCGAGTTCATCCTTGCCGCCAAGAACCAGGTCCCGGAGAGGACGGTCTCTGAGGCGG
>NZ_FMID01000047.1 GCF_900095385.1 Methanoculleus chikugoensis
AACGTCACTCCGACTCCGACGGTGAACGTGACCCCGACGCCGACAGTGAACGTCACGCCGACGCCGGCGCCTGAAGCGAACATCACCGAACTGATTGTCACGGAGCTTTCGGACCAGGAGAATCTGACGACGTTCGTTGAAGCCGTGAACAACTCTACTATCGGCGAGCAACTCGAAGAGAACAGAAGTTACGCGATATGCGCTCCGACCAACGAGGCGTTTGCCGGGCTGGGCAACCAGACGCTCTCGGTGATCATGGGCGACACGGCACTCTTAAACAGATTCCTCGGCTACCATGTCATCCAGGGTGATTACACGGTTGAAGAACTCGTGCAGCTCTGCGAGGATTCGGCCGACGGGCAGATCTCTCTGCCGACCGTCGAAGGATCGGAGGTTAACGTCTCGCTCACCGAAGACAACCGGTTGATCATCAACAACGTCATCGTTATAACCCAGATCCAGATCACGAACAATATCGTGGTCTACGTGATCGATGGTGTCCTGGTCCCACCGGACATCCCGATCCCAACGCCTACCCCGACTCCGACGGTGAACGTTACGCCGACTCCGACGGTGAACGTCACGCCGACTCCGACAGTGAACGTCACGCCGACTCCGACAGTGAACGTCACGCCGACTCCGACAGTGAACGTCACGCCGACTCCGACAGTGAACGTTACGCCGACGCCGACAGTGAACGTGACTCCGACTCCGACGGTGAACGTTACGCCGACGCCGACGGTGACCCCGCCAATGCCGGAGGAGACCATGGAACTCCAGCTCTATGAAGGCTGGAACTTTGTCTCTATCCCGAGACCTCTCGCTGCGGGCAACGACACGGCAGCATCGGTCTTTGCGGATGTCGAGACCGGCGGCCGGCCGTTCTACACCCACACCCCGGCTGGCGGCTTCGAGCCCCTGGGCGAGAATGAGACCCTGAGGGTCCTTGAAGGCTACTGGGTCTACTCGACCGAGGAGACCACCGTGGAGCTGGTGCTCAGCACCAATCCGGTGAGGGCACCTGCACTGAAGACGCTCAGCCCGGGATGGAACGCCATCGGCCACTCCGACCTGGTGGAGCGCAGCGCGGATGAGACGCTCAGGTCGGTGGAAGACACCTGGGTCTACGTCGTCGGCTACAATGCGGATGACCAGACTTATCGGCCGGCGATCGTCAACAACCAGACCGACGATCAAGGACTCTCCCCGACCGAGGGCTACTGGCTGTTCGTGCGCGAAGACGGCAGGCTGGCTGCCGTCAGCGCCTGACCTTTTTTTGGCGGCTCACGGGACGGAACCTGTTGAAAAAAAGCAACTTCCTGAGGGGTGCGGCGCCGGAGACCGTTCCGGTGCCGACCGCTCACTCCTGCGTTCCCTTGTACTCCCGCATCAGGGCGTCGCCGTAGGCTTCCCGTCTCTTCGTCGGGATGTAGTTGAACTCGCTCGCCCACTTGAGGAGTTCCGCGCGAATCGCGGCATCGTTTTCGAGATGCAGGTTCCGCACGCCGTCGACGATGAAGTCGAGCTGGTTGATGCCGGTCTCCTTCCCGTTCACGAGGACCGTCTTGATCTTGATCGCGTCCGGCCGGACCCCGCCGCAGATGGTGCAGTAATCGCCTTCTTTCTCGTTTGTCACGTCTCCGTCACTCCCGTATCATCGTAAGCGACATCTTGAACCGGGTTATGGCCGAGAGGGCGTGGGGGACGTTCGCCGGGAAGATGATCGTCTCCCCTTCCTTCATCTGGTGCGTCTCGCCCGCCACCCAGACCTCGCACTCCCCGTCGAGGATCGTCACCACCGCGTCGTAGGGTGCGGTGTGCTCCGAGAGCCCTTCATCCTCGTCGAACGAGAAGAGGGTGATGCTCCCCGAGGGTTTGTTGATGATCATCCTGCTTGCCACGGTCCCGTCCTGGTAGGCGACGAGGTCCGCCAGCCGGAGGACCTTCCCCTGCAACTCTGCACGATTCTCTTTAGCCATGGTATACCAACCTCTTCTTTACTCTGATGCCCTTCGCATATTTACTCTTCTCATCTCCCCCGCCCGTACACGAGCGCCCCGTCCACCGGGCAGGCCTCCGTGCACCGGCCGCAGAGGTAGCACTCCCCGAGTCCGTCATCGGGTCTCGCCGCTCCGGTCGGGCATGCCCGCTCGCACTTCCGGCATCCGATGCAGGCGTCCGTCCGCCGGAGCCGGTAGGCGGCCCTTGACGCCGCGGGGGCGAGGAGGGCGCCGTAGGGGCAGACGTAGCGGCAGAACGGCCGGTAGACGACGGCGGAGAGGAGGACGATCGAAAAGAAGACGAAGAACGAGACGCTCACGACCGTGAGGTTGAAGAAGTCCGCAAGGCCTATGAGCGCAAGAAGGTTCATCGAGAGCCCGAGGCCGGCGGCGAGGAAGACGACGAAGACGCCTGCCCTGACCGCGACCGGGACCCGGCTCTCGGCGCTGCCGCGCTTCTTCACCGGCACGAGGTGCATGAGTTCCTGGACGGCTCCCGCCGGGCAGATCTGCCCGCAGATGATCCGGCCGAAGACGAGGGCGAGGACGATGAAGGCCAGCAGCCCCCCGATTGCCATCGGGAGCGGCGACCCGAGGGCCGCCGTGTCCTGGAGGACGACCGCCTGCAGCTGGTAGGGGAAGACCGGCGCAAAGACCAGGAACCCGAAGAATGCCGAGGCTACGAGGAACGGCATCGCGCGCCGCCGGGTGAACCGGCCGGAATACCAGAGCCAGGCGAGGGCGGCAAATGCGAGGAGGCCGTAGAAGAACCCTACGGCCTTCGGGATCGACTCAACGACCATTATACTCTCACAACAGCCGTGTCCCGGTCGTCGGGCGCGGGACCTTCACCACGAGCACCCGGAAGGTGCCGTCGCTCTCGTTCATCCAGCGGTGCGGGATCTTTGCCGGGCTGTCGACCAGGTGATCCTTCCCGACCTCGGCGCGCTCGTCGCCGATCTCGACGATCCCCGTCCCCTCGAGGACGTAGAAGAAGACGTCCACCGGGGTTATGTGCTTCTTGAGCGACTCTCCCGGTGCAAGCGTGATCACCACCGCCGTCGCGTGCTCGGTGTCGTAGACCTTCCGGGCGTCGACGTGGTGCGGGGTTTCGCTGACCGGTTCTTTTGCTACATCAACAATCTTCATATCATTCATCTCCAAGTCTGTCGTATCGCATTCATCCCTTATAATTCGTCCAGTAGTTCGCGAGGCTCTCCCGCCGCCGCCGCTCCTGCCGCCGGGCCCGCATCTCGGGGAAGGTCGGCTCCGTGCTCTGGACCGCAGGGCAGTAGGGACAGAGGGCGAACGCTACGTCGTCGGCCATATCCCTGACCGGGCAGAGGTAGGTTCCCTCCCATTTGTCGACGATCTGCCCGCCGGGGAACGGGGTGCCGACCGGGTGGGCGGGCTCCTCCATGACGAACATGGTGAACGCGGAGAGGAGGTACTTCAGGTAGAGGTACTTCGGATCTTTCTCCCGCGCTTTTGCCGTGCAGGCCTCCGCCACCATCGAGCAGTAGCCGTCGAGCGCCGGGGCCGGGGGGTCGTCGGATCCGCCGCCGTTCCGGGAGAGGAGGACCAGCCGGTGGTGCGCCCCGAAGATCTCTTCCCGGACGCTTTCGAGGAGCCGGTCGCGGTAGCTCTCCGGGAGATGGGCGACCTTACGCTCGAACCGGGCGTTCATCGCCTCGAGGTCGCGGAGGTCGAATGCCGCCGCTTCGTCCGCGATGATGCGGAGAAGGTCGCCCTTCGTCTTCGCGCTCTGCATCCGGCGGCACGCCGCCCGGATGGCCGCCGCCGATACCGTCCCTCCGCGTCCCGCCTCCTCTCCGGTGTCTTCGGCGAAGGTGTCGATGAGGAGGGAGCTGACCTCGTCGGGGCCGGTTGCGGTAGGGTTGCTGTCTTCCCTGCCGACGAACCGCTTGATGCGCTCAAGAATTGCTCGAAGTTGCATGGTCGAAGATCTTAACAACTATGCTACTCCCGAAGGTTTAACCCTCGTGTAACTCTCATAGTAACAACAATGGACAACCTGATCCGGAGCCTCAAGGCGCTCGGGTTGACGGAGTACGAAGCACGGGTCTATGCGGCCCTCGTCGGGATCGGCGAGGGGAGCGCCCGCCAGATCCACGAGGCGAGCGGCGTCCCGCGCCCGAGGGTCTACGACATCGCCGAAGGACTTGCCGGTCGGGGTTTCATCACCATCCGGCGGGGGAGCCCGCACGTCTACATCCCGGCCGAGCCCGCCGTCGTCATCCACCACTTGAAGAGTGCCGTGGATGCCGCGGCGACGGCGGCGGTGCAGGGTCTCGATTCCCTCTCGCTCGACGCCCGGGCGAAGAACTCGCCGATCTGGTACGTGCAGGGGGAGTGGAGCATCCGGCGCCACGCGGAGTCGCTTGCCGGCGGCGTCGCCCGCGACCTTGCCGTCGTCTGCCTGGACTACCGGGAGATCGGTGAGTTCGCCCGCCTGATCGCCGATGCATCGAAGGAGCATCCCGTGAGCGTCCTCCTCCCGAACGGGAAGCGCGGGATCAAAAAGCCGCTCGGGGACGCGTCCCTCTACGTCCCGAAACCCTTCTGCACCTTCTTCCAGGAGAACATCTTCGAGAAGATCTACTGCGGGCCGATCCCGGTGGACGGGTCGGCGTTCCTGCTCGACTACATCTTCATCGCCGACGACCGCGTCTGCATGATCGTCTACCGGGAAGACGGGGTCCGGAACGCCGTCGTCATCACCCTGCCGTTCATCACCTGCGTTCAACGGCAGTTCGTCAACCGGATGATCGCGAACGCCGACTGTATCGACGGCCCCCTTCCGCGTAACCCCGATCAGACGGAGTCGAGCGGTATGTAGGGGGCGAAGGTCAGGACGTCCTTTCTGACGGTATCGAACCCGACCCGCTCGACGAACCGTGCGGTCCGCTCTCCCGGCCGCGCGTTCTCCCGGTAGTACTCGAGCAGCCGGCGGACCAGATCGAGGGCCTGATCTTTCGTGAGGTCCTTTGCGGCCACGTCGCCGATCCGGGGACGGCCGCCGGAGTTGCCCCCGAAGATGACCGTCCAGCCTTTCGCGTTCCCCATGAGCCCGATGTCGCGGAGGTAACTCTCGCCGCAGCACCGGGGGCATCCCGAGACCCCCATCTTGAGTTTTGCCGGCAGGTTCATCTCCTGGTAGAGTTCCTCGACTTCGAGCCCGAGGCCCAGGGAGTCCTGCTTGCCGTACTTGCACGTCACCGTCCCGGGGCATGCCTGGACGTAGTGGACGCAGGGCGCGGTCGCCTGCCCGACGGTCATCCCGAGTTCGTTCCAGATGCTCTCAACGTCCTCTTCTTTGATCCCGACGAGCACCATCCGCTGCCCCGACGTCATCTTGATGACGGGGATATCGTAGCGCCTGACGACCTTGACGATGCTCTCCAGGTGCTCCGGGCTGACGATCCCCGCGGGCGTTCTCGGCACGATCGCGTAGGACGTTTTGTCTCTCTGGAGGATTGCTCCTCTGGGTCCGTTTTCCATGATAGACCTCGCTCCTCCGGCAGGGATGCGCCGGATACAATTCAGCCATCGCCGTCCGGAGGGAAAAGGGTGGTGTCACTCTGCGGGGTACACCCGTTCAGGCACTCCTGTAGCCCCGCGAGCGCAGGCGCCGGAGCAGCACATACCGGATCCTTAGAGCCCCAGTTTCTCCCGCTTCCCCTCGATGTGTGCCAGGATCCCATCCGTCGCCGCTTTTGCGTCCGTCTCGACGTGGAGCACGCCGCCCGTGATGCCGGGCAGGTCCTCGGTCAGGAGTTTGACGAGGTCCGGCCCCCCGGTCACGGTCGGGACCGGGTTGACGTAGGTGTAGACGCCGAGCGCGAGCGCGAAGAGGGCGTCGATCGTCGCTTTCTGCTCCATGTACTCCGGGGCGGCGACGGCGACCGGGAGGTCGGGGAGGGGGACGCCGCCGAGAGCCTCGGAGACCGCGAGGAGGAGGTCGGCGCACCTGCCGGTGTCGGTGCAGGTCCCGAAGCCGAGGACCGGCGGCACGCCGAGCGCCGTGCAGAGGCCTTTCAGCCCCGGCCCGGCCTTCTCCTTCGCTTCGGGCGAGCAGAGCCCGGCGACCTGGAGGGCCGCGACCCCGCAGCCCATCCCGAGCACCAGGACGTCGCGGGCGATCAGGTTCTCCGCGACCGCGACGGTGTGGACGTCCTGCCCGGAGTCGCGCAGCGTAGTGCAGGAGACGAGCCCCACGATGCCCCGGATGGTGCCGTCCTTGATAGCACCAAGCAACGGGTCGAGGCTCCCGCCGAGCGCGTCGACGATGCTTTCGGGGGCGAACCCGACGACCGCCTCCCGCATGGGAAGGCCCCGGATCGGCTCCACCTTCTCGCGCCGTCCCCCGAAGTTCTCGATCCCCATCGATAGGAGGGCCGCCGCCTGCTCCTTCGCCTCCTCCGGGACGTAATCGAGCCGCTCCGTCCCGCCCTCGAAGACGACGACCTCGCTCACGGGGATCAGTTTGAAGTGGTACTTCTCGGCGTAGAGGGGGTCGAGGGGGAGCGAGCAGTTCATGTCGGCGGCAAAGACGTCCACCGCCCCGGTGGCAAGGACCGCCTCCTGCATGATCCAGTTGCCCGTGTAGCCGTAGAAGACGTCGTCCATCTCCCTCCGCTGGATCAGTTCCTGCCCGGTCTCGATGTTCGCGATGATCCGGAGCCCCTTCGCCCCCGCCGCTCGCGCCTTCTGCTGCCACTCCTCAGTGCGGGCGAGGTCGATGAGGGCGAACCCGAGGAAGGGTTCGTGGCCGTTCGGGAGGATGTTGACGTAGTCGGGGTCGAGCACGCCGAGGTCGACCCGCATGGGGTGCGGGCGGGGAATACCGTAGAGGATGTCCTGAATGTATTCGAGGACGATCTGGCTCTGGTAGGCCATCGCGACACCGAGACGCATCGCCCGCATGGCGTGGCTCGCGAACCAGCCGTCGACGTTCGTGAGGGTCGAGGCGGTATCGACGATCGTCTCCCCGTAGATCCCGCCCGGGAAGAGCCCAAGGCGCTTCCAGGTCTCCTTTCGCTCCTCCGGAGCGAGCCGCTCCACGATCCGGCTCGGCTCGTGGGTGAACCGGTGGAAGTCCTCCTCTACGAAGTCGCAGAGCCGGAGCGCGACCTCGGCGTCGCTCCCGCCGGTATCGATCCCGAGCCGTCCTGCAAACGTCCGGAGTTTCTCCGGTTCCGCTATCGAGAACGGGGTCTTCCCCTCCGCGGTTGCCCGGAGGGTCCTGACCGCCTGCTGAGCGTGGAAGTGGTAGTTCGACGCGCCCATGACGTTTCGAAGAAGCATCATCCGCATCGCCATGCCGTCGGCGTTGATCCCGCAGACGCCCCGGTGGTTTCGGCTTGCGTCCGCCCGACAGGGGCCGTTCGAGCAGAAGTCGCATCGTGCTCCCGCCTGGCAGAAGGCGCACCGGCGGTCGGGGTCGGTGCCGAGGCCCTGCGCCTCGTAACGGTCCCAGACGTTGGACATGCCGTCCGCTTTGAGCCGCTCGTAGACGGTCCGGACCGAATCGTGGTATGATATCCTGTTGCTCTCCATGGTCATACGGGCAGGTAACCGAACCGGAGCCATAAAGAAAGTATCGGTGCAGCCTACCCTTCTTCGGTATATCGCTTCAGCGCCACGGCGTTGTTGTGGGCCTCATCTTTGGCGGCGTAGAGGAGCGTGACGGTCCCGTCGTTTGCCTCACGCCGGAGTTGGGCAAGTGCCTCCCCCTTCCCCTCGAGTTCGGCCCGGTAACGCTCCAGGAACTCCTCCCACTTCGCCGGGTCGTGCCCGAACCAACGGCGCAGCTCGTTCGTCGGCGCAAGATCTTTCTCCCACCGGTCGATCATCGCTTCCTCCTTTGAGATGCCCCTCGGCCAGAGCCGGTCGACGAGTACCCGGAGCCCGTCGTCCTCCGAGGGTTCTTCGTAGATCCTTTTCGTGCGTATCATAGGCGCCGATACGGCGGGCCCCTACTTAACCTCTCCCCCATGGGGCAGATTCTTGCCTGGCGGACTTTCCCGGGGCGCAGAGGGCAATCCCGCGAAAGGTATATCATGCTCGCTTCCATCCCCCCGCCCCGTATGACGAGACTGGAAAGACTCCTGATCCTCACTCTGGTGATAGGGTGTGTGGCCCTCTTCTCCGGGGCGGTCGCCCAGGATGGGTATGGGTATGACACAACTGCGACGCCGACAGCAAACGTGACACCGACTACTGAAGCGAACGTTACGATCATGTCGCCTGCGGAGGGTGCCAGCGTTGCCGCCGGAAACGTCACGGTGAGCGTGAACGTTACGAACTTCACGCTGGTGGAGCCGACCGGGCAGGTCAACGCGCCGGGCGAGGGGCACCTGCACTACTATCTGGACGCCCCGGTGCCGATGAACGCGAGTGAACCCGCCATCCCGCCGACCGGCGGCTACGTCATCTCGACGAACCTCACCCACACCTGGGAGAATGTGACGCCGGGTGCGCACAACTTCTCGGTCCAGGTGGTCAACAACGACCACACGCCGATAATACCGCTTGTGTTTGATACGGTGAACGTGACGGTCGGCGGGAACGTGACCGGGAACGCGACGGTGGTGAACCTCGCCGCCGAGAACATCGCCTTCGATACAAATACGATCACAGTGCCCGCGGGGGCGAACGTGACCGTCCACTTCGTCAACAAGGATTCTGGCATTCCCCACAACTTCGCGGTCTATGACAGTTCCCTTCGGTCGGAGCAGATATTTGTGGGTGATATCATCACCGGGCCCGCCGAGACGAACTACACCTTTACGGCACCGTCCGAGCCCGGGACATACTACTTCCAGTGCGACATCCACCCGTCCATGAACGGCGATTTCATCGTGGAGTGATGCAGGGCGGAACGGTATGCAGGGACGGAGTAATCTTTGCGCAGGCCCGGCGCTACACCAGTTCGTGCCTGCGGAGGAACTCCCGGATCTCCCGTGACTCCACCCAGCCCCTGTCGAGTTGCCTGACGATATCGTTGATCCGCCAGACCTGCTTGCGGATCCGCTCCGATGCCTGCTCATCGTCCAGGAGCTCCGACGCAGCGAGGATGACCTGCAGGGGCAGGCGGATGTGGTCGCCGAGGATAGCGAACTGCTCCATGTTATGCTCGATCTGGGTGAACGCCTGGTGCCGCATCTCCTCAGAGCGTCTCTGCTCGGTGATATCGTAGGAGAGCACCGCGACCCGCACCACGTTTCCTTCCGCGTCGGCGATCGGAAAGAGGGAGTTGTAGAGGACCATCCCCTGCCGCTCATCGGCAAACCTGACCGGCCGGCCCGTCGAGAAGACCTCCCCGATGATCTCCCTCCGTCTCGCGGCGACATCCGGGGAAAAGTAGTCAAATATTGATGTGCCCATCAGTTCCTGAACGCTCCTCCCGAACCTCTCGGCAGCCACCTCGTTCAGGACAAGGATTGTGCCGTCGCGGTCGATGAGCATCACTGCGTTTGGCGATGCGTTCATGAGCGCCCGGAACCGTCCTTCGCTCTCTATGATGGTGGCTTCAGCCCGCTTCCGCTCGCGGATGTCGATCCCGATCCCGACACGCGTATCGTCGGAGAGACGGATGTTGGCCCAGGCGGTCTCGACGATGGAACTGTCCTTTGCGACCAGCAGGAGGTCGCGCCACCCCGGCTTCAGCGACTGCATGTAGTCGCCGGCCATCTTCCGGTACTCCGGGTCGGGGAAGAATCTCGCTATCAGGTCACCCCTGGCCCCGTCCTCCTCCGACCAGCCGAGCACCCTCTGGAACTCACGGTTGAGGTGGAAGAGCCTGAGATCCGGGTCATAGATCGTGATCATCACCGGGATGGCGTCGATGATCCCCTGCAGGAGTTCCTGCTGGTGCTCCAGCGCCTGCCGGGACTGCTTCTGTCCGGTGATATCCATCGTGACGCCGACGGCCCGGACGACGTCTCCCGCCTCATCCCTCTGGACCTCGCCACGGGACTCCAGCCAGACAGCGGCTCCCGTGTCGGGGCGGATGATCCTGTACTCGGTGTGGTAGGGCCCGTTGTGCTCTCCTTCGGCGCGCAAGCGGTCGATATCGTCGGGGTGGACCAGTGTCAGCCTCTCCTCGGGCCGGGCGAAGGGCGGGCGGCCGTAGATCCCTGCAAAGTCGCCGCTGATCCTGAGACGGCCGGCGGCCGGCTCCCAGTCCCAGGCAATCATCCTCGCGGCGCTGAGGGCCAGTTCGAGCCGCTGCTGCTGGAGGTGCAGTTCCTCTTCCATCCGTTTCCGGTCGGTGATCTCGGTGCTGACACTCCCGAGCAGGTCTTTCCCGATGGGAATGGTGGAGGAGATATAGTAGCGGTTGCCCCAGAAACTGTTCTCATACTTCTGCCCGACGCCTGACGCCATGATCTCCCGCGACCTCGTGATATATTCGGCCATCACCCCCGCGCCAAAGAGTTCGGTGACGCGTCTCCCGACGATCTCGTCCAGCCTGCCGAGGTCGCGCTGTGAGACCGGGTTTGCGTCGCGCAGGATCCAGTCCACGATCTCGCCGTGCTCGTCGCGGACCATCTCGAAGATGTTGATGGCATCACCCGTATTCTCGAAGAGTCTCCGGTATTTCTCCTCGCTCGCCTGCAGTTCCTCCTCCATCTGCTTCCGGTCGGTCACATCGGAGAGGACCGCTACCGCATAGCGCACGATACCGCTCTCGTCGTGGATGGGAGCGGAACTGGCGTTGATGTAGATCCAGGTGCCGTCTGCCCGGAGGAGCCGGATCTCCTCATCTCTCACCACCTCCCCACTGGCGACCGACCGGGCAATCGGCCACTCCTCGGGCAGGTAGGGCCGCCCATCAGGGTGAACCCCACGAAACATCCTGAGATCGCGCGGCATGTCAGGTCGCCCCCACATCCGGCGTAACTGCTCGTTGTAGTGGATGAGCATTCCCGACGGGGCTTCGGCGATGACGACGCCCTCGGGCATCTGTTCGATGATGGCCTGCAGCAGGGTACGCTCTTCCTCAGCTCTTGCAAGGAGCCGGTCCTGCTCTTCGCTCTCCGGGTGCTCCCGGATCAGCCACCGTTTCTCCCCAACACCCCTGCCGGCGGCGGTGATCACGACCCTGACCGGGGCGCCGCTCCGGGAGCGCAGGGTTGTCTCCCGCGGTGCGCACGCTTTCCCGGCACGGAGGTCCGCGAGCATGAGAGCGATCTCCGATTGAACGTCGGGAAAACCGTGCGCCGCAAGGAGCGTGCCCGGCAGCGGCTCCCCGAGGAGGCTCGCCGCCGCCGGGTTTGCATCGATGATCCTGCCGTCTGCGTCCGTCACCACGAATCTGTCGGGTGAGGACCCGATGAGGTCCAGGAGTTGCTGCCGCTCCTCTTCCACCCGGGTTGCGGCTGCGGCCAGGCTTTCTGCAGCACGGAGAAGGCTCCCGAGCGAGGCGCTGTCGTCTGAATCTGCCGGCGTCCCGGGAGTGAGTTCACTAATACACTCCCGGACGGCGCAAATCTGCTGGTTTAAGGGGTTTTTCTGCATATCCAGTTGTTTCTACCAGACCCCGGGTGTGGATAGTTCTCAGGTCACTAAAAGCGCACCGGGCATGAGCCGGGCCGGCGGACTGAGGGATAACCCGCTTCATAAGATTATCGGGGTTATCATACGCCGGCACATACAGGCTTCCGGCCGCTGAGGCGGCATTTGAGTGAACCGAGGTCTCATGCGGGGTATTGTGTCACGGGCCAGGGGCTGTTACGCTCAGTGCATGCCGCCTGTTTGAAGATATACTTTCGCCAACTACCCCCTCCTCTCGTCGGGGGGCATGGTACTCTGCTCCCATACAGGCTTGCGATGCCACCTCTCCCCGTGTTCGGGGTGTGGACCTGTGATATGAGCCCGGGCAAGCGTCTGGTGCTGCTGAGTTGCCGTTTGCGCTACCTCTCGGTACCGTCATGGGGACTCATCTTCTATGAACCGTCACCATGCGCCGCCGGATCGATCGGGTGTGCACGTCCCGCCGGGAAAAGGTTACTACCCACGACAGAGAGGAACGGCCCGGCAGAAAGACCACATTCCACAAACCCCGCCCCCACACGTCAGGGGTGTGACCGGGCGATCCGGCATAACTATTATCAGTCCCCGTGTCATGCCCCGATCCGCATGACAAAAATTAGCATTGTCATAGCATCCTTCCTGATCCTCGCACTCGTCGCGGGTGCGGGCGCACAGGTAGGATCGAGCAATGTCAGTGGCACCAACGAGAGTTCAAACCAGACGACGGAAAGCATGCAGAACGTGAGCGGCAACGTGACGGATCTCACGAACGCCAAATCCGTACTCGCCGCAGAGCTCGTGGACAACACGTCCTGGACGAACCTGACCTCCGCCCCGAACGTTACGGCCGATATCGGCCTTGAACTCGTCGCGCAGAACTTCACCTCACCCATGATGGTTGCATCACCCGACGACGGGACGGGCCGGCTCTTCGTCGTGGACCAGGTCGGCGTGGTCTGGGTCGTCGACGCGAACGGGACCACGCTCCCCGAGCCGTTCCTGGACGTTCGGGACAGTATGGTCGAACTCCGGCCAGCCTACGACGAGCGCGGCCTGCTCTCGATCGCGTTCCACCCGAACTTCTCGGAGAACGGCAAGGTCTATGCATTCTACAGCGCACCTCTGAGGCAGGAGGCCCCCGAGGGGTGGAACTGCACCAACCACATCTCCGAGTTCCAGGTTGATCCCGGGAACCCGAACCAGGTGAACCCGACCTCCGAGAACGTGCTGATGTACATCGACAAGCCCTACCAGAACCACAACGGCGGCCAGCTGGTCTTCAGTCCCGCCGACGGCTACCTGTATGTGGCGCTCGGGGATGGCGGGCGGGCGAACGACGTCGGGAACGCCCACACCCCCGGCATCGGGAACGGCCAGGATCTCACGAAGATCTATGGCAAGATCCTCAGGATCGACGTGGACAATGTCACTGCCGGAAACCTGACGACTCCACAGAACGTGACCCCGACGGGGAACCAGACAGAGAATGCAGGCGTCAACCGGACGGAGAACCCGCCCGAGCCGACATGGACGACGTTTGCCGGCAGCCTCTACGGGATACCCGCCGACAACCCGTTCGCGGAGAACCGGACCGAGATCCTCGACACCTACGCTTACGACTCCGTCCCGCCCGAGATCTACGCCTACGGGTTTAGGAACCCGGCCTACATGTCGTTTGACTCCGGCGGCAACAACGCGCTCTTCGTCGCCGACGCGGGCCAGAATCTCTTTGAGGAGGTGGACGTCGTCTACAACGGCGGAAACTACGGCTGGAATATCCGCGAGGGCACGCACTGCTTCGACCCGAACGCCACCACCGACCCGCCGGAGTCCTGCAACGTCACCGGCTATCTAGGAGAGCCGCTGATCGGCCCGATATTCGAGGGCGGCCGTGACCTCGGCATCGTCGTCGTCGGCGGCAACGTCTACCGCGGCACCGCCGTTCCGGAGCTCGAAGGGAAGTACGTCTTCGGCTACTGGAGCGACAGCCGGACGGTCGGGAACGGCACTCTCCTCGTCGCGACGCCCCCGGAGGGGTGGATCGCACCGGAGTCCGCCGCGAACCTGACCGCTGACGCGAACGCCATGTGGGAGGTCCAGCCGGTGAACATCACCGGCGGCGAGAACGAGACCCTGGGGATGTTCCTGCGCGGGTTCGGCGAGGATGCCGGGGGTGACCTCTACGTGCTGACGAACGATGTGGGCGGTCCGGACAACGCCACCAGCACCGGCAGGGTCTGGAGGGTCGTGGCGCCCGCACCGACCTCAACGATCGCACCGACCCCGACGGTGAACGTGACGCCGACCCCGACGACGAACCTGACGCCTGGAGCGACGGTGAACATCGTCGCACAGGACTTTGCCTTCGACACTGAGACGATCACGGTGCCCGTCGGGGCGGAGGTGACGATGGTCTTTGACAACCGGGACCAGGGCATCCCCCACAATGTCGCGGTCTACGACAGTTCGCTCAGGGCGGAGCAGATCTTCGTGGGCGATATCATCACCGGGCCCGCCGAGACCACCTACACCTTCACGGCTCCTTCCGAGCCGGGGACCTACTACTTCCAGTGCGACGTTCATCCCGACATGAACGGCGAGTTCATCGTGGAGTAACCAGGAGCGCACCGGCGTGGGAAGAGCGGGATTCCCCCGCTCCTCCCCGCCCATTTTTCCTGTGCGGGCCCCTCCGCGCAGACAGGTATACATAGCATGTACGGGATCGTTTCGCTCATGAGACCCAACGCAGCCCTTCTTGTGGCGCTGCTCATCGTGAGCGCCGGCATGCTGGCCGCAGGGTGCACCGCGCCGGGCGGAGACGGCACCCAGCCGACCCCCACGGGGACGATAACGACGCCGGCCGAGACCGGAACCCCGGCCGCCACAGAGACAACGGCAGCGACGACCGCATCGGACGGAGAGATAGCGACGGTCGATCTCTCCGCCGAGAATTTGGCCTTCGATACGAGCACCATCACGGTGCCTGCAGGGGCGAACGTGACGGTGAACTTCGACAACATGGACGACGGCATCCCGCACAACGTCGCGGTCTACACGAACGCCTCGGCGGCAGAGGAGATCTTCGTGGGCGAGACCATCACCGGCCCGGCCCAGACGACCTACACCTTCACGGCGCCGGATGAGCCCGGGACGTACTTCTTCCGGTGCGACGTCCATCCGCAGCAGATGACCGGCGACTTCATCGTGGAGTGATGCCTTTACAGGACGTTCTCCCTCTTGCCGTGTTCCGGGTGGCCCCTCTGCCCTGAACGGCGGTTCTGCCGGCAGCGGCCCGAACGGGTGAGCAAATTATAAGTAACATGTGCGTGATGGCCCCCTCCCATGAGGTATATCACAGTCCTTCTGGCGGTGCTCCTCATCGTGGGCGCGGGCATACTGGCGGCAGGATGCACCATGCCGGAGGGAGACGGCACCCAGCAGACTCCGATGGAAGAAGAGACTCCGATGGAAGAAGAGACGCCCCCGGGCATGGACGAAGAGACCCTGATTGGAGGAGAAGAGACCCTGGGCGGTCAGGCAGGGTACTGACGCAGTAAGACCGTTGAACGGCTGCATCGCGATGCAGTTCCCCCACTTTTTTCTTATAGATCCCGTGGAAGAAGCGCGAAGGCACGTATCGGACACCGCCCCCGGCGCATCAAAAAAAAAAGAGTCAGGGTTTTTCAGCGCCGCTTCCTCGCCCAGAGGAGGAAGGCCAGCGGTGCAAGGAAGGGCGCGTAGACGAGCGGTGCCGCAGGCGTCGTCGTCGCCGCGACGGTCGGCGCGGTCGTCATCGTCTCCGTCCCTTCGGGCGTCGCGGTAGCCTCTGTCGTGACGTTCGTCTCCGTCGTCATGGTGACGTTCTCCGGCATCGCGGCGATGGCGAAGGTGGAGAACCCGGGGGTGGTCGCCCGGAAGCGATACTTCCCGCTCTCTTCACCGACGACCTCGGTCTCCAGGATCTGCCAGCCCCCGTTGACGTAGCGCATGAGCCTGACGTCCTCCGGGAGCATGTCGTGCTCCTCAAGCCACTTCGCCGGGATGGTGAAGGTCAACGTTGCGCCGCCGATCTGGTTCGGGTTCGCCCATGAGACGGCGATCTCAACGTACTCGTAGGTGCTGCCGCCGGGAGGCGCCGCCAGGTTGGGGCACCCCGTCTCCTTCACGGTCATCAGCAGCCGCGGGATGTTGTCGGCCGCCGTGATGGCGATGCTGCCGACCGACGTGACGTCGATACCCGAGAACGTGTGCGTCTCGCCGCCTTTCAGGTTCTCGCAGATTCCTGCGAAGAAGGTGGGGCCGGTGTCGCCGCCGCCGTCACTATAGGCGCGTTTGTTCGATCCGGGGTTAGTCGGGGTCTGTGTGGGATCTGGTGTTGGATCGGGTGTAGGGTCGGTCGTGGGCGCCGCCGTGACGGTGACCGTGGCTGTTCCTTCAACGCCCCCGGCACACGCCGTCACGTCCGTGGAGCCCAGTGAGAACGCCGCGAAGAGGCCCGAGCGGTCGATCGTGCCGACATCATCGTCGGAGCACGACCACCTGACCCTGACCCAGTCCATCTCGTTCTCGCACTGGTCGAAGACCGTGGCCGTGAACTCCCGGGTTCCTCCGGGCGCGAGCGTGTCTTCAGACGGGTCGACCTCGATGCAGGCCGGAACCGGGAGCGAGGGCTCGACGGTCACGCAGGCGGAGCCGGAGACCCCGTTCGCCGATGCGGTGAGAGTCACTTCGCCGTCGCTGAGAGCGGTGAAGGCGCCGCTGCAGAGATCGATCTCGCCGACGCAATCGTCGCTGCTCTCCCAGTCGATTATGACGTCGGGCATTTCGTAGCCGTACTGGTCGAATGCGGTTGCGGTGAGCGTCAGGCAGTTCCCGGCCGGGATGCAGAAGTCGGACGGGCTGACCTCGATCCGCGCAAGCTCCGGCGCCGTCGACCGGACGGTCACCGTCGCGGTCCCGGATGCGTCGCCCGCTGTTGCGGTGACGGTCGTGCTGCCTTCGCCGCGCGCGGTGAAGAGGCCGTCATCGGTGATCTCGCCGACTCCCGGGTCGACGCACGACCAGCCAATCAGGGAGCCTGCGTTGTCCTGCAGGTCATACACGGCCGTGAACTGCCACTCGTCCCCACAGTTCAGGGTGATCGCCGACGGGGAGACCACGACACCTGCGGATTCATCGGTGACCCCTACCTCCGCCGTCCCGGTGACCCCTTCGGCCGATGCGGTGACGGTCGCCGTGCCGCAATCAAGGGCGGAGAAGGCGCCGCTGCAGAGATCGATGGTTCCGACAGCTTCGTTGCTGCAGCACCAGTCGATCTCGACGTCGGGCATCTCGCAACCGTCCTGGTCAAGAGCGGTCGCGGTGAACGTCGCGGTGTCGCCGGCGGCGAGCGTTATCGCGACCGGGGTGACGACGATGCGGGAGAGGACGGGGTCGTTGCAGTTCACGGTGATGGTTGCGGTTCCTTCAGCACCGTCTCCGTATGCGGTGATGGTTGCCGTGCCGCCGTCAAGGGCGGTGAAGACGCCGCACTCATCGATGGTGCCGACGTTCTCATCGCTGCACTCCCAGGTGATCTCGGCGTCCTCGACGATGTCGCCGAACCGGTCGAACGCGACGACTTCGAACTCCAGTTCGTCGCCGGTCTCGAGCGTTGCCGTGGACGGCACGACCGCGATCTTCGCGAGCGCAGGCCATTCGTTGACGGTGACGGTTACCCCCGCAGAGCAGTTTCCTGCCGTTGCGGTTACGGTCGCCGTACCCGCGGTGAGAGCGGTGAAGCATCCTTCCCCGTCGATGGTGCCGACGGTTTCGTCGCTGCAGGCCCAGTCGACCTCACCGGCGGGCATGGCGTTGCCGTTCCGGTCGTGGCCCGTCACCATGAACCTCTGGATGTCATCGACGTCCAGTGTGGCCCGGGGCGGTGTGAGCGTGATACTCGTGAGCACCGGTTCAGCGGGGTCTTCTGCGTTGACGGTGACGGTCGCGGTCCTGGACACGTTGCCCGCCGACGCGGTGACGTTCGCGGTACCTTCGGCAAGGGCGGTGAAGCAACCGGTGTCGTCGATCTCGCCGACGGTTTCGTTGTCGCACGACCAGTTGAACACAATGCCGGTCATCTCAAGGCCGTTCTGGTCGAGAGCGGTTGCCGTGAACTGCTCGGTGTCGCCGACATCCAGGGTGGCCGTGTCCGGTTCGACCTCGATGCGTTCGAGGGCCGGTTCTTCGTGCTCATCAGCGGTGACCGTGACGGTCGCGGTTTCGGAGAGGTCGCCTGCCGTTGCGGTTACGGTCGTCGTGCCCGCGGCGAGAGCGATGAAGAGGCCGCTGGCATTGTCGATGGTTCCGACGGTCTCGTTATCGCTCGCCCAGGTGACCGCAACGCCGGACATCTCGCCGCCGAACTGGTCGCGGACGGTTGCTTCGAACGTCACCGTGCCGTCGACCTCAAGTGTGGGCGTGGGCGGGTCGATCACGATGTCTTTTGCGATCAGTGCCTCAGTAGTGACCGTGACGGTAGCTTCTCCGGATTTGTCGCCTGCCGACGCGGTGATGGTCGCGGTACCTGCGCTCTTCGCGGTGAAGAGACCGGTGGAATTATCGATGGTCCCGACGGTTTCGTTGTCGCACGACCAGTTGAATGCAATGCCGGTCATCTCTTCTTCGAACTGGTCGAAGGCGGTTGCGGTGAACAGCTCGGTGTCGCCGATCTCCAGGGGGCCTGTGGACGGTTTAACCTCGATGCGATCGAGGGCCGGTTCCTCGGGCTCATCAGCGTTGACCGTGACGGTCGCGGTTCCGTTGATACCTTCGGCGGTCGCGGTAATGGTCGCGGTGCCCGCGGCATGGGCGGTGAAGAGACCGGTGCCATCGATGGTGCCGACGGTCGTGTTGCTGCACGTCCAGTCGAACTCGACGTCGGTCATCTCTTCTCCGGACTGGTCAAGGGCGGTTGCGGTGAACAGCTCGGTGTCGCCGATCTCCAGGGGGCCTGTGGACGGTTTAACCTCGATGGTCGTCAGTTCCGGTGCTCCAGGATCGTAGACGAATATGTAGAGGTTCGAGTCCGGGCCACGGCCCCTCTGCCAGACGATGGTGTTTCCGCTGACGGCGGGGTAGAGGTGTTCGTCACGTGTGTCTTTGGCCAGAACAACGGACATCTCTTCTCCACTGGAGACGTGGTCGTACATAAAGATGCTCCGCGCCGGAACCCGCATGTCCTCCCAGGCGATGATGCTCGCGCTGATTGCCGGCGAGACCTGTTCGGAAGTGTCGAACGTGATCCTTCGCTCTTCTCCGGACGGATCGTCGAGATCAGTCATGTAAATGTCGGCGTTCACCCGGCGATCTTCCCAGGTGACGATGCTCCCGTACAGCGACGGCCAGGATTGTGTCACCTTGTTCGTGGATACCGGGCCGGATGTTCCTGCCTCGATATCGTAGTACCAGACTCTCTCACCGTCCGACGCATTTACCCAGGCGACATACCTCTCAGAGAGAGCGGGCTTGAACTCAGTGCTCCCGCCAGAAATCGTCGTCTTTGCGTCAGCGTCGATGGTGGCCTTCACGGCCCCCTCGCGGATGTCGTAGAGGACGATGTTTGTGCTGCCGGTACTGTCGTCGTACCAGGCAACGTAGTTCCCGCGGACGATGGGCATCCACTGTTTGCCCGGGTCGGTTGTGAGCTGTGTCTCTTCACCCGTCGAGCGCCGGTGGAGGTAGATATCCCAGTTCCCGTTCCGGTTGTCCTGCCAGACGATGTAGTCTCCTGAGATGGACGGTTTCTCCTGCGAGGCAGGGTTATCCGTTATACTCTCGCCCGAGTAGGAAGGATACTGCATACCCCGATATGGATCTGCCCTGAATTTGTCTACCGTCCCAAAGTAGATGTCCTTGTTACCGTTCCTGTCGTCTTCCCAGACGATCATGTTGCCGTCGATATCAGGCCATTCCTGCGCTTTATTGAAGGGAGAATAGAGATCCTCTCCCAGCGCAGCCTCTACCGCCATGACCGGCGGTACCAGCATCCCGATCGCGACGACTGCGCACAATAGTAGCAGATATGTGTGTTTTGTCATTTTTCCCCCTTGACAATCGCTCCCTGTCCGCAGGACGGCGGCGCAGACCTTCCGGTAGCACAAACAGGCTGGCTAAAGCAGGTGCTCGCCGGAGCGTCCGGCAGGCGGAGAGCGAATTCCGATTTAAGACCCGGTCATATGGTAGCCGGTGAGTGGGTGGATAGCGGTATAAATATATATCCTTTACGGTGATTTATTCTCAAATTTTTATAATAAAAACAGGGATCTCTTATGCATCCTTATGGGCAGAGGGAGATCCGGAGGGAGCTTTTTCAAACTGCTTCCTGCCGGCGGGGAGGAGGCCGGTGGCCGCGTATATTCTCCCCCGGACCATTCCTGCCGCGATTTTTTCGTTAAATCTCTTGCAGAAGGACCGGGTGCCCGACCGGGCGGCACATCGCCGCAAGGTCCCGCCGGTTCCTCAGCCGGGTGACCCACACCATGGCGTCGTCGCGGGTTCGTCGGGGCGTTCGTGTAATAGCGGGCGGACGCATCAAGCCTGCCCGGCTCCTTTTCCCGGTCAAGGCCCGAGTGGGAGAGCGGAACCATTTCATCCCGACAATATTTCCGGCAGTGTCTGCAGAAACGCTGCTGATTTTCTGCGAAACTCTTCCCATACGGGTAAGGCGGTAAGCATTCGACCGGGGCACACCCTATCGGGGAAGAGGAAAGGTCGATCCTGGTCTCCGTCGCAGACCGTCCTGTTTGCCAATCAACCCCGCGGGGAGTTGAGCATATCTATGTTACTATATTAATGGTTGAATATTCCGAACAAAGTATTATATATTCCAGGTGCCAGCATGAAACTCAACACCTAAGGGGGGAGTGATATTCGGCGACACGCTCACCTACTGGAGTTTTGCTCGATCGATACGAAATGTAGGCCTCCTCGGCATCCAGACATAGGGTGCCGGCGGTTGAGCGGTACCTACCCTGCAGAGGCTGTCGGATGACGTCGGTACGGCTGCAGGATGTTGGGAAAAATCCGTTTGCGAGGGTGCGGGAGGAACCTCAGCGGAGCGACCGGATTTCCGGAGACCCGGTGACGGTCCACTTCGACGCCGGCAGCCGGAGCCGGAACCACCGGCTTACTACAGGCGGTGAGGAGGCACTCACCTGCACCCCTGCAGCCTGCCCGCACCGCATCGGAGAGCATGGGCTCGCATCCCTCGCCGAATGCGGGATCCGGCTCCTCCCTTTGTTCCGCCGGAACTACTACGCCGGCATAATCAGACAACGGCTCAAGCAGCAGGTTTGTGATCGCGTATGAAGATCCTCCAGGTGACACCGTTCTTCAAGCCGAGCTGGGAGTCCGGGGGTGTGGCACGTGCGGCATATGAGATCTCAAAGCGTCTCCAGAGAGCAGGCCACGACGTCACCGTATATACGACGAATCGGAGCACCTACCCGACCGGGCTTCCCACGAACAGACCCCTCAATGTCGACGGGATGAAGGTTTACTATTTTGAAAATTTACGGAAGTATTTTCCGGGCACAGCAGCACTCCCCATAGTCCCGTACTATTTACCGTTCGTTGCACACCGGGATCTGCAGAATTATGATATAATTCACATCCACGAGCACAGGACACTCCTTGCGGCCATGGTAAGTCATTATGCCAGGGAGTACGGCGTTCCCTACGTCCTGCAACCGCACGGATCGCTCCCGAAGAACAAAACCCTGGGTAAGGCAAGGGTGAAAAATGTCTTTGATTTTATCTTCGGCTCTGCCATTTTAGATGCTGCATCAAGGCTGATCGTCATGAACAGCATGGAAAAGGAACAGAATATGCTGATGGGCATTCATGAGGATAAGATCGCCGTTATTCCCAACGGCATCAGTTTCGAGAGGTGCGTTACCGCCAGGAGCAAAGGGGAGTTCCGGAAATTTTGCGGAATAGAGAACGGAAGCAATCTCATTCTATACCTGGGCAGAATCGATAAAATCAAGGGGATCGATTTTCTGATAGAAGCGTTTTACCGGCTGGTGCAGGAACAAAAAGACGCCATCCTGGTCATTGTCGGGCCGGAATGGGGTTACAAACGGGAACTCGAGGAGAAAGTACGGGCTCTCGGCATTCAGGATCGGGTACGGTTTGTCGGGTATATCGATGACGTCGGCTTTGCCTACCAGGATGCCGATCTGCTTGTCTATCCGGGAAAGTATGAGATATTCGGGCTTGTTCCGTTCGAGGCGATCATAAGCGGAACCCCGGTGATTGTGACAGACGGCAACGGCAGCGGAGAGCTCATCAGGAAAGGCGACTGCGGCCTGACGGTACGATACGGAGACTGTGCGGATCTGGCGGAGAAAATGGCATTCTGCCTTGAAAATCCCGGGGAAGGGAGAAAAATGATTCAGCGAGGACAGGAGTTCGTTCGAAAGAATCTGACATGGGACCGGGTCGTGGAAAAACTCGAACAGGAATACCGGAAGTGCCTATGAACATACTGGCGATCCCGACAACCGTCGGGTTGTCAAAACCCCAGAGCGGGGGCCAGAACAGGTTCTGCAACCTCGTCAAGTGCCAGGCCGCAAATAACCGTATCGTTGTGCTCGAACCGGCTCACCTGTATGATGAGAGCGATGACGATGTCGCGCAGGTATACACCTATCACGATATCGAGGCGCTCCGGAGAAGACTATCCATATTCAGGGACATCAATCCCGATTTCATCCGTAAGGCGGCACAGATCATCAGGGACGAAGAGATCGATCTCATCCAGATCACCCATCCCAGCGGAGCGTTAGCGGCCAGGCTGCTCGGTCTCGTTACGCGCAGGAAGATAACGGTAGTCTACGATGCTCACAATGTCGAATCTGATTTCATTCAACAGACCTTTGCGAACCATAACCACTACTCCCTGGTGGAGCGGAAACTCATACCCGCCTATACGAATTTACTGGAGAGGGTCTCATGCAAGTATCTCGTCGACCACATCACCGCCGTGAGCGACAATGATGCAGGTACGTTCAGGAGAAGGTATCATCTCAAAGACGGGACGATCAGTGTCGTTCCTTCGGGCTGCACCATTTGTCCGCGGATATCTGATGAAGCAAGAACCAGGATTCGCGAAGAGATGGGGCTGCATCCCACGGATATTGCCGTATTCTTCCACGGCCTCTACAGGCATCCGCCGAACCGGGAAGGGTTCGATCTTATTCAATCGTATATCGCCCCTCGTTTTGCCGATACAAACCCGGACGTATCATTTGTCATCGGTGGAACGCAGGTTCCGGAGTTTGAAGAAGCAAATGTCAGGTCGCTTGGATTCATCAGCGATATGCAGAATGTTGCCGGCGCCGATATCGCCATCGTACCTCTGAGAAGCGGAGGAGGAACAAGACTGAAGATATTCGATTATATGAGCGCCGGTCTCCCCATCGTGACCACGAAGAAAGGAATCGAAGGAATCGATGCCGAACATCACGAGCATGCGATCATCGTCGACGACATCGACGAAGAGTTCATAGCGGGGATCAGGTATCTGATCGAAGATAAAGACGAACGGAAGAGAATCGGAGATAATGCTCGAGCACTGGCCGAAGCGAAATATGACTGGCGAATAATCGGAGGGAACCTGGAAGACCTGTACCGGACGCTGGTTTCGGGGTCAGGTGCCCGTCATACCGGTTTCGCATAGATGGTGCCATGCAGATCCGAAACCCCATTACGCTAAACGACTGGAGGATCCGGAGTTATTTCATTGCGATCCTGGTGTTCCAGCTGGGGCTGCTGGTTATACAACTCTTGGGGAGTGCGAACTCGCATATCCTGGTTCTGCAGGCGATCCTGGGATTTGCCTTCTTCTCATTCATTCCGGGCATAATCGTCCTCAGAATCATGAGGGTACATCATCTGAGCACCATCGAAACGCTTCTCTACGCAGTTGGATTGAGTATAGCAATCCTCATGTTCACCGGATTGCTCATGAGCGTGCTTTATCCCCTCGTTGGGATCTCCCGGCCGCTGTCACCCGGTTCAACCCTGATGACGATCAACGTCGCGACATCGATCCTGCTCTTGCTCAGCCTCGTCCGAGATAAAGAACCCGTCGAACCGGGCTATATCGATACGGAGATGGTTCTCTCGAGACCTGCGCTTCTCCTGTACCTGGTGCCGCTACTGACAATTATCGGGACCTATGTTGTAAACCAGTATCACAGCAACGGAGTTCTCATGCTGGTGATCGCGTTCATCGCGGTTATCCCTATACTGGTTGGATTCGACCGGGTGATCCCGGAAGCGTTATACCCTCTGGCGGTTTTATCCATTTCCGTCTCGCTGTTGCTTCACACGTCGCTCGTATCCCCGTATCTCTGGGGCTATGATATCCACTATGAGACGTTCCTTGCAAACCTCGTCATGGACAACGCATTCTGGGACTCCACAAGTCCCGGAAACGTGAACGCAATGCTCTCCGTCGTCCTGCTGGCTCCGATCTACTCGTATGTCACGGGACTGGACCTGACATGGGTGTTCAAACTGGTCTATCCGCTTACGTTCGCCCTGGTGCCCCTGGGACTGTATCATGTTTTCCGAAGGCAGGTGGAGGCAAAGAGCGCTTTCCTCGCATGCTTTTTCTTCGTCTCGTTCATCATATTTTACGCGGAGATGGCCTCTCTGGCGCGTCAGGAGATTGCAGAACTCTTTCTCGTCCTGCTCATCATGCTCATGGTCGCGAGGAATATACCCAGAACAACGAATTTCACGTTATTTGTTGTATTCGGTGCCTCTCTGGCTGTCTCGCATTATGGAACATCGTATATCTACCTGTTCGCCCTCATCGCGGTCTGGCTCTATATAACGCTCTCCTCGATCGCCGCAACCCGCGGCGATACTATGCTCAACCGTTCGCGAACAGCAGCAGGGGAGAGATCATCAGGCGGAGGCTCCCTGAGCCGGAGAGACGATGGAAGGACGGTAACGTTCGCCCACGTCCTCTTCTTTACCGGGTTCACGCTCGGGTGGTATATGCTCGTCGCGGGAGGGACATCCTTCGATACAATCGTATCGATCATCGATCATATCGGCAGTACGATCGTTGTCGACCTGCTGAACCCCGAGGCGACCGAAGGGCTGGATCTCCTCATCAGTACTCCTCAATCGCCCCTGCATACCGTCGCCAAGGGCCTCCACCTCATAACTCTGGCACTCATCGTCGTCGGGTTCATCGCCATCTGTTCCCGGCGCGCCGACACCAACATTTCACGGGAATACGTTACGTTTTCTTTTATTGCGCTCCTTTTCGGAGTTGCGGGCGTCCTCGTACCGAACTTTTCCAGCACACTCAACACCTCAAGACTCTACCAGATTGTGCTCATCTTCCTTGCCCCGCTCTGTGTTATCGGCGGCATCAGCATACTTACAGCACCGGGAACATACATCGCTAAACTCCGGAGCGGATGGCTCACGGGACGGACGCCGCTGGTACTGCTCTCGGTTTTCTTCTCACTGCTGTTCCTCTTCAGTACGGGTTGGATCTACGAGTGCGCCAACGATCAGCCGTCATCCATCGCGCTGAGCCAGGATTCGATCAAGAAATACGGGGGCGATACACCGAAAAATGTCTTCTATGGAACGTTCATACCGGAGCACGACGTTTTTGGTGCCCGCTGGCTGGGTGAGTACATGAGGGACGGTTCGATCGTCTATGCGGATAGAACACGGAAAGATAATGTACTGACTTCCTACGGCAACCTCGCGAGGAACCCTCCCTTTTTGCCAAAAACAGATTTCAAACCGGTTTGGGGCGCATATACCTATCTGGGCACATATAACGTCGTCGAGCGCTCCGCAAGCGGTCCTGAGGAGTATTATGATTACTGGAGCATCGAAGAGATATATCCCGCGATCCGCCGCAACAACAAGGTGTATTCAAACGATCAGAGCGAGATCTATCGGAACGGGTGAGGCTTCCTCCATCCGGGGATCGGCGTTCGCTCTTTGACGCCCGGGTGTGCACGGGAGAGCGGATCACAGGTAGTGCTCCGGCATATAACTGATAAATTCCCCGTATCGAGCTCTGGTAACGCCCTATTCCGACTGTCATTCATGCCTGCATGCCGCGGACCGTGGCGGCTCGCGGGGAGGGGTGGGGGTAATGACAGGATGACAGGCAAGCGCGGGAACACCCGGAGGGGGTCTCAGACTACCGGGTGTTCGCAGGGCACTACCGGATCACAGAACGTACCGCCTGGCCATGGACAGCACGACAACGATGCCGATCGACGCGTATGTCAGGATCCATGCATACCCCACACCGAGGATCCCGTACTGCAGCATCAAGGCATAACTGGATCCCAGAAGCAGGATGAAGATGATGGCGCTGATAGCGATCAGGCTTTTCAGCCCGTACTGGACTTTCTTGATTGCAATAAATACTTCTGAAAACGAGAAGAAAAAACTTGAAATTGCCAGAACCTTGACTAGTTCGAGCCCTGCTACATAATCCGGACCGATCAAACCGAGGATATACTCTCCAAATACGAAGAGGCCCACAACCGCCGGAACGAGCAGCGCAAAAATTCCGGCGAGCGATTTCAGCACGTTTCTCTTCAGTGCTTCGCCGTGGCTCCCCTCGACAAAGAGCGATGTCGTAAATGACGTGGGTATGAGGAATAAGAACATGACAATCGCATACGCAATGAAGTACTGAGCGGCTTGTTCTGCACCGAGAATGTTCAACACAAGGATCGGGAGGATCGTGCTCGGGGCCGCAATGAGCAATCCGGAAACGTAGTTCCCTGCAGAGAAACGAAACGAATCGAGCAAAAATTCCCGATCAATGCCGGAAAGACGAATCCCCGACCTGTAGAGCAGGAAGACCGAAACTATGAGGGCGATGATGAACGAGAGACCCAGCGAACTGAAGATGCCGAGTGCTCCGAGAAAAACCAGGGGGATGAGGATAAGGAGCCTTGAACCGAAAAGGAGGCTCTGAAGGAAGTAGAACTCGGATTTCCGCAGTGCAATGAATGCTGCACCGATGAAGGCCGTTACGGAGTTGGCTATCAGAAAGGCGATGTAGAGGAGCGCATAGTCCTTGACCTGGTGCAACCCGGGCGACCAGATATCCACCGTAGCTATGAACAGAACTCCCAGGACAAGCCCGAATAGTGTCGTGACGGTTATTGCCGTCCCGAGGACTCTGGATTTATCCCGCGTCGGAAAAAACCGTATGATCGATTGATCGAACCCGAGCTTCGATAAGAGGATCAGCATCCCCATGGATGAGATAAGCGCCGTTGCAACTCCTACGTCTTCTTGCGGGTAGAACCGTGCTGCAAGCATCCAGAAGATGAAACCAAAGCCTGCACTTGAGATTGATGTGATGATGATGAAGAACGTATTCCTGTACAGCGGGTCTACAAGATAGGTCTTCAGCTCAATGGGGCTTTTCGGGAACGCGTGCATTACCCCCCCAATGGATGTATCGCGTATATCAAATTATCCGTCCTGACGGCTCTCCTGCACCGGTATCGCCATATCGAGGGGTCCTATTCCGGCAAAAAAGGATCCAGAACGGTCGGCATGTCCACGCATTCTCCTGTTCTGCAAGAGGCGCGAAGTGCGGTGTCTCCGTAGCCCAAAAGAGAATAGGCTGTTACTAACGACGGATCCGGGCATCCCCGGATCAGGTGAAAAAACCTGTCCATAATCAATATGACCACGTACTGTACAGGTGTTACGGGGCGGCACCCGTGGCAAAACCCGGAGGAGAGGAGGGATCAACCGCTCCTCCCGGTAGACGCTTTAGAGAGAAGAGGTCCTGCCGAAGAAGAAGTCGGCGATCAGGGCAACATCCTTCCAGTCCACGGTGCCGTCACCATTAACGTCGGCAGCCGGGTCGGACGGCGTTGTTTTCTGCGCCATCTCGGCAGCGATCGTCACGTCGACCCAATCGACGTTGCCGTCTCCGTTGAGGTCGCCCCTGACGGGGGCGGGGGTGCCGACGACGATCGCTTTGCTCATGACGTTGTTGTTCTCGTTCGACTCGGCGATCCGGTTGACGTCGTCGACGGTGGCCTTCACGGTGTGGGTGCCCTCAATGGCCTTCCAGGTTGCACCGGCCGAGCCGCCGTTCGCGGTCAGGATGATTGACGCACCGGGAGCGATCGCCGTGGCGTGGGTGTCGGACCAGACGCCGGGACCTGCCGCGCCGTCATCGAACGTGAAGAGGACGCCGTGCTTGGTGCCCGCAGGCGTCGCTGCGGTGCCCTGGTTCTTGATCGTGGCCTTCAGCGTCACCGCATCCCCGGTGGCCGGGTTTGCCGGCGTCCAGGAGATGTCGGTCACCACAAGGTCCGGCTTCCCGGAGGGGGCCGGCGTGGTGGGGGTGGGGGTCGGGGTGGACCCCGACGCGGCCTTCGAGACCGCGATCTGCTCGGTGCGAACGTTGTTGGCATCGTTCGACTCAGCAATCCGGTTGACGTCGTCGACGGTGGCCTTCACGGTGTGCGTACCCTCGACGGCCGTCCAGGTTGCACCGGCCGAGCCGCCGTTCGCGGTCACGGTGACCCAGGAGCCGGGGGCGATCGATGCCGTGTGGGCGTCGGACCAGACCCCGGGGCCGGCGGCACCGTCATCGAACGTAAAGAGGACGCCGTGCCGGGTGCCCGCAGGCGTGGGGGCGCCGCCCTGGTTCTTGATCGTTGCCTTCAGCGTCACCGCATCCCCGGAGGCGGGCTTCGCCGGCGTCCAGGCGATGTCGGTCACCACAAGGTCCGGCTTCCCGGAGGGAGCCGGGGTGGTCGGGGTCGGGGTCGGGGTCGGGAGCGGAGCGCTGCCGGGCCTGACGACCGTACAGTCGGTGATCCTGACCGCCCCTGAGTTGACGCTGCTCGTCGTGATTCCCGACGAACCCACCGGAAGCGTATTCGAAACCGTCTTGATACCTTCAACGACGACGTTGTTGGTCCCTCCTCCCGCTACGGTGAACGGCGTCGCCACGTCGGATACAATGCTCCCGGTGAATTTCGAATTGGATGCACTGTTCACCGTGACAAGTCTGGACGCGCTGTTCCCTGAGGCATGGATGTCGAGGTTTGAAGAGACAAAACCCACTCCCAGTGCGGGGTCTCCTATCAGAGCGCCGACACCGTCGATGCCTCTTGGGTTGGTCATCGTGAAGTTCTTGATCTGGACGTAGTCGACGAGCGTTGCGTAGAGACCGCGACCGTGGGAGTTGATGCTCGCGCAGTTCTCCATGACGATCGAGGGGTTGGCGTTCGTCAACTGCGACTGTACGATGAAGAACGATGTCGGCTTCACCGCCGAGTAGTCGGTCTTCCCCCGGCCCGTCTCGAAGTCCGTGCAGTCGTACAGGTAGACGCCGTCGGGGTAGCTGAAGAAGAACCCGTAGGCACTGTTCCCTTCTGCGGTGCAGTTGTTGAACGTGTACGAGCCCTTCGGCGCGTAGTAACCGGAACCGAAGTAGTCCTCGCCGCCCAGGCTGTAGGTCTTCGGGAACGGCTTCTGGCCGTTGTTTCTGCTGATGCAGTCGGTGAGAACGATATCCTTCTTGGTTGGACCGTACTCGAAGTGGAACCCGGACTCAAGCGTGCCTTCGGCGACACACCGGGTCACCCGCAGGTTCTCGATGTCGTTGAGTTCCGCAAAGTCGAACCCGGTAACCCAGGGGTTGTAGGCGCTGTATCGACCGCAGTCGATTGCCTTGCAGTCGGTATACCGTACGTTCTTGTGCACCTTGTAGTTGGTGCCCCATGAACTGTGGAGAAACCCGTAGGTTCCGGGGCTGTCTGCAACCACCCGGGTGAACTCGATGTCCTCGATGTTCTTGTTGCCGAGACCGACGGAGCGCACATAGAAGAGCCCCTGGATGGTCCGGTCGGCAGTTCCGGTGACGTCCCGGACAGCGTTGTGACCTGCACGGATGTACACCACGCCGAAGTCGCGCGATGCGCTGTAGCCGGTGCCTTTGACATGGAAGTTCTCCAGCGTCACGTATTCGGCATCGACCCGGAGAATCCCGTCGTTCGTGAACCGAATAGAGGTCTTATCGTCGCCCTGGCCGGAGAGAGTCGTATGTGCCCTGGGCAGAATACTTCCGGTGCAATTGAACGTCCCTTCCGTCAACCGGACGGTTCCGCCGCTGGCGGGGAGGGCGTTGATAGCGTTCTGAATCTCCGCCTGATCGTTTGATCCGTCACAGACATAGTCGGCCTGAGCCTTCGCTGTGCTGGTGCTGTCACTTGCAGCCACGGTTACTGTGGCCGTGCCGGGCTCAAGTGCTCCGACAAACGGCACCATGCCGAATACCAGAAACACTGCAATAATTAGCCTCGTTGTTCTTTTGACTATCACTAAGTCACCTCGTTCAGGCGATACCCAGTATCAGAAAATCGTAATATATAAAAATATTTAAATTCATTAGAGATATATAATACGTGGTATTTTTAATCGGATTGATTACAACTGCGATAAACCTAAAATAAAATTAAATTGACTCTTTAATATAATAATAACTTATTTATCTTGCTATTTAAACTATGGGCGTGGACGACGCGAACTCGCACGCAGCCGTATGGCTGTTCGGAAGAACGGCCGGTGTACAAGATAATGGTTTTGTGCAGTCCGATAGTAATTTCATGCGTTTAAATCGGAGTAAAGATCCGGTGGAGATCACGTTCCCGCAACCGTCGTCGCCGGACACCGTGCCCGCAGGTGTCGAACGGCTCTATCCCCGGCCGGTGAAAAGGCCGTCGGTCGGAAGAGGCGGAATAAGCCCTGAAACCGGATCCCGGACGACAGGAGCGATCGGGACGAATCGAATCCGGAGATCTTTTGTGCCGGAGAGTGGAGAGGAGGAGTGCGGATACGGCTCAAACGGATGTTCTGTATATTCAGCGGGCGATTCTCGTGTCTGCCGAACACGTGTCACGACTTCACGATCGTCACTGCACCCTCGGGTACATCCTGTGTCAACGTTATGCCCGCTGAGCCGACCGGTAACATCTGCATGTTCTGTACCCGTACATTGCTGGTCCCGTACCCGTCGATAACAAATGGATGCGCCGCGTTTGAATTTATCTGCCCGGAGTATATAACATTCCTGTTACCCATCGCGTATACCAGAGTGGAGACCCGATCCCCCGTTGCATGGATGTCGATGCTGGAATCCACAAATAACGCTCCTCGCGGCGAACCCCCCACCACAGCGCCCTTGCCGTCGATCCCGGCCGGATCAGTCAACCGGAAGTTGTTGATCTGTACGTGATCCATCAGCGCAATATGCAGACCGTATCCGAAAGATTCGATGCTTTCACAGTTCTCCATGACGATCGAGGGGTTGGCGTTCGTCAATAGCGACTGCACGATGAAGAACGACGTCGGTTTCACCTGCGAGTAGTCGGTCTTCCCCCGGCCCGTCTCGAAGTCCGTGCAGTCGTACAGGTAGACGCCGTCGGGGTAGCTGAAGAAGAACCCGTAGGCGCTGTTCGCTTCCGCGGTGCAGTTGTTGAACGTGTACGAGCCCTTCGGCGCGTAGTAGCCGGCACCGAAGTAGTACTCGCCGCTTGTGTCGTAATAGTCGGGGTAGGGTTTCCGGCCGTTGTTTCTGCTGATGCAGTCGGTGAAGACGACGTCGTTCTTGTTGGGTGCCCATTCGAGGTGAAACCCGGATTCCCAGTTGCCTTCGGCGATACACCGGGTCACCCGCAGGCTCTCGATGTCGTTGAGTTCCGCAAAATCGAATCCTGTGACCCAGTTATTGAATCTGGAATGCCGGCCGCAGTCGATTGCCCTGCAATCGGTATACTGGACGTATCTGTGTACCGTATTGTCGGTATCCTGCGAACTATGGAGAAATCCGTACGTTCCGGGACTATCGGCCACACAGCCGATGAACGCAATGTACTCGATATCCCTGGTATAGCCTTCGATGGACTGCACGTAAAAAACGGCCTGGATGGACCGATCAGCCGTGGCCGTGACGTCTTTGATCCACATATGGCTTGCAGTGATGTAGATCACACCCCTGTGCGCCGATTTCCCGGAGTAGCCGGAGCCGGTTGCCCGGAACCCTTCCAGCGCAATAGAATCGCTTTTCATCCAGATCAGGCCGTTATCTGTAAATATCAGGTGGGTAGACTCATCACCCTGTCCTTTCAGGGTCGTGTAGGATCCGGGCAGGATGTTTCCGGAACACTTGAACGTCCCTTCCGTCAGCTGGACGGTTCCGCCGCGGGCGGGGAGGGCATCGATCGCAGCCTGAATCTCATATTGGTCGTCGATACCGTCACAGATATAATCTGCTCCGGCTTTCGATGCCGCACTGCTGTCGCTCGCTGCGACGATGATGGTGGGCTCTGTCACCGTCGGCACCACGGGAGCCGGTATTGCCGGCACCGGCGGGCCGGACGGAGCCGGTTTCCACGGCTGTAAATGCAATGCCAGCACAACGGCACACACGGCTGCTATCACGATGATTATGGCAATAAGCGTGCGTTTGCCTCTCTTTTGGGGATATGGTATCGCCGGCATCGTGTTCTCTCATCTACCGTCGGTCACTCAAAGGTCATCACGAACCGTGTGTACTCTCGCCCGCATCCTCCCCGACCCGAACCTCCGGGATATCGGGATACGCCTGCGGTCGCCGGATCGCTGGTGCGGGTTATCGTCGCCGGAAAGCAACTCCCTGCCGAAGGGGAGGACCCGGATATCATCCGTTCCGCCGAGAATGTCCGTCTCCCGCATCGTGCCGACACCACGGCCGGGGCGTTCAATGCCGGAGTTCTGTCCCACCCGCAGGGACCGGGTTGAAAGGCCCCGTACAACGCCGCCAACCGGGCTCATACCCCTTATGATGCACAGGTACCATTTAATGATTTAGGGCGGAGGAGGCTGTTCTTCCTCGCTATGACGGGAAAACGGGTACGTCCATTTCGGTTCACGGCGCCCCCGGCAAGCCGGCCCGTGCCGGGGGATCGCTGCGTGTTCTGGGAGACAATGACCGGGGGCGAAGATGGAAGTCGGCCCATGGCAGACGGGATGTTCGAATCCCAAAACCCGCCTGGACCCGGTACTTCGGTAAAACGGTTGAGGTAATCTTGAAGAGGTCAAACCATCGACCTCCCTTCGCGTTCTTCGCGCTCTTCGCGTGAGACTATATCGCTATCTTCACCCATTAGCTCACGCGAAGACGCGAAGTCCGGTGCCCGGGTGCCGCTGATCCCGTTTCAGATCGCTATGCGAGGCTGCATTGTTCGATTTCAGATGCCGAAATTAGTGAAGTTCCGGGACCGGGTCGGAGCGATCGGGACGTCAACGCCGCAATCCGTATCGGTTTGCACTTGCAGGCGGCGGAGCAGCGCCGCCGAGCCTGTGGATTCGCTCCCGGCGGGAGAGGGGATGATAGCCGGGAAGCCCCATCCGTAAGGGCGGGTTAGTTCACTGTGTCATACCGAATCATCGTACTATGAGACAGTAGCCCGTTTACCGTAGCATTTTTTGTGTCACAGTAGTTTACAGTAACTATGGATCTCGATCGCCTCCTCGCCCTCATCCGGGGTGGAGAATCCGAGCGAGTTGAGTTCAAGAGGCACCCTCGAGAACCCTCCACCATGAGGTTGCCGCGTTTACCAATTCGGAAGGAGGGTGCCAGGGGCTCACGTCCACTATGTGACGGTTCGATGATCCTGGGCCGGGATGCCGCCGCAGAGACGGGTTGCGATGGCCCGCAGAATGATGGAGCATGCCGACCGTTATAATGACCGGTCCGGGGGATAGGCCCTGAGCGACACCCCGGATTACTCTATCTCCAGATCCCGTTTCAGCGCTTCATGGGTCACGAACGCGCCCCGCCGGATCTCATTGAGCGACGCCCGGATGCCGGTGAGTATCCCCGGACACCTCCCGTCCCTGTTCCGCTCAAGGAGTGTTCTCCGCACATCTCTCGAACGGGGAAGCATCCCTGCCGTCCGGTTCGAAATGAGCAGCCTTTTATCCGGTTAAACGGCATATTTCCATTTATGGCAGGCGCGGATATCGAGGGCGGGGTCTCGGAGGTGCTGAGCGCGATCCTGATGGTGGCGGTCGCGGTCATCCTCGCGGCAATCGTGGCATCGCTGGTCTTCGGGATCGGGCTCCCGGAGGAGCCGAAGACCGTCGCGGTGACGGCGACACGGTCCGGGGATAACGTCACATTCATGGTGCACGGCGGGATGAACATGGACCGGGTCGCGGAGATCCGGTGCTGGATCGGCGGGGTCGGGGAGGGGAACGAGAACTTCAAACTCGACGTCCGGGCCGGGGCGACCAATACATCCAGCATCTCGGACGCGACGCGGGTTGTTATCGTCGGGACGTCTGGTGATAACGAGTCGTGGATACTGCTTGATAAGACGCTCTAACGCGCCGGGTGGTCTGCCTCTACAGGCAGAGCCGCCGGTCTCTTATTCCGGTGGAGGGGCCTCGATTGTCCGGGTTCCGGCACGGGTTCGAGGGCATGAGCATCAGCGGTATCTCACAGGTTATCATAGGCGTTCTTTCGATGATCGAGAGCGACCGCCATAATAACGAGTTGGCGGTGCTCAAATGCCAGGATGACCCGGTGCGTTCCTACCCGCAGGGAGAATAGCGGTAAGTTCGTCAGGCGCTTCACCTGCAGGTGAGGGTATTCTTCTTCAGCCAGCAGTTCAAGTGCCCTGACGATCCGGGCGGCAGCCTCCTCTGGGAGACGCTTTAATTTACGCTGGGCTCTTTTCGAGTAGATGAGCGTGTATCTCACTCAATCCCCAGATCCCGCTTCAACTCCTCGTGCGTCACAAACTCGCCTCGCCTGATCTCATCGAGCGACGCCTGGATGTCGGCGATCGTCTCAGGGCTCAGGGGCTCAGGGTCTTCGCTCTGGTCCAGCAGCCGGCGGACTATGGTCCGGTATGGCTCTCTGGGGTAGCGGCGCAGGCGGTTCAGCCGGTCCCGGTCGGATCTGGCGATCTCGATCGTGGTCGTCTCTTCGGCCATAACGAGTTATGGGTCATTATGAGTTATAAAAGCGTGGCTATGGATTAGGCTGAGGGGTCACGCCGGCGAGCGTCCCGGGGCTCGGAGTCCTCGCTCGGACCCGGGAGTCGGCGTACGATGACCGGGTAGGGCTCGTCCGGGTAGTGGCGGAGTTCGTCCAGCCGATCCCGGTCGGATTTGAGGATCTCGATCGTGGCCATCCCCTTGTTCGGTCACTTGAGTCTCAGCCTCAATACTTCGCTAATTCAGACATCTGCAATCGAGCAATGCAGCCTCGTCTAACGACCTCGAACGGGATCAGCAGCACCCGGGCACCGGACTTCGCACCTTGCGGTGCTCATGCTCCTGCCCTTCGGCCAGTCGCGCTTCGCGGCTTCGCGCTCTTCGCGCGAGGCTCTCTTGAGTCGTACACTGAAACCTCACGCGAAGACGCGAAGGGAAGTCGAGGGGTTGGCTCCCAGAGTGTGGTCTCAACCAAATTTAGCGAAGTACTGAGCCTCTTCGAGCACAGGCTCAGGCAGATTCTGTTCCTCTGCCTCGTCTAGAATGCGGCGAAACCCGCTCCCCCTGCTCGATCGGACCCTTTCGCCGGTCTGTCAACCAGGGGCCGCTCCCCCCTCACAGCGGGAAGATCGCGTACTGATGTACCAGATGTACTGCACCACCGGTATCCAGAAGTGATACCCCTCCCAGCAATTCGTCGCGAACCGGAAGTCGATGACGACCTCCCACGCAAGCGGGAAGAGTCTTCACCAACCATTGTAAATATGGTCAGCACTTACAGTATTATCATGGTTGCAACCAAGCGGATACCGGTCTCAGAAGGTGTATGGGAGGACATCTCCGATCTCAAGCGCCCGGGACAGACGTTCGATGAGCTCCTCTCCCACATGGTGGAACTGGAGAAAAAGCGCCGGTTCATCGAGGATTTGGATCGTATCGAGGCGGAGGGAGATTTTGTGGAGCTGAATTTTGACGTTCCGGATACTGATTAACCGCAAGGTTCTTGAGAGTATCCAGAGTTTCCGCCCGAAGAGCCGGCGGATCGTCATGGAGAAACTGAAGACGCTTCAAGAAGATCCGTTCCCCGGTGGCGGAAGCGATAAGGAACGTCTGTATGTTCAGGGACGGGAGGACACTTATCGCCTTCATATAAGCCATACCATAACGGCATTCTATCGCATTCATGAGGCAGAGCAGGAGGTTCATGTTCTCGCCGTGATGCCGATCGAGCGAGCGCACAAGTGGTATGGGCGTTTCTAACCCCCCGGGTCAACTGTTACCTCTATCGTGCAACTATTCAGCCCGAGTGAATCAGCCGCTCTCCGGTGTACGGATCGTTCCGGAGGACGAGGCTGAACCCAAGGGACGTGTAATCAAACACCGGCGGAACACCGTTCATCCCGATCGTCGCTCACTGCAGAGCCTGAACCGCCACCCAAAAACTTGTATAATTTGCGTGACCAACGGTATAATCATGAAATATACGGTAGTGCTCGAACCGCAGGAAGAGGGCGGGTTCACCGTCCAGTGCGTTGAAATCCCGGGAGCGATCAGCCAGGGCGAGACACGGGAAGAAGCACTTGCCAACATCAAAGAAGCGATAGAACTTGTTCTTGAGGTGCAGTGGAAAGAGGTGCGTCGGCAGGCATCAACTGTCCGTCACGAGATATCGACGGTTGACGTAGCTGATGTCGCATAAGCTGCCGGTTGTCTCCGGGGAAGAGATGGTGAAGTACCTTGCCCGGCATGGTTTCGTTCCGCAACGGCAGACCTCGTCCCATGTTGTCGTGCAGAAGGGGTGGCGAGTCTTTTCTGTACCTCTGCACCAGGAATTGAAGAGAGGCACCCTGAATGCCATCCTCAAACAGGCCGGGATTGATGGGGAAGAGTTCAGGCGCACCTTCAGGTGATGACCTGAGTTATATTCAACCACCTCGGGGGAACTGCCACGCCCTGAATGATGCGGCATTTCATCCAGATCACATCCCAGGAGAACCTGATGTGTCGAGGGTATACTTTCCTAAGGTAGCGGTATGTATCGGAGTTCCTCTGTTCCACCACACTGACGGCAGGAGGCTTCTCCGGGAGAAAGAGAGAGTCCGCCTCGGGGCGAAGGGTTACGGAGGAGCCACGTCTGCTCGCCTGGGGCTTGCAGAACCGTGAACGTCTCCCGCCCGTCCTGACGATGAAGGAGGGCGGCGCTGTTTCGTTCTTTGTCGGCCCCTCTCCCTCACAGCGGGAAGACCGCGTACTGGATGTACCAAATATACTGCACCACCGGTATCCAGAAGTGATAGCCCTCCCAGCAACCCGTTGCGAACCGGAAGTCGACGACGAGTTCCCAGGCAAGCGGGAAGAGCATCAGCACCGGGACGGCATAGGCGAGGAGGCGGGGGGAGGCGCGTTTGGCGAGGACGGCGATATACAGCACCGCGGCTCCGGCGAGGAAGATGCAGGTGAGGGTCGTGACGAACGTGACCTGCCCGCCGGGGCTCCGGCCGGCGATGACCTGGAGGACGACGAAGATGAGCGGGAGTTCGATGACCGCGAGCCAGAAGAGGGTCCGGAGCGCCTCTTTCACCCTGTCACCGTCGAGACCGGCGTGTTTCAGGGCGTAGACGCCGATGACGAGCATGGGGAGGTAGGCCGGAGAGAGGTAGCGCATGTCAGGGATGATCCCGGGGCTTGCCGACATCCCCGGGATGGAGCGGGCGTAGGTGAGCACTACGAGGAGGGCGGACGGAGAAGAGGCCTCCGGGTGGGAAGGCGTAATGGGCGACCACGGCGCTCCAGGGGCTCTCTATCCCGGAGGGGAGCGTGTTTGCTCCGGTGGTGGTATAGCCTGCCACATAGGCGTAGGGGAAGAGAAAATGTCTGACTATAAGGGTTATGCCGGGCGCAGAAAATAGCCTGTTACTCTCATCCCGGTGACCCTTCCAGGAGCCGCGCTGCTTCCTCCCTGAGGCGTGAGATATCTCCCTGGTGCAACCGCTCCATGTAATCGAGCAGGTCTGCATAGAACGCTTCCGTCTCTTCTATGGAGTCGCGGACATCTTCTACCGTGATCGCGAAATCTACGTAGTACTGTTTATCGATGCGTTCTCGTTTGGCGGCAGCAATCCGGGTGTTGTCGATACCATATAGGTTCTCAAGGAGGATTATTGCGCCGGAGTGGTTCTCGCATTTTATGCCCGTCGCAAAGAGGAGGGCCAGCACCATGTAGTACATGCTATAGTATGCCATCGATACGGTCTCCTCAAGCCGCCCGTTCTCGAACAGGATCTTTGCCGAGGCGAGGTAACTTTCCGACTTTTTCCGGTATGCCTCCTGGACCTGAACGCTGGGCTCAACAATCTGGATCTTTCCCTCATGATGGAGTTTATTCAAAAAACCCTGTTTTCTCATAAAATCGCTCGACTCCTTTCACGATGACATGGTTCTTTACGATCTCCTGGATCAATAGATTCTCCGGGTCCCAGAGCCCGATCTTCACGCTGAGCTTTGAATGGCACCGCTCCAGATCCCGTTTCGTCTCCCTATCCTCCGTCTCGATATAGAGATCGATATCGCTCTTTTTATCTGCGGTCCCCTTCGCATAACTGCCGAAGATTACGGCGAGCGGGAAATCCTCTCGCTCCTGAACCGCCTTGATGATGGATCGCAGATGTGGGGCCTCCTGTATCAGGTTTTCGAGAGCGTACCATTCTGCCACATAGACGTGCACCCGTGCTTCAAGGGTTTTCTTCAGGAAATAGGTCTTGTTCTTCCCCTCCATCCTGAAGTCGACGATATTTCCATCTAATAGGCCCTTGAGTTTCCGGAGCACAGTGGTATGCGAGAGGCCCAGATCCTGTGCAAGTTTGCGGGGATGAGAGTCGCTCCTGAGCAGGAGAGCAACGATCTGAATGGACACATTCTGTTCCACATGGTTCATATTTGAACCAATGGGTGAAAAAGGTTCTGGAGCAACGATATGCCAGCCTCCGGGACATCCTCTGTCCCCGGGGTGTCTGATATCCGGTGTTGAGGGGATACTCTGGTTCGTGGAGGATTGCAACGCCACGAGTTCGTCGCACTCCTCCATCGCGTTCCACTCCCGGACCAACCAGGCGTAGCATCCTTCGCAGATATCCGCCTCCTGCAACCGATACACCGCCTTTCCCATCCCGTAGACGTCGCACCGGCCGAGTTCAACCTTCGTCCGGGTAAACGTCCGGTGGTCGAGGACCCCGGGGAGCGACTGCACCTTTGCCGGCCGCTTTGCCGTGATAAGACAGTCGTAGCAGAGGTAGACCCCTCCACCGCCCCGCCTCACCGATGATGTCGGCCGGCGGCCGCAGAGGTGGCAGGGCTCGTCCTTTGCCGCCGGGAGAGGGATGTAGTCGGCGGGGTTGACCGCAGTTGCCATCATTCTGCTGAAAATCGCTGTCATTGCCGTCACTCGTCGGGTCGTCATCCAGCCAGACTGAGGTTCCTCCGCTTCGCCACTTCAACCCCGCGAGATAAAAGTGCAGATATGAACGCGATATGAACGCGTTCATAATGTCACTTCATCGTTATGAACGCGTTCATAACTATGTACACACGTTCATACCTCAGGTTCTCTCCAGACATAGCGAGTTCCTCGTCGTACTCCGATCTGCTCAAACCGGGGATACTTCCCGGCAATCCGGCGAAGCAGACGGGTTGCCTGCGGTCCACTGATGCGGCAGAGGTCAGCAGCTTCCGATCGCCGGATCGACCCGTGCTCCCGAACGTACCCGATAACCATCTGTTCCTGCTGGAGAGGCTCGAATCCTTTAGCCCTGACGTATTCAGCCTCCATATGGAACCGCCGGTACACTGATGTGGAAAGGTGGTAGACGCGTCCCCGGCCTTCCCCCCGCCCCTCCACGAGGCCACGCTCATGCAACCGCTCCAGCACGCGTCGGGCCGCTGTCTGGTTCTTCTGAATCAGGCCTGCGGCGGCACGGGCCGTGATGCGCCGGTCAAAGAATAGCGCATTCATGATGAGCAATTCGTCAAGCGAGAGCGACTTGCCGTCTCGGTCCTGCTCGAAGACAAATGCCGCGAAATTCAGGGACGACTCTCCTCCCGGCAGTTCGACCCTGACCGTCGCACCATCACTGGCATGATAATCCGGTGGAGGTCGCCCGTACCTGAGTTGTCCCATGTAGATCTTATCGACACCACGACCGGTCTGCTCGGTGATGCCTACCCGCTTAAACGCCTCTGCGAGACGGGGATTCCTGGGTTTCGGTTCGTGGACAAGAATGTTGTCCGCCGTAATCCCTTCTAGGAACCCACCGGGGTTGGTGATGTAGAGGTGGTCGTGGTGCCACTGGATATACACGGCATCCGGCCGGGAATAATCCCGATGAAGCACCGCATTATTGACTGCCTCGCGGAAAGCCTCAAGCGAATAGTCCGGGATCGGTACCCTGAACAGTCCGACAAGGACTTCTCGCTCTTCATTCCTGGCTAAAAACCGTGACCCGACCTCCTGTATTATTCGGATGAGCGGAAAATGAAACGTGTCGTTGACCCGCACGTTGCCCTGATCATCAAGCACCTGAAAGTGGACCTCGTGGGTTGGGAGTTGTTCGCGGAGAACCGACTCCCTCCCAAGCAGAAGCAGTCCGGCAATCGTCGGCACTAATTGGCCGTTCTTCGTCTCCACTAGCCGCAGGGCTTTTGCGAGTTCCTCATTTGGAAGATCGAGAAGGCTTCGATCACCTCCGGGTTGGGTCACCGTCTGCCGCAGGCGCTCAAACTCAAGAGGGTCGAGACACTCAAAGGAGAGATGCCCCAGAGGTTGAGCCGTAAAATCAAACAGCCCGAGATCGATCCGGCGTGACCGCTGATCCCGGGGATAAAAGGGAGCCGATGCAGGTTTCCCATCCCCTCCGATGACCCGCCGGAGCGCTTTCCCCTGTGCGGTCGCACAGACCTCCGGGTACGGCTCGACCTCAATGACAATGACTTCGCCATTTGAGTGATCGGCGACCGAAACACGCGCGAGGATGTTCGGAACCGTATTGTGGAAGATCGCAGACCTTACCTTCATCGGATCGGTAACCCTGCCATGCCGGTGATGTGCGCCGGTCACCCGCCCGTCATCCTCGACACCGATGAGGATGGTGCCCCCGTCGGTGTTTGCCATGGCAACGACTTCTTCATAAATTTCTTTGTCTGAAAACGCCCGCCTATCTGATTTGAACTCCACATCGAGCCGTTCACCTTTTGCGATGAGTCCTTGCAATCCGCTCAGATCCATTCCTTCGATGCCTCCAGTATCGCATTCGCCCTGATGTGATAGCGCTCAACCCGGACCAGGGGTTCCCACCCGGGCCTCGATTGGTCCCGGGGAGAATGGGCCGGTAACGGTGGTATCAGGCACAATTTTTGAGATCTTCTCTCCCGGTTCCATGTAACAGCACCCACAGACACCGCCCTTCACACGAGAAGAACACGGTATATCCAGTATAAGTGATACATGAGATTCAAGCAAAAGCGTTACCATTCTCAACGGCGGATAATATGGCACTGTTTTACGATCAGATAATTTTCGGGCTTTGATCTGCCCTGAGGCGGCACCTTTCTGCGATTCACAGCTCACAAATCCCGCAGCCCCTCCATTAAGAGGAGAGAGATCACATCACCCCCGCCCGCCCGTTCCACTCCCGGACCATTCTTGCATAACACCCTTCACAGGTCTTCACGTGCGGTCTCCCGCGATCGATACACCGCTTTCCCATGGTCACGGATATCGCACCGGCCGGGCTCGACCTCCACCTGCTCGAACTCGTGGCGATCGGGTATGTTGGCCGGGGGGTGATCCCGGAGTGTTTTCTCCCGGGCTCCCGTCATTCCGATTCTTAACCCGGAGAAACTCCCGGTGGTCGAGGGTTCCCGATAGAGGTTTTTGCATCATGGGCCCTCGTCTCACATCACTTTTCAGCGCCTTACAGCCGGCGATGTCACCCAAAGGGCGGTTATATGATGTTTTATTGAAGTTTCCGCCCCGTAATGTTGGTATCCGGGGATCGGTTCCGGCATTCTGGGTTTCACACACACACATGCACACACACCACGGAGCCGGTATCGGTGACTGTGGGTATGTTCTGCTGTACTTCAGTACTAAGAGGGAGACGCCTCTCTCTATCTGTACAAACATCGGCCAATTCAACATCGTTTTGGGTCGATTGGCTGTTGCACTCAGTGCTGAAATCCTGCTGTAAATCTGCTGTAATGCTGCAACATGCCATGCTCCCGCTCCGGTCCCGCCCGGCCGCGACCCGCAGTATCAGGTAGGGCGGGATGGCGCCGGCGCATCGCTCCCCGGCAACCGCTCGTATCACCCTGGAGGGAGAAGGGTTGCCGGCCGCCCCGTGTGAATCGATGCTGGCGCATGTTTCATCCCGTGGGCTGCCGCCTGTTTCATCCCGTGGGCTGCCGCCTGTTCTGTCTCTGCGCTACACCCTGTTCCCTCGCTCTGGAACGTTATCAATCTGACTTTACCGCTGGCGGGCCGGGCCCGTGTGCAAGAGGGGGTCCGGTGCGGAGACCTTCCCGCCCTTCAGAGCGGGAAGATCGCGTACTGGATGTACCAGATGTACTGCACCACCGGTAGCCAGAAGTGATACCCCTCCCAGCAGGCCGTCGCGAACCGGAAGTCGACGACGAGTTCCCAGGCGAGCGGGAAGAGCATCAGCACCGGGACGGCGTAGGCGAGGAGGCGGGGGGAGGCGCGGCGGGCGAGGACGGCGACATAGAGCACCACTGTCCCGGCGAGGAAGAGGTAGGTGAGGGTCGTGACGAACGTGACCTGCCCAGCGAGGTTCTGGCCGGCGATGACCTGGAGGGCGATGAAGATGAGCGGAAGATCGATGACCGCGAGGCAGGAGAGGGCGCACCCGGCCGCTGGGGTGAGGAGGAAGGCGTTGTCGGGCGAAGGTCCGCGTCCTGACCCCGGCTATGGTCCTGGTGGCGGAAGCCCCATATGGTAACCGGAAATTCGCAAACTGTTTTGGGCGAACTTGTGATGACCGCCGACTTCGGGGCGGGCAGTCCCGGGATGGGAGAACACGCCTGCTTCTCCAACCCTGCGAGCGGGCGGCCGCTCACGGGTTCCTGAAGGGTGTGCCTGGTGCCATGAAAAACCTCATACAGGATCGGGTAAGATGTATCTTACTAGGATCTATGGATATCGGTATCACCAGACTGAGTTCAAAGGGGCAGATTGTCATTCCGGCATTCATGCGAAGGGGGTTTCCTGAGGGTACACAACTGCTCATCGTCAGGGAGGGGGACCGCTTTATCGTAAAACCGCTTGATGAACTGGAGCCGGAGCTGAAAGAGGATATCCTCTTTGCAGAAAGGACAGAGCGGGCGCTCCAGGAGTTTAAAGAGGGCAAATTTGTCAAGAAGGACCATGCCGATTTTGTTCGTGATCTTGAATCATGGTGACCGTTGCCTACGGCGCGTCCTTTGAGAGGACGATCAAGAAGATCCGTGACGGCAGGATAACCGCATCCGTCATCGGGAACAGAGGGTATCTCACCGCCACGTTTATCGGTTCTCCTCCCGATCTCCTATTCATGGGGCGAGACCGGCGATGCCAGTGGGAGGAACTGTTCGGGGCAAGATCCCCCGGCATACGCTGATGAGGACCTCGAACGAGACAATCCCGGGGCCTGGCCCCGATGGAGCCTCAACCGCCTGTCTTGAACGGGAACGGATAGAGGAGGAGATACATTGGAAAAGCCAGCAGGAAGAACGGCCGGAAGAGAACTGGAAATAGTCATCTCTCCTCTCATCAGGGAGATCCGGGATATCGTCCAGAAAGCCCGCCTGGCCGTAGCACAGAACGTCAACTCGATACAGGTCGTCACCAACTTCGAGATCGGCAGGCGGATCGTCGAACATGAGCAGCAAGGGAAGCCGAAGGCGGGGTATGGGAAACAGACCATGCAGGAGCTTTCACGCCAGCTGACCGAAGAGTTTGGGAGAGGGTTTTCCAAAAGAAATCTTGAGTATATGCGCCGATTTTACCTTGAATACCGTGAGTTGACTCCTCAGACAGTGCCCGACGGGTCCGATACGGCCGTTTCTGCCGGGCAACCAATTGCGCAAACACTGTCTGCGCAATTCACCCCCTGGGTTGCTCTCAGCTGGTCTCACTACGTCTTCCTGATGAACATCGGCCACCGGGAAGAGCGCCGGTTCTACGAGATCGAGGCTCAACAGAACCGCTGGTCGCTCTCGGAACTCAAACGGCAGTTCAACACCGGCCTGTATGAGCGGCTTGCGCTCAGCCGGGACAGGAGCGGTGTGAGAGCCCTCGCCCGCACCGGCCACGTCATTGAGAAGCCACAGGATATGCTCAAAGACCCATATGTTCTTGAATTTCTCGGCCTTGACGAGAAGGTCAGCTACAGAGAGATCGATCTCGAATCGGCCATCATCGACAAACTGGAGACGTTTCTCCTTGAGCTGGGCAAAGGGTTCCTCTTCGAAGCGCGACAGAAGCGGCTTACCTTCGATGCCGACCACTACTTCGTAGACCTCGTCTTCTACAATCGTATCCTCCGGTGTTACGTCCTGATCGACCTCAAAATTGGAAAGATTTCCCACAGCGACCTCGGCCAGATGCAAATGTATGTCAACTACTATGACAGGGAAGTCAAACTCGATGACGAAAACCCGACCGTCGGGATCATCCTGTGCAAAATCAAGAACGACGCACTGGTAGAGCTCACTCTCCCGAAAGACGCCAATGTCTACGCTTCCCGGTATCAGGTCTATCTTCCCTCAAAAGAGGAACTCAAGAAAAGACTGATCGAATGGTCGAAAGACACGCCGGAGACAGAGTGATCGCATGATGATGCTGACCGGGTTCACCAGGGTCGCACGGGGCTGAGATCGAGAGGGGGCAAAAGCCCTCTCAGTCCAGCGCGGGGACGGCGTCGGCCCAGGTCTCGACCCTGCCTTTGATCGCGTCGTCCTGGTAGGACGAGAGCCGGACGGTCTTCCGGGTGAAGGTGACGTAGTAGTCGTCACTGGACGGGTCGTGGCACTTGAGCTGAGCGTAGTAGGACTCGCGGGCGTTGTCGCGCTCGGCCACTCCGCCCATCGCGGTTGCGAAGGTCGCGTTGGCGAGGGCCTCCGCGGCGTTCGCCTCATACGCGGCGATCGAGGGGGACTGCAGGGAGACGGTCCCGACCTTCTTGCCCTCGTCGTTGAGGAAGTTCACTCATCAAGGTGTAGTGCTCGCGGTTCCGGACGATCGGGGCGATGGTCTCGCTGGCTTTGGTCGTATACCCGACGCACCCGAAGGGGTTGTCGTTGATGACGGCCTGGATGAGGTTGGTGAACGCCGTTACGGTGGCAGATCGATGTCGTCATGAGGGACGTCCACAGCGGCAGGCTCTGCTGCCGGCCCCTTGCTGCAGGCGAGGTTGAGCTCACCGGGTGAGGGAAGAGGCTGGGAGGCGGGATGGTGGCGGTGATCGTGAAGGCACTCGGCGGGGGATAACGACAATCCCTTTACCCTTTATTCTTCTCTCTCTATCTCTTCGTCGTCGTCGGGTTCGTCTTCCGTATTCTCATCCTTTGCTTTCAGAACGCGATACAGGCGGCACGATAGGCGCCACCTCTGCCTCTCCTGCAAGGAGTGCGAATTTCCGTATAACGCATAGCCCTTCTGCCGTCTGGCGACAGAATAGATAACTGCAACGATGAGAAGGAGAGCACCACAGGCTCTGAGACCGCGGAGCATTGGAGACTCTTGCCGGAGAATACCGTCGGCGTTTTTAGTGCGTTAGAGCGGCATCCTGCGCCTCCTTTCACCGGCCGGTCAAAAAGGAACTCTCCCACCCCCTTCACAGCGGGAAGATCGCGTACTGGATGTACCAGATGTACTGCACCGCCGGTATCCAGAAGTGATAGCCCTCCCAGCAGCTGGTGGCGAACCGGAAGTCGACGACGAGTTCCCAGGCAAGCGGGAAGAGCATCACCACCGGGACGGCGTAGGCGAGAAGGCGGGGGGAAGCGCGGCGGGCGATGACGGCGACGTAGAGCACCGCGGCACCGGCGAGGAAGAGGTAGGTGAGGGTCGTGATGAACGTTATCTGCCCTGCATGGTTCTGGCCGGCGATGACCTGGAGGATGACGAAGATGAGCGGGAGGTCGATGACCGCGAGCCAGAAGAGGGTCTTGAGGGATTCCCGCACCCCATCGCCGTCGAGGCCGGCGTACTTTAGCGCGTAGACCCCGATGACGAGCATGGGCAGGTAGGCCGGGGAGAGGTAGCGCATGTCGGGGATAATCCCGGGGCTTGCCGGCATCCCGGGGATGGAGCGGGCGTAGGTGAGCACCACCAGGACGGCGGCGAGGGCGAAGAAGGCGAGGAGCCGAGCGTCCCGTGAGTCGATCCCGGTCGATCTCCGGCGGATGATGGCGTAGCCGATTACTCCGGCGAGGAGGAGGGCGAAGAACGAGACCGGCGAGACCTGGAAGAATGCGGCGGCTCCGGCCCTGACCGGCTCGAAGAAGGCGCCGTAGAGGCCGGTGAGGAGGTCGCCGGGCGGCGGGGCGTAGTGCCCGGCGACGGTGCTCAGGAAACCCTGCGGCGCCTTCCCCGCGGCGGAGGCATACCCCGCCGTCCAGGGGAGGACGAGGGGGCTGCCGGAGAGCCCCCAGTTGTTCACGAAGAGCGGGAGGGCGCCGAGCGGGACCCCGACGGCGGCGAGCACGGCCTTCCCGACCTCCCGCCGCCCCTTCGAGGCCGCGACGGCGACCCCGAAGAGGAAGAACCCGGCGGCGAGCGCCGGGCCGAGTTCAGGCCGCGCAAACGCCGTCCACCCGACGGCGATAAACGACCCAAAGAGGTAGAGGATGTTCTCCCGCGAGAGGTAGAGGGTGAAGCAGTAGAGCGCGACGGTGAAGAGGAGGGCGACGAGCGCGTGGTCCTTGGCGTTCCCCGACCAGAAGAGGTACGAGGAGCAGCAGACCGTCGCGGCGAGCCCGAAGAGCCCCCAGAGGTCTGACCCGAGGACTTCGCGGAAGATCAGGAAGGCGACGACGGCGAGGAGGGCGAAGGCAATGCTGTTTGTAAAGACGATTGCGGCGACCTCGGGGTAGACCCCCACGTCGTAGGGGTGCACCCCCCGCACGAACCAGAACGGACGGTAGAGTGCGGCGTTGAGGATCAGGAGTATGCCGGAGGAGATGATCCCGGCCCACGTCCAGGGGACTCCCCGCCAGCGGGCATATCGCGGGAACCAGAACTCGACCATGAGGAGCAGGGCGAGGAGGAGGGCGGACCAGAGGAGGATGACGACGAGGCGGAAGTCGTCGCCGAAGAGCGAGAAGAGGTAGTAGGCCGGGAGCGAGACGATGGGGAGGGCGAGGGTGTAGCAGAGGGTGTCGTGGTGGTTGGCGGCGTAGTCAGCTGCTCCATAGGGCGAGTAGCCGTAGAGGAGGTCGTTTCCGGTGACGAGGTGGTTCAACTGGTCGGCGGTGATCCACTCGTCGGTGAGGTAGAGGAGGGGATAACCGAGCGTCAGGGAGAGAAGGAAGCAGAGAAATGTGATGAATAGCGTTTTCTTTAAAAAAAGGGGATTGTTCATGGAAGGTGCTTACACGTAAGTGTCGAGCACGACATTCTCAGAGCCGTCGGCGAAGTGACCAACGACAACAACATGGTCTCTCTGCGGGGTGCCCATCTCCTCGATCTTCATCGTTGAACCGACACTGAGGGTTGCACCACTTGCAGGTACGTCGGGTCCAAGGGTTCCACTGGCGCCCTGAGTGTACTCTGTAACTTTCGCAGCTGGTACGGGGTCACCTGCAGCGTTGTGAGTGGCACCTGCCTCAATTGTGATCGCCAGGTACTGCAGAGTTGATGCATCGGCACCACCCTGGTAGGTCAGGGAAATGTCCGGTCCATTCTGACTGGCGGTAACTGCAACCGACTTCGTCGTCTGCACGTTCCCGGTCATTCCAAACACAAACGCCGCAATAACCGCGGCGAGGATCACCGTGATCGCGACCATCAGGATGACCCCGATGACCGGCGACACTGCTTCTTCATTCTTGAAGTTCATCATACACACCTCTAGACTCCGAGCCCCGATGGGACAGGCAGTCAATAAAATAAACTGATTTTGCAAGATATATAAAGATATTGGAGTGATTCTTTCCAGAATGATTTTATGTCCCTGTCGCCGGTTGTGTGAAAGAATCTTTCATGGAATACATGGTTTGCCGAAAAGAACCAACAGGCTCAGAATGCCGTTTTATGGGTAATACGAATTCATCGGTATGCACATATAAAAAAGGCCCCCTTCCGGCGTGCCGCCCGGGTGCGGCGGGGTGGGGCGGTATGGTGGTTCGAGCGGGCCGGATCCGGGGCGGCGTGCAGCCGCAGCCGTCTCCGGGGAGATGTGCCTGTGCGTCGTGGGGCGGGACGGTGCCCGTGGATCATGCCGGGCATTGATGGATATCGGTAAGACGGGAAACGGTACCCGCTCCCGAACCCCCGGCTAACCCCGTTCACCGGCGAGGAACGTCCCGGATTCCCTGACGGTGATCCCGGAGAGGATCCCCTCATCCGGTCGCTCAGGATAGGTGTCGGTGAAAGCAGACCCCTTCCCGGATCACGGAGACCGGCGGGAAGTGCGCATCCGGCACCACAGGGATATCCAGGGTTTCGACCGGGGCATTCTCCTCTCCCAGTACTTCGCTAAAATGGCTGAGGTAGTCTTCAAGAGGTCGATCCATCGACTTCTCTTCGCGTTCTTCGCGCCTTCGCGTGAGTTGATAGGCGAAGATACCAATACGGTCTCACGCGAAGAACGCGAAGCCGCGAAGCGCGACTGGCCGAAAGGCAGGAACGTGAGCACCATCAGGTGCGAAGTCCGGTTTCCGAGTGCTGTCAACTCCTCGTTTCCGTATTGTACGAGGCCGCACTGCTCAGTCTCGGGTGCCGAAACGAGTGAAGTACTGTCTCCCCGGGACATGGGCATCGCAGTCTCCGGGGGCGGTAGAAGTGGCAGAGGGGCGGGGTCGTCCGCGTTCTTAACGGTAGATGCTGCTCCGGTGCCCCGCCTCGACCATAATCCGGAGCCGCTACTCCAGGGTCAAGGACCCTTCAGCGCCAGCAGGTCATCTTCGACCACGTTCCAGACTGCATCCCGGTCGATCCCGAAATAGTGGTGGATGAGGATGTTCCTCATCCCGATGATGGGAGATGAGCGGATCACCCCGGACGCACAAAGCGATCCCGAACATCATCCGATACGCTCTTATTTCCGTCTCAAACTCCCGAACGGATTTGTTCTTCAATAAAAGCCTGCATTTCATCTTTTCCCGGCAGTTTTAGCAGATACCTGGAGACGAAGAGATTGTTGTCCATGCCTGCCAGAGCGTATTCCACCAGCGCCTGATTTTTATGGGTGCAGAGCAGGATACCCACCGGCGGGTTATCTCCTTCAGTCATCATGTTCTCTCTATACCAGCTCACATAGGTGTTAAGTTGGCCAATGTTTTCATGACTGAAACCGTCCAGTTTCATCTCTACCAGTACATGGCATTTAAGAATACGGTGGTAAAAAACCAGGTCCACAAAAAAGTGCTCGTCACCAATGAGTATGCGTTTCTGCCGGGCTTCGAAACAGAATCCGTGGCCTAACTCGAGAAGAAATGCTTCCAACCTTTTGAGGAGTTGACTTTCCAGATGTGATTCGCTCATCACTTCTTCAGGCGAAGTTATCCCAAAACGCTATTGCTGGGAGGGGGACACCCCCTCCCAGACCCTCCCCCAAGTGGCGATATCCAGTGGAAAGCCGTTTCACCCCCCTGGCTCAGGATGTGGCTCAGATGGCGGATACCGGGTAATTAAGGGCTCCGATCAGGGTGTGCCGGAGGTTCGGAGATCTTTTTGGGATGACCTCGGCTTGAGTCCCAGAAATTCGAAAATGTAGGGGTCACGGATAGCCAGATTAGGCTCGGCCTGATCCGCATTCTGCTGTGCCACCTCTGAAAGTTTCTTTTTATCGGTCGAGAGCCCGGAGCGTTCATAATATAGACTGTTAATCTGACGTTTCAACTCGCGCACCGACCAATTACCGCGGATGCACTCGACTTCGTAAAAAGCGCGCCTGGTTTCGTCCTCCAGATTGATGAGTTCCGCGAGATGGGTAAAGGAGAGTCTGGAGATCAATATCTTACCTGCAATGCGGGATTGTGGAGTCGCTGACTCCACAATCAGAGATCCGCTATCCTGGGAGTCAATCCCCGATCCAGCGAAAAGTCTCTGTCGAATCGATGCAATCAGGAACTGCGTCAATTGTGGAGGCAGTGCCTCCACAATCTGTGGATAGGTGAGATAGAACCGCCGATATCGGTACAACTCCCGACGGTCGCAACGTGATATCCCCTGAGCCGTCAGGATTTCTGCAAGCCTGTCCATTAGCCTGTCTCCATAATCCGCACGATCAATGCCGGAACGCTCGTATTCCTCAATGTAGCAACCAATGAGCCAGTTTCTGAGCGTCAGGCTGATATTGACTGCACGACTGGCCTGAGCAACCAGTTCATCATGAACGTGGCGGATAAGACCCTACCAGTCCATCAAAATTGAATGTCTGTTCTTCCGTACTCATCTGTAGTGCCTCATAACCTTAGATCATCCCCTGCAGATGATCGTTGAATCGCATGACGGAGAAGTGCTGCTCTTACGAATCCTCCCATCCCCTCATCTGCTCATATCTGTGTAGGATTACATAATTCATTTGATTAACCAGCCCGGAAGACCGGATAAAACACCGGCAGGATCCCCTCATCCGGTCACGGTTGCTCAGGATATGGACGTTATCGGTGGTGACAAAACAGACCCCTTCCCGGATCATGGGGGCCGGCAGGAAATACGCGTCCGGCACCACAAGGGTATCCAGGGTTTCGACCGGGGCGTTCTCCTCCCCGGGGGCGACAGAAGTGGCGGAGGGCCGGGGGGGCGGGGTCGTCCGCGTTCTTAACGGTAGATGCTGCTCCGGTGCCCCGCCTCCAGTACAAGAATCAGGAGGCGTTCATCCTCGATCGTAAGCACGACCCGGTACTGGCCCACCCTGAGCCGGTAGACGGGAGTCCTGGAAAACCCGGCCAGTTTCCGGACGTGCCGGTAGGGGTTCTCCCGAATCCCGGCGACTGAACGGATGATCCGGCGGGCTGCCTCGGGCGGGAGGTTCTGGAGATCCCGCCGTGCCCGGGCGGTGTAGGTGACCGTATAGGTCATTCCTCTACACCAAACTCCTTTTTGATATCGTCCTCGGAGTAGAGCCGGCCGGCCTTGATGTCCTCCAGGGCTTCCTCGATACCCCGGATGGCCTCCTCCGAGAGGGGCTCGTCGTCGACGGTCATGTCGAGCAGGCGGCCGATAACGTCGTTATAGGACTCCCTGGGGTGCCGTTTCAGGCCCTCCAGGCGGTCTTTGTTCGCCAGTGTGATCCAGACGGTAGTGGCGGACATGTAAATCCCTATAAGTCATTATAGGATATGAAACATGTGATGGGGCAGCGTTAGACTCTCTCCTGTAACGTGAGCTGTGTACTGGCAACCCTGCCTATGCAAGCCGCTACTTCCGGATCAAGGGCAAGAGTTATTCCTTCAGCGCCGGCGGGTCGCGTTCGACCACGTTCCAGGTTCCTGATCGCCTCCCTACCGATTTTTGGACGTGCCGCCCCGCCCCCTTCACCCCCGTAAAATAACTACAACAAAAATCATTATTCCTCAAGTTCCATACTCGTCCCGGGAGTTCACATCATGATCATCCGATTTGAAACGGTCTATGAAGACGGCCGTTGATCTGCTCGCGCAGTCGGACACAGCATCTTCACCGATGGGAGGGACTTTGAAGAACTCCTCAAGAAGATCGAAGAAGCCGTTCTTCTGTATTTCGAGGATGAACTCGAACCGGAAGAAGAGATCACAATCCTGACGCAGACAGAGTTGCAGGTGCATTCCGCTGCCAGAGCTTCCGGTTGTTAGTAGCGCAGATATCGTCAGGATTCTTGAGATGGAAACCGGGTGGAAGACCTGTTCATCCGCCAGAGATTTTTGTCGCTGTATCCCGGCCCGTACTCTGCCATCAATTCTCGCGACAATGTCGAGACTATTTTTCTCCCGTAGGCGGCACGCTGTTCCCCCGGGGCATCCCTCAGGATTCGGCCGCCGATATGTCGGTACAGCAGGACCGGCTCGACATTCACCGCAGTCGCGGTGCGGCTCTTTGCCGTGCAGATCTGGTCCGGCGATATGGTGTATGTGGCGCCGGATCCACGAAGGGTTCACCGGAATCCACGCAGAAGTATGCATGGACCGGAACGTTCCGGATAGCCTCCGCGATCGCCGGGGCGCTCTGTGTAATGTGACCCAAAATCCTTATACCTCTCATGAACCTATGGTTTATCATGTCCACGACGATCCAGATTCAACCGGAGACCAAGTCCCGCCTGGACGCCCTGAAAGTTCACCCTCAGGAGAGTGATGACGAGACGCTCAACCGCATCATGGACGTATTATTCGATCCGGAACCGCTCTCCGAAGAGACGCTGCAGCGTATCGAAGAAGGGCTTGCAGACATGCGGTCCGGTCGCTGCCGCTCGCTTGAGGAGATCGCTCAGGAACTGGGCCTGGAATGATCTGGCGGATCGAATTCACCCGCGGAGCGGAACGTGATCTGAAACATCTCCCGAAATCTGATGGAAAACGGATCAAAGACGAATTAACCTCTCTCGCAGAAGAACCGTTTCCCCGTTTACATGTCAAAAAACTGAAAGGACACCAGAGTAGCCCGCTGTATTCTCATCGTGTGGGGCCGTACCGGATCATTCTCGCCATCGAGAACGGGGTGATGACCATAACCGTGATCGAGGTCGGAAACCGGAGTAACGTCTATCGGAAGTATTGATGTGTCGCGAAAACTGCGAAACGAATAGATCAATCCCAACTCATGAGCCGGCACGCGACACCAGTGCGGTCCCCTGCTTAATATTGTAGGGGTGGCAGAAGAGCGTGGCGGTGGGAGCCAGGAACCTTCTCCTCAATGGGTCCTATTCCCGAATCCGGGATAGAAGTTGTTCTTTCAACATCGGGAGATCGTGTTCGGCCACGTTCCAGACCGCATCCCGGTCGATCCCGAAGTAGTGGTGGATAAGAACGTTCCTCATCCCGATGATGTCCGACCAAGGGATACCCGGGTTTGCGGCCCTGAACTCCGGAGAGATCCCTCGCACCGCTTCCCCGACGATCTGGAGGTGGTGGATGACCCAAGACGCTGTGCCATTTCGCCATTGTAGAAGTGCTCACGGCCCCGCACCGACACCCGTTCAATCCGCTCGATGGCTTCGATAATATCCAGTAACCGTTCGCGATCGTCTCTCATAAGGGCCGCGCTTCCCGTATCACCCTTGAGCGGTTCCGCTCCCGGAGTCCCGCTTCGGTCACGACGTCGACCGGGCGATCGAGCAGGAGGGATAGATCCATGGCAAGGCCCCCCACATCAAGAAGACTCCGATCGGGGTCAAGGTCGATCAGGATATCGATATCGCTGTCTGCCCGGGCCTCGTTCCGTGCCACGGATCCGAAAACCCGGACGTTCTTTGCACCCTCCGGTGTGCGAGGGCGAGGATCTCGTCCCGTTTCTGGATGAGAAGGGTGTGGATGTCGGTTCCCGGTTTCATGTCCTGTAATAGCTACACTAATATCGGATATATAGATGTCATCCTGCCCCCTTACTCCCGCCACCTCGGCAGCGTCGAGAGGTACTGGCCGACCATCTCCTTCGCCTTCTCAAGCGGCATCCCGAGGTTCTCGGCCATCATCGGCGCGTACTGCTCGACCGCCCCCTCCCGCGTCAGATCGGGTTCCGTGAATCCCCCGTCGCGGTAGCAGTAGGTGCAGTATCTCACCGAGAGCGACCCGTCCGCCTCCGTCCCGGCGTCCTCGTCGCGGGCAAGGGGCATCCCGCAGCTCTCGCAGAGCGCGATCTCCCGGCCGGCCCACCGCTTCAGGCACGATATCTGTTCCTTCGTGAACGCTATCGCCTTCTCGGGGGGAATCGCATACATCTGCGCCATCATCCCCCCGCCAAGTTTCGCCATCTCATCGATGGTGATATCGGGCGCCGTGAACGCCCCTTCCTGGTAGCAGTAGGTGCAGTAATCCTTCGAGAGTGCGCCGTCCGCTTCCGTCCCGAACTGCTCCTTCTCGCTCATCGGCATCCCGCAGCTCTGGCACGTACGTGTCCCGTCCGTCTTCATACAATCTCCTTGTAAATAAGCAAGCCGACCGCACGGGAGATAAAGATTTGCAAAAACGCTCGTGAAAAGATGCGGCTGCACTCGCCGGCTCCCCGGCCGAAGAACGAGCCGCCGCCTACCCGTTTCGGGGCGGGAACCGGATCGTCATCCTGCCGCCGCCGCCGTGCTCGAGCACCGCGTCGCGCTGGAGCGCCCGGGCGTAGCCCTCAAGGTAGGGCTCGGCCACCCGGACGTCCGCGAAGGCTTCCCGGACCGCCGTTGCCGCGCCGTCGATCGCGATAGCCACGCCACCGTCGGCGGCGTCCGAGGACTCGCAGGGGATCCCCCACGTCAGGAGGAGCCCCTCCATCAGGGTTGGGGGATTGAGCTGCTCCTCAGCGTGAGTGAGGAGTTCCGTTCCGTTCTCTTCGCCGAGCCGCCTGGCGATGGCGGCGATCCGCTCCGTGAGCCCGGCCGGGGCGTCCGCAAGGAGTTTCTGCACGAGCGATCCGGTGACGTCGTGCCGCTGCAGCGACCGTGCCACCTTGATCAGCTGCCAGTCCCGGGCAAACGAAGTACCGGTGCGCATATTACCCTCTCAGGATACCGTAAGCCATCACGCAGAGGCCGAGGATCACCACGATGCGGGAGAAGATCGCCGACCAGGCGACGATGAAGGCATCGGGCGTGAAGATGCTCACGAGATCGGCGAACGTGATCCCTACCACCAGCGTAAACAGCCCGTAGATGAAGAGAAGCAGGGTAGGCTGCCTCACGATCCGGTAGGCATTGAAGATGATGCCGATGAGGAGCGCTCCCAAAAGAAGCGTCACGATCGCAAGCATCTGCTGTATGGTCTCAACTTCCATTCCGTTCATGTCTGTTCCTTGACCTTCCTCACCGAGATGATCGTCTGGATATCCCTCACTCCCGGAAGGCCGGAGAGGGGGACGAGCACGCTCCGTTTCAGCTCGGATATGTTCTGCACCCGGACCTTGACGAAGAAGTCGCCGGGCTCAAGAACCTCGTAGAGTTCAAGGATGCTCGGGAGACTCCGCATAAACTCTTCGACCTCCGGTTTCCCGTCGGGGTGAACCCTGACGTTCAGAAAAGCGACCAGAGTATGCTCGAAGCACTTCTGGTTGATGACGATCGTGAACCGCTCGAGGATACCGGCGTTCTTCAGCTTCTCGATCCGTTTAAAGACCGTCGACGGCGCGATACCCAGCATTGAGCCGAGTTCTGCCATAGACATTCGCCCGTCTTTCTGCAGTTCCCGAAGGATCGCGTCGTCGATCTCATCCATTCATACAGTAGTTACAAGTTTTTATTAATAACAATTCCGCATTTGTTTTTATAATCTGAGTGGATTGTTTTTCGTTTCTACCGTATAATGAGGAGTATCTGGGAGTTTTGTCGGGGCTTCGCCAGGTGATTAAATGCATGTTTCCCCGGGGAAGGAGGAAACAAAATTCAGATGATCTCGGTAATGTGGAAATATCGTTTCAAACCCTGTAAAAGGTTGTTCCTCCCGGATTGACGATCCTGACCGGCCCGGATCCTCCCGCTGCTTCCCGGATGGCCGTATCGATGAACCCCCTTGCCGCGCGGAACCCCTCCTCCACGGGCATCCCCCGGGCAAGGCAGGCAGCGAGCGCCGCCGAGAAGCAGCATCCCGACCCGTGTACCGAGTAGGGGTATCGCTCCCCGGAGAGCTGTAACCCACCGTCCCGGTCGACCAGGATATCGACCGCTGCACCGCCGGTGAGATGTCCGCCCTTCACCACCACGGCACGGGCGCCGAGGTCGAGGATCCGTTGCCCGGCGTCAGCCATCTCCTCGACGGTCGTGACCCGCATCCGGCTGAGCACCTCCGCCTCCGGGATGTTCGGGGTGACGACCGCCGCCCGGGGGATGAGGAGTTCCGCGAGGTCCCTGACGGCATTCTCCGCAAGCAGCCGGTGGCCCGACGTCGAGATCATCACTGGATCGATCACGAGCGCGGCATCCTCCGGCAGGGTCTTTGCGACCGCACGGACGTTTGCGGCGTTCCCGAGCATCCCGGTCTTCCACGCCCCTATCGAGAAACCGTCGGCGACCGCCTCCATCTGCGCCCGGACCGCGTCGGGCGGGAGCATCCAGGTCCCCCGCACCTCGCGGGTGTTCTGGGCCGTCACCGCCGTAACGACCGTCAGTCCATAGACCCCGAGCGCCGTGAACGTCTTCAAGTCCGCCTGGATGCCTGCCCCTCCCCCCGAGTCCGAACCGGCGATGGAGCAGGCGGCGATCATCTCTCCACCCGTCATCCATCAGGTGTCGCCCGGGATCTGCTTGAATCTTTGCCTCTCCTGCGCCACTCCCTTTATCTCGTTCTGCACCGACCACTCTTACAATGGATGTAGAAGAGATCAGCCGCCGGCACCTCGCCGCCGGCACCCCTGACGACGAGATCGTGCGCCTTCTCTCCCGGGATATCCTCTCGATCAAGCACCACCGCGTAACACCCGCATACGCCGAGGCATTTGCCCGGGCGGTCGTTGCCGAAGCGAAGAACTCGACCGGGCTCTCCGGCGACCTCTTCGCGTTCGAGCCCTCCGGTTCGACGATGGGCGAGTTCGGCGTCGGTTCACGAGGGTCGGGCGACTTCTTCGCCCACCGGCAGCTCGCCCGGATCATCGGCCGGACGGAGGCAGCGGTCGGCGTCGACGAGATGGACGATGCCGGCGCCGTCCGTGCCGGCGGAGACTACATCATCACCACCGTCGACGGGATGCACTCCCGCCTCTCCGACTTCCCCTTCCTCGCCGGATTCCACGTCACCCGGGCGACGCTCCGTGACGTCTACGTCATGGGCGCAAAACCCGTCGCGCTCCTCTCCGATATCCACGTCGCCGACGACGGCGACGTTGCGAAGATATTCGACTACACGGCAGGCGTCTCCGCCGTCGGCGAGGCGATGGGCGTCCCGCTCGTCACCGGCTCCACCCTCCGCATCGGCGGGGACATGGTGCTCGGCTCCCGGATGACCGGGTGCGTCGGCGCCGTCGGTGTCGCGAACCACCTCACCGCGAGGAAGCAGATCGCCCCCGGCGACGTCCTCCTCATGACCGAGGGGGCAGGCGGCGGGACGATCGCCACCGCCGCGATCTACTCCGGGTTCCCCGAGGTCGTCGAGGAGACGATCAACCTTCACTTCCTCAAGGCCTGCGAGGCGCTGCTTGCGAGCAGTGTCCTCAATAGCATCCACGCCATGACCGACGTCACGAACGGCGGGCTCCGGGGCGACGCCTACGAGATGGCCGAGACCGCCGGCTGCCGGATCGTCGTCGTCGAGGACGACCTCCGTACCCTTGTCCGGCCGAAGGTGCTTGAGATGCTCGACGCGCTCGAGATCGACTACCTCGGTGTCTCGCTCGATGCCCTCCTGGTCGTCGCGCCGCCGGAGGTTGCGCCGGAGATCCGGCGGGTCGTCGAGTCCGCGGGCGTCGCGATGAAAGAGGTCGGCTACGTCGAGGAAGGAGCGCCCGAGTCCGTCCTCTCGGTCGGCGGCGAGATCCGGGACTTCACCCCCCGGTTCCGGGAGTCGGCATACACCCCGGTGAAGAAGGTCGTGGACGAAGACAAACGGGACTTCGAGGAGATGAAGGTCGGGGTCGAGCGGGCGGCGGAGGCGGCGCTCGCGAAGAAGGAGCGGATCCTCTCCCGGCTCCGGTCTTCGTGAGGAGGTCGGGAGGTCATCTCAAAAAGATCTCTGAATCTTCGGTATACCTGAATCGGAGCCCTAAATTCTCAGGTGTCCACCATTCTGAACAAGAAGGGTGAACGGCTTTCCATTGGATATCGCCGTTCGGGGGAGGGTCCGGGAGGGGGTGTCCCCCTCCCGGTAACAGCGTTTTGGGACAACTTCCCCCACAACGTTACGCATCTGAACGTGACTCCCGGTCTGCCGAAGAAAAGAAGATCCAGGTTTTTCGAGGACTTCGATCGTCTTGAAACCACTAACAACCGGGTGCCGCGGCAATGATCTCGGCCTTGAATTCGAAATTTGACAGGATCGGGCTCTCCTGTTCGGGTGTCTCTGATGTATACCTGGTTACAATGGTGATCCGTTCTCCCGCTTCGAGCTCTTCCGCGTAATGGAGCGACGTTGCTTCCAGGATATTGTTGATGAGGTCTCCGACGCTCTTACCCCGGGCATAGATGGCAATTTCAGGTGCATGTGCGCTGGCGCTCCACCATCCTTCGGCATACGTTACTTCAAATGCGACCAGCACGACGTTGCACCTCTGTATGACCGTGATGTTGGTTTTTCCAGAGATAAGATTAATGGGATACGGTTGTCGCACAACGGCATGCAACCTTCCTGCTATCGTCCACGCTAAAGTACGGTCTCAACGTGCGGCCGGGTCGCTATGCCCCCACCTCCAGTTGGAACGGGGGGACACCCCGGCTGCGGCAACTGGCCTGTTCGGGGGCCGGTCTGCCGCAGGGTAAGGCGTAACCTAATCTTTTGGTTTCTTCCCCGCCGCACAGACGTTATACGCCAGGTACGGCAGTTTCTCCTCGATGATCGGCTCCACCTTCCGTGCAAGGTTGAAGACCGGGTCGGCGAGGTTCAAGTGTGCAAACGAGCATCGGCCGACCGAGACATCCTCGAACCCGGCCTCGCGGAAGAGCGAGGCGATCTCGGCGTTGGTGTAGTAGTGCTCGTCGAAGTCCCCGACGCCCACCTTCTTCAGACCGACCTTCTCCCCCATCTGGTAGACGACGGGAACGATGCTCGTAAAGACCGTCCGTGAGAGGGTGCAGACAGCGATCCGACCACCGGGCTTCAGGACCCGGTAGCACTCCCGGAGCATCCCCTCCGGGTCGGGAACGTAACTGAAGGCGAGCAGGCTTGCAAGGGCGTCGAACGTGCCGTCCCGGAACGGGAGGACGTCGGCCGTACCGACGCAGAACCCGCTCTCCGGGCACCGCTGCCGCCCGTGCCTGACCATTCCCGGGCTGATATCGAGCCCCACCGCCCGGCCGCCCTCCTCGACGTAGCGTTGCACGAAGAGTCCGGTTCCGCATCCGACGTCGAGAAGGAACCCATCTTTCGGGAGCTCCCGCATCACGTGGTCGGAGATGTGCCCGTGATAATATTTCCCGCGGCTGCCGTCGTAACGCTCGTCGTAGATATCCGCGACCTCGTCATAATGCTGTTGTACTTTCTTCACTGAACACCTCCCGGGCGATCCGGGCAAGCAGTGCATTGATCTGCACGAAATCGTTTGCGTTGTGGGTGAGCCGGAGATCCGCATCGGCGAGCGCGACGGCAAGGGCCGGATGGTTGTACTCGCGCCTGACCGCCTGCCGGAGTTCGCCGACGACCTCCCGCGCCGAGAGACCGTACTCGATCATCAGCGACTCGGCGATCCGGCGGGCGGCGCCGAAGTTGCCGTCCCGGAGGGCGACGAACGCCGACGTAGCGACGTTCGCGGTCTCGGAACGCGAGATCTCCGCGAGGTCGAAGTCCTTCTCCGCTCTCGCGGCGATCTGCAGGTACATGATCGCACGCCGCAGGTCTCCCTGCGCGGTATACACGATCAGGTCGATGTCGTCGGCCGGAACCGCAGCCCCTTCCGCGGCCAGGATCTCATCGAGCCGGGCCCGGACGAGCGCGCTCTCGATCGGGGCGAAGAAGAGCGGCAGGCAGCGCGACGCGATGGCCGGGATGATCGTCGAGGGGCGGACGGTGACGAAGATGAACCGGCAAGTGGCGCTGTATCGCTCCATCGTCCGACGGAGCGCCTGCTGCGCCTCGAACGTCAGGCCGTGCGCGTCCTCAAAGACCATCAATTTGAAGTCGGCGTCGAGCGGGCGCATCGAGGCGTACCACTTCACGATCTGTTTGAAGTTGACGATCAGGCTCCGGTCCTTGCGGTAGACCATGCTGAACCGCTCGTCCGACTCGAGCGCGCTCCTCCCTCTCCCGAGAAGGTCGGTCGCGCTGAAGACGGTCGTGTTCGCCTTCCAGTTCTCGCCGTAGAGCCTTCGCGCAAGGCACTCGACGGCCGCGGTCTTCCCGGTGCCGTGCGGGCCGGAGATGAGCATGTGGGGCACGCTCCCCGAATCCGCGAACGCCGTTATGTGGCGAACGACCTCGTCCTGTCCGATGATATCGTCGCACCGCTTCGGGCGGTAGACCTCACTCCAGAGCATGGGCCAGTCTCTCTCTCATCTCATCTATTGCCGCCCGAAGGAGATAGGTATTGTCCAGTGAGGCGATCAGTCGTTCGGCCTCGCCGGGCTCGAGGGAGGCGCACGCCGCGGTGATCGCGGGGAGGGCGCGGGTCACCTCGTCGACGATCGTCAGCGTCGCCGTGCGGGAGGTCCGGGAGAGCGGGTTCAAGTCGATCGTGATGACCGCCTTCCCCATCTCCCGGAGCGCGGCGCACCGGTCCCCGTCCTCGAGCGGCACGAGTACCACGTCGGCGTCCCCGATACCCTCCGGGAGCGAGAGCGCCCGGTCGTGGGAGAGCGGGACGATCCGCTCCGGCGTTCCCGTGAGGACACGGGCGCCGTGCTCCGTAAGGAGCCGATTGATCCGCTCGATCCGCTCCTCTGTCCGGTGGAAGAGGTTCACCTCGACGTCCGCGCCGCTCGCCCGCTGGAGCGCTGCGATCTCCGCCGCCGCAAGCGCCGCGGTGTTGCCGTTCACCGATATCACCGCGTGCCGGGCGGAGAGCAGCATCGCCGCAGCCGTCCGGGCGGCGAGGGCGGCGCTTTCGATCGTCTTCTCGCCGATCAGGTAGTCGAACGCTTCTCCGCGCCCGTGGGCGGCGAGCCCTTCCGGTGCGACGATACCCTCGCGGGCGCACCGGGCAATCCGTTCGCGGGCGACAAGAGAACGGTAGCGTGGATGGTCTTTCGGAATCATGGTTTCACCTCGATCAGGTATGCGCCGTTGCGGGCGACGCGGAGGGTGTAGACCTCCCCGAACGGAGAGAGCACCTGCTCCGCAGTCTCACCGCAGGCAAAGACGCCGTTCCCGAGCATTGTCATGCTCGCCGGGACCCTCTCGGCGTCGCAGGCGTCGAGCACCCGCCGGACCTCCGGCGCAATAAGCCCGCTCTTCTCGGCGAACCCCCGCGAGAGGTGGCAGAAGTCGGGGAGGTCACGGGGGCAGCGGTCCGGGTATGCGGCGGCTATCCGTGCCATCGCCCCGGGAGACGAGAGGACCGAAGCGGTCGGGAGCGGACCGAGGCTCACGGCATAGAGGGGCTCTTGTGGGTAGATGCGGGTGATCTCCGCGTGGATCCCCGGCCCCTTCCGGCAGACGACCCCGCCGGATCTGCTCGCGGCGACATCCCCGAGCCCGGTGCGGTGGAGAACCTCGGCCTCGTGCGCCCGTGCGGCCACCTCGTTCTCGGAGAGGTCGAGGTCGAAGAGATGGTTTACGGCCGTGAGCGTCGCAAGCAGCGCCGCCGCCGAGAGGCCGAACCCGGCGCCGATGGGGAGCCGGCACTCCGTCGTGACGCGGGCTGCGACCCCCAGCCGTTCGAGGGCGTACTCGACCGGCGGCGACCCGGCGCTCGCGTGACCCTGCCGGATGACCCGGACGCTTGTTTCGCGGGCGGGTTCGACCGTCGAGCGCACCCCTTCACTGATGACCACGCCGGCCCCGACGCTCCCGGTCTTCTCCGGGCCGGCCCCCTCGACGCGCTTGAAGTAGCCGGATATATGCCCGGGTGAGAACGCTATAGCAGTCCGGACCATATCGCCCTGGCGACCTCCTCTTTGCTCCCGGAGACGTCGGTGACGCTATCTGCCGTCACGATCCGGAACGATCCCTCCTCCGCGCCCATCGTCGGGGGAGCGTTCACGACGACCATCCGCACACCCCCTTCAAGCATCGCTCTCGCCCGCTCCTCCTCATCCCAGCCCAGTTTGAACGCCACCGTCACGGGGCTGCATGCCGCCATCACCTCGTCGATGACCTTCGGGAGGGGCTCGAGCCGGACGGTCAGGGGCGAACCGCTCGGGATCTTCCCTTCGTGCCGTTCAGGGGCGAAGTCCGATATCGCGGCCGCGCTGACGTAGATGTCGACTCCGGTGTCGCGGCAGACCGAGAGAACAGCACCCCGCATCTCCGCGGCGGTCGTCGCACGGATGTTTCGGACGCAGGGGATCGACCCCGCGTGCACCACCGTCACCTCCGCCCCGAGCCGGAAGGCCTCGAGTGCGAGCGCTCTTCCCATCCGCCCGGTCGAGCGGGTGGTGAGAACCCGGACGTCGTCGAGGGGCTCCGCGCACGCCCCGCTCGTGACGAGCACCCGTCTCCCCGCGAGCGGCCGGCCCGAGACCGCCCGTTCGGCGTGGAGAACGATCGTATCGGTATCGGCGATCTTCGCCTTCCCTTCCTCGATCCGGGGGTCGACGACGTCGATCTCCCAGGAGCGGAGTCGCTGGAGGTTCTCCGCAACCCCCGGGTGGCGGTACATGCTCTCGTGCATCGCCGGCACGACTACCACCGGCATCCCCCGACCGAGCGCCGTCGTCGCGAAGGTGGTCACCGGAGTATCGTCGATCCCGCAGGCGATCTTGCCGATGGTGTTCGCCGTAGCGGGCGCAATGAGAAGGAGATCCGCCTCTCCGCCCTCCCCGCAGTAGAGGACGTGCTCCACCATACCGGTGATCGCCGTGATCGCCGGCCGCCCCGTTGCGTAGGTCAGGGCGTCGGGGTGGACGATCCCGGCCGCCGCCCCCGTCATCACCGCCTGCACCGTCGCGCCCCGGCGGCGCAGGGCGTGGGCGAGTTTCACTGTCTCGACGGCTGCGATGCTCCCCGTCACGGCAAGCACCACCGTCTTTCCCGAAAGCGTCTTCACGATATCGTCACATCCTGCACCATATGCCACGCGTGCGGGCCGTACTTCTTCACCCGGCGAGAGGTCACCGCCGCCGAAAAGCCGGCTTCGTCCACCCGTTCCCGGATCGTCTCGCCCGCGTCCCCGATGCTGTGGACGTGGAGCACGCTTCCCGCCCGGACGTGGGCGAGGGCGTCGGCGAGCATCGAGGGGGCGTCGAAATGCCCCATCAGGACCCGGTCGTAGACCCCGGAGAGGAGTTCCCGGCAGTCGCCGAGTTCGCCCGAGGCTCTGTCCGCGACGTGGTTTGCCATAATGTTACGTTGCAGGTATTCAAAGGCTATTGGGTTGATCTCCATCGCGTGGACCCGTCCACCGCTCATGGCCGCCGGTATGGTGAAGTAGCCGATCCCGGCAAACATATCGGCGATCCGCTCGCCGGGCCGGACGAGAGCGGCGATCCTCGCCTTCTCGTCGCGGTTTCCCTGCGAAAACATCACCTTCGTCGGGTCGAGGAAGAACGTGCAGCCCTGCTCGCGGTGCCGCACCTCGCCTGCGCTCCCGTAGAGGATCTCAGTCTCCGGGACGCGCATCTCACTCAAAAATCCCTTCACCCGGACGACGCCCCGGGGACGGCAGTGCTCCACGATCGCCCTGAGTTCCTCCTCCGTCGGCGCGTCGCCGTGGAGCACCGCGACGTCGCCGATGAGGTGGTAGCCCCGGCCCCGGTAGGTCTCCCGCTCGGGAAGATCCGTATCGGCAGAATAGCCCTCCCTGACCGGAACCCAGGCGATGCCGCCCTCGACATACGGCCGGCGGGAGGTGTCCACCCACTCCGCGTCCGCGATATCGGCAAGGGCGGCCGCCGGCACCTTCCGTGCACGCATGGCAGGACTCACCCGACGATGACCAGCCGGTCCTGCTCCTCGTCGCGAAGCACCCGGATCGGCTGCCCCTCCACCGGGAACGTCCAGGGGACCGTATTGAGTTCCCGTGTCCGGTAGGTTCTCGGGTCCATCAGCCCCACGACGCCCGGCTGCGTGAAGACGACGAGCGCGGACTCGGCCTCGCGCACGTTCCCGATGAGGCGCTCGACCTCGGCCTCGGTGAGCGTCCGGGCAACGCCGGCCGCGAGATCGAAGACCCGGAGGCGCTGTCCGTCGATCTCGCGCACCTCGAAGTAGTTGCCGCGGGATACCACCACGTCGCCTTTCTGGTAGAACGGCAGCCGGATGGAGTAGGTGACCCGATAGAGCGCTTTTCCGTCCTTCTCGCCGACCAGTTTCGGGTGGGTCGTGAACCGCCCGCCGAGCGCCCCCGTGATCGCCCTCGCGATATCCTGGCCGAGGTGCTGCGTCCCGACGGTGATATCGACGCCGTCCTTTGCGTCCTCGAGATCCGATATGAACGAGAATCGGTCGCCCGACTGCTGGAGCGACTCTTCGGCCTGCTGTGCAAGGCTCGCGGCGACCTCGCGCTCGTAGGCGTTGATCTTCCTGCCCGTAGCCCGCACCTGGACGATCCCCTCGTAGTAGCCCCCGGAGATGCGGCTGCACCGGTCGCAGGACTCCTTCTGCCAGCGGATCTCGGTTTCGCAGGTCTCCCGGACCGGGACACCATAGAGAGCAGCCTCCACTTCGACGGTGCAGGCCGTCCTGTTCGACGCGATATCTTCGGACCGGACGGCGATCCGGATATCCTTCGCATCCTCGTGGATGCTGACCGCCGATACAGCCAGTTCGGTGACGAGGTCAACGTGGGGCATCTGCAGGTCGGACCAGGTCTTGCCGCGTTTCTGCGACTCGCAGACCGGACAGTAGACGGTGGTCACGTAAGGCTCGCAGGTCAGCAGCCGCACATCCGCCGCCCGGCACTCCGGGCAGACTCCTTCCTCGCTCGGCTTCCCGCAGCGGGGACAGATGCTCGTCTGGATGGTCATGGTTCAGATCCTGAATATCTGGGCGTGCGGCACGTCGCCGATCATGATGCAGTCTTCCTCGGCGATGAGGCCCATGGCGACGGCGAGGGCTACGACGCGCTTCCCGATGATATTAACGTTCTCTGCAGTCGCGAGAGCACCCCGGACGTCTTCTTCGCCGGTACGCTCTGTACCGTAAAATCCTCCGGTGATGCAGACCTCGACGTCGCCGTGCATCAGGGTGGCGTCCATGAGTTCAGCGTCACAGGCAGCCACCACCTCACCGGCGCCCGGTATGCGGTGCACTTTTAAGTACATCACATACCGTTTGACGCGAGCCGTCAAAAAGGTGCGCAGTTCCGTTAAGGAAGCGCGATATCCACGCCGTAGGTGCGCGACGGTGTCTCCACATGGATGCGCCAGGCGTCCTCTTCGGTGATGAGCCCTTCTTCCAGGTACCGGCGCGTGAACCGCGGCACCGACTTCGGCCCGATGACCGCGCCGGGCCGGGAGTTCTCGTCCATGTAGTCGCTCTCCATCGTGAACAGGCGGCCCGACCGGGCAAGCGCGGGGATCTCCTCGTGCCGCGCGATGAATGAGGGCGTGAGGGGTGTGTCGGGCGTCGCGAAGTGCTTCACGACCCGCTCGACCGGGATGCCCGCCCGCCGTGCCATATCGACGACGTCGGTACAGGGACCGCTCTCGGCGTGGAGCTGGACGGCGCAGCCGCAGTCGGCCCCGAGTTCGAGCGCGTGGTAGAGGACGGCGTTCGAGGCCGCGAACACCTCCGGCGCGACCTCGTAGTGGGGACGGCCGCTCTTGAGGGCGACGGCCCTGCCTTCTTTGACGTAGCAGGCGGCGAGGTCGAGCCCGGCCGTCATCACGCCGGCGGCCTCGTCCAGGGTCATCCGTGCGGTAAGACGGTTCATCTCCGCCGGGTGGACGCCGAGGACCGGGTAGACGACGAGCCCGGTCTCCCGGACCATCTCCGCCACATGGAGTGTTCTATCAAAGACCTCCCGGTAGTCTTCTCCAGCGGACGGCTCGACCCCGAACGACCAGGAGGGTTTCGCGACCAGGAAGATATGCGTCCCTCCGCTGCGGCGAAAGTCCTTCGCGGCCTCGATCCCCCGGCCGTTGTTCGGGTCGATGTGGATATGGTCGTCAGTGATCGGTATCGCGGGGAGCTTCATGGAACTCGACGATCTCCATCATGGGGTAGTCGTCCTCGAGGCGCAGCCGGGCGCGGCAGACGGCCGTCCCGACCTCGGTCGTGATCTCGGCGTCGAACATCTTCCCGGCAAGTTCCGAGTAGCCGAACCGGTTCGAGACCATCATGTCGCGGTTCAGCCGGACAGTGATCTCCGTCACGTAGGGCTGGAGGCCGACGGCCTGCTCGATGGCGGTCTCAACGGCGCCGGCGGTCTCGCGCGCGATGGGGGTCCCGACGAACTGGTGGTAGAGGGCGCCGAGTTTGATCCCGGCCTCAAACGCCGCTCTCTCGCGGTCGGTGATCATGGTTAGTAGGTTTGGGGGTATGGGAGTAAGAAGGTGCGCCCCCGGGGGAGGTGAGAAAGAAGAGGTTCTGTTTTACACGCGCTCATAAACACGCAGGAACTCTTCTCGAGAGATACCTGCCTGCGTGCAATGGTTCGGAGGGTCGGGCCTTTGAGTTTGGGGTGGTTCGGCATCGTGAGCGGCGTCGTTGTGCCGTCCGGATTGCTGCGGATAAGCGCGATATGGTTGCCCGTCCTGACGACCTGAAAACCGAGCGCTTCCAGCGTTTTCAGCACCTTCCGCTGGGGCGCGTCGTGCGGGAACTTCATCTATACGGCAACTTCGGCGACGATGGTCTCCATAATATCGTTGTTCTCGAACGCATCGTTCCCGAAGGTCTCTATGTGGAACTGTATGGCAGATTTCACCTCGGCAAGCGCCTCTTCGTAGGTATCCCCCTCTGCAACGACGACACCCTTCAGACCCAGGGGGTAGGCGACATAGCCGTCAGGATGTTTCTCGACGATGATTTTTAAGGTCTTCATGGGCTCATCTCTCCTCTATTCGATCAGAATGGGGGCGGTCAGTGGGGTATTCGACCTGTCCAGCGATATACTTTAGCAAACGATCGACCGCGCCACCCGGATCAACTCTTCGCGGTCGAGCGACCCGCGCACTTGATACGTAGCGTTCCCGGCCGCTGTCCAGACGATCAGGTGTTCCTCTTTGGTCTCGTAGATCCGTCCCGCATATCCCCTGATATCAACGGGTTTTGGTTCGCTGTTAACAATCTGATCTTTTGCATAGGGGTTGTACCCGTAGTTGCTCCAGGTGATTTCGAGCAGCGTCATATCGGTAGTCCACGATGCGTTCTGCATCGTATCGTTACGTGCGTAGCGCAGGGTCTCGCCGATCGTCGTGTAGTGGCCGTAGGACTCGTTCCAGGCGGTGGATATCAGGAGGCCGTAGAGGGTATACTCTCCGGGGATGTATGACGGCGGGGAGAAACTCGTGTATTCGGCGGGGTCCTCCCACGCCTCGATCCTGATGAAGGCTGAATCTCTGAGTGACGGTGCATTATCGGGGGGAAGTTCGGTTATGGGCGACGGCGTAACCTCTGCGGGATCGACAGTCACGGGCTCGATGCACCCCGCGGTGAGGAGAATAAACGAGAGTATGACCATGATATAATGGGGCTTCACGTGATTTTTCCTCCTACAACACCCCTCCCGAGGCAAACGAGGTTCAACCTTATGTACGTGGAATGCGAACCATGCTCTCGCCTTCGGACAGTGGGGGATTCATCCGGCCGTGGAGGGATGGATGAACCTTCGCCGTTCTGCGAGCGCGTTTTGGGCATCCGCACAAGGAGATAGACGCAGATCTATATAGCATTTCTCTCACAATCATCTACACGTCCGGGGGCTGTTCGTGAAAGTGAGCCGGCGGATCCCCCCTGGGGCGGAGAGTGGAGGAGACGGGCTGTTCTCACGGCGAGGCAGGCTATGCGGGTTATGATAGCCTTCGGCAGACAATCCGAATCGTCGGGACAGGTCATTAACATCCTGCCTGGAAGCCTATGACCTGCCACCCGCGATGTGCCCGTACGGGTTATCTGTAACCGACCGCCGAGCCCGTTCTCACGAACTCCGTATGCCGCATCCTGGTTACATAACATACTCAGTAGAGTACAATAAGTAATCAATAGATTACTTTTTATAATCAACCGGCGACACTCTTCCTGTATGCTCGAGGCTCTCATATCCTCAGAGACGAGAGTGAAGGTACTCACCCTGTTCCTCTTAAACCCCGATAAGGAGTATTACATCCGCCAGGTCGAGCGGCTGGTCGGGAAGAACTACGCTCTTGTCCGAAAGGAACTCGCGCACCTCGAAGAGTTCGGCCTGCTGAGATCGGAGACAAAGGGGAATCAGACATACTACACTGCCGACCAAAATTTTTTCCTCTACCCCGAGTTGCAGAGACTGGTTCTTAAGACAGAAGGCGTCGCCCGGGTTCTCAAAGAGCAACTTGACGAACTCGGCGATCTCGAGTGCATATTCATCTACGGTTCGTTCGCCTCCGGAACGGCAGGCGCAAAGAGCGACATTGATCTCTTCATCGTCGGGGAGGTCGATGAGAGCCGCCTGATCCCTCTGATAAACGAGAGCGAGAGAACCCTGCAAAGGGAGATCAATTATACGCTGGTGAAGAAAGAAGAATTACGGGAACGCATCGACAGGGCCGATCCGTTCGTCACCAATGTTCTGAGTAAACCAAAAGTCATGATCCTGGGTGAGGGTTGCTGTGGTCAAACGCCTGGAGATGGAAGGGAAGATTGAGAGGATACCCATCGATCAGAGCACCGTCAGGGAGGCGATCGATATTGCGGAACGGGATCTCCATGCCGCCGAGATGAACCTTGAGATCAGCAACGAATGGGCGTATAACATCTCCTACAACGCCGCCCTCTCGGCGGGAAGGGCACTGATCTTCTCCAGGGGTTATCGGCCGAAGGGCGGCGAAGGGCACGTTTCAGTAAAGGAGTTCCTGAAGTTCTACCTCACCCCGGATGAGGTTGCCGCCTTTGACCGGATGCGGAGGAAACGGCATGCGGCCACGTACGATCACAGTTCTGTCGTCACCCGTACCGATGCAGAAGGCGCCCTTGCCACGGCAAGATTTCTGGTGAGCAAGATAAAAAAGATCCTTACAGATGATGGTTTTGTCTCTTAACTCCAGAAAAATCCGGCGTATTCCCCTGAAGACAGGGTAGCCGCGACTTCCCGCCCCTCCCGCGTGGGGATACCTACTCGAAAGCCGTGCCGGGAATCTAACGCGAGAAACCCGGTCTGCCCTTCGCGAGAAAATGGGCAGCCCTCTCCCCTCACCCGATCAACTTCACCAGCCCGTGCCGGGGCTCGAGCACCTCGCCGCCGCGTTTCAGCTGCTCGAGGGTGTGCTCGATCTTGTCGCGGGAGAAACCCTGCTGCACCAGGATCTCGATCACCTCGTCGACCCTCGCCTGGCCGCCGGAGTCGCCGGAGACGTTGCGGATCGTCTCCTTCACCGACCGGATGATGTCGCGCTGCGACTTCGTGACCCCGGTCACGAGCTTGTCGATGTCGAAACTCCCGCTCTCTGCGTCGTAGGCCACCTGCCGGAGACAGGCATCCACGATCTTTAATATCCGGTCGGTGTCCTCCGTATCGACGGTGTTCGAGAGCCGCATCCTCGCGCTCGCCTCCGCAAGCCGGACCAGCGCCTCGAGCTGCCGGGCGGTGACCGGGACGGGCTTGTTTCCGCTCGCGAGGTTCCGCAGGCGCATGTAGTAGGCGATCAGCGCCTCCTTCGCCCCGTCGGAGAGGATGGGGAAGCACGTCCGTTTCGCGTAGGCGATATACTTCCGTAAGAGTGTCGGGTCGATGTCGGGGATGACCGGCGCAAGCGCCCGCTCGATGTACTCGTCGTCGACGTCGGGCAGCGGCTCGTACGCGTGCTGCTTGATGAGCTCGCCCACACTGTGAGTCTTGATGATGTGTTGCGCAATCGCCCCGTCGCGCTCGGCCTCCGGCTGATCGGTCATCACGAAGATGAGGTCGAACCGGGAGAGGAGCGATGGCGGCATGTTGATCTGCTCGCCGATCGGAACGAACTGGTCGAACCGCCCGAGTTTCGGGTTCGCCGCGCCGAGGAGGGCGCACCGGGACTTCAGGGTCGCGGTGATGCCGGCTTTTGCGACCGAGATCGAGTTGCCGCACCAGACCGGGATGCCGCTACGCCGGACATAGAGGATGTGGTTTGGGACTTCGAGACAGTAGATCGTGCCTTTATACGGCCGCTTCTCGATCTGCCGCTGCCCGTTGGAATTGACGTTCGGCTCGTTCTGGCCGTCGCGGATGCAGGTCACCTGGAAGATATCGTGAGTAATTACTGAAGTCCCTCCCCGCGGGTTGGGTATGACCTCCCCGGCCTCCCGCCTGAGGTGGACGTTCCCCGACCACCCTTTCTTCAGCAGGAGTTCGGTGACGTCGTCGGCCAGTCTCTTCGAGGAGGTCGTGTATATCGAGACCCCGGTCGTCTTGTTGACGTATCCGTCACCGAGCATGAGCGCATCGAGGAGTATCCCGATCTGCTCCGGGGGGAGGCTCTTCGCGTAGTCGGGGACGTACTTCTCGTAGCATTTCCCGAACGGCGCGAGGTGTTCGGCGAGCTGCTTTGCGTTGATCGAGAAGTTCTTGCCGTCGTAGGAGAACCGGAACGGCAGCCGTTCAAGACACTCCCGGATCTTCTCGGCCGACTCCGGGTTCGTCTGAGATATTATTGTGCGGTAGGGCACCCCGGTCTTAGAGTGCCGCTGGACGGACCCCTCGGAGAGGAAGTAGCCCAGGAACTCAAGCCAGTCGTCCATCCCGACGGTGACGGGATCGGTGAGTTTTCCTTCGGCGTTCTGGTTCGCGAACTTGACGACGGGCGGGATCTCGTAGGTCTCCTGCCGCTCTCCGGTCCATACGGCGTTCTTCTTGAACCGCATCCGCTTGTGGATGGGGATCTCGTCCATGCGGACGAGCCGGAACCCTTCCCACTCATCGGCGCGCCGGTTCAGGTTGACATACATCCGGTGGTTCGGCGTGACCGCGAGGTCGACCTGTCGGGATCTGACGTAGTACATCTCGGCGTCGTACTCCGATGCCACGAAGTTGGACGGGGTTGCGTACTCGAGCCTGCCGTCGGAAGAGAGGGTCGCGACGCGGTCTTCGGCGGTGACGTCGCAAAAGAACTTCCACCCACTCTCCGTGAGGACCTCGGTCTCGTCGTCGTAGCACTGCTGCTCCATCGCCTCATGGAGCGCGCTCCGGTCCTCCTTTGCCATCTTGTCCATCTCGTCGACCGCGGCGATCCCCATATCCGCGAGTACCAGCGCACCGGCCTCGAGCGTCCACCGCCCGTCGCCGAACTCGTCCTTGACCGCCGTCGCCGTCAACCCGGCGGAGGTCGACGACTTGCCGCTCGTGTAGATCCCGCGGGGCGAGAGTTTCACGACGTACCGCAGGATCTGACTCTTTGCGATACCCGGGTCGCCGACCAGGAGGACGTGGACGTCGCCGCGGAGGCGGGAGCCGTCCGGCATATCCTTCGCGATCCCGCCGAAGAGCTGGAGCGCGATTGCCTCCTTCACGTCGTCGGTGCCGTAGATCGTCGGCGCGATCGACCGGGCGATCTTCTTGTAGACCATCGGGTCGCGGGCGAGCGCCATGATCTTCGCCTCGTCCTCCTCGGTGATCGAGACCTCCTCGAACTCCTTCTCGGCAACCTCGATCGAGTTGCACTCGAGATAGATGTCAAAGAGCGTGCTCTTCTGGCCGTAGTTGATCCTCTGCACCGACCGCAGGATGCCGTTCACCACCACCCGGTCGCCCGGCGAGACCATCCCGGTCAGGTCGTCGGTGACGTCGATATCGAGCGTCTGGGGCTGTTCCCCGCCCCGGAGGCCTTCCGGAGACTCCTGGATCCGGAGTTTCTGGGCATCGACGAACCGGCACCGGTTCATGACGAGATCGAGACGGGTCTTCCTCTCGCAATTTGGGCAGAAGTCGGGCTCGTCGAACCGCCCGTAGCCCTGGGGTACCGGGTCGGTGTACTTGTCGCAGGAGCGGCACCGGAAGACCGCGGTGACGATCCGGGGGCGGACCTCCGTGGTCTTTCGGAGGATCCCCTCGATGGCGACGAAGGTGTTGATCTGGTCCGCCCGGATGTCGCGGACGTCGGTCTTCTGCGGCAGGTTCGTGAACCGGATGTTGACGAGATCCGGATCCTGGCCGTCCTTCAGCTTGAGGAGTTTGTTCTGGACGATCGCGTCCTTGATATCCCCGATGACCTTCCCCGGGCTCCTCAGGAGTTCAAATGCCAACCTGTTGTTCAGGATCTTGCGGTAGTCGATGATGAGTGAGTGGTTGTGCGGGTACTCGCGGGAGAGTTCGGCAAGCTCGCGCTTGTACTGTTTCTTCAGAAACTTCGTCCACTCGCCGACGTTATCGGTGACTTCGACGGTTATCTCTTCGGTCAAGACGGAGTCCTCAACGGTACTGCTCTGCGGCGAGGACGAACCGTGCGAGCAGCGCCTCCATCTGGATGTCGCTGCTCGCCCCTTCCGAGAGGCGGAAATCGGTCTCGCCGAGGGCGTCGATCAGTTTCACTTTGAGCGTCCGGTCAATATCGCGCTGGACCAGCGCCCGGTAGCACTGGTTGATCAGCTCGTTCGGGGCGATGCCGCGGCCGCGGGTCAGGTCGGAGAGCGCCTGCTCCGCCTCGTCGAACTTCCCCGCTATCGAGAGGTCGAGGAGTTCGTCGATCTCGTCCGGGCGGGCGGTCGCGGTGATCGCGTAGACCGTCTCCTCGTCGATATCCTTCCGGACGATCGCGGCACCCTGCAGGGCGTTGATCGCCTTCCTCATATCCCCCGAGGCGACGTAGACGATGGCGTCGAGCGCACCCTGTGTGACCGTAAGGCCTTCGACCGCGGCGATCCTCCTGGTCTCCTCGATGACCGCCTCCCGGTCAAGCGGCCTGAACCGGTAGATGGCGCACCGGCTCTGGATGGGGTCGATGATCTTCGAGGAGTAGTTGCACGAGAGGATGAACCGGCAGGTTCGGGCGTAGGTCTCCATCGTCCGCCGGAGAGCCGCCTGCGCGTCCGTGGTGAGCGCGTCCGCCTCATCCAGGAAGAGGATCTTGAACGTCGCGCCGGCAAGCGGCGACGTCCGGGCAAACTCCTTGATCTGGTTCCGGACGACGTCGATTCCCCGCTCGTCGGAGGCGTTCATCTCCCGGAAGTTCATCTGCCAGGAGTCGCCGAAGAACTCCCGGGCGAGCGCCACGGCGGCGGTGGTCTTGCCGATCCCTGCGCTGCCCGTAAAAAGGAGGTGCGGCAGGTTTCCGGTCTTCACGTAGGACTGGAGGCGTACCACGATCTCCTTCTGCCCGACCATCTCGTCGAGCCTTTTGGGCCGATACTTCTCTATCCAGATGGTGTGGTTGCCGTCCATTTGCATAGGTGTTGGTGCTCGTCCATCGTAAAAGGATCGTCATCCGTTCCGGTGATCCTTTTTAGAGGGTTGAGGGCGAACAGGTAGGTACCGAAACGCTATGGAACTGCCGGTGGTTCGTGTGGAGAGTCGCAAGGTTCTCCCGCACCGGCATATCCGCACCCCCTTCCTCGAACGGACGGATGTATGGAACCTGTAGAGCGGGTATTTGCGCAGGACTTCTCCGCCGCCCGGCACACGGCGGACTCCGGCGACGGCCGGGGCGGCTCGTACGTGGTGACGCCGGGTGCCGCCTGGTGCCGCCGCCTCTTCATCGTCGGCGCCCTTACCGAGAAGAGGGGAAGCGGCGACGTCATGCAGGCCCGGCTTGCCGATCCGACCGGCGCGTTCCAGGTCTCGGTCGACTGGCAGAGCCCCGACGCGGTCGAGACGCTCGGCTACATCGAACCGCCCGCGTTCGTCGCCGTCACCGGCCGGGCGACGTTGACCGGAACCGGTGAGCGAGCGTGCGCGACGGTGGAGGCCGAGGCGCTCTCGGTGGTGAACCGCACCGCCCGCGATCTCTGGATGCTATCGACCGCCGGAGCGACGCTTGACCGGCTCGAAGCGCTCCTCGACGGCAGGGACGAACGGGCCTCGGCCGCCCGCCGCCTCTACGGGACCACGGACGAGGATATCCGCGGGATGGCCGCGATGGTGCGCACGGCGCTTGCAACCGTCCGCCCGGATATCGCCGTCGGCGAGATCGCACCCCTCGCCGCCCGCGACCTCCTCCTCGATGCCCTCGAAGGGGAGGGCGGCGCTCGGGGCGTCGAATTTGAAGACGCCGTCGCCGCCGGGGTGCGGGCGGGACTCTCCGCCCGGGATGCCCGCGCCGCGCTCGAGGAACTCCTCGCCGCAGGGGAGTGTTACCAGCCCGCATCGGGCATGATAAAACTGATCTGACACGATAATGCACCTTCATTTCATCGAGAACGGCCCGGCCCTCCTGGTCGAGAGCGACCGGCGGGTGCTGGTCGTCGCCGACCTGCACATGGGCATTGAATCGGGCCTCGAACGTCACGGCGTGCACATCGCGAGCCGGAGCGCCGCCCGGGCCGACCGGGTGGTCGCCTGCATCGAGGAGGCAGAGCCCGACCTCCTCCTCCTCCTCGGGGACGTCAAACACAACGTCCCGGTGACGAGCAGGCAGGAGTACCGGGAACTTCCCGGCATCCTCCAGTCGTTTCGGGACCGGGTGCCGATAGCCGTCGCCCCGGGCAACCACGACGGAGGTATCGGGCGGTTCCTCGAGCCCGGCGAACTCCTGCCCGCCGAGGGCACGCTCATCGACGGCGTCGGTTACCTCCACGGTCACACCCGCCCAGCCCCCGAACTTCCCGGCCACCTCATCGTCCTCGGCCACCACCACCCGGTCGTCTCGCTCGTCGACGCCGTCGGGTGCGCCGCACGCGCCCGGCCGGCCTACCTCTACTCGATGTTTGAGGAGCCGTCCGGGGAGCGCACCCGGCTCCTCTTCGTCCCGGCCTTCAACGAGTTCGCGGGCGGGATCGACGTCGGACGGCTGCGCGAGAGCGGGCTCGGCCCCCTCTCCCGGTGCATCGACCCCAATTCCGCGGAGGTGTTCTTAGCAGATGGCACGTACGTCGGCTCCCCGGCCACGCTCTGCCCCGCAGACGACTGCTGACCTCCTCGACCCGCGGGTGCTGGAGGTCGTTCGGAAGCGCGGGTTCACCGAGTTCTCGGAGGCACAGGAGCAGGCCATCCCGCGGCTTCTTTCGGGGGAGAACCTGGTCCTGGTGGCGCCGACCGGGACGGGGAAGACCGAGAGCGCGATGCTCCCGGTCTTCGACCGGCTCCTCGAGACCACCGGCGCGGGGTTCAAGGCGCTCTACATCACCCCGCTCCGGTCCCTGAACCGGGATATCCTCAACCGGATGGAGTGGTGGTGCCGGGAGCTCGGCCTCTCGGTCGGTGTCCGGCACGGGGACACGCCGCAGAACGAGCGGCGGAAGCAGGCGCTGAACGCCCCCGACCTCCTCATCACCACCCCGGAGTCGCTCCAGGCGCTCTTCATGGGCAAACGCCTCAGGGAGCACTTGAAGAACGTCAGGTACGTCGTCATCGACGAGATCCACGAACTCGCCGACAGCAAGCGGGGAGCGCAGCTCGCGGTGGCGCTCGAACGCCTGGCCGAATACGCGGGGGAGTTCCAGCGGATCGGCCTCTCGGCGACCGTCGGGAACCCCGACGATATCGGCCGGTTCCTCTGCGGGGCAAGGCCGTTCTCGCTCGTCGAGGTGCCGGTCGCGAGCGGCCTTGAGATCGGCGTCCGGTTTGCCGGGGAGGACTTCGGCACTCAGGCGCGTGCCGTCGGGAAGTGCCTGGACGCGCCGGGCTCCACCCTCGTCTTCGTCAATACCCGGGTGACCGCCGAGGCGCTCGGCCACCACCTCTACTCCCGCGGCGACGTCGAGGTCCATCACGGCTCGCTCTCGCGGGACGTCAGGGTCGACGCCGAGGAGCGGTTCAGGAAGGGCGAGATCCGGACGCTGATCGCCACGTCCTCGATGGAACTCGGGATCGACATAGGGCACATCGAGCACGTCGTCCAGTTCGGCTCCCCTCGGCAGGTCTCGCGCCTGGTGCAGCGGGTCGGCCGGGCCGGTCACCGTCTCGACGCCGTCTCGCGCGGGACCGTCCTCGCGACGGGGTTTGACGACCTCTTAGAGTCGCTCGTGATCGCGCGGCGGGCGAAGGCGAACGAGTGCGAGCGGATCGTCCCGCCCGCCGGCGCCGCCGACGTCCTCGCGAACCAGGTTGCGGCGATCGCGGTCGAGTACGGCGAGATCGAGATCTCCCGCGTCCGGAAGATGATCGAACGGTCGAACATCTTTGCGGGGTCTGGATCGCTCCTCGACGACGTCTGCCGCCAGATGGCCGAGCACCGGCTGATCCGGCTTGACGGGACCCGGATCGTCCGGACGGGCCGGGCGCGGCGCTACCTCGTCGAGAACCTCTCGATGATCCACGACGAGCGGAAGATGGAGATCTTCGATATCGTCTCGCGCCGCACCGTCGGGACGCTCGACGAGTCGTTCGTCCTCGGGTGGATGCACACCGGCGCGGTCTTCATCACGAAGGGCCAGCTCTGGCGGGCGCTCGAGATCGAGGGGACCCGGATCACGGTCGAACCGGCCACCCGGGCGAAGGGCGAGGTCCCGTCGTGGGAGGGCGAGCAGATCCCGGTGCCGTTCCCGGTCGCCATGGAGGTCGGGGCGCTCCGGCGGACCCGGGCGTTCTCCCGCTACTCGGACATCCCCGGTGTGATCGCCTACGCGGAGCGGTTCATCGACCGGATGGACGAGGGGCGCTACCCGATTCCCTCGGACACCCTCATCACCCTCGAGAACGCGGACGAAGGCGTGGTCTGCAACGTCTGCGGCGGACACAAGGCGAACGAGGCGCTGGCCCGGGCGCTCTCGGTCCTCCTCTCCGCCCGATACGGGACGACCGTCGGGATCGAGGTCGGAGCCTACCGGTTCCTCCTGCGGCTGCCCTCCCATGTCCGGGCACTGGAGGTGCAGGAGACCCTTGCGGCGCTCGAGCCCGAACACCTCCCCGGGATCCTGAGGCTCGCCCTGAAACGGACGGCGCTCTTCAAGTGGAAACTCGTGCAGGTGGCGAAAAAGTTCGGCGCCATCGACGCGGACGCCGACTACGAGCGGTTCAGCATCCACCGGCTCATCGACCTCTTCGACGGCACGGTCATCGCGGCCGAGGCCTACCGCGAGCTCTTCAGCACCTCCATGGACACGGAGGCGGCGCAGGAGATCCTCACCGCCGTCCATGACGGCCGCATTGCCGTCGTCACAGGAAGGCTGAGCCCGCTCGGGAGCGACGTGCTCTCGTCGTCCCGGGACATGATCCCGCCGCCGATGATCGACCAGGCGGTGATCGGGACGCTGATGCGGCGCCTCGAGAAGGAGGACGTCGTCCTCTTCTGCATGAACTGCCGGAAGTGGAAGAGCCGGACGGTCATCGAGCGCGTCCCCGATAGGCCGCAGTGCCCCCTCTGCAGCGCCCGCCTCATCGCGGCGCTGAAACCCTGGGACGAGGACCTCATCCCGGCGGTGAAGAAGAAGACCAAGTCCGAGGAGGAGCGGGCGATCGAGATCAGGTTCCTCCGGAACGCTAACATCGTTCTATCGAGCGGAAAGAAGGCGGTGACCGCCCTCGCGGCCAGAGGCGTCGGGCCGGAGGCGGCCTCACGGATCCTCGCGACCCTCTCCGAAGGGGACGCCTTCTACCGGGAGATTTTGAAGGCCGAGCGGAACTATGTGAAGACGCATAGGTATTGGTGAGAGGGTTGGAGTTTGCCGGCACCTAGGGCCACCTGATAGTGGCTTTTGAGTATAGCCTGTGACTGGGGGTGGCGGCGGAAACTAGGAAAAAGCCCGGTATAGTGGACTGTGGGAGTATCGCCATGCACTGCCCCCGCCCCGCAGGAAGGGGGAGGAGGCCGGAGGCCGGGTGGGGTGGGGGTTATGGGTATCCCATTAATGGGGTAGAGACAGGGGAGGGGGGCACGCCCCCTCCCCGCGAGCCGCCACCCCCAATGGCGATATCCCTATGAAAGCCGTGCATGTGAACTGCGACGCAAGAACAGCACTCTTGAGTAAGATCGACGGCATACGCTTGATGCACGAGTCCCCTCAGATGCGGCCACCAAAATGACCTACTTCAGGCCCGGACACTCTCCCGTCACGTATCGGCAGAACGCCCGGAGTGACAGATCATACCCGGCCAAAAAAACAGGAGCCCCCTCTCCCAATCAGAAAAACGCAACCAAAAACCGTTTCACATGATATTTTCGAGCCGCTGCTCCAGGAAATCCAGTCCTCTCTTGATATCTTCAATATTCTTCCCGCCGGTCAAGATGATCTTGCCGGAACTGAAGAGAAGGGCGACGATCTTCGGGTCCTCGATGCGGTAGACAAGCCCCGGGAACTGCTCGGGCTCATACTCGATGTTCTCGAGGTTGAGGGTGATGACCACCTTGTTCAGGTTGATGTACCTCCCCATGTCATACGAGCAGACCATGTTCGTGATCGCGACCTGCGGCACATCGTAGGTATCCACCCCGGCGTCCCGTAGCGACTGCATGATGATCTCCAGGCCCGGCCGGAGGTCGGATTTCTTCCTGATTCCGGTAAGCACCACTTTTCCCGAGGAGAATATCAGGGATGCGATCTTGGGGTTCTCGATGCGGTAGACCGCCCCGGGGAACCTCTTCGTATTCAATTCGCAGTTTTTTATTTTTTCAGATACGTTTTCGAGGTCGATTGTGTCGGCAATCACCCCAGAGGCAACGATGTTCTCAATTTTCAGTGACTCGTATCCCTTCTCAGCCATCGATATGAGTATCATTTTTTGAACCATAATACTAATGGGTAATCTTTATGCCTATTCCGGATACGGAGCCCGTTTCAGCTTCGTGAATACTTTAAACCATAAACGCGCAACTTTTAAGGGACCGCGTTATGGGAGATGAAGAGCAAAAACCACCGTCCTACGAGGACCTGTGCGCCGAATTCAAGATAGACGTCCCTGAATACTATAACTTCGGCTTCGACGTGATCGACGCATGGGCAAAGAAGGACCGGAACAAACTGGCGATGATCTGGGTTGACCAGAAAGGAAACGAGAAGAAATACACCTTCTTCGACCTCATGCGCCTCTCGAATCAGGCCGTCAACATCTGCCTGAAGTACGGCATCAAGAAAGGCGACCGGGTGATGCTGATGCTCCCCCGGACGCCTGAATGGTGGGTCTTCGTCATCGCGCTCATCAAACTCGGCGCAGTCTACTGCCCCGCGACGACGATGCTGACCCCCAAGGACCTGAAGTACCGCATCCAGGCGGCCGATATCCGGATGATCATCACCATGGCCGAGCACGCGGACAAGGTCGAGGAGATCCGCGAAGAGTGCCCCACACTTGCCGTCCGGCTCATGATCGACGGCGTGCGGGACGGGTGGGTCAGCTACCCCGTCGAGCTCGACTACCCCGCGCCCTGCTCGCACAAACTGGTGAACCTCCCCGGCATGCACCGGACGAAAGCAATCGACCCGCTGCTGATCTTCTTCACCTCCGGCACCACCGGCGAGCCGAAGATGGTGGTCCACAACCACTCCTACCCGCTCGGGCACCTCGTCACCGCGCAGTTGTGGCACGACCTGCACTCGAACGACCTGCACCTCACCATCTCCGATACCGGCTGGGGAAAGAGCGCGTGGGGGAAACTCTTCGGTCAGTGGATCGTCGGCGCCTGCATCTTCGTCTACGATATCCGGGGCCGGTTCCACGCCACCGAGATCCTGCCGCTGCTGGAGAAGTACGGGGTCACGACGTTCTGCTGCCCTCCGACCATCTACCGGATGCTGATCCTCGCCGACCTCGACAAGTTCGATCTCGCCGACATGCGCCACTGCTGCAGTGCCGGCGAAGCACTCAACCCCGAGGTGATCCGGGCATGGGAAGAAGGGACCGGGAGGACAATCTACGAAGGTTACGGCCAGACCGAGACGGTGCTCTGCATCGGGACGCTTCCCGGCATGAAGCCCAAGCCCGGTTCGATGGGAAGGCCGATGCCGGGCTGGCATATCGAGCTCCACGACGACGACGGCAACCCGGTCGGCGTCGGGGAGGAAGGGCGGATCGCGATCAACGTCGAGCCCCGGCCGGTCGGGCTCTTCTCCGGTTACCTGAACAATAGCGAAGAGAACCGCAAGGTCTTCTCGGGCGGGTTCTACTACACCGGCGACAAGGCCTATATGGACGAGGACGGCTACTTCTGGTTCATCGGGCGCGACGACGACGTCATCAAGTCCTCCGGCTACCGGATCGGGCCGTTCGAGGTCGAGAGCGCCATCATGGAGCACCCGGCCGTCCAGGAGGCGGCGGTCGTCGGGTCGCCCGACGTGCTTCGCGGGCTGGTCGTCAAGGCCTTCATCGTCTTAAAGCCCGGGTACCGGCCCACGGAGTCGCTGGTCAAAGACATCCAGAAGCAGGTCAAGCGGGTGACGGCGCCGTACAAGTATCCCCGCCTGATCGAGTTCGTGGAGTCGCTCCCGAAGACCATCTCCGGTAAGATCAAGCGGCACGAACTGCGCGAACTGGAGATGCGGCGGTTTATGGACAACAACTCCCGGGACTCTCCCGGCATCGGAGAGGGCGGGGAGTGATTACCTTTATTTTGTTGGAGATGCTACAGTATTGGGCGCGAAGAACGCCGGGACACGCCAACGGCTGAGGTTCGCCAACATTCGCGCGAGAGTTGCCAAGCCAGGTCAAAGGCGCCAGGTTCAGGGCCTGGTCTCGTAGGAGTTCGCCGGTTCGAATCCGGCCTCTCGCATGCGCTTTTTCAGGATTACTCCGATCACGGGATACGTTTAGCGCCGTCGTCCGGGGAGTTTGAAAACGCCGGAGACGGGAGCGGTCGGCTGCGCCCGGCCGCTCAGTAAACGATCGTATTGTCCGGTTTCGGCTCGTCCTTTTCTTGCTTCCGCGTGATGATGAGATCGTCTGCACCCCAGCAGAACCTGTCCGCGGGGTTAGGCATCTTCTTCTCCGTCTCGTCTGCCATGTCGATTAATCCTCCTCTCGGGGTCTCCCCATTGGGGCATTAGGCGGTTCTTCTTTATATTCCCATGGAAAACCGCCTCATAACATCTCCGCTCCCGCTCCTGCAGCAGGGAGGGGAGGCGATTCGGGCGGTGCCGCAACCCTGCCACGGGGCAGACTCGAACCCCTTTTATCCTCCTGCTCCAACCCTGAACCAGGGAGAGGCATCGTTATGGATACGCGCACCTTCACCGTAAAACCGGTCGGCATCGTGCATGCCGACGATGAATCGTTCTCGATCGAGGTTGCCGGGCCGTTCCGGCCCGCGCTCCAGGAACTGGAGGGGTTCAGCCATATCGTCGTGCTCTGGTGGAGCGACCGGGTCGATACGCCGGAGTGCCGGAGCGAGACGGTCTGCAAAAAACCGTACACGAGGGGGCCGGAAACGGTCGGGATCTTCGCCACCCGGTCACCCGTCCGGCCGAACCCGATCGCGCTCTCGGTGGTTCCGGTCGTGGATATCGATACTGCATCGGGCATCATCAGGGTCGCGTATATCGATGCCGACGACGCGACGCCGGTGCTGGACATCAAGCCCTATCTCCCGGCCACCGAACGGGTTCGGGAAGTGGGTGTGCCTGCCTGGTCGTCTCACTGGCCGCAGTGGTACGAAGAGAACCCGGGGTTCGACTGGGCGGCGGAGTTCACCTTCGAGGAATAAGGGATACAAAGAATCGCGACTGACGCCGCGGTGCAAAAAATATGTGGGGTTATTTAACCCTGCCGAACTCCCGGCTCACGTCTGCTGCGGACTGGAAAGACTTGTCCTGGAACATCTCGAGGACCTGGATCACCGCGTCGGGTGCGTTGTTCTTCCGTGCGTGGCTGATCAGGTCCTGCTTACCGGCGGGGTAGTCCATACCGCTGAGGAACTTCTGGAATGCGGATGCACTCAGTTCCTGGACGGAGGAAGCCTGTGCTGCAGAGGCCATTCCGCCTTTAACTGAAGGTCTCTCTTCTGCCATAGTTCTCACCACCTCATTTACCTGCATCCCGCATCGCGAGACACAGGCCGCCACCATAGCTCCGATCAAATAAAAACGTTGCTGTCGCGTTTGGAGAAAATACCTGCAATACGACGAGAGGGAGTTTCGGGCTGGGGGTGGTGGCGGCTGCACCGGGCGGGCAGGTCACCCATCCTGCCGCACAATCGCACGGGAGATAGCCTCATGACGGGAGAGCCAGCATTCCGGATCCGTACCCGGTCACGTCGGAACGCCTGCAACGACAGGAACCGGGAACGGAACCGTCCATACCGGACAATCAGAGGTGAGGTTCGCATGAACCCCGACTCTTCAAAAATGTGAGATATTCGGAATACTGTTCTTCGGGGATATGCCTAGTACCGCCTGAAGTCGCTTCTCGGTCTCGGGGGCCGAGCTTCGTCGATCTTCATGGTACGGCCTTCGAATACGGTGTTGTTCAGGGCTTCCTTTGCTGCCTCAGCCTCTTCGGGGCTGGACATCTCGACAAACCCGAACCCTTTGCGCTCGATGACTCTGACGTCGTTCACCGTCCCGTACTGGCTGAACAGTTCTTTCAGTTGCTCTTCATTTACCGAGTAGGTGAGGTTACCGACGTACAGCTTGTTGCTTTCCATTCAAAGATCCTCTTCACACATGTACGCTCAAACCTTAATTATTCTTCGGAAGAAAAACCGGAGAGCGGTTTGGAGTCAACTCTCCCGGCAGGTGGCCGCACTCGCTGCCGGCATCATGCCTCTAAACCGGAAGGCCGTCCACTCTGTGGTCGCGGTTGTGCGGATCTTCCCCGGGACAGATACCTTAATGGTGGCCCGGGTCATTGATATACACTCCCAGGAAAATATTGGGCGGGCCGCACCGCCGCCTGTTAGGGAGTTGATTAACTGACAAATACACGAGGGACACAGAATAACGAAGGCAACGAGATCATTCGCGTACGGTTGCCGAAGAAACGGAATCGCGAGATCTTCGGCCGAGCCGACCTGATGCTCGGAGCAAACCACATCCGCGTCCGCTGCGAGGACGGCGTCACGCGCACGGGAAGAATAAAGGGCAAGATCAAGAAGCGGCTCTGGATACGCGAAGGCGACCTCCTGATTGTCGTCCCCTGGAGTTTCCAGGATGAGAAGTGCGATATCGTCTACCGGTACATCAGGCCCCAGGTAGACTGGCTCAAAAAGCACAACTATCTCAGTCAATAACCCCCGCATTTTGCGCGCCGGGGCTTGAGGCATCGTCGCCTGTCTCCGGCAGGGCTCCGTACCTGATCGGGGGCGAACTCAATCCGGGTTTTGTCCTTTTCGGGAATCGTTAGCGATAGCCCCCGAGATATCCGCCGCGATATCGGTATGCACCAGTACGAACGTTCTGCTCACCGACGCCGTTACGCTTGCCGCTATCTGCATGGTGAGCATGATGAGACGCAGGGCATCCTGGATCGTTCCCCCTTCCCACATCCCCCGGATGCACTGGTTGGCAACCTCTTTCGTGATATCGTTTCCCAGCACCACGAAGTTGCTCGCTCTCCCCCTCTGCGTCACCCGCAGCCGTGAATCGACGACATCGGCGATCGCGTACCTCCCCTTCGTAGCATAGAGCCTCCTTCTTGAGGTCTTCACCCCCTCCGTCTCGGTCACCTCGCCGACGAGCACCCCGTCCCGCTGCGAGACCTTGGCTTTGTCGTCCCGGACCCGGACCGTCACCCCGATCGCGTCCGCCCGCTCCGCGAGGTCTCTGTCGGAGGCGATCGAACCGCCGTAGAGTTCGCGCTCCAGCTCTTCGATGAGGGAATCGTCCCCTCCGAACGCGATCTCTCGCATATCTCCCGCCATCACGGCGCCCTGTTCTCCGATGAAAGCAATCACAAGCGTCATACCACGAACCCTCAACCCCCGCCACGGTGCGGGAGGCTGCGCTCATCCCAACTCCTCCGTACCCGTATCAATCTGTCGATGCCCCTCTGGACAGCCGTTTCACGCCGGGCGTTCTGCAGTCCGGAGAACGCCTCCCGGGCAAGATGCCCGGCAGGCCCGGGCGTGAAAAACATTCGCAGATTGCAGCGGGAGTAGAAACGATCTTCATACGTACGTATATACTGAAATTCAAGGACACTGTGATATCCGGGAATTCCGGATATTATGTTCAAAGGTACATAAAAATGCCTGAAATCGCTGACTGCCTATTTAGATCTATTAAAATCTGATATATTGACTCTACATCATTTTTTGGTAATGAATAAATTAATATACTAAAATGGGGAAATACTCTCTCATGGCTGATACCTTCTCGCAGGAGATCGGGGTGTTCCAGGACGGCCTCACTATCCAGATCCCGATCTTCTACAAACTTATGGCGAGCATGCTCACCGTTGCGGTCATCCCCATCTTCCTGCTGGGAATCGTCTCGGCGGGGGACACCGGGAGCGTCATCGCCACGCTCGGCCTGCAGAACAGCATCATCATCATGACCCTGCTCACGGTCTTCGTGGTCTTTATGTGGAGTTTCTTCCTTGCAAAGAGCATCACGAACCCCATCGAGCAGCTATCGAAGGCCGCGACCAGTGCAAGCCAGGGCGATCTCACAAACGTCGAGATCACGGTGACGAGCAACGATGAGATCGGCGAACTCGCAGTCGCGTTCAACCGCCTGATCAACTCCTACATGATCCTCGACACCCTTGCCAAGGACGACGCCGAGTAGGGGAAACGGGCGGTGAAGACGCTTGTTTTCGACAGATTGGATGCGGTCGGGCAGGGTTACGAATGACGGATAATTTGCCGGACGGAACGGCCATCGGAGAGATGCAGGCGCCGCTCCGATGGATCTTCTCCCACACGACCCGTTTTTCCGGAGTGGTACGGATCAGGATGCAGGACGGAGAGGGGTTTATGCTGGTGCGGAAGGGAGAACCTCTCGCCGCACAGTTCATGCACCCGCTGAAGTCCCTGAGCGGGCCGTCGGCGTTGAAGTACTTCGGCAGTCAGCCGATCCTCGACTTCGGCCTCTACCGGTACGAGCCCGGGGAGATGCAAGCGGCTCTCGCTGTATCGGCAGAGATGCAGGCCCTCCTGCAGCCCGGCAACGGCTCTCCCGTGACAGGCCAGTCCGCGGAGAACGACGGGCAAGAAGATGTCGTGGCCGAAACTGTGGAGAACGAGAGGCAGGAAGATACCGGGGCCGGGGCCGCGGAGCACGAAGTCGCTGCATCTTCCGGGGATGAACCCGATCCGTTCGGGGCGCTGCTCCGGCATCCCGGGGTGACCGCCGTTGCCTGTTTTGCCGACGGCCTCTGCACCTCATCGGTCGGGAAGATCGATGCCGACTATACCGTCGCCGTTGCCGAAGACCTGCTCCGGTGGGCGTTCCGCCTGGAATCGATTGCACCGTCACACGGGGAATTCGTACAGATGACAATCTTTTATCGCGACGGAAACATCATTGTCGCTCCCTACGGCAATGAATATCTCTGTATCATTACCCGGCCGGAGGTGCAGTTCGGTCGGATACGGCGGATGATCAGGGAGATGCAGGGCAGGGTCTGAACATCTCCCGCACTGAACCTCTGAAATACCCATCCGTTTCAGTGGACTGTCCTGTCCGAATCAGCAGTATTTTGCTGTTCCAGCAGCAGAATAACCATTTTATAATAGTTGTTCCATTCACCCGCCCCTCATGGCAAGACGGATGGCGGCAGGATGGAGCGGAGATACCCCTGCCCGGCAGCGGATGCACGGGGTGCCCGATGACCCGGACGACCCGGGGGGTTGGCTATGACCGGCAAGAAGCGACGGACAAAACGCGGTCTTGCATTGGCAGACGAAGCGACCCGGCAGCGGGTCGCGAAGATCGGCGGGATGGCGCCGCACACCGAACGGGGTCTTCGGGCGGCAAGCATTGAGACCCGGCAGCGGGTCGCGAGCGCCGGGGGCAGGGCACCGCACACCGAGCGGGGTCTTCAGGCCGCCGACGAAGAGACACGGAAGCGTGTTGCACGGGCCGGCGGCAGAACACCGCATGGGGAGCGGGGCACCGGGGAGGGGCGAAGGAGGGGGGCCCGTAAGGGCAACCGCTCCGGGATCGCCCCGGAGGTCTCCCTATAGGAGGGCCCGGCGTCTCACGTGCTCACGGGGAGAAGAGATCGTCAGCTTCCTTCCCCTGCACCTGCGGGTTCCAGACCGGCGATTGCCGGGGTTTCGCCGTCGCCGGGTTTGGGGCGTATGCCGTCCCCGCGGCCTTCAGGAGCGACGGGTAGTACCGGGCGACGTACTCCTTCACCATCCGGCGGGATGAGAACCGGGGGCCGTTGCTCTTGATCGCCTCTTTCATCATCGTTACCCAGCCGTGGGGGGTACCGTCGATGGAACGGTCGTAGTAGAGCGGGACGACCTCGTTCTCCAGGAGGTCGTAGATCGCCCCGGCGTCGACGGCGTCTCTCGCCTCGCAGTCGGCTGCCGCTTCCCCGAACGCCCATCCGTTTCTGCCGTTGTAGCCTTCGATCCACCACCCGTCCATGATGGAGAGGTTCAGCACCCCGTTGAGCGACGCCTTCATCCCGCTCGTGCCGCTTGCCTCCATCGGGGGCAGGGGGTTGTTCAGCCAGACGTCGACGCCGTGCACCAGGTACCGGGCCACCTGGTCGTTGTAGTCCTCGATGAACGCGACCCGCCCTCCAAACTCCGCGTCCTGCGTGTAGCGGTAGATCTGCCGGAGCACTTCCTTGCCCTCGTTGTCGGCCGGGTGGGCTTTACCGGCGAAGATGATCTGGACGGGGCGCCAGGGGTTGTTCAGGATGCGTTTCAACCGGTCGAGATCCTCGAAAATGAGGTATGCACGCTTGTAGGTCGAGAACCGCCGGGCAAACCCGATCGTCAGGACGGAGGGGTTGAGGAACCCGCCTCCCGCTGCCGGGTTCGGCGCCCCGCCGGAGCGCGCCGTCCATCGGAGCCGTTCGCGCTCCCGGAGCCGGTTGATGAGTTTCGTCTTCAGCCGGAGATGCAGTTCCCAGAGTTCGGCGTCCGGGATCTCGTCGACGAGTTCCCATATCGCCGGGTCGTCGTGCTCCGGGAGCCAGTCGGGAGACGTCGGCCCGATATACCGGTCGTAGAGCGCCTTCATCCGGGGGTTCAGCCAGGTCGGCACGTGGACGCCGTTCGTGACGTAGTCGATGGGCGCCGCCGATTCCGTTGTCCCGGGCCAGAGGCATTGCCACATATCGGAGGCGACGGCCCCGTTTGCGCGCGAGACCCCATTATGATGCGCCGACGCGCGCAGGGCGAACGCGGTCATGTTGAATCCCGAGGCGGGGCTCTCCGGGTGGACGCCGAGCTGCAGGAACCTCGTCCGGTCGATGCCGAGCGCCGCGTAGTAGGGCGCGAAGTAGCGGTCGATGAGGTCGACGGAGAAGACGTCGTGGCCTGCAGGAACGGGCGTATGCGTGGTGAAGACGGAGGTCGCCCGCACCTCGCGGAGCGCCCCCTCAAACTCCATCCCCCGCTCGACCCGCTCGCGGATCCGTTCGAGCAGCGCGAACGCCGGGTGGCCTTCGTTCAGGTGCACCGCCGCGTACTCGATGCCGAGGGCGTGGAGCACCTTCCTCCCGCCGATGCCGAGGACGATCTCCTGCCGGAGCCGCTGCTCCCGGTCGCCGGCATAAAGACGGGACGATATGCCCCGGTTCTCGGGGTCGTTACAGGGGATATCCGTATCGAGGAGGTAGAGCGGGATCCTGCCGACCTGCACCTTCCGGGCGGCGACGTAGATGGGCGGGTCGATGTGGGGAACCCGGACCACCAGGTCTTCGCCGTCGGCATCGAGCACGGGGGTGACGGGCGCCGCATCGCGGTCGAAGGGTTCGGTGACGTCCTCCTGCCAGCCGTCGGAGTTGACCTGCTGGTGCAGGTAGCCCTGCGAGTAGAGGAACCCGACGGCGACCATCGGGAATCCGAGGTCGCTTGCCTCCTTCAGGTGGTCTCCGGCGAGGAACCCGAGCCCCCCTGCGTAGATGGGAAGCGAGTGATGGAGCCCGTACTCCGCCGAGAAGTAGGCGACGGGAAGCGGGGATCGGTCGCCGTACTCTTCAGCAAACCAGGTTCCGGCGGCGCTCATGTACGTCCTGAACCGGTGCATGACGATCTCGTAGCGGTGGCAGTAGGCGGGGTCCGCCGCCGCCCGGTTCAGGAGCTCGACCGGGATCTCGCGCAGCATCCTGACCGGGTTGTGGGCGCTTGCTTTCCACGCCTGGTTGTTCAGTTACTTGAAGAGTGTCCGGGCTTCCGCGTTCCAGCTCCACCAGAGGTTGTATGCGAGGTCGACGAGTCCGGAGAGCCGCTCCGGGACGTGATCGAACTGATCGTGTATGGAGTATTCCATGAATCCTGTCCCCTTTTGGTTGGTGTACTGTCCCTGTTTATTATTATATATGTTTTCATATTTTCTCAAAATAGTGAGAAAATAAAAAATAGGTGTTAATATGGTGCTTGTTGAGAGGCGTCAGGATCTGAGCGGCGATCCTGGTGAATGGTGCGCCGGGCGTCTGCGGGATGGATGAAGGGAAGGGGCTGGGGGTGCAAGGGGTTGCTCGGCCACTTCCTGTTGTGATTCTCCCACGGGGCGATACGGTGACGATGTAGGGCGGGTTTAACTCCTCTGTTGGTTGCTTCGTTCTTACCTGTTGCATATGGTGTGCACGGATTCCCACTGGATATCGCCACTAGGGGTGGGGCTGACGGGGAGGGGGGAGCATCCCCCCTCCCCTGTCTCCACGTTGTAATGAATCTCTGTAACCCTCAACACCCCCCCTCACCCCCTCCCATAAATCCCCGTCGCCTCGGCAAACTCCCGCATCCCCTCTTCACCCATCTGGTCCGGCCGGAGCCGCCACTCCCAGTTCGCCTCCGTCGTGCCCGGCCGATTCATCCGCGCCTCCTCCCCGAGGCCGAGGATGTCCTGCATCGGGACGATGACGGTATCGGCAGGGGAGAGCATCGCGAGACGGATGAGGATCCGGTACACCTCATCGCCGCTCACCGATCCGCCGATGTAGCGGAAGAGGAGGTTCTTCTGCTCCTCGGAGGTCTCGTGTTCGAACCACCCCCGGACGGTGTTGTTGTCGTGCGTTCCGGTGTAGGCGACACAGCCCTTTGCGAAGTTGTGCGGCGCGTGCGGGTTTTGCGCGACGTCGCCGGAGAAGCCGAAGGTCATGATCTTCATCCCCGGGAACCCGAAGTAGGCCATCATCTCGTGGACGTCGGGGGTGATGTGGCCGAGGTCTTCGGCGATGATGGGAAGGCACGGCCTGCTCCGGGCAAGCAGGGTGAAGAGGTCCCGGCCGGGGGCATCGACCCAGCGCCCGTTCCGGGCGGTCTCATCGCCGGCAGGCACCTCCCAGTACTGCACGAACCCCCGGAAGTGGTCGAGGCGCAGCCGGTCGACGAGAGCGAGGGTGCGGTCGATCCGGCTCTCCCACCACGCGAACCCCTGCTCCCGGTGCGCATCCCAGTTGTAGACCGGGTTCCCCCAGAGTTGCCCGGTATCGCTGAACGCATCCGGGGGCACGCCCGATACGGCCGCCGGTTTCTTCTGCTCGTCAAGTTTGAAGAGCCCCGGGTTCGCCCAGAGATCGACGCTGTCGTAGGTGACGTATATGGGGACATCCCCGATGATCTGGAGGTGGCGTGCGCGGCAATGGACTTTCAGCGCCTGCCACTGCCGGTCGAAGACGTACTGGAGGAACTTCTCCCGCAAGATCCGGTCGGCAAGTTCGGTGCCGCGTTTTCGGAGCGCTTCCTCGCGCCGGTCCCGAATTCCGGTCGGCCAGTCGCTCCACACCTTTCCCGGGAACTCACCCTTGAGGGCAACGAAGATAGCGTAGTCGTTGAGCCATGACGTGTTTCCGGCCGCAAAATCCTCGTAGCGAAAATCGCAGCCTTGCTGCTTGAACCGCTCGAACGCCGTATCGAAGAGACCGTTCTTGTAGTCGAGAACCGCATGATAATCAATCCGGTCTCCGGAAAAACCGGGTGGGTCTGAGATATCCTCCGGGGCAAGGAAGCCGTCCGCGACCATCTGCTCGGGGCTGATGAGCCAGGTGTTCCCGGCGAACGCCGAGGTGCTCTGGTAGGGCGAGTTGGCGAACTCCGGGCACGTCGGGTTGAGCGGGAGGATCTGCCAGTAGCGCTGCCCGATACTGCTGAGGAGATCCACGAACCGGTATGCCGCGGGCCCGAGATCGCCGATCCCGTATGCCGACGGCAGCGACGTTATATGCAGGAGAACCCCGCTGCTCCGCCTGTTCATGTCCGATCCGCCCTCACGTCACCCGCACGCCGAGGCATGCCGCCGCTCTCCTGAAGGCTTCTGTCCATCGTTTTGCACCCCCGTCACCCCTGCCGGCACGCTCCCGCATCTCCGCGTAGTTCCCGCGCATCCCGACGCAGATCTTCCGGCTCGCCCATAGACTGAGCGGCAACGGAAATACCTTTGCACACCCGACGATGCGGGAGATCGCTTCGAGCGGGGCCGGATCATCCGGCCGGGCCGCCGCTTCCCGGAGAGCGAGCGTGATCCGCCTGCTCGCCGCCGCCCCGAGGGCCGCGAGATCGGGCTCGGTGATATCCTCCCGCACCTCCTCCACGAGCGCGAAGAATCGCCCGGGGTCGGGGCATCCCTCTCCGATCATCGCGAGCAGCCGCTCGGTGCGGGCATGCGCCAGAAGACGGGCGGCGGCTCCCGGTATGGGGATCCCGAGGTCTTCGAGCACCCTGATTGTCGCCGCCGAATCACGATAGACCTGGGAGACCGCTTCTCCGATAACCGGCGCGATCTCGCGGGCGATCGTCCACCGCTCCTCTTCGGAGAGGTCGGACGCGGTGTAGACGCGGGAGAAGGTTCCGGATATCGCTCCGGCCGGGTCGGAACTCTCCCACACCGTCCTGAGCGCCTCATCGCCCCCGGGTTCGCGCACGCCGATGACAACCCGGTCAAGCCCGCCGAAGAACGCGGCTGCATCGAAGAACGCCTCTTCCCCCGTCGCCCGCGACCGCACCCGGACGGTCCCGAGGATACGATCTCCGGCGGCCGGGCGGTACGGCCAGTCTCCATGAACGGCGTACATCCCCGATGCAGCCGCAGGGTGCTCGAGACCGAAGAGCGCGTAGAGAGCGGCCCCGGCTGCGATCCGGGGAAGATCGACCGCTGCCGGCCGGACAAGGGCATCGTAGACCTCCGCGCCGGTCGCGTACCCCGGATCGTTCACCGGAGCACGGCGGAGGATCTCGACGAACGCCGCTTCGATGTCGAGGTCGAGAACCTGCCGGGCAAGATCCATCGCCCGTTTCGCGTGCCGCATCACCTGGACGCTCCCCGGCTCCGTGATGTCGTCGAAGAACCAGCCGCAACTTGTCTGCATCAGCATCGCCTGCCGCTCAATTTCAAGGAGGAAGAGCACCCGCCGCCGGTCATCGGGAGAGAGGCCGCCGGACGCGTGCCGGGAGAAGAACGCCGAAACGCTCTCATCCGACCACCGGTCGAGGACGAGATCGACGGCGTCGTCGCGGACACCGGCCGCGATCGCCTCCTCCGTCCGGGGAGCGAGAGCGTCCCTGACCATGGCGATCGCCTCCCGGAGCGGGCACCGCCACGCCTGCGACCAACCGGGATGCGTCCCGCTATGGCACCCGCACGCCCCCCGCCACCGCTCGACACCGTGGGCGCAGCTCCACGACGTCCCTTCGCGGACGAGCGCCTCGTGCGTGGGCGGGTGGGCCTCGAGGTACTCGCCGTAGACCGTGAGGCGGACGTCGCGGTGCGCCTCGATGACGCGAAGGCAGCGGGCGAGCGCCATCTCCCCGAACGTGCGGTGATGGCCGTAGGTCTCGGCATCGGTTGCGATATGCACGAGTTCGGGGCGGTCCTGTTCCCGGGAGAAAGCATCCAGCAATCGCCCGGCGAACCGTCCCCCGTCGGAGAGCAGGTCGCCGAACGCGACATCGCGGGCTATTGCCCCGTTGTAGAAGAAGACCGCGATGCTCCGCCCGGAGGGGAGACGGCAGAGATAGGGCATCCTTGTCTCGACCCCTCCGCCGGAGACGTCCGTCCAGCCTTCCTCCCCGATCTCCCGCACGCCTGCGGCCTGGTGCGGGGCGAGGATGGTAAACCGGATCCCTGCTGCCGCCAGCAGATCCAGGGACTCGATATCGACCGCAGTCTCCGGAAGCCACATCCCTTCGGGCATTCGGCCGAACCGTGCCGTGAAATCGCGCACACCCCAGGCGACCTGGATCTGTTTATCCCTCCGGGTCGAGATGGGCATGATGGCGTGGTTGTAGCAGCAGGCGATCGCAGACCCGTGGCCGCCGTAGCGTTCCCGGCTCTCGCGGTCGGCGTCGAGGATCGCATCGTACACCTCTGGGTGGTGCCGCTCGAGCCAGGCAAAAAGCGTTGGTGCGGCCGTGAAACTGATCCGTGCGTAGTTGTTCACGAGATCCTCGATCAACCCGTCGGCGTCGAGGATGCGTGCGGCGGTGTTCGGGGCGTAGCACTCCGCGGTCACCCGCTCGTTCCAGTCGTGGTACGGCGCGGCGGAACGCTGCACTTCGACCTCTCCGAGCCAGGGGTTCTCACGCGCGGGCTGGTAGAAGTGACCGTGGATGCAGACGGCACGCATCGTTCGTCACGCCCCCTCGGGAAGGAAGACGACCGCCCCGAGCGGGGGCAGGGTGAGCGAAAGCGAGCACGGCCGGCCGTGTGCCGGAATCCGCTCCGCCTCCACCCCGCCGAGATTCCCGACGCTGCTCCCGCCGTACTCGATCGCATCGCTGTTGAGCACCTCCTTCCAGAACCCGCCGAACGGGACGCCGACCCGGTAGCCATAGCGCGGCACCGGCGTGAAGTTGCAGACGACCAGGGCGACGTCGTCGGCCGACCGCCCCCGCCGCAGGTAACTGACGACGCTCTTCTCGACGTCCGAGAAGTCGACCCACTCGAACCCCGCCGGATCGGCGTCCCGCTCGTGGAGGGCGGGCTCCCGCCGGTAGAGGCGGTTCAAGTCGGCGACCCAGCGGAGGATCCCCTGGTGCGGCGCGTACTCCAGGAGGTGCCACTCAAGCCCCGTCTCGTGGCCCCACTCCGACCACTGCCCGAACTCACCGCCCATGAAGAGGAGTTTCTTGCCCGGGTGCGTGAACATATACCCATATAGGAGACGGAGATTCGCCCGTTTCCGCCACTCGTCACCGGGCATCTTCCCGATCAACGAACTTTTTTCGTGAACGACCTCGTCGTGCGAGAGAGGGAGAACGTAGCGCTCGGAGAACGCATACCATATGCTGAACGTCAGGAGATCGGGGCGGTACTTCCGAAAGACCGGGTCGAGCGTGAAGTAGTCCAGGGTATCGTGCATCCAGCCCATGTTCCACTTCAGGTCGAACCCGAGCCCCCCGGTCGCGGTCGGGGCGGTCACCCCCGGCCAGGCGGTCGCCTCCTCGGCGATGACGAGCACGTCCGGGAAGTTCGCGTGGACGGTGTCGTTCACCTTCCGCAGAAACGTCATTGCCTCGAGGTTCTCCCGCCCGCCGTAGACGTTCGGCGTCCACTCCCCGACGCTCCGGGCGTAGTCGAGGTAGAGCATCGAGGAGACCGCGTCGACCCGGAGACCGTCCGCGTGGTAGCGTTCGAGCCAGAAGACGGCGCTGCTGATGAGAAACGACCTGACCTCGTTCCTCGCGAGGTTGAAGACGTAACTCTTCCATTCCGGGTGGTAGCGCCGGCCGGGGAGGGCGTGCTCGTAGAGGTAGGTGCCGTCGAAGTAGGAGAGGCCGTAGCCGTCGGAGGGGAAATGGGACGGCACCCAGTCAAGGATCACCCCGATCCCGCGCAGGTGAAGGTGCTCGACGAGGTGCATGAACTCCTGCGGGGTGCCGTACCTGCTCGTGGGGGCGAAGTAGCCGAGCGTCTGGTAGCCCCAGGAGGCGTAGAGCGGGTGCTCCATAACCGGGAGGAACTCGACGTGCGTGAACCCCGCCTCGAGCAGGTAGTCGGCGAGTTCGGTTGCAATCTTCTGGTAATTCGTGCATCGCCCCTCCTGCATCCGCCACGAACCGAGATGAACCTCATAGACGGATACCGGAGCGTCCGGGGTGTTCGCCTCCTCCCGGCAGCGCATCCACGCCCGGTCGCGCCAGGCGTAGGAGAGATCCCAGACGGCGGACGCGGTCTTCGGCGGAACCTCCCAGAAGCGGGCGAACGGATCCCCCTTCTCCACGCGGTAATCGCGGTACCTGCTCCGGATGTGGTACTTGTAGAGCGTCCCGTGGCCGAGTTCCGGGACGAACCCCTCCCAGATGCCTGAGTTGTCGCCCCGTGCCGCGAGCGGGTTTTCGCCTGCCTTCCACCCGTTGAAGTCCCCGATGACCGAGACCTCCGCGGCGTTCGGCGCCCAGACGGAGAAGAACGTCCCCTGCACACCGTCGGCGACGGCGAGATGCGCCCCCAGCTTCTCGTAGAGACGCGAGTGGTTCCCCTGCCGGAAGAGGTAGACGTCGTAGTCGGTGATGAGGCTCCCGGTCTTCGTGATCTCGGGCAACGCCTGCTGCACGCTCTCACCCGTCCCTGAGGTCTTCATCGCCGCCCGCCCGGGGGATGTCCCGGTAGACGCCGAGCATCCGTTCCGTGACGACGCTCCACCTGAACTTGTCCATCACCTTCCTCCTGCCGGCTTTCCCGAGCCTCTGCATGTAGGCTGGGTCGTCGATGAGGTGGCAGACCCCCCAGGCGATCGAGTCCGGCCGGACAGGCACCTTGATCCCGTTCCTGAAGTTATCGATGTTCTCGGCGAGCCCCCCGACCTCCGTCGCGACGACGCAACGCTCCGCGCTCCAGGCCTCCGTGAGGACGAGGCCGAACGGCTCGTTCCTGCTCGGGATGGCGACGAGATCGCAGGCGTTCAGGAGCCGGATGTGCTCCTCATCAGAGACGTAGCCGAGGAACTGCACGGGAAGACCGTTCGCCGTTCCCTCCAGGTAGCCGCGCATATCCCCGGTGCCGGCAAAGAGGAACTGCACGTCCCAGCGTTTGGTGAGGATCTCGGGTATGGCCTGCATCAGGAGGTCGGGCCCCTTCTGGTAGGTGAGACGGCCGACGAAGAGAACGACGGGCGCGAGCGGGTGGATGCCGTAGCGTTTCTTCACCTCGCCCGGGTCGACCGGGGTGCGGTAGGCGTCGGGATCGATCCCGTTCGGGATGACGGCGATCTTCCACTCGGGGATGTTGTAGAGCCACATCACCTCGGTCTTCGTCGAGTTGGAGACGGTCGTGACCGACTTCGCGATGTAGCCCCCGTACCACTCCTTGCCCGATATCTCCTGGAACTCCCACCAGCCGCCGAAGTTCCCCCCGTGCCGGCCGTACTCGGTTGAATGGAAGGAGAGGACGGTGTTCCGGTCGCGGAGAACGTGCAGCGCCTCCACGACGTGCCAGTCGTGGAAGTGGAGGATGTCGAACGGCGGCGTGTCGTGAGCGCGGAACGCGTCCACGAGCATGTTGCTCATCGTCCTGCAGTACTCGATGACGTTGTCGCCGTACGGCAGGCAATAGTGGTAGTGGACGCCGTTGATCGCCGCATCATTCCCTTCCCCCCGCGTGAAGAAGTGAACCTCGTGCCCTTTCAGGGCGAGGCGCTCGGCGAGGTGGGTCGCCGCCGGGGCAAGGCCGCCCACCTTGAAGGTGGAATGGAGTGACTCCCAGCAGAAGAAGGCTATTTTAAACGATTCCATAGTCTCTCAATCCTCTTTCGGACTGTCGACCGGAGTTCGGCACGGTCGGCGACGCCCGAGACCTTCTTCGCCAGGTTCTCGTCGCCGATGACGAGGTCGATCCAGCGGGAGAAGTCTTCGCGCTCCACGTGGTAGCGGATGACGTCGTCGGGAGCAAATTCGAGCATGTTCAGGAGTTCCTGCAGGCTGTGGGCGGCGTAGCCGGCCGGCCGTTCGTGCGACGAGAAGTAGAATGCCTTCTCCGGCGGGACGCAGCGGAGCGAGAGGACGGCTTTGCGCGACCGTGCGCCGGCTGCCGACCGTTCTTCGAAGTCGGAGAGCACCCGCATGCAGGAGGCGAAGTGGTCGTGGGCCGCCTGGTGGCTGACGGCGTGGAGCGGTCTTCCGCACGAGGCCGAGCGCATGGCCATCCGGCGGATATGGTCGGTATCGAGAAGACACCGCCAGATGTTCCCGTCCGCGACAAGATCCCGGGCCTCCTCGAGCGCGTGGAGAGCGGAGTGCTGCAGGATGGTCATCTGCAGGTTCTTCGGTTCGGTTGCCTCCCCGATCTCCCCGTGGGCCGGGAATGTTGCGGCCACCGAGGGGTGCACGCTCTCTATCCCCTCCCCTGCGAGGGCGGACGGGAGCGCCCGCAGGAACTCGAGGATGCCCGTCTCGGCCCCGATGGCATCCCCGAAGACGCGGTAGTCGAGGAAGAGCGTGACGCAGTCGCCGGGGGATACGGAGAGCCATTCCGCGTACCGGTCGGCCATGAGCGGCCATTTGTCCCACCCGCGCCAGGGGAACCGCACGGCGATATCGTCGGCGAGATCGCAGTGGGTGACGATGACGGGAAGATCGCGGTAGGTGTATGTGTAGTTCGGGTCTCTCTCAAGAGCGGGCCCCTCGCCCCCCTCGATGACCGCCGCCCGGATTCCGGCCTCCTTGAGCACCTTCGCGGTGGCGGGGGTGATGGGGTAGTCGGCATGGGCGAACGCGGTCGGCGCCACGGAGAAGAGTTCCTTCATCAGGTCGCGGTGCATGAGGAGTTCGGCCTCGAACTCCGTGAGATCGGCGAACTGTCCGGCGACGCTGTGATAGTAGGTCTGGGCGAGGAGTTCGACGTTAGGGTGGGTGGCCGCACGGGAGAGGAGGTCGAGCGTCTCCGGGTACCACTCCTCGAGATGCTCCACGACCGTCCCGGAGATGCTGAGGGCGCAGGCAAACCCGCCGTCCAGGATGTCGAGGAGGATCTCCGTTGCCGGCCGAAAGGAACGGTCGATGACGTCTCCCAGGTCTTCCTTTATATTCGGACTAAAGTACCTGTCTTTCGCATCTCTTGTTCTCTTTACCGTATCTGGCCGAAATCCGGGATTGAGGTAACAGGGATAGTGAATATCGAATCCCAGACAGACCTTTGGTGAATTTGACCCCTCGCCTGTCATCGGGGGTAGATGTCCGTTTCCGTATATAAATGTCGTCGGTTCCGGGGCCACATCGATCCTCTCCGTCTCTCCAGGCTCCGATGCAACGGCGGCGTGCGGGTGTTCTTCCGGCAGGAGATCGAGAGAGCCTCATCCCGTTATCTTACGGACGGCTCAAGTGCAGGGACGATCCACCGCATAGTGAGGAACATCGTGAGCAGCGATGGATTTCGTGTGAGGACGATGGACCGGCGGGAGGTCGAGATCGCCGTCGACCGGGCGGGGCAGGAGGGGTGGAACCCGGGGGTTCACGACGCGGAGGCCTTCTACGCCGTCGATCCCGGGGGTTCTTCGTCGGGGAACTGACGGCGAGACGTTCGCCTTCGCCGGGCTGTACATCCACGGGATGTCGTCCGCCTTCGAGACGGGGCGGATCCACACAAAGGCCGTCCTCGATCTCCCTATCCGTGAGATCTTCGGCGTGACGTCGTTCGAGCCCGGGTGAGGGATTCTCAGACAATCCCCCACCCGCGAGAGACAGGGGCAGCCCCCTCTCCTGTCTCTACCCTATAAGACTGTCCTATAGCCCCCATCCCACCCGGCCTTCGGCCTCCTCCCCCGCCCAAAGGGCGGGGGCAGTGCGTGGCGATACTCATGGAAAGCCGTATCCTCCAGAGCGAGTCGGGACACCACCCCTTCTCCCGCATCTCCCCGTGCAGTGGACCGCGGGGTATCGCCATTGGGGGCGGGGCTGACGGGGAGGGGGGCTGCTCCCCCCTCCCCTGTCTCTATCGTACAAAACTCCTCCTGAAGCCCCACCCACGAGGGGCGGGGGCAGTGCGTGGCGATACCCACACGAAAGCCGCGCATGGGGCTTCTTCGGGATCTCCCCATACAGTGAGCCGTGGTGGACATCACCATGGAAATAGGGACGGGAGTAGAGTCCCCCTCACAGAGCACCGCCTTCCATCCTCTCATCCCCCCATAGCAAGATACCCCTCCATCCCCCACCTGGGCCAAAAGATTCTAAAGCGACCCCTTCCGATCACTCTTCAGGGAGTGTGGCTGCATGGATTACCTGGAGGAGTTTCCCGTTCTCGTCATCGACGACGAACTGCACTCGGATACCGCGGAAGGACGGGCTTCGCGCGAGATCGTGAAGGAACTGAAACGCGAGAACTTCCCCGTCATCGAGGCACTGACTGCCCGTGACGGGGTTCACGCATTCCTCTCGCACCCCCACGCGAGCTGCATCGTCATCGACTGGGAACTCTCCCCCGAGACCACAAACGGCACGCTCACCGTTGCGGACCTCATCACCCTCATCCGGGAGAGGAACCCGAAGATCCCGATATTCTTAAACACCGAGAAACTGGCGATCTCCGCGATACCCCTCTCGGTCATATCCCGGATCGACGGCTACATCTGGAAACTCGAAGATACCCCCGGCTTCATCGCCGGCCACATCAAACGGGCGGCAACGAACTACCTCGCCGACGTCCTCCCGCCGTTCTTCCGGGGGCTGATGGACTACGTCGAGGAGTACCGCTACTCTTGGCACACGCCGGGGCACATGGGCGGCGTCGCGTTCCTCAAAAGCGCCCCGGGCCGGATCTTCTACAACTTCTTCGGGGAGAACGCTCTGCGGGCGGACCTCTCGGCCTCGGTACAGGAACTCGGCTCGCTCCTCGATCATTCCGGCGTCGTGGGGGAGGCGGAGCGGAAGGCCGCGGAGGTCTTCGGGGCCGACCGGACCTACTTCGTCACCGGCGGCACGTCGGCCGCGAACAAGATCGTCTGGCTTGGAACCGTCACCAGCGGCGACGTCGTCCTCGTGGACCGGAACTGTCACGCGTCGGTGATGCACGCGATCGTCATGACCGGCGCCGTCCCGATCTATCTCATCCCGGCCCGGAACGAGTACGGGATCATCGGCCCCGTCCGGAGCAGCGAGTTCCGTCCCGAAGTCATCGCAGAGAAGATCAGGAACTGCCCCCTCATCGACGATCCCGCGTCGCAGACGGTCAGGATGGCCGTGATCACGAACTCCACCTACGACGGGATCTGCTACAGCGCGGAGAGGATCGAGGAGCAGTTGCGCGACACCGTCCCCTACATCCACTACGACGAGGCGTGGTCGGGCTACGCCCGGTTCCACCCCCTCTACGCCGGGAGGTTCGGGATGCATAAGACGGATGCGGTCGGCCCGACGGTCTTTGCCACCCAGTCGACCCATAAGGTCCTCGCCGCCTTCTCGCAGGGCTCGATGCTCCACGTCAGGCAGGGCCGGGGCCCCGTCGACCACCCGCGGTTCAACGAGGCGTTCATGATGCTCACCTCGACCTCCCCCCAGTACACCATCATTGCGTCGCTCGACGTCGCCACTAAGATGATGGCCGGGCACTCGGGGAGGTTCCTCGTCGAGGAGACGATCGAGGAGGCGATCGTCTTTCGAAAGAAGATGGTGACGGTGGCCGAAGAGATCCGGGCAGGGAACCAGACCGGGGAGGACTACTGGTGGTTCACCGTCTGGCAGCCCGACTGCATCATGGACGAGGAGACGGAGAGGCCACTTTCTGAGGCGGATGATATCCTCCTCAGAAATCACGCCGGCTGCTGGCTCCTGAATCCGCACGATGCCTGGCACGGTTTCGACGGCGTTGAGGAGGGCTACGCCATGCTCGATCCCGTTAAGGTGACGATCCTCACCCCGGGGATCGGGCCGGGCGGCAGGATGGAGGAGTGGGGGATACCGGCGGCCGTCGTCACGAAGTACCTCCGGGGGAGCGGGATCGTCGTCGAGAAGACCGGGTACTACTCGTTCCTGGTCCTCTTCACGCTCGGGATCACCAAGGGCAAGTCCGGGACGCTGCTTGCGGAACTCTTCCGATTCAAGGCGCTCTACGATGGGAACAGCCCGATCGAGGAGGTCTTCCCCGATCTCGTGCGCCGCTACCCGGCCCGGTACGCCGGGCGGGGCCTCGCCGACCTCTGCCGGGAGATGCACGGCTACCTGCGTGACGAGTCGATCGCCGGGACGCTCAGGAACGTCTACGCGACGCTGCCTGAGGCGGCGATGACGCCGGCGGAGGCCTACCGCCGCCTGGTGCGGGGCGAGGTGACGCCGGTGCCCGCGAGCGAACTCGAAGGGAGGACGGTTGCGGTGATGGTCGTCCCCTACCCGCCCGGCATCCCGGTCATCATGCCGGGGGAGCGGTGTACCCCGGCCACGCGGGCGATCGTCGACTACCTCACGGCGTCGCAGGAGTTTGATTCTCGCTTCCCGGGGTTCGAGAACGAGGTGCACGGGGTGGACATCGTGGCGGAGGACGGGCAGAGGGTCTACTACGTCTACTGTGTTGCGGAGTGATTGGAGTAATATGATCGCGTGAGTTAGTGGTGTTCCCAAAAGAGTGTTCGCAGGGTGGGGCACACCCTGAATGACGTCTGAGAGGATGGGACCGCTCCGCCACCATGCAATGACGATGTGGATCCCGGCCGGTGAACCGGGACCCCCCGACGTCAGGCCTGTGGGAGGGCCTTACTCTCCCTTCAGCATCGCGTCGATCGCCGCCGCCGCCTTCTTCGCCGAGCCCATCGCCTCGATCACCGTCGCGGCGCCGGTGGCGATATCCCCGCCGGCGTAGACGTGGGGGATGGACGTCCGGCCGTTCTTGTCGACGACGACGTTGCCCCTCCGGCCGCGCTCGAGCCCCGGGATCAGGGAGACGAGGAGCGGGTTCGGGCTCGTCCCGATCGCCTGGATCACCATGTCCACGTCGAGGGTGAACTCGCTCCCCTCGATCGGCTCCGGAGATCGGCGGCCGCTCGCATCGATGCCGCAGAGGGACATCTTCACGCACTCGACGCCGGTGACGGACTGCTCGCCGAGGATCCGGGTCGGGTTCGCGCAGGTGTAGAACTCGATTTCCTCCTCCTTTGCATGGACGACCTCGGCCCGCCGTGCCGGCATCTCCTCCTCGCCCCGGCGGTAGATCAACGAGACCTTCGCGCCCAAGCGGCGAGCCACCCTCGCCGCGTCCATCGCGACGTTTCCGCCACCGATCACCGCGACGCGGGCGGCGTGCAGGACCGGCGTGTCGGACTCGGGGAACGCATCGGCGTGCATCAGGTTCACCCTCGTCAGGAACTCGTTTGCCGAGTAGACCCCGTTTAAGTTCTCTCCCGGGATGCACATGAACGCAGGAAGCCCAGCCCCGGTTCCGAGGAAGACCGCGTCGTAGCCGAGGAGTTCGTCCGTGCTGACGCTCCTCCCCACGAGGTGGTTCTTCTTCAGGCGGGCACCGAGGGCGAGCACCTGGTCGATCTCCGCTCTGACGACGTCCTTCGGGAGCCGGAATGCGGGGATGCCGTAGGTCAGGACGCCGCCGGCCTCGTGGAGCGATTCATAGATCGTGACGGCGTGGCCGGCGCGGGCGAGTTCGGCCGCGGCCGTCAGCCCGGCGGGGCCGGAGCCCACGACCGCCACGCGCTTCCCGGTCGGCTTTGCCGTCTCGGGGAGTTCGGCGCCGCTCTCCCGCTCCCGGTCGGCCACGAACCGCTCGAGCGCGCCGATCCGGATCGGGGTATCCTTGTTGCCGAGGATGCAGACCCCCTCGCACTGGGTCTCCTGCGGGCAGACCCGGCCGCAGATGGCGGGGAGCATGTTCTGCTCCTTGAGCGCCCGTGCGGCCGCGGGGAAGTTCCCTTCCGCGACGTGCCCGATGAACGCGGGGATGTCGATGCAGACGGGGCAGCCCTTCACGCAGAGCGGCTTCTTGCACTGCAGGCAGCGCTCCGCCTCGGCGATCGCCTCGTCGGCGGAGAGGCCGCCATCGACCTCCTTGAAGTCCTTGATCCGGACGTCGGCAGGCCGGTCACTCATGGTGGTGGCCTCCTTCGCCGCACCGGCACCGGTGCTCCGCAAACCGCTCGAGCGAGGCCTTCTCCTGCCCGGTGTAGATTCGCTGCCGCTGCATCAGTTCAGCAAAGTCGACCTGGTGCGCGTCGAACTCGGGGCCGTCGACGCAGGCAAACTTCGTCTCTCCCCCGACGGTCACCCGGCAGGAGCCGCACATCCCTGTCCCGTCGACCATGATCGGGTTGAGGCTCACGTAGGTCTTCACGCCGTAGGGAACCGTCGCGCCGGCGGTGACCTTCATCATGATGGCGGGGCCGATGATCCAGACCCGGTCGATCTTCCTCTCCGCGAGCAGTTTCTTCAGGACGTCGGCCGCAAACCCGTGAACGCCCTTGCTCCCGTCGTCGGTCGTGATGTGGAGTTCGTCGCAGATCTCGCGCATCTCGTCCTCGAGGATGAGGAGATCGGCGCTCCTCGCCCCGATGATCCCGATGACGTGGTTGCCGGCACTTTTCAGTTCCTTCGCGATGAGGGGGGTGCTTGCGATCCCGACACCGCCGCCGATGACGCAGCAGGTGCCGTAGTTGCCGATCTCGCTCGGTTTTCCGAGCGGCCCCACGACGTCGCTGATGCTGTCGCCCGCGCCGAGGGTCGCAAGCTCCTCAGTCGTCTTGCCGACGGTCATAAAGATCACCCGGACGGTGTCCCCCCTGATCGCGGAGATGGTGAGCGGTATCCGCTCGCCCGCCTCGTGCAGGCGGAGGATGATAAACTGACCCGCCCGTGCGTGCTGCGCCACCTGCGGCGCACGTATCCAGTATTCGTAAACCCGGTCGGCGAGTTTTGTCGCCGCATCTATCTTATACAACTGATTCACTCCTGATGACGTTGGTCGATCTTGGCGTCAAGATATACCTGAACATTTCGTACATATTGTAACTTCAGCCTCTTTACTGCAGCTCTTCCGTCTTGAACCATACGCCATGACCGGCCTGAGCGAAGATGAATGCGGAGTAAAAAACGCGAACGGTTATCCGTTGATCCGTCACAGAAGATGGATATGCGGAACCAGGTAATCTGGGGGATTGCCCTGACCGCCATCGGCGCGGCGATCGCAATCATCGCGGTCCTGGGGCTCCCGTTCCTCCTCATCTACAGCATCCCGCTCATCGTGATCGGCCTCGCGCTGATCGTATGGCGGGGGCGCGAGGAGACCATCGAAGCGATCAAAGAGTGAGTGACGCATGATACTGACGACGACTGCAGAGGTACCGGGCTACGCTGTGGGAGAGATCCTCGGCGTGGTCTTCGGCAACACCGTACGGACGAAGAATATAGGGAAGGATATCACTGCGGGCTTAAAAAGCCTCGTCGGCGGCGAGCTCCAGGAATACACCGATATGCTCGCCGACGCCCGGACGGAGTCATACAACCGGATGGTCAATTCCGCGCGCGATCTCGGCGCCGATGCGGTGGTGAACGTCCGGTTCACGACGTCCCAGACGATGGCGACGGCAGCCGAACTCCTCGCCTACGGGACGGCGGTGAAGCTCGTTCCGAGGAAGTAAGGGCTTTCAGGGCAGGGGATCCTGTCTTTTTTTTTAGTTGGGATTTGCGGCACGAGTTTGACCTTCTGGCGGGGGTTAAAGTTCTTGCTACTCGCACGTGTTTGTAACACGGATTTCAAGGGGGTATCGCCATGACTGCCCCCGCCCCTCAGGGGCGGGGGAGGAGGCCGAAGGCCGGGCGGGGTGGGGGTTACAGATGTCCGCATACAAGGTAGAGACAGGGGAGGGGGGCTGCACCCCCCTCCCCGTCAGCCCCACCCCCAATGGCGATACCCCCACGGTCCACTGCATGGGGAGAGCCCGAAAAAAAACTGAAGCCCAACTCGCTCCCGGGACACGGCTTTCCATCGGCTATCGTCACGCACTGCCCCCGCCCCCGGGGCGGGGAACGACTGCTGGAACAGCAGGAGTTTAAGCACCGCAGGTGCGAATGAGGAGGCTGGAGGCCGGGCGGGGTGGGGGCTATTGGATGAGTTCTATATGATAAAGGCGGGGGCGGGCCACCCTCACTCCCCGATCTTCTTCACCTTCCGCACCCGCACCGCGACCCCGCGCTTCGACCGCAGCATCTCGTCCGCGCCCATCATCGCCCGTCCGGTGGCGATAGCGAGCGGCCCTTCCACGAGCACCTCGTCGCCCTCTCGAATCCGGGGGTCGCAGTCCGTGATCCCCGGGGCAAGGACATCGCCCTGCGGCACGAACTCATCGATCCTGATCCGGTAGCCCTCCGGGATCAGGTCCCAGCCCTCAAACGTCGGGCGGAAGAGCCCGGTCCCGGGGTCGATGCTGAAGAGTTGCTGCTTTCCGCGGAGCACCGCCATCTGCATGCTCTTCCCCCGGATCTGGAGGCCCTTTGTGTTGATATCGGTCGCGAACTGCCAGGAGACCGTGCCGCGGATGATGTCGGTCTGCATCCGCCGTTCGCCTTCGAGGGCGGCATTCAGGGCGCGAAGAGACTCCGGCGCCGTCGGGTGACCCGTGCAGGTCACCTCGAGGTCGAACCCGCAGGCGTCCGCCGCCATCTCCGCAACGGTAAGCGCTCCGCCCTCGAGGTGGGCGATCACCCTCCGGTAGGGGTGGGCGGCGAAGTAGCGGGCGAGGATATCGGCGATGAAGGCGCATTCCTCGCGGTCCCAGTAGCCGGTCACCGGCACGTCGTAGTGGCCGGCGGGGTAGACCCGCTCGAGTTCTCGCGGCACGAGGCCGAGGGGCGAGGTGACGATCAGTTCGTGCGCCCGCCGGTCCACGGTGCTCATGAAGAGTTTGTGGCTCCGGGAGAGCGAGTAGGGCTTCCTCGCCGAGCAGGGGAGGAGGACCGCGACGTCCGTTCTGGTCGGGACAAACCGCTCGATCACCCGGTCGGCGAACCGCCGGACTTCCGCCCGGTTCTGCGACTCGGCGGTGTTTGCCCGCATCGGCACCGACCGCACCACCGGGAGGGAACGCTCCATAAATGCGTAGTTGCGGTCGAGGAACCGGAGGATGCCGACCTGCGCGGCGTCCGTGCGGCACCGGGCCTCCATCAGTTCCCGGAGCCGTCCAGACTCGATGTAGTGGCGCACAAGGGCGAGTTCGCGGTCGAGCGCGAGACGGTTGTGCCGCAGAAGGTCGCCCTCCCGGCAGCCCTCGCACCCGCAGACCCCGGTTTCCATCATCGATGCGGGGAACTCGCCTTCGGGGAGGCAGAACTTCTTCTGCGCGGAGGCGAGGTCGACCCCCCGGTAGTCGAAGAGGTCGAAGCCCGAGTAGACGAGGAGGCAGGCGGTCGAGGGGAGCGCCGCGGCCGGGGCATACCACGCAGTATCCGGTGGGAGTTTCTCTTTTAAGGCAGCAAGCCATCCCGCGTAGTTCCGGGGGTTCTTCTCCGCGGTATGCCAGTTCGCCACCATGACGCAGTCGCCGGACTCCGCCGAGGCGGCGAGCGGGTGGACGGTCGCCGGCTGCCCCTCGCCGGGGCTGAAGTAGTTCTCCACGAACGCCGGGTCGATGGCGAGCGGGACGTTCGAGAGAATACGGTCACGGAGCGTGGGGAAGAGGGCGTCCGTATCGAGGGCGGCGGGGAGGGATACGCTCGCCTCTTCGTGCTCGAAGGTTCCTATCCGGGCGAGGCCGTCGCGTTTTTGCGCCTCATACCTGCTCATAGAGCACCTCCGCACCGGGCACCTCTTCAAGCACGAGACGCGCCCACTCCTCGCCGCACCGGACAGCAAACCGGCTCTCCGGGTGCGCCTCCATCAGCGAGCGGATGCCCGCGCATCCCGACCTGACCATATCGTCGTCCCATTCCGGGACCTCGCTCTGCCCTACCGGGAAGGTCTCCGCGAGTTCCACCGGATACGGCCCGAAGGGTGGTTTGAAGTTCAGGACGGTATCGAACCCGGGAACTGCTTTCCCATCGAATGAGACGAGTACCCGCTCACTGACGGAGATCCGGCCGATAACCTCATGGAACCGGAGCACCTCCGTTCTCCGGCAGGTCTCCGAGCCCCGGTAGAAGAACCTCCGCTTGGAGACGGGGTCGTCGCGTTCGAGTTCCGCAGTGTGAGCGAGGAGTTCCCGGTAGCCGTCGAGCAGGCGCGGGTGGCTCCGGCACCGCTCGTCGACCAGCTCCCAGAGCGTCCCGTCCTGGATCGCCTGCCGGATGCGGGCGATCTCCGCAAGGGTGACGTGCAGGTTGTGGAGGGCGAGCAGCCGCTCCCGGTCGTCGGACTTCCGGAGCTCGTCGGCGGTCATCGAGCGGCAGACCCGGCAGGCGCAGGGGAGTTCCGCGAGCTCGTCGATCTTGAAGCTCCCGTGCGGGGTGATGTAGCGCCCTTCCCGCGCGAAGAGGGCGTATGCGGCCGAGTCGAAGAGGTCGCAGCCCATCGCGACGGCGAGGGCGAACATCGACGGGTGGCCTGCGCCGAAGAGGTGGACCGCGGTCGCCGGGGAGAGGCCGCGTTTCGCCGCAAGGACGACCTGCACGAGTTCTTTGTAGCGGTAACTCTCCATCAGCGGCACCACGGCCCCGACGGGAGCAAACGTGAAGCCGAGGTCACGGACGGCCCGGCCCGCCTCCTCGCGGAGGTCGGTGAAGATGCCGCCCTGCACCGGCCCGGCAAGGTTCGCGTCGGGGAAGAGGGCCTGTGCCTCCCGGATCCGCTCCATCGTGACCCCGAGTTCTCGTGCCGCCCTCTCCCTCCCCGCGTCCGGCGGGGTGGGGATGTCCAGGGGGACGACGATATCGCTTCCGATTGCCTGCTGGAACTCGAGCGTCTCCTGGTTGCTCACCTCGACCTCCCCGTAGACGGAGAGCTGGAACGAGCCCGAGTCGGTCATGATGACGCCGTCGAAGTCGAGGACGCCGTGAAGCCCTTCCGCGATCGCCCGATCGCGGTACTCCGTGCTCCGCCTGAAGATGTAGGCGTTCGTGATCAGCGCTTCGACGCCCATCTCCCGCATCTCGCGGGGGGTGACCAGGGGGAGGTGGGGATTGACGACGGGGAGGAGCGCGGGCGTCCGGACTGTTTTATCGTTCACCCTGAGTTTGCCGACCCTTCCCGCGATATCTTTGTGTATGACTTCAAACGTAATTGCCATTAGGGTTAAACCGCCTTTTCTTCGAATATCTGCCCCTCGAACGTCTGCACGGCGACATCGGCGCGCTTCCAGCACCCGGGCGGGAGCCCGGCCTTGACGCAGGTCTGGTCGAGGAACTCTCTGCTGCTCCAGCCGTACTCGGTCGGGACCTGCGGGAGGAGGAGACCTCCTCTCCCGAGGCCGCTGACGATCAGGCCGTGCTTCCCGACCTCGACATGGTCGGGGCGCTCCTGTGGCGGGCAGTCGAGCGTCCGGGGAAGCGTGAGCACCGTCACCTCGAGATCGAGGTCGCCGAGTTCCGACCGCGATACCGGGGGAAACCGGGGGTCCTCGAGAGCCGCCGATGCTGCCGCCTCGACGATCGCGTCACCGAGCGGTTTTACCGGGTAGGGGAGGCCGATGCATCCTCGGAGTTGTCCTTGCCGCTTGATCGTGACGAAGACGCCGCGCTTATCCCTGAAGACCTCAGGGGGATCGGGCAGCACCATTCGTTCGCCGTCGACGGCGTTCTCGATGGCGCTCCGTGCCAGTCGAACTGCCGTTCTGCCTTCTTCCGGGGTCAGCATTTCCATCAAAATGGGTTGTATGATATTGAATACTTTTAGTCTTTCTCGGGAGAAGAGGAAGCGGGAGCCCCGGGCGAAGAGGTGATGGAGCAGGGCGCGTTGCCCTCGGGCCGCACCAGAACGGTCAGAGTCTCGCCCGCGGGAATCGGCCGGTCGAGGCAGAGGTGGATCACGCACTCTTCCCCGGCACCAAGGAGGTTGTCGCCCCCGGGCGTTGCCGCCGACCACGTCCCCGGTTGAGGGAGGACGTCTCCGGACGGGGCGAGGATCTCGAGGTAGGTCCCTGCCATGACCGTCACGGTGGCCCGGGCAAGGTCGACCGGATCGCCTTCCCCGGTATGGGCGACGCGGACGGCGACGGTATCGACGTAGATCCCGGATAGCCCCGGAATCGACGAGGAGCCGGTGACTTCTCCAACCTGTTCGAGGTACGGTTCGCCTGCGGCGAAGGCGGGATACATATCCGGATCCGGTTCTGAGCCGCCGTTCATGCCGCCCGCTCCGGACGAGACGAGCGAGAAGAGTGTCGTGACGGCGACGAACGCCGCAAAGATTGCCGCAAGCTCCAGGTGTGTATGAACTTCGCTTCCCCCCATGGTAACGCCAATGGTAAGACCCGGGAGCCGGTATAAAAACTTATCTGCGTCTCTGGTATGCGCGGCCGATCCGGAAACGCCCGCAGATTGGTTCTATTTCCGGCGGTTGGGAATGAACCCGGGCGGAGCACCCGCACGGGTATATATTCCCGGGGTGAAATAGTATATGGGAGAGGGAGAGTGCGGCCGACGGTGGCACATGTTTGTGCCGCTGAGGAAAGTCCTCCCACCGGCCAGACACGCAGCCGCATGCAAGTGCGGGTGGCGAGAGTCACGGCAATGACACAGAAACGACACGGCCCGCCGTCAGTGATGAAACGATCGAGCCCCCGTCCGGGGGCGAGCGGCGCGGGTTTCCGCGCAACTCGTTGAACGTAGCGGCGGGAAACGATGAAACGGTGAATCCCTGCGGGTGCAAGCCAGAATCGGGCTTATGGATCGTCTGGTATCCGCCCAGGTATGGCGCGTAGCTGAATGCCGCACCGAACAGAAGGAGGCTTACTCCTCCCACTCTTCACAATCGCGAGCTCTTTTCGATGAAACCGTTATGGAGCTTCAGCCGCCCCGCGGTTTCAGGTCGATCTCCTCAAACGTCACGACGTGTGAGTCGACGATCTCGTCCCGGTCGTTCATGGATATATGGACGAAGATCTCGGCGGGCGCGTTCTCCATGGATACGACGTCGCCGTGCTCCGCCCTGACCTCGAACCCGAGGGATTCCAATTCGCTCCGGACGGCGTCCCGGGTATGGATGGTCGAGAGGATATCCCTGACCTTCGCGAGGACGGCCTGTTGTTCTTCCTCCGTTACGGCCATACTCTCTCATGCGCCCGGGGGTATATTAACCTCTCCAGTGCCTACAGGCAAATATATATGTAAAAAAATTACCTATAGTAATAAGATGGAGATACCAACCCCGGCGGAACTGCGGGAAAAACGGCTCCGAATGGGCTTAAAACAGGCTGATGTAGCCCGTATGGCCGGAATCAGCCAGTCCATGGTCGCGCGGATCGAGGCGGGGAGCGTGGACCCGAGGGTGAGCACGCTCGCCAAGATCGTGGAAGTCCTGCGCGCAGCGGAGCACTCAGCAATCACGGCGGCCGACGTGATGCACACCCCCGTGCTCTCCGTCGGCCTGGACGAACCCGTTGGCCGCGCCGTCGAGATCATGGGCAAGAACGGTATCTCCCAGCTGCCGGTGCTTGAGAACGGGGTGCCCGTCGGGTGTATATCCGAGTCGGCGATCATGAACGCCATGGAGGAGGGAGGGCTCCACCAGACGCACCGGAAACTGGTGCGGGACTATCTGGAGCCCGGGTTCCCGACGGTTCCCCCGACGGCGCCGATCGATACGGTCGTCCACCTCCTGCACCACAACCACGCGGTCATCGTCATCGAGAAGGGGAAGGTGCGGGGTGTGATCACCAAGCACGACCTGATATCGTTGATTACGTGACACTTGTTTCGGTTCTTCGTGGCTTCGCGTGAGATAGTTTACGGGGACAGCGACGAGGTCTCACGCGAAAGACGCGAAGCCGCGAAGAGGAGTTGCTCATAGCCAAATCGGGTCTTCGCGTGAGACTCTGCCGTTGCTTCTATCCTCTACCTCGCGCACCTCACACGAAGGATGTGGAGTCCGATTCGGAAGCCCTTAACCGTGAAGAACCTTCTAGAGCAGCGAGACCAGGTCCCGGAGAACCGCCTCGGGATCTTCGGCCTTGACGACGCTTGAGGCGAGGAGGACGCCGCACGTCCCGAGGTCGATGGCGATCTTGACGCACTCGCCCGACTGGATGCCCGCTCCTGTCAGGACTTTTACATTCGGGTTCACCGCCCGGACGGCGTTGACCGACCGCTCGATGACCCCGGGGTCGGCCTTCGAGACAGAGACCCCGCTCCCGATCAGTTCCGGGGGCTCGACCGCCACGTAGTCGGGCTTGAGGGCGGCGGCGGCGGCGCTCGTCGCGTCGTTGTTCGTGCAGACGACCGATTCAAGGTTGAGCCTCCGGGCGGCCTGGACACAGGCGTCGATATCGGCCAGGGTGAGGCGGCGCTCGGAGTGGTTGATCAGGGTGCCGCTTGCGCCCGCCGACCTGACCGCTTCGGGGAGGATATGGCCGGTATGGGCGCCAGTGGCGATCGCATCGATATGCTGGGCGTAGACCGGGATCGCATGGTGCTGGCTCAGCGGGCGGATCTCGGTGAAGATCGGCGCGATGCCGATCACGGCTCCGCTCTCTCTCGCCACGGTCTCGGCCGCAACGGCGATCCGGCGGGCGTTGTGGCCCATACCTTCCTGATAGGTCTTGAGATTGACCAGAACAAATGGTTTAACCATAATCTATTACCTCCCGATTGACAGATACATACCACACATCGTTATTATCCGTCTTGAGTGGTTTGTTTATGTATACTGTGGTTTTATTAATAGCGCTGTATGATGTAGCATGAGACGTTTGTAGGCGCTATTAGATAGAGGTCATCCCAATACTCTCGCAATCATGACGCTGCATGCCAGGTGAATCAGTCCCATGAATGAGTGCTCATACCGCTCGTATCGTGGGACAATCTTCTTAAACGCTTCAATCCAGCTGAAGAACCGCTCTACCGCACTGCGCTTCTTGTAGAGTTCTGTATCGAACCAGAATGGCCTCCCTCGTTTCGGATATTTCCGGGATCTCCGGTTGACCA
>NZ_FMID01000033.1 GCF_900095385.1 Methanoculleus chikugoensis
TAGGGGAGCGCTTTGCCGACGACGATCGCGGTCGGCCTCACGGGGGTGGAGAGGAGGGCTTCCCCGGCCCGTCCCACCCGCTCGTTCATCACGCTCATCATGAAGAACTGCGAGGTGAAGTAGAGGGGGAAGATGAAGACGAAGACCAGGATGATTGCATCGAACGGAAGCGGCGCCGAGAGTTCCGAAGGCGTCCGGAACTGCTCCATGGTGGAGCCGCCCGAGATGACGCCGGTGTAGCGTTCGAGGGCATGACTGCTCCCCGTATCCGCGAGATGTTCCCGGAGGGTCTCCTCGGAGACGGGCATTGCCGACGCCGGCGGCGTCACCGCTTCGACCGGCCCCGAGGGGACGGGCGGTCTTCCGGCATCCGCCGGAGCGCCGACCTGCTGCCCGCTCTGGGTCGCCAGGAAGTCGATCTCGCTCTTGACGTACTCGAGATCGATCCAGAGCGGGTAGGCGGCGAAGAGGTCGGGTTCTCCGGCGGCCACGCAGGAGACGTAGCCCTCGTAGTCGCGTTCGAGGGTCTTTAAGGCTGCCCGCCCTTTGTCTGTATCGGCGGCGTAGACCTCGCCCTGCAGGATGACGATGTCGTACGCGAACCGGTTCTCCCAGAGCGCCGCCCCGGTATCGAGGTAGGGGGTAAAACGGCTGTCGGGAGCGACGATCCGGGCGATCTCGGGGTCGTCGATGCCGATGCGGTACATGCCGTCCTGCATATGGACGCCGCTCTGTGAGGCAAATGCCGTTACCAGCACCAGGAGGACGAGAAGCCCCGCCGCAAGCGGGAGGACGCTTCTCCCCATCGTGGTCATCGATCGATTCATCTCCCAGACGGCAATCGTCCGGATGGAGGAGGCAAGGCTCATGGTAATCCCTGGCGGCGCTAGAGAACCATATCTCTGTGCAGCAACCTATTAGTAGGCATCGGCGACATAAGGGGTACCGGATGATCACGGCCCGCTCCCTCGTCAAGCATTACGGCGACTTCCCGGCGCTCGACGGCGTTACCTTTGATCTCGACGATGCACGGATACTCGGGGTTATCGGGCATAACGGCGCCGGGAAGACGACGCTCTTGAAGATCATGGCCGGCCTTATCTCGCCGACGTCGGGTTGCCTCGTCGTCGACGGGATCGACGTTGTGAGAAGGCCGCTCGACCTGAAACAGAACCTGGGGTATCTTCCCGAAGAGTCGCGGCTCTACGAGACGATGACCACGGATGCGTATCTCGCGTTCTTCGGGGAGATCTACGGTCTCTCAAAACCGGCCATCCGGGAGCGGCGCGACGAACTCCTCGATTCGCTCGCGCTCGAGGCGGACAAAAAGAAGATCGGGGAACTCTCGAAGGGGATGAAGCGGAAGGTCGCGATTGCGCGGTCGCTGATGCACGACCCCGGGCTGCTCATCTACGACGAGCCCACCTCCGGCCTCGACCCCATGACCTCACGGTCGGTGCTCGACTACGTCAAGGCTCTGCGCGAACGGGGCAAGACGGTGATCTTCTCCGCCCACAACCTCTTCCAGGTGGAGGAGGCCTGCGACCTCGTCCTGATCCTGCGCCGGGGGAAGGTGGTGGCGAAAGGCACCATGCCCGAACTCCGGGAGACCTTCGGTTCGCTCACCTACCAGGTCTTCTTCCGGGTGCCCGACCCGGCGGCGTTTGCGACATCGGTCGATTACTCGGCCTCCGACGGCCGGTACCTTGCCGAGGCGCGTTCCGTCGAGGAACTGAACCGGACGACCGCGGCGCTTGCGGCCGACGGCGCGACGATCGAGCGGATCGAGTCGCATTACCCGACGCTCGAAGAGATGCTCCTGAAGATCGGGCGGTAAGTGCGGGGTCGGCCCCCTCCGGCCGTAGTGCGCCCGGAAGCGCCTCATCGGGGGGTTTCGCCGGTCTCATCCATAAATATCCTCTCCCATTTCTGGAATCTCTCCGCCCGCCGCTCTCCGGTGATGTCCCGGATCGACTCGATGGCGCCGACAATCTCCCCCCGGTTGTCGTAGAGGGGGCCGGCCTTCACCCACCAGATCCATGGAAAACCGCCGCCCGGCGGCGGGATGACGGACTCTGCGATGATCTCGCCCCCCTCGGCGTAGGTGATGAAGCGGTACCGGTTTCGGAGCGCTACATCAGGGTTCAGGACCTTATCCACGAGCATGGCTGTCCTCTTCCCGTAAAACGGGAGGGCATAATCATGGTTTCCCTTGCCAAGGATCTCCTCTGCGGTGATCCCGGTCAACTCCTCCATTGCCAGGTTCCAGGCAGTGACGACTCCCCCGCGGTCGATTGCAAACATGGCGTCGGGCAGGTGTCGTACGATGCCGGCCAGCCGGTCATGGGACTCCCGGAGCGCTCCCTCCGCGAGAACGCGGCCGGTGACATCGTGTACCTGGATGAGGCAGCCATCCGGGCCCCCGTCGTCCGGCGACCTGAGCGGGCTGACGACGCCCCCGACGTGGATGATCCCGGTTCGTGTCGTCGGGAGGAGATCCCGGCTGCGAACCCTGTCAAAGTCGAACCGGCAATCCAGCGGGGTCACCGCATCTCCTGGTGCCTGCATCTCGCAGGCATCGAGCGCCCTGCAGACCTGCAGGAGGTTGATCCCCCGTACATCGTCGAGACGGGCGATCCCGAAGAGTTCGAGGCAGGCACGGTTGGCATGGAGCAGTGCCCCGGCGCTATCGCAGACCGCGATCCCGATGGGGGAATCCTCGAATATTCTCCTGAACCGTTCTTCACTCTCCCTGAGCGCGCCCTCTCGGTCGTGTGTCTCCTGCTCAAGGGCCTGTAGTTGCCGGCGCAGGGTCTCCTCGATCACCCTGAACCCGTGGCTATCGGAACAGAGGTACTGGTACTCGAGTATTGTCCCATCGGGACTGCAGAGTGCCCGGCCTCTCCAGCGGTAGTAATGGGTGCTCCCGTCCGGCATGACCATCCTGCAGTCGATCGTCGCCGACGGGTTATCGGGCGTGAGGCCCCGGACAAAGTTCTTCCACGCTGTTTTCTCCTCCTCGACAAGCGGCGGGCGGAACTGCCGCCCGATGAGGTCGTCCCGTCTCGTCCCGGTCATCCGGCAGTAGACCTCATCGGCCCAGCCGGCACGCCCGTCCGGCGAGACACGGACGATCCCTTCGGCCCGGTCTTCCTGGAGCGCCTCCTGCCGCGACGCCTCAAGCAGGCGCTCTTCTCCGGGATCGCCATCCTCCAGGACCTTCTCCAGGACGAGCGAGACCGCGGGCCGGCCGGTCTCGAGTACGGTGGGTATCAGGGAGACCCGGTAGGAGGCGGCACCCCTGCGAGAGCCGGGGCTCCACCGGAAGGTCCCCTCTTCTCCCCAGAGCGCCCTCCTGAGCAGGGAAGTTACATCATCGGAAGAGGAGATGCCTGGAAACAGCGGCAGGACCGGATGGCCGATGAGAGCCTTGGGCGTAGCCCCGAGGATGCCCGCGAGCGTGCCGGATACCTCCAGGACCTCCAGGTTGTGATCGACGACGATGAGGTTTGGGGAGCAGAACCGGTGGACGGCCGTGACCGGCAGGCGACGGCTCGGGCAGTAAACCTTTGCCGCGCCGACCAGCCGCATGTCGACCGATCCCTGCCGCTGCAGGATCGCGAGGTATTTCGAGACGGAGTTCCGGTTCATCGTGAGGAGGGTTGCGATATCGCTGATGCTCAGCCCGCCCGGGTGCTCCTGTAAAATCCCGAGTATCCCTGCAAGGTTATTCTCTGTCTGTCTGTCGACCATGGGAGGTGACCATGATGTATGGTCATACAATAAGTAATATATAAGCGTTGCGTAAATGCATAGCAGGTGTGCATGGCATAAGAGTCATTTTAAGGGGTAAAGAGGGGATAACCTTGCATTAGCGACGAAAATTGGGGGATCTGCTCCGCTGCATAGTGGGGGGCCGGCACGACACCCCAGGTGTCCCTCGCCGGCCCGGCGGAGTCTGCAGAGAGTATGATGTCGCACAGGAGGTAAACCTATGATTAACGGTGAACTGGAATCAGGCAGCCCCGTCTCCACCGCGGCGGAGGAGAGCCGGCGGCAGGCGGAGACCATCCTGCAGGAGAACCCGATGCCTACCATCATCTGGGACGGGAACCTGCGCGTAACGACGGTGAACAAGGCGTTCCTGCAGATGACCGGCTACGACCGAAAGAAAGCCGAGTCCATGACCATCAAGGACTTCGAGCTCGACGGTGACAGGTCGGGCCAGGAACTTATGGAGGTCTTCAGGACGAATCAGACGGTATCCGGCGAGATAAATGTCACACTCCCGACCGGTACCTTCTCGTTTGTCCGCTACAACGTCCCGCTCCCTGACGGGGCCGGCAACGTCGAGAGCGTGATGAGCGTCTACAAGGACATCACCGACCAGAAACGGCAGATTGAGCGGATGGAGGCGCTCCGGCAGCAGGCCGATGCTATCGTCCAGGAGAACCCGATGCCCATCATCCTCTGGGGCGCCGACATGACCATAAAAACACTCAACAAGGCGTTCCACCGGGTGACCGGCTACACGAGGGAGCAGTCCGCACGCCTCACCGGACGGGACTTCAAGTACATCAGCCAGTCGGGAGAAGGTGCCGCCGATACCCTGAAGAGCGGGAAGCCGAGCAAGGGCGAGGTCACCGTCGAGTTCCCGGCAGGCGTCCGGATCCTCGAGCGCTACAATATCCCGCTCATCGATGAAAGGGGTAATATTGCGAACGTGCTCACGGTCTACAACGACATCACGGAAGGGCGGACCCTTGAACTGAAGCTCCAGAAGAGCATCGGAGAGGTCGCGGAGACCCTCACCGCGATTGCCGGCGGCGACATGACGCGGCCGGCGCCCACCTATCTGGACGACCCGCTGGAAGAGATCAAAAAAGACCTGAATGCGGCGATAAAGTCCCAGGGAGAGTTCTTCCGGCAGACTCTCGAACAGGCAGATGCTCTCGAACACGTCGTCACCGATGCCGGGAAAGGTGCCGATGAGATCGCCCAGGCATCCCAGCAGGTGGCGAACACCGCTCAGAAGACATCTGACGGCGCAAAAGAGCAGATCCGGCAGCTTGACCGGGTAACCAAGGAGATCGGGGACCTCTCCGCGGCGGTGGAAGAGATTGCAAGCACCGCCCAGGAAGTCAGGGATCTCTCCATGAACGTCGCGAAGGCCGGGGAATCGGCTGTCGGGCTCGGGAACGAGGCCGGGGTGAAGATGCAGGCGGTGCAGCGGATCTCCGAACAGGCCGTCACGGAGATCACGAACCTGAACGCAAAGATGCAGGATATCGGCCATATCGTGAAGTTGATCACCGATATCGCGAACCAGACGAACCTTCTCGCGCTCAACGCCGCCATCGAGGCCGCCCGGGCCGGGGAGCACGGTCGCGGGTTTGCGGTCGTCGCGGGCGAGGTCAGGAACCTTGCCGGGGAGTCGAAGAGCGCGACCCGGCAGATCGAGGAGGTCATCGGGGGGGTGACCGCAAGCAGCGGGAAGACCGCCGAGGCGATGCGGGGGGCCCACACCGAGATCCTCAGCGGGATCGAGAGCGTGAACAAGACCATCGCGGCCCTCAACAAGATGGTCGCCGACGTCAACACCTCCGTCGGCGGCATCGCCGACATCTCCCGGGCGACCGAGAACCAGGCCGATGCGGCAAACGCGGTTACAACGAGCATCGAGGAGGTCTTCTCCCTGATCCAGGAGACAGAGAGGGGGACGGAGAGCCTCGCCGCGCTCGCCGAGGAATCGTCCGCCTCGACCGAGGAGGTCGCCAGCGCCGCGAACGAGATCCAGCGGATGGCCCATCAGCTCCGCGAGCGGGTCGCAGTGTTCAGGTTCCAGTGAGGCCGGAGCATGATCGACGTCGTCGAGTTCGGGCTGGGGCGGGAACTGTACGCGATGGATATCCAGCTCGCCCGGGAGATTGTGGAGATGATGCCCATCACCCACATCCCCCGGGCGCAGGACTACATCGCCGGGATCATGAATCTCCGGGGCGAGATCACCACTGTCGTCGACCTGAAACGATTGATCCGGATCCCGGGAGAACCGGGGAGCAGCCAGAAGATCATCGTCCTGGTCGCCGAGGCGGCCGGGGGGTCGAACCTCGGCATAATCGTGGACGACGTGCACAGCGTCATCCAGGTGGCCGAGGAGGATATCGAGTTGATGGACGAGGGGATCTCTTCCGGGGTCCACGCCTTCGTCAAGGGGATCATCAAACTCACGAAGGATGAGGATGACCGGAAACCGGGCGATGCCAGGTCGCAGCGTGGATCCGGGCTCATCCTCTGGATCGACATCAAGAAGATCCTCGACGACCTCGTCCAGAAGGTTCAGGTATAGTCGCCCGGTCGATTGCACCTGCAAAACGTGGCGTATCCGCAAACCTCTTTTTTTTACCCTGCCGCCGTACCTGCGTGAGAGGGTGAGGGAAAGGGAAGTCTCCTGTTTACTCCTCCCCGTGCAGCGTTCTTGCGGGTTTTTGGCCGGGGCAGGATTTATATAGCAGCGGCATATATGTGCCTTCGCAATCCCGTTTCCGTCGCAACAAGCGGCCTCCCGCAAGGAGCCCCGGTGGGGGCGAAGACCGACGGGGGTTGACCGGGCGGCCGTGCGCCCCTACCGCAATGGAGAACCCACTCTGCGGAACAAGGTCGCGCGAACCGAACGTTCGCAGCCTGAAATATCAAAGAATCGATCCAGGGTGCAAAGGATGAAAAGAATCGGGTGTTCGACGGGCCTGAAGGGATTTGAACCCTTGGCCTACGGATTAAGAGTCCGTCGCTCTGCCGAACTAAGCTACAGGCCCATGCGTCTGACCTAACAGTGTTGCATGGGATACAGTATAAACTTTATGGAACCTCCCTGAAAATCGCCGAAATGGAATCCCTTAATACCATGAGAAGTTACACCATTGTACGCATGCCTGAGGCGGTCCAGAACGTTTCGAAGGAACGTATCAAATACATCATTCTTGGCTGCGGGAGCACCGGCTATAATGTCGCCGAGGAGCTCGAGCAGGAGAACGAAGATCTCATCATCGTCGATAAGGACGAGAAGCGGGTGGAAGATCTTCGCGATCAGAAGTACGAAGCGATCGTTCGCGACCTCCGGGACCCGAACTTCATGGATGGGCTGCCCGTGCCGGAGGTCGCGTTCATCCTCGCGAACGACCGGGAGGCCAACCTGACGGCGCTCCAGACCGTCAAGAACCGGTACCCGGCGACCTACGTCATCGCACGCGCCACCGACCCGGTCAGCGTCGACCTCCTCCAGCAGGAAGGCGCCGATATCGTTCTCTACCCGCAGGAGGTGGTTGCGAGAACCGCCATCCACCACATCCGGAAACTGCACTCTTCAAGGCTCGCCCTGCGGCTCTACGACATGCTCGCCTCCTGGGAGGGGACGCTCTGCATCGTCACCCACTTAAACCCCGACCCCGACTCGATCTCGAGCGCCATGGCGCTCTCGATGATTGCGCGGCACGCGAGCCGCAACAAGCTCAACTGCCGCATCGTCTACGAGGGGGATATCGGGCACCAGGAGAACCGGGCGTTCATCAACCTCCTCGACATCAAGCTGGAGCGGCTCACCCCCCAGATCCTCGAGGAGTGCAATTACATCGCTCTGGTCGACTCGTCCGGGCCCGGCGTGAACAACGAGCTCCCCAGATCGACCCGGGTCAACATCATCATCGACCACCACAAGAACGGCGAGCACCCGTCGACGGTCGCGGACTTCATCGACATCAGGCCGGGTGTCGGCGCCACGGCGAGCATCATGACCCAGTACCTGATGGAGCTCGATATCCCGGTGAACAAGTCGGTGGCCACCGCGCTCCTGTACGGCATCCGGGCCGACACCCGCGACTTCAAGCGGAACGTCACCCCCCAGGATCTCAACTACGCGGCGTTCCTCCTTCCCCTGACCGACTCGGATCTCCTCGAGAAGATCACCTCCCCCTCGATGTCGCTTGAGACGCTGGAGATCATCGGGAACGCCATCCGAAACCGCCGGCTCAAGAGCGGCTACCTCTTCTCCGGTGTCGGCTACATCAGGAACCGCGACGCTCTCCCGCAGGCGGCCGATATGCTGATCCATCTCGAGGGCGTGAACACGGCGCTGGTCTACGGCATCAGCGACCAGAACATCATCATCTCGGCGCGGAACAAGGACATCAGGCTCCATCTCGGCAACGTGATGGCCGAGGCGTTCGGGACTATCGGTGAGGCCGGCGGGCACGCCACGATGGCGGCGGCCCTGATACCGCTCAGCTACTTCTCCATGGCGAAGGAGAAGGAAGATCTGCTCGAGATCATCATCGATCCGATCCTGAAGAGGTTCTCCGAAATCGTCGGGCTGGACGACGAGGACGGACAATGAAGTTCTCGGACTGGGAGCCTCATTACACTGCAATTCTGGATTATTTCGGGTTCGACCGCGATGCGGACGAGGCGGCCGCCCGGGTGCTCGCGGATCTTGCCGGTCGCGACGACGTCGGGCTGCTTGAAACGCTCATCCGGGGGAGGGCGGTGACGGTCTGCGGGAACGCCCCCTGCCTTCCCGGGGAGCTCGACCGGATCGAGGGGACGGTGCTTGCCGCCGATGCGGCGGCGGAGGTGCTCGCGGATCACGGTATCCGGCCGGACGCGGTCTTCACCGACCTCGACGGGGCGACGGACGTCTTCATCGATCTCTCGGAACAGGGGACGGTGATGGTCGTGCACGCCCACGGCGACAATCTTCCGCTCCTCCGCCACTGGGTTCCGCGTATAACGGGGCCGCTCGTCGCCACCACGCAGGCGGCACCGCTCCCTCACGTTCACAACTTCGGCGGGTTCACCGACGGCGACCGGGCGGTCTTTGCCGCCGACGAACTCGGGGCGGCGAGCGTCCGGATTGTCGGGTTCGATCTTGCCGACAAAAACGTCGACCCCCTCAAGCGGGGGAAACTCTACTGGGCGGGGGAACTCCTGCGCCTGCTTGGGTATGACCTCCAGTAAACCATTGTATCTAACATTTGTGATGTTGCCTCACGCGAAGATCGCGAAGCCGCGAAGGGAGTTTCCAGTCCCCCGACATTGGACTTCGCGCTCTTCGCGGCTTCGCGCGAGTCTACCGGGAGGATTGAGTTAGCACATGCCGGAGTCAACTAACGCCCTCATCATCGACGGCTACGTCGACGAACCCGCGTGCCTCGGCGTTTCGCCCTACGTCTCCCCATACATCCGGGAGGTCGCCGGGGTCCTCGCCGGACACGGCTACGCACCCCGCTACGTCACCATCGACCAGGTCCGGGCCGATCCCTCGATCGTCGCCCGCTACGAGCGCGGCGATCTCGTGGTGATGATCGCCGGCCTGACGGTGCCGGGAGCATACATCGGGGGGAAACCCGCGACCCTGACGGAGATCCAGCAGCTCGGGATCCTGCTCCGGCAGCCGACCACCGCGATCGGCGGGCCGATCGCCTTCGGCTACGCTCCCGGGGGTGGGAAGAAGGCGATCCGGCAGGCGATCGCCGGGTTCGACGTCACGCTCTCCGGATCGCCCGCGGTCGCGCTGGATTCCTGGCTCTCGGGCGGGGAGCCTGCCGGCGCGGGCGATTACTCCCTGACCGACCCCTGGGCCGCGGCAGGCGCCGGGATCGTGGCGCAGCACCCGGCATTCCCGTACGTGATCTGCGAACTCGAGACCGCGACCGGGTGTTCGCGGGCGACGGTCGGGGGATGCTCGTTCTGCACCGAACCGTTCTACGGGCTTCCGCGCTACCGGAGCATCGAGGGGATCGCGGAGGAGGTGGCGGCGCTCCATGCGGCGGGTGTGCGCCACTTCAGGCTCGGCCGGCAGCCGGATCTCCTCGCCTACAAAAGCAGCGGCGGGGAGTTCCCGGTTCCGCGCCCCGAAGCACTCGAAGATCTCTTCTCGGCCGTCCGGGAGAACGCCCCCGCCCTCAGAACTCTGCACATCGACAACATCAACCCCGGCACCATCGCCCGGCACGAGGACGCGGCGCGGGCGGCGCTCGAGGCGATCGTCGCCGGCCACACCCCGGGAGACACCGCGGCCTTCGGGATGGAGACCGCCGATCCGGCGGTTGTCGCGGCGAACAACCTCAAGGCCATGCCGGACGACGTCTTCCGCGCGATCGAGGTCGTGAACGAAGTCGGGGGGAAACGGACGGGGGGCGTCCCCGAGCTCCTTCCGGGCCTGAACTTCATCGCCGGACTTGCAGGGGAGACGCCGGCGACGTTCGACGCAAACGAGGCGTTCCTCAAGCGGGTGCTTGATGCCGGGCTCCTGGTACGGCGGGTGAATATCCGGCAGGTGATGCCGTTTGAGGGAACAAAGGCCTACAACGAGAACACCCTCGGGAAGCACGACGCCCGGTTCCGCTCCTTCAAGGAGTGGGCACGGAAAGAGTTCGACGAACCGATGCTCCGCCGGGTCTTTCCGGTCGGCACTGTTCTCCCGGAGGTCGTCGTCGAAGTTCCCGGAAAACCGTCGTTCGGGCGGCAGATGGGCTCGTATCCCATCCTCGTCGGGATCCCCATCGAACTCCCGGCACGGGCGGTGCTCGACACCGTCGTAGTCGACTGGGGGATGCGGTCGGTGACGGCACTCCCCTCTCCGGTCGAGGTCAACACCCTGCCGGTAGCGGCGCTCCGGTGGATCCCGGGGGTGGGCAAGAAGAGAGCGGTGACTATCGCCGCCCGCCGGCCTTTTAGTGGTCTTGATGAGTTCCGGGAGGTCGCCGGGGAGACGGGGATCGAGGACGTGATGAGGTTTTAGGGCGGGGATGGCGGGGAACACTTTCCGTCACACTGGCACTCACACCTGTTTGGAGTTCAACCGCTAAGTCTCCTGCTTGTCGTTTTTTGATATATTGCCCTCTTGGTGCGTGAACCCTGTCCTTCCGAGCGTTGTATATCCGTACACGGCTTTCCACTGAATATCGCCACGCACTGCCCCCGCCCCTGAGGGGCGGGGGAGGAGGCCGGAGGCCGGGGGGGTGGGGGTTGCAGGTGTCCGGATATAAGGTAGAGACAGGGGAGGGGGGCGTACCCCCCTCCCCGTCAGCCCCACCCCTCGTGGCGATATTCCCTCGGAATCCGTGCATGGGGCTATGCGATGTTCCGACAGAAAGCGGCTGTCCTGCCGAACGCCTCCTCCTACTCCTCCTCCCGCAGTTCCATCACCCGCAGAACGTCCGTCCGGGTCACGATCCCGACCAGGGTATCGTCCTCGACGACGGGAATCCTCCCGATGTCCTGGCCGGTTATGATCCGGAGCGCGTCGATGAGCGGTGCCGACGGTGGGAGGGCGGTCGGGTTCCGGGTCATGACGTCGCGCACCTGCATCGCCTCCCGGTCGATCGGCGAGATCTTGTGGACGTCGGCGAGGGCGATGATCCCCACGAGCGATCCCCGGTCCACCACTGGAAAGCCGAGGTGCTTCGTCTCGTACATCATGTCCACCACCTGCGAGAGCGGCATCGTCGGTTCCACCGTGACGACGGGTCTGCTCATCGCATCCGCCACCGTGACGTCCTGCAGCAGGATGTTGTAGCGGAGGAACGTGGCCTCCTGGTTCGCCCCGATGTAGATGAAGAAGGCGATGAGGATCAGGATGGGGTTTAAGAGCAGGAGCCCGACGATCCCGAAGAGGACGGCGAACCCTTTCCCGACGTCGGCGGCGATCCGGGTCGCCCGGGAGAGCGGCATCCGGCGGGCGAGCCATGCCCGCAGCACGCGCCCGCCGTCCATGGGGAACGCCGGGAGGAGGTTGAACCCGAAGAGCAGGACGTTCAGGAGCCCGAGGTAGCCGAAGGTGAAGACCAGAACGCCGGCGACTCCTGGATCCAGGTCGATCGCCGCAACGACGTAGACGAGGGCGCTGGAGATCACGCCGACCGCAAGGCTCGTCAGCGGGCCCGCGAGCGCCATGGGGAGTTCGATCTTCGGGTCCGGCATCGTCTCCTCCATCTGGGAGACTCCCCCGAGAATGAGGAGCGTGATGCTGTGGATCTCAATCCCCTTTGCTTTTGCGATGAGCGAGTGGGCCATCTCGTGGATGAAGACGCCGAAGAAGAGACCGAGCGCCACGACGGTTCCGAGGATGTAGGGGTTGAATCCCGCCGTAATCAGCGTCATGTCGATAGGGACACCGAAGAGAGCCTGGATCAACTCGGTCGTGAGCTCGATCTGGCTCCCGATGATCCAGGCGAAGAGGGGGATCACCAGGAGGAAACTCCAGTGCAGTTTGACCGGAATCCCGGCCAGGTTCCCGATCTGTAGCGACGCTTCCATGAAAAGGAGTATCTTTTTATCATTTATAGTAATATACCTTCAGAGGATACCGATGAGAACCCAGATCACAGAGATGTTCGGATTACGCGTCTATACCGACAGAGCTGTCTTTATCGGGAATGTTGACGATGTCGTGCTTGATGTGGACCAGAAGAAGATCGACGCCCTTGCGGTCGGCGAGCTCAACCCCGAGATCGGGGAGGTAAAAGGCTATACCGGGCTGCAGATCCCCTTCCGCATCGTAAAGAGTGTCGGAGATATCATCATCGTCCGGCACATCCCCGGGCTCTTCAAATCCCCGGCAAAAGAAGACTGACCGCGATGTCCGGGGCTCCCTTCCGATACAATATGGATACCGGAGATCGTGAGATCTTCTCGAACCTCACCATCTTCCCCCCCGTTTTTGTCCGACTCGACGGCCGCGCCTTTCACCGTCTGACACGTGCGCTCCATCTCAAAAAACCGTTCGATCCCGCCTTCAACGAGAGCATGCGGGCGGTCTGCCGCTACCTTCTCACCGGGAGCGGCCTATCCCCCGCGTTCGCCTACACCTTCTCCGACGAGATCAGCCTCTACTTCCCGACGCTGCCGTTCTCGGGGCGGGTGGAGAAACTCGACTCCGTGACCGCTGCGGTTGCGGCGAGCAAACTCACGATCGAACTCGGGTGCACGGAGCCCCTTGCGTTCGATGCCCGGACGATCCCCGCGGCGGGAGGGTTTGCGGTCGAGTACCTGGTCTCGCGCCAGAACGAGGCATGGCGCAATCACATCAATGCCTACTGCCAGAACGCGCTCGTCGAGGAGGGAATGACCTCCCGTCAGGCCGCCGCCGCCCTCCGTGGGATGCAGTCCGCGGCGATGCACGAGATGATGTTCGAGCGGGGTGTCAACCTGGCGGAGACGCCGGCCTGGCAGCGGCGGGGGACGCTCCTCTATCGGGAAGAGTGCATAAAAGAGGGGTATAACCCCCTGACGGGGGAGACCGTCGAGGCCGCACGGACCTGCATCCGGGAACCGGAGGAGACGCCTCTCTTCTCGACAGAGGAGGGCGCGGCGCTGCTCCGGTCACTCGCCGGCGCGTGAGATGCCGATCCGCATCTGCACGCCTTCCACGTCCCAGTCCTTCTCGAGCGCAAAGGGCTCCGCCGGCTTCTCCCCGTTGCGGCGGACGGTGAGGGCTGCTGCCCGCACCTCCCCGGCGATCTCCTTCTGCCACTCCTCTTCTGCGATGAGCGAGGCCACCCGCTCGTCGGCGACGTCCACGGCCGCGACGATGAAGTCGTCGACGTTCAGGTCGAGCTGGCGGCGCATCTCCTGGATCCGCCGGATCACCTCGCGGGCGTACCCCTCGGCCTCCAGCGCCGGCGTGAGGGTGACGTCGACGTAGACCGTCGCGTCCTTCATGGGCGCGGCAAAGACACCCTCGGGGAGGGCTTCCGCGAAGGTGACGTGGCGCGCCGTGATCTCGTAGTCGTCGATTTGGGCCTTTCCGTCCCGCTCGATCGCGGCCTTCAGGGCGGTGCCGTCTGCGCTCTCTATCAGCGCTTTGACCTTCGGCCCCTCTTTGCCGAACTCAGGGCCGATCGCCCGCATCACCGGTTCGGCCTGCCAGAGAATCCGGTTCCACGCGCCCGTGACGACCCTGACCGTCCGGGTGTTCGCCCGGTTCAGGGCGAGGTCGTTCAAGCCTTCGAGGGCCGTCTTCACCTCGTCGCTCCCGGTGACCACAACGGTCTCGGAGACCGGCCAGCGGAGTTTCCGTCTCCCGTTCTGCCGGGCGGTGGCAACCGCGTCGTCGAACGACCGGATGACCTCCATGGCGCTCTCGAGGTCGGGCGCGATAAGGAGGTCGTCCGCCTCCGGCCAGTCGAGCATATGGACGCTCTCCGGGTCGCCCGTAAGACGCAGGTTCCGGTAGATCTCCTCGGCAATGTGGGGGGTGAACGGTGCAAGGAGCGCGATCAGGCGGCGCATGACGTAATATACGGTCTCGTAGGCGTACCGCTTCTCCGGCGAATCCTCCTCGAGCCACATCCTCGGCCGGACGAGCTGGACGTACCAGCGGGAGAGATCCTCGAGGATGAAGGCGGCGAGCGCCCGCGTCACCTTATGAAGGTGGTACTCCTGCAGGTCCCCGGCCGTAGTCCGGGCGAGTGAGTTCACCCGGGAGATTATCCAGCGATCCTCTTCGGGCATATCCTTGATGTGCGTCCGGACGAACGAGTCGTCCCAGCGACCTCCGGCGGATGCCGGCTCGAACGAGTCGAGAACCATATACGGGAGCGGGAACCGGTAGACGTTCCAGAGGATGTTGAGCGTCCGGTGGATGGTCTTGACGCTGTCCCAGTTGAACTTCAGGTCGTCCCAGGGAGCGTTCGCCCAGAGGACGTAGAACCGCAGAACGTCGACGCCGAACTGGTTCATCACCTCTTCGGGCGTCACCACGTTGCCGAAACTCTTGCTCATCTTGCGCCCGTCGGCGTCGAGAGCGAACCCGTGCATCAGGACGCTCTTGTAGGGGGCGCGGCCGAACGCCACGGTGCTCGCCCCGAGCTGGGAGTAGAACCAGCCCCGGGTCTGGTCCTGCCCTTCGGTGATGAAGTCCGCCGGCCAGAGGCGGTCGAAGGCCTCGCGCTTCCCGGGGAATCCGAGGGTCGCCCACGACGCGACCGCCGAGTCGAACCAGACGTCGAAGATATCGGCGACCCGGCGCATCTCCCCGCCGCAGGAGCACGGGATGACGACCTCGTCCACGTAGGGGCGGTGCGGATCGGGGACCTTTGCGCCCGACCGCTCCTCGAGTTCGGCGATGGTGCCGATGACGACCCTCTCGCCGCACTGCTCGCACTGCCAGATGGGGATGGGGATGCCCCAGTAGCGCTGCCGGGAGATGCACCAGTCGCGGGAGTCCCTGACGAAGTCGTGGAACCGGGCGCTTCCCGCCCAATCGGGGTACCACTTCACCTTCGCGATCTCCTCAAGCATCGGTTCGCGGATCTCGGTGGCTTTCAGGAACCACTGTGCGGTTGCGCGGTAGATGATGGGGGTCTTGCACCGCCAGCAGTGGCCGTAGCGGTGGGTGATCGTCCGCCGGGCGAGGAGGTAGTCGTTGAGCGCGTCGATGACGAGATCGTTTGCGTCCCGGACGTACATGTCCACGAACGCCCCCGCGTCCCGGGTGAAACACCCCCCGGTGTCGACCGGGCAGAAGACCTCGAGCCCTTCCTGGATGCCGATCAGGTAGTCGTCCCACCCGTGCCCGGGAGCGATGTGGACGAGACCGGTGTTCTCGAGTTCGACGTAGTCGGCCGCGACGACCCGGTGCCGGATCTCAGCCTGGTGCGGCACCTGGCCGGCGAGCGGCGACGTGTACTCCGTCCCGACGAGGTCGCTACCGCTGACCTTCTCAAGGACGGTGTAGTCCTGGTAGCGGCCCATCTTCAGGACGGACTCGACGAGTTCGTCGGCGATCCAGAGGGTCTCCTCGCGGCCGTCCTTCTTCGCCGCCACCCGCGCATAGGTGAACGCGGGGTTGACCGCCACCGCGACGTTTGCAGGGAGCGTCCACGGCGTGGTCGTCCAGATCACCAGGAATTCGTTCTCGCGCCCGGTGATGGGGAACTTGACGAAGATGGAAGGGTCGGTCTCGTCCCAGTACTCCACCTCCGAGTCGGCGATCGCCGTCTCGCACCGGGGGCACCAGTTCACGACCCGGTGGCCGCGTTCGAGGAGACCGCGTTCATTCGCCCGCTTGACCGCCCACCACGCGGACTCGATGTACTCCGCCTTGATCGTCTGGTAGGGGTTGTCGAAGTCGAGCCAGATGCCGAGCTGCCGGAACTGGTCGCTCATGATCTCCATGTGCGTCACGGCGAACGTCCGGCACTGCTCGATGAACGCGGCTATCCCGTAATCCTCGATATCCTTCTTGGAGGTGAACCCGAGCTGGTGCTCGACCTTCACCTCGATAGGGAGGCCGTGCATGTCGTAGCCGGCCCGCTCGATGACGTTTCTCCCCCGCATCCGGTGGTAGCGGAGGATGGCGTCTTTTATGATCTTGTTCCAGGCGGTGCCGAGATGGATGTGGCCGGTGGTGTACGGCGGCCCGTCGACAAAAAAGAACGCTTTCCCATCCTTCCGCACCTCCTGGACGCGTGCATAGGTATTATCCCGTTTCCAGTAGTCCTGGACTCCCGCCTCAAGTTCGCGCGGGTTATAACTGCCGGTGACTTCTTTCACCTCGTATCCCTCATATTCAGCACTGTGGTGTACCGTTTGTTGTTGGGAGACAAAGTGTTTTGCGCGCGTGACCGTTGGAACAGCAGGGGCGGGAGCACCGTCGGGTGCGACCTGCAGACCGCCTGCGGCATCGAGAAAGTGGGGAGCCTGCTGAAACCGCGACGAACGGGCCGGTATACCGCCAAGTGCTGCCCCGCTCCCCGGACCCGGCTTCCCACCGGCAACGCCCGGGCCCCGCCCCCTGGTTGGGGGCTGCAGATGCCGGGATTGGTTGAGACAGGGGAGGGGGATGCTCCCCCTCCCCGTCGGCCCCACCCCCCATGGCGATATCCACCACGGTCCACTGCATGGGGGGATGCCGGGAGAAGGCGGTTTCCTGACTTGCTTTCTCGGATACGACTTTCCACCGGCTATCGCCATTCGCTGCCCCCGCCCCCCCTGGTGCGGGGGAGGAGGCCGAAGGCCGGGTAGAGTGGGGGTACGGGTGTTCCTTCTAAACGGCAAAGACCGGGAGCAGGCCCTCCCCCCCTCCTTCACCCCACCCCTTTTATCCCCTGCCCCCGACCTCTCCCCCATGCAGATCGCAGTCGTCGGGAGGGGAGACTGTTCCGTTGAGGAGTACGAAGCGGCGGAGACCATCGGCTACCTCATCGCCGGGAACCGCGAGACCGTCTGCTGCGGCGGCCTCGGCGGGGTGATGGAGGCCGCCTGCAGGGGTGCAAAAGAGGCCGGCGGGACGACCGTGGGCATCCTCCCGGACACCGGGGAGGGGAACCCGTATCTCGATATCGTCATCCGCACCGGGATGAGCCACGCCAGGAACGTCGTCCTGGTCAACTCGGCCGACGCGGTGATCGCCGTCGGGGGAGGCTACGGCACGCTCTCGGAGATTGCCGTCGCGCTCAAGACGGAGAAACCCGTCTTCGGCCTTCTGACCTGGAAGATAGAGGGGGTGTTTGTCTGCGCCACGCCCGAGGAGGCGGTCATCCTCGCAGTTCGCGCAGCACGCCTGTCCCGGCCGTCTCGTAGCCCCCGAGGTCCCGGAGAACTTTCTTGAACGCATCCGAGGAGACGGTCTCGATGAGGGCCGCGATCCGCGGGTCGTCGAGCATCTCGCGGTGCATAGCGAGCTCGTAGCGCTCCGTCGCCACCGGGACGAACGCGAGATCGAGGGCTTTTGCGGCGCTGTAGACCCCCGTTCCCGCGTCGACCTCGCCGGTCCGGACGGCAAGCGCCACCGCAAGGTGTGTCGTCACCTCGCGTTCGTAGCCGGGGATGAGGCCTGGGTCGATGCCGCGCTCCGCCAGGTGGTGGTCGAGCAGTATCCTTGTCCCCGACCCCCTCTGCCGGTTGACGAACGTCCGGCCGGGCAGGTCCTCAAACCCGATGCCGTCGCGGGAGATGACGCCCTGCTGGCGCTCCGCGACGCAGAGGAGGACGAGGTCGGCGCCCGGCAGGTAGCGCTCCAGGTAATGGGTGTTGTAGGTGCCGTCGGGGGCGAGGAGGTGCATCGGGGCCGCGTGGCACTCCTGCTTCTTCAGTGCAATCACCCCGCCCATGCTCCCCACATGGGTGGAGTGAACGTCGACGCCGCGCGGCCGCACCAGGTCGGCCAGGTGGTCGAGGGCGGGGTCGTGGCTGCCGGTGACGAGCACCGCCTCCTCCGCCTCCGCGCGGGGGACGGTGAGGCAGACGTCCACGCTCTCCCCCGCCTCGGCCCCCTCCTTCTGCGACGGGATCTGCATGTAGCCGTTCGCCCGCACCGCGCTCATCTGGACGCCCGCGCCCCGCGACTGGGGCACCGCCACCCACCGGTCGCCGATCCTTCCTGCCGAGAGGAGGACGAACTCGTCGGTCCCGATATCGGAGTGGAGGCTTGTGGTCAGCCGGGCGGCGACACGCTCGGGCTCGCGGACGAAGAGGCCGTAGCGGGCGACGAGCGGCATCACGATCTCGCGGAGCACCGTCGCCGCCGCAAGAGGATAGCCCGGGAGCCCGATCACCGGCTTTCCCTCGATTCTGCCGATGATCACCGGCTTTCCGGGTTTAATGGCGACCCCGTGCGCCAGCACCTCGCCGAGGTCGCGGATGATGTCGGCGGTGTAGTCCCGCGTCCCGGCGGAAGACCCCGCCGAGACGAACAGGATCTCGTTCTCCGCGACGCCGCGCCGGACCGCCTCCCGGATCATCTCGTAGTCGTCCGGGACGATTCCGTAGCGGTGCGCCTCCACGCCCGCCTCCGCGAGGACGGACGCGGCCATCAGGGTGTTGCTCTCCACCACCTTCCCGGGCGGAGGCATCTCGCCCGCCGGCACGAGTTCGCTCCCGGTGGGGATCAGGCCCGCCCGGAGATTTATGACCGCAACCTCCGTGACGCCGTAGTTTGCGAGCGCCCCGAGGTCGTGGGGCCGTATCCGGTGCCCCCTCGGGAGGATCATCTCCGACTCGCCGATGTCCTCGCCGACCGGTCGGATGTGCTGCCAGGGGCTGACCGGCTTTCGGACGGTGTAGGTCTCGCCGTCAGGCTTCGACCCGACCCAGACGTCCTCGATCATGATCACCGCGTCGTAGCCGGGCGGGACGATGTTCCCCGTGTTGACCCGCGCCGCGTCCGGGAGGGTCACCGGGTTTTGCTCGCTCGCGCCGACGGTGTCGGCGCTTCTCACCGCAATCCCGTCCATCGCCGAGAGATGGATGGCGGGAACCGAGAACCGGGCGAATATCGGCTCCGCGGTGATCCTCCCCACCGCATCGATCGTCACCGGGATGCGGGCGATCCCCGGAACCGCCGAAAAAGAGGATTCTACAAGCGCCCGCGCCTCCGCGAGCGATATCACCGAGAGGTAACGTTTCACCACAGGATCACCTCGACCTCTTCGTCGACCTCGAACCCCTCGCTCGATGCCGGGATCCGCACCAGCCCCTCGCTCTGCACCAGGGTGTTGAGGAGTCCCGACTTCCCGAAGACCGGTGTCGCCTCCCCGTTGCTGAGGCTGACCCGGACGTAGTCCTCCCGCCCGCGGGTGGAGGGGATGTTCTGGGTCAGCCGTGCGCGGACGGTTCGCCGGGAGACGGCGGTCTGCCGCATCGCCGCGAGGAGATGGTCGACGACGGCGACGAGCACGACGAAGGTCGAGGCCGGGTGCCCCGGGAGCCCGATGACCGGTTTGCCCCGTGCCGTCCCGATGATGGTGGGTTTTCCGGGTGCAAGCGCGATCCCGTGCACCAGCACCTCGCCGAGTTCCGCGACGACCGCGGCGGTGTTGTCCCGCTCGTCCTTCGACGAGCCTCCCGAGACCAGAACCGCGTCGCACCGCTCAAGCGCAGAAGAGACCGCCCGTTTCAGCACCGCCCGCTCGTCCCTGACGATCCCGAAGTAGACCGGATGGCAGCCCCGTTCGGTCACGAAGGCGCCGGCGAGGTAGGAGTTCGCGTCCCGCACCTCGCCCGGCCCGGGGGTCTCGACGACGGGGACGAGTTCGTTCCCCGTTGAGATGATCCCGATCTTCGGCACCTGCACCACGCTGACCCGGTCGGCGCCGATCGCCGCGGCAACGCCGATCTCGCGGGGGGTCAGCACGCGCCCCCGTTCCAGAGCCGCCTTCCCCGCCCTGAAGTCTTCGCCGCAGAAGACCACGTTCTCCCCGGGCGCCACCGGGCGGTGGACCAGGATATCGTCCCCGATCTGCTCGGCGTGCTCGATCATCACCACCGCGTCCGCGCCTGCGGGAAGAGCGCCGCCGGTGGGGACGTAGCGGCACGATCCGGGGGAGATGCTCCCGGCATCCGCGCTTCCCATCCCGACCCGGCCCCGGCACTGGAGCATCGCCGGGATGGCCTCGGACGCCCCGGTGGTCTCGGTCGCGGCGACCGCGTAACCGTCGACCGTCGAGCGGTCGAACCCCGGGATGTCGATATCGGCATGGACATCCTTCGCGAGGACCCGGTGTAGGGCGTCTTCGAGCGGGACGTCCTCGTATCCAAGCGGCGGCGCGATCCTCCGCACCGCCTCCACGGCCTCGGCGACGGATACGACCTCGAGAAAAAGGCTCATCTGAAGCAGCCCAGCTGACAGTTGCGGATCTTTATTCTCGGTTCGCGCTGGTTGCAGTACCGGGCGATATCCATCTTCGGGATGCTGTACTTCTCCGATATCTCGAAGGCCTGCGGGCAGGTTATCTCGTCTTCTATTCCGTATGCCTCAAAGGCCTTCCGTATCTTGTCATCGTCCATAGTACCAACATGGTATGCCTGAAGGAAGATAGGATTTACTATCGCACCGGTCAAGCACTACCATTTAGCAGCCTCGCGGTCCACATGGTACCCGATGCGGATCGCGCTGATCAATTCAAAACAGGACACTGCAGGGGTAACCATCAGACACCACCTCGAGACCCTGCTCGCGGCGGGCGGGCGGTGGCCGCTTGCCGAACGGCACGAACTGGCATTCTGCGAGGTCGCAGGAAGGCTGATCCACCAGGACCGGATCGACGAGGAGGTCGATGCCGATCTCATTCTCTTCATATCCCGGCACGCGAGCGTGCACCCGACGCCCGCCCTGACGGTGCACGTCACCGGCAACTACGAGACCGCCGACCTCGGCGGGGAGCCGGGGAGACTCGCTCCGGCAGCTCCCGCGTGGATGCACGCAATCCTCGGCAACCTCGCTGCCCGCGCCCCGGAGGGCTACCGTGTCTCCTACGAGGTGACGCACCACGGCCCGACGGAACTCTCGACGCCCTCGCTCTTCGTCGAGATCGGGTCGAGCGCGATCGAATGGGCCGATCCGGCCGCCGGGCGAGCGGTTGCGGAGAGCATCCTCGCCGCGGAGCCGCAGGAGACGATCAACCTCCTCGGTTTCGGCGGCACCCACTACGCCGTGCGGCAGACCGGGATCGCCCTCTCCTCCCGGGGAGCCTTCGGACACATCGTCCCGACGCGGCAGATCGGCGCTATCGATCCCGATCTCCTCCGGGCGATGCAGGAGGCGAGCGGCGCCGTGGCGGCCTACATCGACAGGAAATCGCTCTCGAAGGACGAAGCCGGGCGGGTCGAGCGGATGCTCGACGATGCCGGGCTCCTCCTCCTCTCCGAGTCGGAGATCCGGGAGGCGTCCGGTCTTGCGTGGACCACCTACCTCCGGGTCAGGTCTCTCGCCGAAGAGATTGCTCCCGGGTCACGCGTTCGCATCCATGATCTCAAAGGAGAGGGGAATCCCGCTGCGGTCAGGATTGTCCCCGATCTGATTGAAGAAACGATCAAATCCGACAGACCGGGTTTTCTCAACGGTCTCGACCGGTTGCCCGTAGCCCATCTCTCCTCCGGGTCTGCAGGGGTATTATCGACGTTTATCGGCTTTGAAAGCGCATCGTCCCGACTCGCAAGAGATATAACTACCCTGTGCGTAAAACTCTTACTTATCTGTGAAAATGCTGTTATCGACGGTGATCACCTCGTCCTCCGGAAGGTGCGGTTCGACCCCGAGAAAGCGCGCAGACACGGGGTGCCGAAAGGGCCGCTCTTCGCTATGCTTGCCGGCGGAAAGGCGGTCGAGTTCGAGGGCCGAAGGATCACACCCGATGCAGTGCAGACAACCAGCGTGAAGCGGATACATATCCCGGGATTGGAGAGATACATATGAAATCTATCGTAGAAGAGGCACTTTCACGGGCGCGAGAGGACCAGCGCTTTGCTGAGCCCACGGAGGTCGACAAAGAGCTTGAAGACCTCCTCATGGAACTCCGGACTGAGATTGCAGTCGTCGGGTGCGGGGGCGGCGGTTCGAACACGGTGACCCGGATGACTGAGGAGGGGATCAACGGGGCGCGGCTGATCGCTCTCAACACCGACGCGCAGCACCTGGTCAGAACACGGGCGGATACCCGGATCCTCATCGGGAGACAGAGGACCCGCGGTCTCGGCGCCGGCTCGATCCCCCAGGTCGGCGAAGAGGCGGCCATCGAGACCGAGGACGAGATCAAGCGGGCCGTCGAGGGGTGCGACATGGTATTCATCACCACCGGGCTTGGGGGCGGTACCGGCACCGGCTCCGCACCCGTGGTCGCGAAGGCTGCCCGGGAGGAGGGCGCACTGACCATTGCGGTGGTCACCCTGCCGTTCACGGTGGAAGGCGCTATCCGGAGCCAGAACGCTGAGGCCGGTCTCGAGCGGCTCCGTGAGGTTGCGGATACCGTCATCGTCGTCCCGAACGACCGGCTGCTCGAGGTCGTGCCCCGGCTTCCGCTCCACGCCGCGTTCAAGGTCTCGGACGAGGTGCTGATGCGGGCGGTCAAGGGCATCACCGAGCTCATCACGATGCCTGGTCTCGTGAACCTCGACTTCGCCGATGTCCGGACGGTCATGGAGCGCGGAGGCGTCGCGATGATCGGGATGGGCGAGAGCGACAGCGAGGACAAAGCCGCCGACTCGGTCAAGAAGGCGCTGCGCTCCCCGCTACTCGATGTCGACATCTCCGGGGCGACCGCAGCCCTCGTCAACGTGGTCGGCGGCCCCGATATGACCATGTCCGAGGCGGAAGGCGTCATCCAGGAAGTCTACGACCGCATCGATCCCGACGCCCGCATCATCTGGGGTGCCCAGGTCGACCCCGACATGCAGGGCAAGATGCGGACGCTGCTTGTGGTCACCGGCGTCCGGTCACCACAAATATATGGGAGAAACGAAAAGAGTATGCCACGCATGATGAAACAGTTTGAGATCGACTTCCTGAAGTGAGCCAAGATGATGGATTATAAAGAGACGTTGAAGGAAGTAAAGTCGTTCAAGATCGAGGAGGAGCTCTTCAAGAAGTACTGGCGGGTGCTGAAACTGGCACGGACGCCGACCCGCGACGAGTTCTCCAAGATCGCCATTGTGGCGGCGGCCGGGATCATGCTCATCGGCCTTGTCGGCTTTATCATATACGAGATCATGCTGGTACTGCCCAAATGATGGATATGGTTGAGAGCGCAAACAGGATATACGCGATAAAGACGACCGCAAAGCAGGAGCGGACGGTCGCCGACAACATCGAGAAGGTGACCCGCGAGCAGAGAGACATCCATGTGGTGGCCGTCATGGTTCCCGAGGAACTGAAAGGCTACGTCCTTGTGGAGAGCCCGGACTCGATCGCCCGGATAGAGCAACTGGTGGAGTTGATCCCCCATGCGCGCGCGGTAGTACAGGGTTCGACGGCTCTCTCCGAGGTGGAGCATTTTCTGGTGCCGAAACCGGTGGTCAGCGGCATCACCGAGGGCACCATCGTCGAGGTCATCGCCGGCCCGTTCAAGGGCGAGAAGGCGGTCGTCAAGCGTATCGATACCGGAAAAGAAGAGATTACGGTCGAACTCTACGAGAGTATGGTTCCGATCCCGATTACGGTCCGCGGCGACTCCGTTCGCGTCGTGGAGCGATCGGAAGACGCTTTCTGAAGAATACAACGCTCATCATCTTTTTTCCCGTCGCGTCTCGCTATACCGGGGGTGCTGCATCCCGTGCGGTCGGACGGTACGCATGCGTGCGCTGCCCGGGTACTGTACTTTAAATCCTCTCACGTAGACCTTAGGTAACCCAGGCAACTATTCCCCTGAGGAATAGTAGCTGGTGAACTTGTATGGCAGAAACGGTCGAGGTATTGGTACCCGGCGGCAAGGCAACAGCAGGCCCGCCTCTGGGGCCCGCGCTCGGACCTCTCGGTATCAACGTGAAGGCTGTCGTCGACGAGATCAACAAGAAAACAGCTGAATTCAACGGCATGCAGGTGCCGGTGACGGTTACGGTCGACGATAAGAAGAACTTCACGATTGAGGTGGGCATCCCGCCCACGACGGCGCTCGTCATGAAAGAGGCCGGTATCGCGAAAGGTTCGGCAGAACCGGGTACTCAGGTGGCAGGCAATCTGCCGCTGGAGGCCGCCGTCCGTATTGCCCGTATGAAGCTTGATGGCATGCTCTCGTACGATCTGAAGTCCGCGGTCAAAGAGGTCGTTGGAACGTGCGTCAGTGTTGGTGTCACCATCGAGGGGAGAAAACCCCGCGAGATGATCCGGGCCATCAATGACGGGGAGTACGACGGCGTACTCGTCGCATAGATGTCAGACAACCATAGAAGATCGTGAGGTCGTGTACTATGGAGGCAAAGGATGGTTGATAAAACCAGTATACAGGCAGCCGTTGTAACGGCACTGGAGAAGGCTCCGGAACGGAAGTTCAAGGAGAGCGTGGATATCACCGTCAACCTCAGGAATATCGACATGTCCCAGCCCAAGAATCGTATTGATGAGACGATTCACCTCCCGCACGGTTTTGACAACGTCAAGATCGCAGTTCTCGGGAAGGGCGATATCACCACACAGGCAAAAGAGGTGAACGTGGACCTCATCATCGGACCTGAGGAGATCGAGCGGCTCGGGGGAGAGCCCCGCGAAGCGCGCAAGGTGGCGGATGAGTACCGGTTCTTCCTTGCCGAGACGGCAATGATGCCGCTCGTCGGTCGATATCTCGGTGTCAGGCTCGGTCCGCGCGGACGGATGCCGATGCCGGTTCCGCAGGGAATGGATATCCGGCCCATCGTTCAGCGTCTTCGGAGCTCCGTGAAGGTCCGGACGAAGGACAAGAAGGTCTTCCACGCGAAGGTCGGAACCTCCGGGATGGACTCCGAGCAGATCGCCGAGAACATCGATACGGTTCTGCGGCGGGTCGAGTCTGTCCTTGAGAGCGGGGCGATGAACATCCACTCGGTCTACGTGAAGACGACCATGGGGCCGGCAGTGAGGGTGATCTGATGGCGCTCTATACGCAGCACCTGCCCCGGTGGAAGAAGGATGAAGTAGAGGAGATCAGGCGCGGTATCGAGGAGCACTCGCTCGTCGGCGTCGTGGACATGTACGGCATTCCCGCCTCGCAGGTCCAGCAGATCCGGCGGAACCTCCGCGGCACGGCGAGGGTGAAGATGGCCCGCAACACGCTGATCGAGCACGCCTTAAACGAGCTCGGCGGCAGCGTTGCGTCCTTAAACGACCACGCCGAAGGCCAGAGCGCCCTGATCTTCACGAACGAGAACCCTTTCAAGCTCTTCAAGCTGCTCGAGAAGACCAAGACAAAGATGGCGGCGAAGCCCGGCGAGACAGCTCCCGAGGATATCGTCATCCCGAAGGGTCCGACCAGCTTCAAGCCCGGCCCGATTGTGGGCGAGCTCCAGCAGGTAGGCATTCCCGCAGCCATTGAGGGCGGAAAGGTCAAGATCCGCGAGACGAAGACGGTCGTGAAGAAGGGCGAGGTCATCAACAAGAAGGTAGCCGACGCTCTCGTGAAACTCGGTGTCAAGCCGATGGATGTCGGTCTCATCCTGCAGGCCGCATACTACCGGGATACCATCTTCACGCCGGACCTGCTTGCTATCGATGAGGAAGCCTACGCGAACAACATCGTGCTCGCGGCCCAGCAGGCGTTCAACCTCTCGGTCAACGCCGTCATTCCGACCAGACTTACCGTCGCGGCCATCATCGGCAAGGCGGTGAGCGAGGCCCGGAGCGTGGGCGTCGAGGCGAGCATCTACGAGAAGGATATCGTCGACCTGATCATCGGGCGGGCCCAGCGCGAGATGCTGGCCGTCGCGCTCGCGGCGCAGGGCCGTGGGTTCGAGCTCGATGAGGCGACCCTGAAAGCCGCATCGGCTGCGACCGTTGCGGCACCCGCGGCAGCAGCCCCGGCGGCAGCCGAGGAGAAGCCCGAGGAAGAAGAGTCTGAAGAGGAGAAGAAGGAAGAGGAGGAGGAGAGCGGCATGGCCGGTCTCGGTGCCCTCTTCGGCTAATATCATTTCAAAAAGAGGTGAATGAACTATGGAGTATATCTACGCTGCACTGCTCCTGCACAACGCAGGCAAGGATGTATCTGAAGAGAATGTGACTGCTGTCCTGAACGCGGCCGGTGTCGAGGTCCAGGACGCCCGCGTGAAGGCGCTCGTCGCCGCACTCGAGGACGTGAACATCGAGGAGGCCATCAGCAAGGCCGCCGTCGCGCCCGTCGCCGCTGCACCCGCCGCAGCCGCTGCCCCTGCAGCCGCCGCCGCGCCCGCAGCCGAGGAAGAGGCCGAGGAAGAGGCCAAGAAGGAAGAGGAAGAAGAGAGCGGCATGGCCGGTCTCGGCGCCCTCTTCGGCTAAATTTTTCTTTTCTTTCGTGGGTATTTACAGTACGATTGCGCACATCGCTGGGACGGCTCGCCCCGCTTTTAAAGGTAGCTGACTGATACGTCGCCACGGTGGCCATAAACTATAACCATCGAAACGTTGACGTCCCCGTACGGATGCTTAATTTGGATGGGGTCGGTCATGCGCATAGCTTTGATTGTTGCCGCAATGGTGATCATTGCGTTTCCTACAGTATGTTCAGATCTTCAACCTGAAAGTCCGGTGCCCGACGGCGAGACGATAAATCTCATCATCACCTTCCCGAAAGAGGGTGGTGAAGTCTGGATCGACGTTGTTCCGCCTCACGTTACGGTTCATGGCGAGGTCGATGCCCCTTCCGGTATACGGAGCGTGGTCGTCCAGAGCGAAATAGGGGAGGTTTCGTGTGGGAACGGGACGGAGTTCGCATGCCCTGTACCGGTTTCTTCGGGGAAGAACAGAATCACGGTCATAGCGACCGATAACCTTGGAAACCAAGCGGAAAAATCTCTGAACGTGACCATTCGCAGTGGACCACCTCTACCGCTGCTGATCATCGTCTTGGGCAATCTGATCGAAAACGCACTTGGGTGCATAGGTATCATCGGAGTATTGGGAGCATTATTGATCTTTCTGAAGTTCCGTCGGAGAAAGAGAAGGTGATATTGTGCTTTTTCCATGCAGGATACGAAACTACCATCAGTTGCTTCCCCCTCTTGTCATAGCGGAGAGCATAAGCTTGGTAATCGACGGACCGTCCCCACCCGTCCGACGCCGTGATGGCGGAGGAGCCTGATGCCGATGGTCGAAGGGAGTTCCTCCACCGGTACCTATCGTCCGGGCAGCCGAACCCGCCCTCCTCACTCCTCCGTGCTCCCGCCGTACACGACCTGCCCGAAGCTGATGCACCCGTCGCCGAGCGGATAGTCCTTGTTCATGATGAACTCGAGCCCGGCGGCGCGGATCTCCGTCCGGATCGTCTCCCGGATCGCCTTATTATATGCCACCCCGCCCGAGAGCGCCACCCGGGGGATCCCCCGCTCTTCTGCCGCCCTGACGGCCATCGCGGCGACGCCCCGGGCGAGGTTGTACTGGATCGATGCGGCGAGGTCTTCGGCACGCTCCCCGGCGGCGGACCGCCGGTAGGCCTCCGCGAGGAGCGACCGGGTCGAGAGAACCTCGCAGCCGCCGTCGCCCCGCTGGTATTCGAGATCCCAGGCCGAGGGCTTCCCGGCGTGCGCCGTCGTCTCAAGTTTCATCGCCGGCTCCCCGTCGTAGGTCCGTTCCCGGCAGATCCCGAGGAGGGCTGCGGCGGCGTCCAGCACCCGGCCGGTGCTCGATGTCGCGGCGACGTTCAGGCCCCGTTCCACCTGCCTGACAAGGACGGCGAGCTCGATATCGCTCCAACCCCGCGATGCGAGGAGATCCCGGACTTCGGGGGTGGGGAGGATGCCGTAGAGCATCCGCTCCGGGAACCGGGTGGCGAGGTCGCCGCCCGGCATCGGGACGACCTCGAGGTGGGCGACCCGGTCGAGGTGGGGGACCCGCCCTGCAAACACCTCGCCGCCCCAGATCGTGGCGTCGTCGCCGTAGCCCACCCCGTCGATCGCGATCCCGACGCACTCCTCCCGGGTCGCGGCGGCGATGTGCGCCCGGTGGTGCTGGACGGCGAGGAGTTGTGCCCCTGTCGCTTCGGCAACCTCCTTCGCGTAGCGGGTCGAGAGGAACTGCGGGTGGAGGTCGTGGACGATCCGGTCGTACCGGGCGCCGGTGAGCCCTCCGAGCCGTTCTGCCGTCTCCTGCAGGTAGGCGAGGGTCTGGGGGTTCCTGACGTTTCCGACATGCGGCGAGGTGATGCAGAAGCCGCCTTTGTAGATGGAGATGTTCGCGTTCAGTTCCGGGCCGACGCCGAGGATGCATCCCTTGCCGAGGTCGATCGCCTCCCGCTTCGGGGCGAGGCCGCGGGAGAGCCGGATGATGTAGCCGTCCCGGACGACTGAGTCGTCGCACCGGTTGACGATCCGGCGGTCGTGGGTGAGGATGTAGTCCACCTGCCCCGGGAGCCGCTCGAGAGCGACTCCGAGATCGGTGATCATCGGGTAGCCCGGCAGGTTCGCGCTCGTCATGACGAGGAGCGGGTGGGCGAGGTTCGCGAAGAGGAGGTGGTGCAGCCCGGTGTAGGGGAGCATGCACCCGATGGTGTGGAGGCTCGATATCCCCGGGTGGGACGCGGGATCGCGCTTTTCGAGCACCACGATCGGGCGTGCCCGGGAGTGGAGGATCCGCCGCTCTTCGCCCCGGACGATCGCGATCCGTTCCACCTCCTCCGGGGTCGCCATCACCGCGAGCGGCTGTTCCGTCCGGCCGAGGCGGCGTTTCAGAACCCCCGCCGCCTCTTCGGTGCAGGCGATATGAAATCCCCCGATCCCGTGGATGGCGACGTTCGAGCCTGCGTCGAGGAGGGCCGCCGCTTCCCGGACGGGGTCCCCCGCCACCGGCGTTCCGTCGGCCCGGAGGAGTGCAAGACCCGGCCCGCAGGCCGTGCAGGCGATCGTCTGCGCGTGGTGGCGGCGGCACGACGGGTCGGTGTACTCCCCCTCGCAGGCGGGGCAGACCGGGAACTCCGCCATCGACGTACGCTCCCGGTCGTAGGGGATGGTATTGATGATGCTGTACCGGGGCCCGCAGTTGACGCAGGACGTTGCCCAGTAACCCTCGTATCGGCCGCCCTGTTCGAAAATATCGGCGATGCAGTCGTCGCAGATGGCGACGTCGGTCGGTATGAACCCCGAGAGGCTCCCGGAGTTGCTCTCGAGGATGGTAAACTCTCCGGTCTGCCTCCCGCGCAGATTCTGGACATCTACGGAATCTATTTGAGATAGTGGCGTTCCTCTGGAAACGGCGTCCAGGAATTCCTCGAAGCGCTCGCCGGACGCGTGAATCTCGACCTCGCTCCCGAGGTTTTTGACCGTCCCCGTGATCCCGAATTCCTGCGCTTTTGCATAGACGAAGGGACGAAACCCGACTCCCTGGACGATGCCCCGGATGATGATTGTGCCACTGGTACGCATTGAGATTTCAGCAAAAATTTATGGAGTTATACCACCATATAACAATAGGGTATCGCAGTGACGGGACATATTAAAATTCTTAACGATCCAGTAGAGCTGGTTCCTCTTCTCATAACGTTCAATAATGCCGACTATAAAAAGATCTACGAACTCTTAAACAAGGCCTGGCTGACCGAAGAAGATCTTGTGGCGTATGCCGCCCCCTCGACCGTGACCGAGTGCCTCTCTATCCTCAAGAAGGGAAACCTGATCGAAGAGCAGTGGCGGATGCCGAAACCCGGGGAAAAGCCGACGAAGGAGTACCGGGCGACATACAGCAAGTTCCGGGCCAGTTTCCAGTGTTCCATGGGCGATATCGGGGATCTGTTGCACATCGCCGTCTCGAACGACGAGGGTCTCCGCACGATCGTGGACTCGGTGGAACAGGAGATCGTTGCCGGGACCACCTCCATCGGAGACATCTCTCGAAAATACGGGGTCAGCCCTATCTTCATCAAAGGCCTGGCAAAGAGGATCCCCGGTCTCGATGTGAAAGGACAGGGAATGGTGCTGCTTGACCGACTTCAGTGACGACCCTCTTTACGTCATCCTGCGCAGCAAACGGGAGGCCACCCGGTTTCAGATCCTCGTAGAGATCGCTGAACACCAGCCGGCCGTCCGCCAGCAGGAGATCGCGGCGAAACTCGGCGTGACGCCCCAGGCCGTCTCCGAGTACATCCGGGAGCTGGCGGACGAGGGCCTGGTCACTGCTCACGGCCGGGGCCGCTATGAGGTGACGAAAAGCGGGATCGAGTGGGTTCTCCGCCACGCCGAGGCGCTTGAGGCGTATGCCCGCCACGTCAACCGGGATATCATCCAGCAGGTGGCGGTCTGGACGGCTATCGCCCGGGACGACATCCGGAAGGGGGATACGGTCGGTGTCTTGATGCAGGACGGGTGGCTCTATGCGACGAAAGAAGAGCAGAGCGCCACCGGCCTCGCGACCATGGACGCGATACCGGGAGAAGACCTCGGCGTCGCCCGACTGAACGGCATCATCCAGCACGAAGAGGGGCTCGTTCACGTCTGCAAGGTGCCGCGGGTGGAGCGGGGCGGCTCAAGGCAGGTCAGCATCGATCTTCTCCGGGAGGCTATCCAGAATGTCGAGATGGTGGGCGCCGTCGGCCTCGAATCTTACGTTGCCCTCAGGAAGGCGGGCATCGAGCCGGATATGTTCTTCGGCTCAAGAGAAGGTGTCGTCGAAGCGGCATTTCACGGCCGGGAGTGCGCAATTTTTATCGTCGATGAGGAGTTTACTGATTTCCTCAAGCGTCTGGAGACGGTGGGGCTCACCTACACGATCCACGACCTGATCCCGTCATGAAAGTCATCGTCCAGCCCCAGAAAGGCACGTATAAACTGTTGTTCGTCGAAGGCGGCCGCGTTGAGGGTTCCGGGTTCGTCGACCTGGCCGCGACCCCGAAGGGCCAGCGGCCGAAGAACTTCAAGATGCGCCGGCGCGGCAAGCAGCTCAAGCCAACCCCGACCCGCGACCTCATCGCCCTGCTGCGCCGTTCCTCGGTGCTTCTTGCGGCGAAGAGCCCTGAGTTCGAGTCGTTCCTCGCCGATCTCCAGATTTCTTCTTCGAGGATCAACATCTGCCGGTTCTGCCAGCTGGAGGACCGGTTCGTGCCGGTCGATAAGACGACCGGAGTCCGGTACGGCGGCGAGTGGATCTGCATGGAGTGCGCAAAGCGGGAGATGCGCCGGGAGCTCGGTTACCTGGGGCGGTTCGGCGGCTCGGTGCTCGTCCACCTGGAGAAACTCCTTACCCAGGTCCGCGATCTCGACCGGGTGCTGGCGTCGGTGGGGCCCGAGAACCCCGACCGGAAGCGGACGCTCTTTGATCGGCTCGAGGCGCACGAGGTCCAGAAGACCGCCCATATCACTGAACTCCCGCTCCCTCCTGCGTTTACAAAGGCCGCCGGGGTCGAGTACCTGATGCCCGTCCAGCAACTCGCCGTCCAGAACGGCCTCCTCGAAGGGCAGCACCTCCTGGTCGTTTCGGCCACCGCGAGCGGCAAGACCTTCATCGGGGAGATGGCCGGGATGAAGAACTTCCTCGAAGGCAAAGGAAGGATGCTCTTCCTGGTTCCGCTGGTCGCGCTCGCGAACCAGAAGTACCAGCGGTTCCGCGACCGTTACGGCCACCTGGTCCGGGTCACCCTCCAGACCGGGGTGAGCCGTCTCAACCTCCCTGAGACCCGGTCGGCAGGGGATCGGGATGTCAACGCTCCCGTGGTAGTCGGAACCTACGAGGGGATCGACCACGCTCTTCGGACGGGGCGATCCTTAAAGGACATAGGGACCGTCGTCATCGACGAGGTGCAGATGCTCGAAGACCCGGAGCGCGGCCACCGTCTCGACGGGCTGATCGCCCGGCTCAAACATATCGCACCCGAGGCGCAGTTCCTCTACCTCTCGGCCACGATCGGGGCTCCCGGGCTGCTCGCGGAGAAACTCCGGACAAACCTTGTCCGCTACGCGGACCGGCCGGTCCCGCTCGAGCGCCACCTCATCTTCGTCGAGCGGGCGAAGAAGATCAACTTCATCAAGCAGATGGCCGCCGAGGAGTACAAGATACGGTCGTCGAAGGGCTACCGCGGCCAGACGATCGTCTTCACGAACTCTCGCGCCCGCTGCCACGTCATCGCCGACGCCCTCGGCAGGAAGGCCGCTCCTTACCACGCGGGGCTGTCCGCCCAGGAACGCCGGGACGTCGAGCGGCGGTTTGCGAACGGGGAGATCTCTACTGTCGTGACCACGGCGGCGCTTGCCGCCGGTGTCGACTTCCCGGCATCCCAGGTGATCTTCGACGCCCTTGCGATGGGCATCCAGTGGCTCACCGTCCAGGAGTTCCACCAGATGATGGGGCGGGCCGGCCGGCCGGACTACCACGACCTCGGCCGGGTGGTCATCATGGCAGAGCCCGGGGGATCATACTCCCGGACGTCCGGGAAGACCGAGGAGGAGGTCGCCGTCGGGCTCCTGCGGGGCGAGATGGAGGAGGTCGCGCCCGAGTACGACATGGAGCAGAGTACGGAGGAGTTCGTCGCGAACGCGGTGGTCTCGAACGGCGACGAGCAGCAGGTCATCGGGATGACCCACGCGATGGTCGGGACGCTGGAGCCCGCCCTCCCCACTCTCCTCGACTATGGGCTGGTCCGGCGGCGGGGCGGGCGCATCGAACTCACTGATATGGCCCGGGTGATGGCCGAGCACTTCATCGGCGCCGAGCGGTTGATGGAGATCAAGGATCTCGTCCGGCGGATGGACGATGCCGCCGAGATCGTCGCGGAACTCGAGTGCGCCGAGGAGACGACGCCGTAGGGTTTTTTCTCAGGGGTTTTCAGGGGAACTCGCCTGGAGATGGTGAGAACTTCCCAGAGCCCACGATTATCTGTTTTTTGCAAGTTCTCCTGCCCACAGTTTCGCGTTTCGTGACGTTGCAAGCTCCATGCATGGATTTCCACTGGCTATCGCCACGCACTGCCCCCGCCCCTCGGGGCGGGGGAGGAGGCCGGAGGCCGGGCGGGGTGGGGCGAAGAGGACTATTCCTCAATTAGAAATACCAAAGTACCGTGATGGGCGTCGGAGACAGGGGAGGGGGGATGCTCCCCCCTCCCCGCGAGCCGCCACCCCCACGTGGCGATTCTCCCACGGTCCACTGTATTGGGATTCTCTCGTTTTCAACAGTTCAGTCGGTGGTCAAAATAGCACTGCTGTATTCTCAATCATCACTATAGGTTCACTGGCTCCTCACACCCCGGCCTAGTGCAACCCAACCCCCCCTCTCCCTACCGATACCTCTCCAGGTACTCGCGCACCTTCTCCGACTCCACCCACCCTTCGTCGAGCTGCTTGAGGATTGCCTTGATCTGGCTGACCTGCTCCTGGATCTTCTCCGCCCGCGGATCGTCGATGAGGTCGGCCATCCCCTGGACGACCTGGAGGGGGTTTCGGATGTGGTCGGTCAGGACCGCGAACTGCTCGATGTTCCTCTCGATCTGCCGGTATGCCTCGATTCTCTCCCGCTCGATCCTCTCCCGCTCTCTCATCTCGCGCTTGAGGCTCTCGTTTGCCGCCCGGAGTTCGTCGGTCCGCTGCGTCACCAGTTCCTCAAGGTGATAGCGGTATTCCATCAGTTCCTGCTCGATCCGCCGCCTCTCCGTCACGTCCCGGGCGATGATCAGGATGGCCGGGGTGCCCCCGAGGGTGATGCGGTGGATGCTCGCCTCGACGGGGATCCGGTTGCCCTCCCGGGGGATCAGGTCGGCGGAGTGCAGGCGTTGGTCGCCCTTCTTGAAGTCGCTCCGGATGAGGATGACCGATCCGGGAGTGAGGGCGAAGAGTTCGTCCCGGGTATACCCGAGACACCGGCAGGCGAGCGCGTTCGCATCCAGTATCCGGTAGGGCGTCCCTTCCCTCCCGACGGCGCATACCAGCAGAAAATCGTTCCCGCTCTCGAAGAGGAGGCGGTATCGGTCCCTGCTCTCCTGGAGATCCCGCCGGGAACGCTCCAGCTCCCCGAGCACCAGGTTGACCTCGTCGACAAACCGCGAGACCGGGTCGCCCCCGACTGCAGGGAGGCGGGCCGGGCCGTTGTTCGTTGACCTGATGCCCTCGATGCTTGTACCCATGCCGGCAATGCGGGCGGCCACCTCCCGCTCCTTGAGCCAGACACCGAGCAGCCCGAAGGTAATGCCTGCAAAGATAAAGGCGACGATCAGGACGCCGGGAGAGGTCAGGATATCCCCGGAGGAGTCGAACGGGAAGATAAGCGCGAAGGGTATTGGATAGCCGGGTCGGGGCATGCGGTGGGCTGGAGGAGGATACGCCGGGAACAGGGGTTGATCGTTGCGGGAGATCATACCGTTATACCGAGTCGCATATGCCGGGGAGATTCCTGCCCGGGGCCTGCCGGGCGGTCGTCCGGTGGCCCTGCAGGTAGTTACCGTGGCGGTTCCGGCGCGTTTTCGTCCGCGCGCCTTCGTATCCCATGATGGCGAATTTATTATATAAATGTTTCTCATGCAGGGGAGAAGTTTACAGTGTAAATTCCGTTTTTTATCCCGTCTGAGGGGTGTTATAGGACACCAGAAGAGGTATGTCGGTCTTTTGGCTGACGGGATCGGGGGGCCTGAGGAAGCCTACCCGGACCCGGGAATATCGTTCGTATCGGCTCTGTGCGCGCTCCTCTGCATCATCACCGCGAATATCACGGTTCCGAGGAGGCTTATGGCACCGCCTACGTAGAAGACGGCGTCGATGCCGATGTAGTCCATGAAGACGCCCCCCATCAGCGGGGCGATGATCATGCCGATCCCGAAGACCGTGTTGTAGGCGCCCATCGAGGTTCCCATCCCGATGGTCCGGCCGGCATCGACCGTCAGGGCCATGATGGCCGGCTGCTGGATGGCCCCCCCGATACCGACGAAGGAGGTGATCGCGAGCAGGGGCCAGAACGACCCCGAGATAGGAATCGCAGCGATCGACAGCGCTGTTATTGCCGAACCCACGACGATCAGGACGACTTTGTTCCCGGTGTCGGTGATCCTCCCTACCGGCACCTGGAGGAGCGCCATCAGGAAGGTGTTCGCGGAGAGGACGATCCCCACCTCGGTGGGGGTGATCGCGATCAGCGGACCGAAGATCGGGATGAAGACCATCATGCCTCCCCGCCCGAGGGCGCTGATGAAGGAGAAGACCATGACTCCCCGCATGACCGGGAGCCGAGAGATCTCCCGGAGCGGGATGGCGTTTCCTTCCGGGGCCGTGAACGTGCCGCGTTTCGCCTCCGGGAGGGAGATGCCGACGAGGAGCGTGGCGAACGCCGAGAGGGCGGCCATGACGTAGAAGACCGAGTCCATCCCGAACGCATCGTTCAGGAACCCGCCGAGCAGCGGCCCCATCCCCATGCCGAGGAACATCGAGATGGAGAAGTTCCCCATATGGCTCCCTTCTCTCCCCTTCTCCGAGAGGTCGGCGACATAGGCCATGGCTATCGGGACGACCATGGCGGATGCGAGGCCGTGGGCGAAGCGGACTGCCGTGAGCGAGTAGACGCTGTCGACGATGATATACGCAAGCGACAGGACCGCGTACGCGAACATGCCGATGAGGATGATCCATTTCCTCCCCCGGCGATCCGAGATCCTGCCGATGATGGGCATGAAGACCGACCGGGAGAGCGCGAAGGCTGAGAAGATGATGCCGAGCCAGATGCCGGTCGCGCCCAGGTTCTCCGCGTAGATGGGCAGCAGCGGGCTGACGATGCCGAGCCCGAGCATGGTGGCAAAGACGGATATGAATAAGACGTTATAGATGCGTTTAGCGGTATTCATGCAGGTTACACTCGAACAAAGGTCCGGCCCGTGAATCAGGTCCGTGGTGGGTTATTCTCCTGTTGCAGGGAAAAGAGTTGGGGTACTGCGCATTATATATTAAGTCGCAGGCTGCAATCACGTCCGCTGCGCGACGCAGCACCACCGATCGTAGAGCGGATCACGCCGGTTCTCGAAGACCTCGGTCGTTCTCCCCTCCCGCGTGCACCACTCCTCCACCCTTGCCGCCTCCTCCTCTGTGCCGACGGTGATCAGCGTCTCATCGGTGAGGGCGAGGAGGTTCGCGACGATCGATCTCCAGAGGGCCGTATTGTAGGAGTAGATCTCCCCGACCATGAAGGCCGCGCCGAGGGGCACCGGGTCGATATACCGGGACGCCTTCTGCGCGTCGATGCACATGGTGTCGGAGGGCACCAGGCGCCCTTTCGAGAGGCCGAGCGCGAGAAGACCTGGGTCGTTGTCGTAGGCGAGCGCCCGCACCCCTCCCGCCCGGAGAGCCGCGGTGCCGACCCCCGACCCGCAGCAGCAGTCGAGGCAGGGGGTTCCCGCACGGTCGCCCCAGACCTCGTCGAGGAGGTCGCGGATCTTTCCCTCCCGGTCGGGACGCAGGTCTTCGAGGGCGGGGAAGGTGGTCTTCGAGAGTTCCGTGCTGTAATACTCGCGGACCGCCGAGAGCCATGCCTCCCGGCTCTCCTGGTAGATGTCGCCGCCGACCGCCTCGAAGCACTCGATGGCGGCGAGCGTCGGCTCCCGGAAGAGGAACGAGGCGGCGTGCCACTCCTCGCCGTCGTGGAGGGCGAGCGCGATCGGCTCCTCCTTCTCGTCAATCAGGATACGTGCCTCGTCAGGCGCAATCTGGAGCAGCAGGAGCGTGCATGCATCCACCGCCAGTTCCGAAAACGACGGTTCGACCAGCCGGCACCTCTCGACCTCAAGGATCTCTGCAACCTTCATGTCGTCCGCCTCTCGATCTTCATGCCGCCCGGCGCCCGGATGACCCCGTCCACGCGCGCGTCCTCGTGCAGGGTGAGACGCTTGCAGGAGACGTTCCCGAGGATATGCGCCTCCTGCTCGATCGTCACGTCGCCGTCGCTCTGGACGTCGCCGTGAACGGCTGTTCCTCTGGCGACACTCGCGTCTTCGCGCGCATGAAGGCTCCCGAAGATCGTCGTCTCCTCCCGGACGGAGATCGAGCCGGCACGGATGTTCCCGTGCAGCCGGCACCCTGCCCCGACGGCCATCTTCTCCGGGACGGAGAACGTCTGCATGTTGAGGACGGCGCCGCCCGGGATCATCAGCGGCGTGGCTGTGGGGGCGGTTTCGTCGTCGTCGCCGAAGATCTTTTCGAGGACGGAACTCAGGTCTTCCTCTTTCTCGATCCCGAGGACGGCCACCAGGTACATCACGATGTAGATGATGACCGGCATCGGGTTTCGGATGGAGATCCAGCCTTTCGCCTCGAACCCGCGCTCGATCTGGACGTTGTCCCCGATGTCGAGGTCGCCCCTGACGACCAGCTTGCCCTGGATCTTTACCCCTTCGCCGAGGTAGGCGTCCTCCTCGACGACGACGTCCCCGTTGATCTCGCACCAGTTGTCTATTCTGGCGTCGCCGCTCGCAACGATGTTGCCGTTAATCTTGCTGAATTCACAGACCACGACGTCGTTACCGAAGAGGCCGTAATCGATCCGGCACCGCTCGCCGATGACGATGTCCTGATCGGTCTTGAGCGTTCTCTCCTGGAGTTCGGTATTGTCCGGGAGGGTGCAGCCCTTGATCCAGTCGTGGTCTCCTGTCGGTTCCATTTACCCGGTATAATCTTCATGCGCCATACTTATGACTCTTATTAATTAGATCCAGGGTGATCGGCATGAGATCGCGGCCGCGGATACGGTGAAGTCCGCCCTCCGCGCACGAAACCTCGTCGAACCGGTTCGTCCGGTCGACCCGGACGCCGGGGCCCCTGATGACGACGGGGACCGGGTCGGCGCTGTGGTCTTTGACCGAGCAGGGCGTGCTGTGGTCGGCGCAGACGACGATCAGGGTCTCCTTGAGATCGAGCAGCGGCGCGAGCGCCGTATCGATCACCTCGATGAAGTCGCGCTTCTGGATCCCTTTGCCGTCGTGGCCCGCCTCGTCCGCACCCTTGATGTTCATCAGCACGAAGTCTTTCCGGCCGAGTTCCTCTATCGCCGTCCTCACCTTGGCGTCGAGATCGGAGTCGACCGACCCGGTCGTCCCCGGCACCGGGACGTGCTCGAGCCCCACGACCTTCCCGATCCCGGAGATGAGAGTGGCCGCCGAGATGACGCTCCCGGAGAGCCCGTAGCGCTCGGAGAACGGCGGCAACTCGCCCATCTTCCCGGCGCCCCGGATCAGGAGGAGGTTTGCGGGCGGCAGTCCTTCCTCCATCCGCCGGACGTTCAGTGGGTGGCCATAAAGGATCTCGCCGGACTGGCGGATGAACTCGTTGCAGGCGCGGGCGGTCTCTGCATCCGCCGGATCGTCAGTGCAGGGCCGGATCGTGAGCGGTCGTGCTCCCTCTTTCTTCGGGTCGTTCGAGGAGACTTTATCGCCGAGCCCTTCCCCGACGAGGGCGAGGGCCGCCCGGTGACCGGCGCCCGCCTCGAACCGGAACTCGATGCCGAGCGCTGAGAGGTCGACGCCGTCCCGGATGGCCTCTGCAAGCGGTTCCGTCCCGGATATCCGGCCGGCCCGGCGGTCGGTGACGAGGCCGTCCGCGTCCACGGTGGCGAAGTTGCACCGAAACCCGATCATCCCGGCGGTCATGTGGATGCCGGTTCCTTCGGCCTCAAGCGGGCCGCGGCCGGTGTAGAACTCCTGCGGCGGGTAGCCGAGCAGGGCGAGGTGGGAGGTGTCGGACCCGGGCCGTATCCCGGGCGCGACGGAGTCCATGATCCCGCATACGCCTTCGGCGGCGATCCGGTCGAGAACCGGGGTTCGTGCGGCAGCGAGCGGGGTCAATCCATCCAGATCTTCGCAGGGGCGGTCGGAGATCCCGTCCAGTACCAGGAAGAGAACCTTCTCAGCAATCATCGAGAACAGGTGAGATCCAGAACCTGATTACTCTTCCCGGTGGGCGGCGGAGATCCGGGCTGCCGGGCAGCCCTTCGCCTTCTGGACGAGTGCCAGGCACCGCTCGATCCGGAGAAGCGCCTCCTCTGCGAGGGTCTCGCTCTCCTCGCGGCACTCCTCCCCGCACCCGAGCATGATGAGGATGTTGGCCGTCTTGATGATGTCGGCCGAGAGGCACCGGAGTTCTCCGGCGAGTTCTTCGCCGAGGACCGTTCTCATGTCGCATGCGGTGTTGTAGAGCTGGTGCGAGCACCGCTCCAGCATCGCGTTCGAGGCGAGAACCCGGGCGCTGCCGCTCTCCCGCTCCCTGAGTTCGTCCCACTCCCGGTGGAACCGGACAATCATCCTCATGACGATCCCCCGTGCCATCGTCTGCCGCTCGTCGAGGCCCCGATCTTCGAGCGCGACCCCGTTTATCCGCCGGAGCCTCGCATGCCGTCCTTCGATCATGCCGTCACCTCCCTCTCGTCTTCCGGGGGAGGTATACCCTGTCATGGGGCATATACCCTTCGCGCCGTTCCCGTCGGGTGAGCGAGGGGGGCGTGAAAGGCACGGGAATTCTTAAAAAAACGAGGGGGAGGGCCTTATACGGCCGCAACCTGTTCCAGTTTGGACTTGGTGATCTCGACCCGGCGGATCGGGTAGATCGTCTTGACGACCTTGAAGATGTCCCGGGCCATGTCGCCGGAGACGATATCCTTGACCAGGGTCTCGAAGTCGCTCTCGGCCGCCCTGGCGGCGAGAGCCTGCGAGATTGCCTGCCGCACGGCGTGGACCTGGCTCTGCTCGGCCCGCGAGAGGGTGAGACAGACGACGGTCACCCGCAGGAGTTTCTTGTCCTTGCTGACGACCGGGTGGATGGTGTCGATGCGGGATGCCCGCCGCTTGACCATCGACCGGAGGTAGTCCCGGGTCACTTCGTGCCCGACGAACTCGGTGTACGCGGCGTCGCCTGCGACGTTGTTGATCTTGAACCTCATCTTGATGTGGGACTTGGAGTAGTCCTGGACTATTTCGCCGAGCGTCGCGGTCATGATGCGGCCGACCATGTTCTCGGGGTCGGCGGAGATGGCGTCGCCGATCTCGGCTTTACCGAAGGCGTCGGGTACGTAGACACGGTACCACTTCTTGGCCTTCCAGCCTTCCAACCTTCTTCCAACCTGTTTCTTCTTTGCCATGGTATCACTTCTCTCTTATTATCGATTTTTCAGTCCATTTGATCCTGATTCCACTCCGGAGCTCCCTGACCCGCTCTGCCGCCGCGTTGAGGCGGCGGTGCACACGTCCTCCGCTATCGCCAGGTTCATGAGGTAGTCGTCCACCGAGGCGATGATCGACCGGAGTCTGGTTCCGTCGATCTCGGCCCGCACTCCGCCCTCGATCGGGACTGTCCTGATCAGGGTGAGGTTGTCGGGTTCGAGTGCCGCGGCCACGCAGCCGGGGAGGCTGTGCGGCGTCTCGATGGCGCCCTCGATCCGGATCATGCGGGAACCGCCTCCAGGAGTGCCTGCCTGAACCGGTCGGCCTGGTCGGCGCCGATCCGGGCTCCGGCTCTCAAGCGGTGTCCGCCGCCCCGGCCGCCGCACGCCTCCGCGATCGTTCGCATCAGCGCCTCGAGGTCGAGGTCGATGCCCGGCGGACAGCGTGCCGAGACGGAGCAGTGGTCGCCGCTGATGCCGATGACGAAGACGGGGCCGGTCTGGACGAAGTCGTTTGCGAGCGCGTCCGCGACGTCGCTTGCAACTCCTCCGTCGTCCACCGCAAAGATGGCGACGCGCTCGTCGAGGCGGCGTGCCCCGCGGATGCCGGCGACGACCGCCTGCCGGTAGCGGGCGGTGATCTCCCAGGCTTCCTGGAGCGCGTGGCTCGAACGAAGGCAGAGCGATGCGCCGATGTCCCCGTTCCCGGCTTTGCCGCAGGCGTCGACGACGGCGGCGAGATTCAGGGCCTCGTCGATTACTTCCCGGCCGAGGCTGTAGGTGGTGCCCCAGACCCCGCAGAGTGCGGAGACCGAGGCGTTCGGGGCGGTGGTGAGGACGAGCCGGGTGAGGAGCGACTCGGTGTCCAAGTCGTCCTCGTCGGTGATCTCTGCAACCAGCGTTCGGGCGGCGTCGGGCTCGCCGGAGAACCCGTGGAGATAGGGGTCGACGGCGAGCGAGAGCTGCTCGGCGAGCCCTCGTCCCGGGAGGCGGAGGCCGCGGCGGGGCGTTATGAACCCGTTTGCGATGCCTTCGTTCACGATCTCCCTGTTCGGGCCGTCGAGCGGTTGGCCGTCCCCGATGATCCCGAGAAGCGCGAGCCCCGCGAGATCCCGGTTGTCTCCCATGCGCTGGGCGACGAGGTAGGCCGCGCCGGCCGCCGAGAGATCCCGGTCGCCGTCGATTCCGGCAAGGTGCGGGTTGACGTGATAGTCGCCCTCGAAGCGGGGCAGGTGGTGATCCACCACCATGACGTCGCCCGGGAGGTCCGTGAGTGCCGATCCGAAGTCGCAGAGCAGCACGCTGCCGTCGCCGGGGAGGTCGGCCGTGGCGATGCCGGGGCGGATCCTCAACCGGAACCGTCCGCCCTCGCGGAACATGGCGTGGCAGAGGATGGATGCGGCGGCTATACCGTCGGCATCGTGGTGCGCCAGCACCTCCACGAACTCCTGCTCGAGCAGGCGGTCGGCCAGGCTTGCAGCAGCGGCGTCAAGCGACATGGATCATCAGCGGGTGAGCAGGATCTCCGCGGTCTCCGGTTTGTAGGTCCAGCCTTCCGGCATCCGTCCGGACTTGACGTAGTACTTGACCAGTCTGCGCACCTTGGACTCGGCGATCTGCAGCTGCCGCACGTTGTGCACGTCTTTCTTGTTCTCCGCCAGGTGTTTCCTGATCCCGAGCGCTTTCTGCATCAGGTTCCGGAGATCCTCGGGGATCTCGGATTCAAGCCCCTTCTCGCGGAGGATCTCGCTTATGCGCTTGCCGGTAGCGAGCTTGATGTCGGGTACGGCGTACCGATCCCGCAGCACAAGGCCGATCTGGCTGGTCGACATGCCGTCTTTACGAAGATCGACGACGATCTTCTCGATCTCTGCTTTGTCCGTGTTGGACCACTCGGGTGCCTCTGTCCGGTAGGGCCGGACGGAACTGCTGGTTCCGCGACGCCGAGCGTACATTCTTGCCATTCATGCACCTCCGATAGATATACTATGTTAAGTCCAGAAAAGAGTCCTTTTACTGACTAATCTCTGTAATCCCGAGCCCTTGCGGGCAGTGCTTCCGGGAGCACGTCGGACTTACCATAGCCAGCACGTTATCGTGCTGCAGTATCGTTCGCTACAGGACACCTTAAGGATATCGGAGGCGCGCCCGGTTTCCCAGGAAATGCAATTCCTGGGGTTTTATCATGGTTTAGAGCGAATTCTATGTATAATGGGAGTTCATCCGGGCTACCATCTCGCGAATGCTTCCGCAAAGGAGCATCTGTTCACTTACGGGATCATCGTCTCCACCCTGCTTGCGTTCGCCATTACCGCATATTGCCTCTCTGCAGGGATATTTGTGGTCTGTTCCCACCTCTTCTACGTCCCGATCATACTTGCGTCCTATCGCTATCCCGACCGGGGCATCGCGTTCGCCGGTCTGCTTGCCGCCGGTTACCTCGCAGAGGTCATCATTTTCTCCCCGGGCAGCGGGTTCGAGGTCGTGAATGCCCTGCTCAGAACCGCGCTCTTCCTTGTCGTCGCCGCCGTCGTGTCGCAACTCTCTGCCCGCCTGCAGGCGCGGGAGAGCCGGTACCGGGGGATATTCGAGACGTCCGGTGCGGGGTTCTTCCTCTTCTCGCCCGCGACCGGGAAGATCGAGGAGATGAACTGCGGGTGCGCCGAGATGCTCGGGTATCCCCGGGACGCTGTCCTGCCCCCGGATGCGGCTGCGGTCTGGCCCGGGGCTCCGGGGGTGAACAGGATTGTGAACCTGGACTGCACCCTCATCGGACGGGACGGGAAAGCCTGCCCGGTTCTCCTCTCGGCGAACCTGCTCCCCGACCAGGATCTGGTCTGCGTGGCGGTCACCGGGACGGCAGAGCAGAAGCGCTCGGAGAACCGGCTCCGGCGTTCGGAGGAGACCTACCGGGTCATCCTCAACACCGCCGATGTCGGGGTTCTCCTCACCGACCCCGGGAGAAGGATCGTGGAGACGAATACGGCCGCGGTCCGGCTCTTCGGTGGGGCCGGTCCGGAAGACCTGGTCGGGCGGAACCCCGAAGACCTGATCGCAGCGGGATCTCGCGATGCTGCCCGGGTCTACCGGGAGCGTGTCCTCTCCGGGGAGACGCCTGCGCCGGCTGAGTGTGTCTTCTGCAGGCTTGACGGCAGTGAATGGCCCGGGGAGGTCTCGGCCACTCACCTCCCGAGGGACGGCGACGCTCCGGAGCGGCTGGTCCTCTCCATCCGGGACGTTACCGAACGGCATCGGGCGGCGAAGAGGATGCGGGAAGAGAACCGTCGCCTCTCGATCGTCAACGAGGTGGTCACCGCCGCGACTGCGCCCCGCCGTCTGGACAGCCTTCTTGGGGATTCGCTCGCGAAGATCGTCGACCTGCTCGAGTTCGACGAGGGGGCGGTCTACCTGGTGCGCCCCGGGAGCGATACGGCGGTTCTCCATGCCCGGGAAGGGACGGACCCGGTTCTGCCGCAGACGGTCCGCCTCGATGATCTCTTCTACGAGACTTCTGTCCCGGCAGGTGAGGTCTACTGCATCGAGGGTCTCCAGGAACGGTATCCCGGCTCCGGAATACGGGCACTTGTCATGGTGCCCATTCCCGGCGACGGCGGGCTGGTGGGATGGATCGCGCTCGGAAGCAGGGCACGCAAGACCGCCCCGGAGACCGAGCGCGACATTCTCCTCGATATCGGGAAGGAACTCGGCAATGTGGTCGTGAAGGGGATGCTCCACGAGGAACTGCAAACGGCGCTCTCGGAGGTCAATCTCTACGTGGATATCCTCACCCACGACATCAACAACGCGAATACGGCGGCGATGGGCTACCTGCAGATGTACCTCGAGTATGCTGCCGGGTCGGACGGGGCGATGGTCGAAAAGTCGCTTGCGGCCGTTCACCAGAGCAACGAGATCATCCGGAACGTATCGACGCTCCGCAGACTCAAGGCCGGTCCCGTGGAACTCGGCCCGGTCCCGCTTGGACCCGTGATCCGGGGGATCTGCAGTTACCATACGAGCGCCCGCATCGCCTGCAACGGAGTGGACGCAACGGTTCTCGCCGACGACCTCATCGGCGAGATCTTCACGAACCTTATCGGCAACGCCGTGAAGTTCGGGGGGCCGGACGTGGAGATCGTCATCAGCGTCCGGGAGGAAAGTGATGCGGTCCTGGTGACGGTTGCCGATACCGGTCCCGGGATCCCCGACGACCTCAAGTCGCGCATCTTTGGGCGCTACCAGCGCGGAGAGACGAGGAAGGGCGGGAAGGGTCTTGGCCTCTACATCGTCTGGATGCTCATCGAGCGCTACGGGGGGAGCATCCTCGTCGGCGACCGGATCCCCGGCCATCCCCTGGAGGGGGCGGCTTTCACGCTTACCCTGCCCCGTTACCGCCCGGCAACGGGGTGAGCCGAATATTTATCTGGTTTCGGGTCAACATGTACTGGTACCGTGCGATAGTAGTCTAATGGTAGGACAGGGGCTTCCCAAGCCTCTAGTCCGGGTTCGATCCCCGGCTATCGCATGACGTTTTTTCTTGTTGTTTGCTATTTCCCTTTCAGCATCCCTCTGCTGTCATACTGTTCTCCGCTGCCTTCGACGACGATCTCGAACCGGCAGTGATCGGACCCCATCGAGTAACACCGGGTCTCGACCGCTTCTGCCGGCCGGCCGTAGTGGCGGGAGAAGAGCGCCCGAAGGATGCCTGAGTCGAACGCGCACGCAGGCTTCCCCGTCACCGGCAGGTCGACGCATTCGAAGCAGTCGTAGACGAGGAGGACGAGTGGTTCCGTCTCCGCGACCTCGATCCTTCCCAGACGGTGCTCCTCCCAGAACCGGGTGATATTCGTGCAGAACACCCCCGTATCCGGGTCGGTAACCGCCAAATAGAGTTCCTCGCCGATCCGTTCACCGGCCCGGGTGAGGAGCGGATCGAGGAGGACTCCCTCCTGCATGAGCGCCACGCGGATCGTCCGGAACGCGAGCCGGTAGAACACGTTGGGGTCGCCCGACCCGGGCCGGTACATCCCGGCATAGGCGGCAAGGTCATCAGCCACCCGCTCCTCCGCCGAGACGCTTGCGACAAGGTCGCCGGTGAGGAAGAAGATCTTCCTCCGGGAGTCCTCCGGGTCGGGCCGCGACCCGATCACGCCCGCCGCCGCGAGGTCCTGGAGGTGCACCGAGACCGTCGATTTCGCCCGTCCCGCGAGGGCGACGAGTTCCTCGAACGTATATTCTCGCTCCCTGAGTGCTGCGAGGATCGTACGCCGCACCGGGTTCCCGACCGCCCGCGTCCCGCCCGGTGTCGAGTAGAGATCTATCTCGTGGTCCGGCCTCGGCCTGCCTGCCTTCCCCCTGCCGGCCCCCCTCTGTTCCATAGGTACACATCGAAAGGATGATATATCAATTGTTCGGATATATTGGAATGTTCGCATTTGTACGAACAAGGTGTGATGACAATGATGGCTACGGAACTTGCCCCCGGCGTCCACTGGGTCGGGGCAATAGACTGGAATCTCCGGGAGTACCATGGTTACACCCTCCCGGGAACGACCTACAACGCCTACCTCGTCCGGGGTGAGAAGACGGCGCTCATCGACGGCGCCTACCACGGTTTCGAGGGGGAGGTTCTCGGCCGCATCGGGTCCGTCTGCGACCCGGAGACGATCGACTACATCGTCGTGAACCACATTGAGATGGACCACTCCGGCACCCTGCCCGCGCTCGTGAAGAGGCTGCCCGACACCCCGATCTACTGCACGGAGCGGGCGAAGGCCGGTCTCGCCCGCCACTATGACACTACAGGCTGGAAGATCCGGGTCGTCAAGAGCGGCGATACCCTCGACCTCGGTGGAAAGACGCTCACCTTCCTCGAAGCGCCGATGCTCCACTGGCCCGACTCGATGTTCACCTACCTCGCGGAGGATGCCATCCTCTTCCCGAACGACGCGTTCGGACAGCACGTCGCAAGCGCCGCCCGATTCGACGACGAACTCGGGCACGACGCGGCGATGGCCCACGCGCAGAAGTTCTTTGCGAACCTGATCGTGCCGCTCGCGCCGAAGGTCCTGAAGAAACTCGACGAGGTCGGAGGTCTCGGGATCGATATCAGGATGATCGCCCCGAGCCACGGCATCATATGGCGTTCGCATGCCGGCGATATCCTCAAGGCCTACGTCGACTGGAGCCGGGGCGTTGCAAAGGATAAGGTCACGATCGTCTACGACACCATGCACGGCTCGACCACGATGATGGCGAAGGCGATCGCCGAGGGGGTCATGGCCGAGGGCGCCGATGTCCGGGTCTGCCTGCTGCGGGACGGGCGCTATGAAGGAACGCACAGGAGCGACATCGTCACGGAGGTGCTCGACTCGAAGGCGGTTCTCGTCGGGTCGCCGACACTCCAGGACGAGGTCCTCCCCACGGTGGCCGGGTTCCTCAGTTACCTCCGCGGGTTACGGCCGGGCCGCCTTACCGCAAAGAAGATCGGGTGCGCGTTCGGGTCGCACGGGGGCATGGGCGGCGCGGTCGCTCAGGCGGAAGAAGCCCTGAAGGCGGCCGGGATCGAGGTGTTCGACGGCGGGTTCCACGTGAACTACCGGCCGGACGCCGACGAGGTTGCCCGGGCGTATGAACTCGGCCGGACGGTGGCGCGGGAGATCCGCGCCCGGTAGTGCCGGGGTTCGCGCGCCATCCCCCAGCAATATTATGCCGGACAGATCGTCCCGCCACCTCTTTTTTCAGTCCGCCGGTGCGGCAAACCCGCGTCTCATCCAGGCGAATGCTGCGAGCGCCCCGACCTGCATCACGACCAGGAACCCGACGACGAGCGGGACGGCGACTGTGTAGGCCCACCCGATGACGGCGCTCCCGGCAAACCAGGCAGCCCCGTAGACGGTGTTGAATATCCCGTATGCCGTCCCGCGCTTGCTGATATGGGTGTAGTCGGCGACGGCGGCCCTGAGGATCGTCTCCTGCGCACCCATCGCCGCGCCCCAGAGCACCACGGCGGCAAGCGCGAGGGCGTAACTCGTCCCGAAGGCGAGGAAGGGGATGCCGATGGCAAGGAGCGGCACGGAGAGGAGGGTGACAAGCCCGAACCGGTCGTATGCCCGCCCGATCGTGAGGGCTGCGATGGCATCGACGCCCATGGCGACGGCGTAAAAGAACGGGATCTCTGCTTCTGAGACCATGCCGGTGACGGCGAAGTGGTAGGCGATGATCGGGAACGCCGCAAACCCTGCCATGGTGAGCGCGGTGAAGACGCCGTAGGGGAGCAGGGACCCCGGGAGGCTGGTTCCGTGGGAATCTGGGCCGCCAGCCTCAAGCGAAACCGGTTCAGGCGCCCGACGCCGGGCGAAGAGGAGGGCGAGGATCATCAGCGCGAACGGGA
>NZ_FMID01000039.1 GCF_900095385.1 Methanoculleus chikugoensis
GCTCCCGACGACAAGGTGACCCCCGCCGCTCACGCCGCCACCGACGATCTCGTTATGCAGTTCGCGCACCATCTGCGGGATGTTCATCATGACGCCCCGGGAACGCAGGACGGCAAAGTCCGGCCCGAACCCGATCGTGACGACCGGTTCTCCCGGGTGCTGCCGGACCAGCCGGTCGTGCACCTCCCCGGAAGTCTTCCCCGGCGGCGGGAACGTGAACCGGTGAGCAAACATCTCCACGTCGAGCATGAAGAGGTGAGCACCATTCGGGAGCATCCGGCTCTCGACGTGGGGCATGTTGGTCTCGATCTGCTCCTCGATCGCCCGGTTCGCCTCTTCGACCAGCAGGTTGACGAACTGTTCGTGGCGTCCGGGCTCGCCGGAGAGGTTCAGGATCTCCTTGACGATCTCTCTCCCGTCGCTGAACCGGAGCCAGAACTGCTCGTAATCGAGCGCGAGCGCGATATCGCGGCAGTCGTCCTCCGAGTACTCGGGTGCGGCGATAGCAAGGTAGCGGGCACGCTCCGGCGCTTCGCTCCGGTCGCCGACTCCTGCGATCGCCGGCAGGTGCCGGATCTGATCCTCGACCGCGGGGTTGACCATGCGGGCGATCTCCGTGCCCAGCATCCCGGCCGTGATCCCGTAATCGCCGCCCACATGGTAGGGGTTGACGTGCCCGATCAGGTAATCGTCCACGATCTCGTCGGGGTGGTGGTGGTCGACGACCATCACCGGCAGGTCGAAGATCCGGGTCACCCTCAGCGACGGCATATCCTCCTCGGTCGACCCGTTGTCCATCAGGAGGATCATCGGCATCTTCTGCCCGTAGCGGACGTTGTCCTTGAGGGCGAAGTCGAGATCCCGCGTGATGTCCTCGATCTCGTAGAACGGAGCTTTTGACGGCGAACGCTTGAAGAGGAAGTACTCCGCGTCGAAGTCGCCGCCGCTCTCCCGGATCATCGCGGTCACCGCCTGTTCAACGGCGACGGCGGCGCATATGCCGTCCGCATCCGCGTGGTGCCGGAGGATGATCGGCCGCGCGGTCAGGACGGCTTTCCTTATCTCCTTCGCCACTTTGCGCATCTGCGGCCGGAGAGCCTCGAGAACGTCGCTCTCCACCAGGAACGGGAGGTCGGGCGGCTCCGCACGCTCATCGAGCGCTGCGTCGATCCGTTCCCTGACCCGGGCCGCATCCTCCGGCTCCATGACCGTCATGGACGAGACCTCGACCTGGAGCTGGTTGTTGCGCTGCATCACCTCGCCCGTGAGGGCGACGATATCCCCGAGTTCCACCTCGGGATACGCGCGGACGCCCGCCTCGACGAACGCGGCCGCGTTCGCGGTGCCTGATGCGTCCACGACCGTGAAGATCGTCGGCCCCGACGTCTGCTTTATCTGGGCGATCTCGCCCTCGATCAGCACCGTCCTGCCGATCTTCTTCCCGATATCGGCAATCAGCACGGTCGCCGTCGTTCTGGTCACGTTCTGTGTCTGGTAGACAGTCGGCGTGACCTCCTCCAGGTCGATGTTGCCGTTGCTCCGGATCTGGAGGACGTGAACGATGATCGGGTCGCGCTCGGTATGCTGCACCTTCACGTTGCTCTTATGGACAAGGCCCTTGACCCGGTCGTTTAACTGGACAAAAACGCCGAACGGGGCAAATCCCTGCACCCGCCCGAGGTACATCTTTCCTTCCTCCACCTCGTCGAGACTGCAGTTCGCACCGAGGCGGTAAACAATGGTATCTTCTGTATCTCCCATAGTAGTTCTCCAATTTATTCTTCGGACACCTCGGCGGTGTGCCCGGCAAGTTCGTAGAGCCGGCACTCACCGTCCCGCCTGCCCTTTGCGATGATGGTATCGCCGCTCTGCAGCCGGACGCTCTTCCCCGGGCGGTAGACCCACCGGTCGCCGTGCTTGATGGCGAGCACGACCATCCCGGTGACCGTCGCGAGCGACATCTCTTTGAGCGTTCTCCCTACAAGCGGCGACGCCGGCGTCACAGTCATCCGCGTGATGATCTCGTCCGACTCCCGGACGATCTTCTTGAATATCGGCGGGATCTCGATGTCCCGCAGCAGGACGTCGACGATCGAGTGAGCCGAATCGCTGATCGCCTGTGCGAACGAAGACATATACAAGAGGCCGCGAAGGTAGCGCACGTCCTCGATCTTTCGAGCCGCTTCAAGGATCCAGAGATCCAGGTCGTAGCGCATATCATCGAGCGTTGAGTCGAGGGCGACCACCTCGTGCGCCACCTCCATGTTGTTGAAGAGGAGAGACGTGTATGCCAGCCCGACGGAGAGCTCCGAGAGGTTCTTCATCTCGATGATCAACTGGACTGCCCGGTCGAGGTCGTCGACCTCGCCCGCGGACGAGACCTCAACCCGGGGACGCTCCGTCGAGCCCGCTATCTCGGAGAGGATCTCCTCTCCGGCCTCCGGGCCCCGCGCTATCAGGATATCATCGCTCTCCACCCGGGTGGTCCTGTCGGGGTCGTAGATCCAGCCCTTTCCGCGCCGGATGGCAATCACCTGCATACCCGTCGTGCTCTGGACCTTGAGGTCGCCGAGCGTGTGGCCGACGAGCTCGCTCCCCTGGCTGACGATGACCCGGGTGACGATCTCTTCGGCCTCCGGGAAGACGCGCTTGAGTTTTGCAGGGAAACGGATGTCTTTTAAGATGAGTTTTGCTATATCCGAGGCCGAGTTCGCGATCCTCTCCGCCGCTTCGGCCACCTGGAGCATACCGCTCATCGCCTCGGCCTCTTCGATCCTTCTCGCGCCGAGGACACTCTGAATTCTGGCCTGGTAAACCAGATTGTTCATCCTCTCCTCGAGGTTGATCACTTCGAGCGCTATCTCTTTGCTGTCGAAGAGTATCGCTGAATAAGAAAGATCGACCATCAGCTCGGAGACGTCCTTCATCTCGATCAGGACATCTTTGAAGCTGATCGGCTGATATTCATGTTCCATCATGGCTTTTAACCGTCGTTCTCCATTCTTTCACTACAGCAGCAAGCCTATCGCCGTCACGAGCGCGGCTGCACCGATCAGGTCGATCAGGCTTGTGATGACGGGGATTCCGAAGTTGTCGGGATCGAGACCATACCGGAATGAAAGGCTCGCGGTGGCGTATGCCACGCCGTTCACCAGTGTCATGACGACCAGACCCGCCGCAAGGCTGATGATGACCAGCATCCCGAGACCCGGGCTGTTCAACCCCATGAGCACCGCCGCACCATGCGCGATGAGCGCCAGCAGTGGAAGCAGTATCAACGTATAGAGATAGGAAATAATAAAATGATGCACCACGCCGCGCTCGGGGAGGAACGAGGGGTTGAGCTCGCCGGTGTGCATCCCCGTCGAGAGGCGCGACCCGAGGATGCCGCCGATTGACCCGAGACTGCCCGTGAACGGCGGGATCAGGATGAGGAAGGCGGCGATCGTCACCAGGGCCTCGAGGCTGAAGGAGTAGGTCAGGCCCGCCAGCGTGCCGAGGACGCTGAGCGGGATGAGCAGAAAGATGTTCTCCCGGACAATCGGCCTGACTCCCTCCGGTCGGTGCCGGGTGTAGATGACGGCGGCGACGGCAGCGGCAATGACGATGACACCGAGAATCATGCGCATCGCAGGAGAGAGAAGTACAACAAACGTCGCCGAGAGCACAAGGATGGGGAGCGTTACGATATCTCCGGAGGTGGTGACGGTCGGTGCGCCGATCATGTCGAGATCGAGGCCGTAGCGGTAGCTTGCAAGGGCAATGAGCAGGGTGATCCCCGTCACCACGGCGCCCGCGACGATGCCGGTGACGACCGAGATCAGCACAAGATCGGCGATGCTGATTACGGGATACCCGAAGATGCGGCTCGCTGCATAGGAGAAGATACCGATGACGAGCGCGATGAGAATGGTTATCACGAACGACGCGCGGATGTTGTCGCCGAGGACGCTCCCGTCCTCGAAGTTGATGGAGAACTCCCCGAGGTGCATCGCTGAAGAGAGGCGGGAGGCAAAAACTCCGGCGATGCTCCCCCGGATATGGATGATCGACGGCAGGAGCACCATCAGGCCGGGTATCAGCGCGAGGACTTCACGTACGGAACCGAGGTAGATCCCCGCAATGCTCGAGATGACGGCACTGACGAGCAGGGCGCCGAGGCCCGTAAGTATCAGGCGGCTCTGGCTGGATAGACCCTGCTCCATCACCATCACCGTCCATCTCGATCAACTCCTGTAGGGGATCTCCAGCACGGCCAGATCGGCCGGTAGAATCACGTCTCCCTCATACTGTCGCTTTGCATCGCGTATATGGTTTGCTGTGCTTGCATAACGGGAACTTATGTGCATCAGGGCGAGCATACGGGCGCCCAAAGCCGTTGCGGCCTCCCCGGCCTCTCCGGCGGTCGAGTGCAGGACATCGCGGGCGCGATCGCTCTCCTGGTCGTCAAACGTGGCGTCGTGGATCAGGAGATCGGCATCCCGGATCATCGCCGCGGTGTCGGGCTGATCCTGGAGTGGGCGGGTGTCGCCGGTATAGACGATCTTCCTGCCCGGGCGCGCCTCTCCCATCACGTCGCCTGGACGGACGGCGGTCTCGGTGCCGTCGCGGACGATACGGACTTCCTCCCCGCGCTGCAGCCGCCCGAAGAGCGGGCCCGGCGGGACGCCGAGTTCGATCGCCCGTTCGCGATTGAACCTGCCCGGCCGCTCGTCCTCCTCCAGCACGTAGCCGAGCCCGGGGATGCCGTGGAGCGTCGCGAACGCCCGGACGGTGTAGCCGTTAAAGGGCACGACCGAACCGTGCTCGAGGGGATGGGCGGTGACGGAGAAACCCCGGGTGTGACGGCTGATCTTCTGCACGAGATCGACGAACTCGCCGACCCAGGGCGGGCCGTAGACCGGGAGCGGGTCGGTCCGTCCCATGAACGCAAGCGTCTCGACGAGCCCGAAGACGCCGAGGAAGTGGTCGGCGTGCCAGTGGGTGATGAAGACGGCGTTCACGGTGAACCCGGTCCGGGCGCGCATCATCTGCTGCTGGGTGCCCTCCCCGCAGTCGAAGAGCAGGGTGTCGGAACCCCGCCGGATCAGGATCGACGATGGGTTCCTCTGCGGGGAGGGGAGCGCCCCTGCTGTCCCGAGGAAGTGAACATGAAGGGTCTCGCCGGCTATACGAACCACTTCCTGAATGCTGCGAGGCTCCGCTTTGCCTCCTCAAGGTTCCGCCCCTCAATGACGGCCGGGCCGGAGTAGTCGCGGGCGATGACCCGCCCGGCCTTCTCCCAGGGGATGTTCCCCACGCCGAGCGCAAGGTGTTCGTCCGACTGCCCGTGGTTGTCGTGGATGTGCAGGTGATCGACCTCCCGCACGTGCCCGAGGAATGCGTCCACGAGGCCGTTGGTGTTGGCGTGCCCGAGATCCAGCGTGATCCCGATCCCCGCGATCCCTTCGGTGAGGCCGAGGATCTCCTCGGGGTAGCGGCAGAGGAAGTCCTTGATGCTGATCATGTTCTCGACGCACGCGAGGACACCATGATCCTCTGCGTACTTCCCGATCTCGACGAGCGCGGTCTTCTGCATCTCCCAGACCTTCTCGGGGACGAGCTTCCCCACAGGGGAGACGAAACCCGGGTGAATGGTCACTCGGTCGGTCAGTTCGGCCGCGTAATGAATGCAGCAGCAGGTCTGGCGGATCGATTCGCGCCAGATCGGGTAGTTCAAGGACGCGAGGTTTAAGTCGCTGTAGGGCGCGTGCACGGTCGCGAGAAGGCCGGTGCTCTCGAGGTTCTCCCGGACAGCAGCGAAGTTCTCGGGGTTGTCCAGGCGATACTTCCCGTCGGCGACGATCTCCCATCCGGTATACCCGATCTCTTCAAGCCCATAGACCCAGTCGCGTGACTCCCAGACCTTCGACGAGGCTGAAAAATACGGGACAAGACTCATTCTTCTCTACCTCCAAGCCGGCAGAGCAGGGTGCGAACCTCTGCGGAGAACTCTTCAAGCGATCCTTCGTTCGTGACCCGGCGGTCCGCCCCCTCAAGGGCGCGCCCGAGCCCCCACCCGAGTTCCCGCTCGTCGCGGGTCCGAAGTTCTTCGGGGGTGAGGGAGTCGTCGGACCGGCCGCGGTTCGTGAGCCGCCGGTAACGCGTCTCGAACGACGATTCGATCCCGATGAGCGTGAACCCGGGAAAGTGCTCCTTGAACGTCTCCACCTCGTAGTCGCCCCGGATGCCGTCCACGAGCACCACCGGGGCGCCCGTCGCCTCGATCCTCGGGATGGTGATCCGGGCGATGGCGTCCATGCCGAGGTCTCCGCGCAGCTTCCCGGCGATTGCGCCACAGTTGGCGTCGGTCAGGGGAAGCCCGGCTTCTTTCACCCGTTCCCGTATCGCATCTCCCATGACCACGACCGGTATCCCGAGGTCCCGGGCGATCCTTGACGCCTCTCCCTTCCCGCTTGCCGGCATACCAACGATTCCAATGACCTTCATCAGGTTCCTCCTATATCAAGAACAGCGGGCCGTGCCGGTGAGAGACCGGCTGCAGGGTCCCGGCGATGCAGGTTGCGGCGGTCGCCGCAAATGTCTTCATAGACGTGCGTTCCCGTCGATATTATGCTTAACGTCACCGGAACGGGTCAGGGCTCCGGGTCGTAGACGACCTCGCCGTCTTCCCGGGTCCGGATATAGACCGTGCGGCCGAGCGGCGCCGCGGCTGCCTCGAGTTCCTGCCGGGTCAGGGGTACGAAGCCCGGGGCCACCCCCTGCTGGAGCACGAGGTCGAGTCCGCGGGTATCCTGTGCGATTGCCGGAAGGTCTTCCTCGCGGCCCCGAAAGAGGGTGACCACGGCCAGGCAGGTCTCAAGGCGGCCGTCGGCCTTCGCGCGTTTGCAGGCGGCGAGCGACCGCTTCACCGCATCGGCGGCGGTGAGTCCCAGGAGGTCGTCGTAACGCTCCCAAGTCGTCTTGATATCGAGCGAGATCATGTCCACGAGATCTCCATCGAGGAGGTTCTCGATCACCCGGGGAAATATGCCGTTCGTGTGCAGCCCAACAGAGAACCCCATCCTGCGGGCGGCGGCGGCGAGGTGGACGAGTGCCGGGCCCTGCAGGGTCGGCTCTCCGCCGGAGAAGACCACGGCGCCCGCAACCGTGCGGGACTCCCGGATCATCGCGACGATCTCGTCTGCGTCGCGCAGGTCCTCGCCGTCCTGGATGGCGACGTTGTGGCAGTAGAAGCAGCGCGCGGGGCACCCCCGGAGAAAGACGGTGCAGGCCGCCCGTCCCCGCCAGTCGACGGTGCTGATCGGGACAAAACCTCCGAAATTGACGTACAAATGATCACCAGGCGTTAAAGAGATGCTCCGTTATTTCTTGTAAGTCTTGGCTTTCCGGCTACGAAAAAAGATCTGAATAAGGTAAAGTCAAGTTTACTTGTTGAGAGAACAAGCAGAATTTAGCCCGGATCTCAAAAACGAGCCTTTATCAACTCTTTTCTGCAAATATAGGGCCATGGGTCTCATAGAAGACGCCCGGCGTGGCGTCGTCACCGAAGAGATGCGGATCGTCGCGGCAGCGGAAGGGGTTACCGAAGATTTCGTCCGGCGCGGCGTGGCCGAGGGTCACATCGTCATCCCGGTCTCTCCCTACCGGAAGGTGAAGATCTGCGGTATCGGCGAAGGGCTTCGCACGAAGGTCAATGCAAGCATCGGAACGTCGTCGGATATCGTCGACGTCGATATGGAGGTCGAGAAGGCCCGGCAGGCCGAGCGTGCCGGTGCCGATACGCTGATGGAACTCTCTACCGGCGGCGACTTCATGGAGATCCGGCGGCGGGTCGTCGAGGCGACCACGCTCTCGGTCGGGTCGGTTCCGCTCTACCAGGCGTTCATCGAGGCTGCCCGGAAACACGGGGCGGTCGTCCACATGGAGGAGGACGATCTCTTCCGGATCACGGCGGAGCAGGCAAAGGCCGGAACCAACTTCATGGCGATCCACACCGGGATCAACTACGAGACGATGAAGCGCCTGCAGAACCAGGGGCGGCACGGCGGGCTCGTCTCCCGGGGCGGGGCGTTCATGACCGCCTGGATGCTCCACAACGAGAAGGAGAACCCGCTGTATTCGGAGTTCGACTACCTGGTTGAGATATTGAAGGAGCACGAGGTCACCCTCTCGTTCGGCAACGGGATGCGGGCGGGCGCCGTCCACGACGCGACCGACCGCGCCCAGATCCAGGAGCTGCTCATCAACGCGGAACTCGCCGACAAGGCGCATGCGGAAGGCGTGCAGGCGATCATCGAGGGGCCGGGGCATATCCCGATCGACGAGATCGAGACGAACGTCGTTCTGCAGAAGCGGGTCACGAACAGAAAACCGTTCTACATGCTCGGGCCGCTCGTCACCGATATCGCGCCCGGCTACGACGACCGGGTGGCCGCCATCGGGGCCGCGCTCTCCTCCTCCTACGGCGCCGATTTCATCTGCTACGTGACGCCGGCCGAGCACCTGGCCCTCCCCACCCCCGAGGAGGTCTACGAGGGCGTTATGAGTTCGAGGATCGCCGCCCACGTCGGGGATATGATCAAACTCAGGAAACGCGACGCCGACCTCGAGATGGGCCACGCCCGCCGCGACCTCGACTGGGAGCGGCAGTTCGCGGTCGCGATGAACCCCGAGCGCGCCCGGAAGATCCGGGCCGAGCGGATGCCGGCCGACGCCGATGCCTGCACGATGTGTGGGGACTACTGCGCGCTGAAGATTGTTGGAAGGCATTTTAATTTCTGAGAGTAGTTGGGGAGGGGGCTCCCTCCCGGCTTTCGCCATTTTGTGGTATTTTTCTCCAGGTAGCGAGGGTGTTCACGTGTGCAAGTGAATCTGACCCGATATCCTCTTGGACAATCTCCCGACATCAAATGGCCTCTCTAACCCTGTCTATCCCACAGTCACTAACCCCGCCAACGGCTTTCGTGGGGATATCGCCACGCACTGCCCCCGCCCCCTTGGGGGCGGGGGAGGAGCGCGAAGCGCGGGTGGGGTGGGGGAATGCAAGCATAGCGAGCTTGAGCAACAGTGATGTGAGATGGAGACAGGGGAGGGGGGATGCTCCCCCCTCCCCGTCAGCCCCTCCCCCAGGGGCGATACCCCCACGGTCCAGCGTACCGGGCAGTTGCACACAAATCCCATGCATCCATCCATCCATCCATCCATCCATCCATCGAATCGCTACCCTCGCCGAACCAAAAACCGCACCATTATCCTCGCTCCCACCCACATTCTCATAAGAGGACAGCCCATGAAGCCTGAAAACGAGCAGTTAATCAACGACTTCCTCGCCCACGCCGACGACCTCGGCGACGAGATCGTGGCGGACGTAGAAGAGATGCTCGGCGTCGTGCCGTTCATCTTCTCTATCCTCCGCGACCGGCCCGAATCCTTCGCGCTTTCCACTCTCGCCGATTACCGGTTCTCCCGGCCCGCCTCACTTGATGCAAAGACCGCGGAACTGATCGCCGTTGCGGCCGCCGCGAGTGCGGGGGCGGATAGCTGCCTGAAGGTTCATATCGGGGCCGCCCTGAAAGAGGGCGCGTCCCGCGACGAGATCCTCGACGTCATCCTCATCACCGCGATGATCGGCAAGACCCGCATCCTTGCATCCTCCCTCCGCCGGTTCCGGGAGGTCTGCGGCGACGGCCGCCGGGCGGGGGAGTAACGATCCCCCCGGCACCCGGACATGCATGTTTTATGGTCTGATTGAGCCAAACTCATCCATAATGAGCCAGACAAAGGCGGCACTTCGCCTGCGGGCAAAGGAGGCCCGGGCACGCCTCTCTCCAGAGGAGATCGCCGCATACAGTGCAACCATCGAGCAGCGGCTTCTCGATCTCCTCGACGGGTTTGCAACCGTCATGGTCTACGTTGCGAAAACCCCGGAAGCCGAAACCATAGGTCTAATCGCGGCCCTGAACCGCCGGGGCGTGCGAGTCGTGGTGCCCATCATCGAGCGGAAGACCTGCAGCCTCCGCCTCTCCTACCTCCCCGATCCCTCGGCCCTCGTCCCGAGCACGTTTAACGTCCCCGAACCGATCGGCCACGAAATTCCTGCCCGGCCCGGGGACGTCGAGGCCGTCGTCATACCGATGCTCGCCTTCGACGCCGAAGGGAACCGGCTCGGTTACGGCGCGGGGTACTACGACCGCTTCCTCTGCCGGTATCCCCACCCGAAAAAGATCGGCATCGCGTTCTCCTGCCAGCAGGCAGACAGCATTCCTGCCGATGAAAACGACGTGAAGATGGACTACATCGTTACGGAAAAGGGGATCATCCGGCAGAACAGAAGGGCGGGTCAGGGAAATATATAAATAGTGGAACACACTCACCTATGGTAAACCCTTTACAGGAGGAGATTGTTCACATGGCCAATACCGAATCCGTTGAGGTGACCATCAAGGAAGCAGCGCACGAAGACGCCGGCCGCGGAATTGCCAGACTGAGCATCGACACCATGAAGGCGCTCGGTCTCGTCAGCGGCGACGTCATCGAAGTCGAGGGGCGTCATAAGGCGGCGACGCTCATATGGCCGGGTTTCCCCCAGGACACCGGCAAGGCGATCCTGCGCATCGACGGCAATACCCGGAGCAACGTCGGGGCGGGGATCGACGATAACGTCCGGATCAGAAAGACCGAGGCAGGTTACGCGAAGAAAGTGACCATCCAGCCGACCCAGCCCATCCGTCTGGTGGGCGGAGAGCAGTACCTGGGGAGGATCCTCCGCGGCAGGCCGGTCACCGAGGGGCAGCTCATCCGGGTCAACATCCTCGGCAACCCGCTTACGTTCGCGATCGCCAGGGTGGCGCCGAAAGGCATCGCCATCGTCACCGACAGCACCGAGATCGAGCTGAAGGAGACTCCTTACGAGCCCAAGGAAGGGAAGCGCGAGATGGCGGGCGACGTCCACTACGAGGACATCGGCGGGCTCGACCGCGAGCTGCAACTCGTCCGGGAGATGATCGAACTCCCGCTCCGGCACCCCGAACTCTTCGAGCGCCTGGGCATCGAGCCCCCGAAGGGCGTTCTGCTCTACGGCCCGCCCGGAACGGGGAAGACGCTGATCGCAAAAGCGGTGGCAAACGAGGTGGACGCCCACTTCATCACGCTCTCGGGCCCCGAGATCATGAGCAAGTACTACGGCGAGTCCGAGGAGCGCCTGCGGGAGGTCTTTGAGGAAGCACAGGAGAACGCGCCCTCGATCATCTTCATCGACGAGATCGACTCGATCGCGCCCAAGCGCGAAGAGGTGAAAGGCGAGGTCGAGCGCCGGATCGTCGCCCAGTTGCTCGCCCTGATGGACGGGTTGAAGACCCGGGGGCAGGTCGTGGTGATCGCCGCGACGAACCTTCCGGACATGATCGACCCCGCCCTCCGGCGCGGCGGCCGGTTCGACCGCGAGATCGAGATCGGCATCCCCGACACCAAGGGAAGACAGCAGGTCTTCCAGATCCACACGCGCGGCATGCCGCTTGCCGAAGACGTGAGACTCGACGAGTATGCCCGTTCCACACACGGCTTCGTCGGCGCCGATATCGCGCTGCTCGCAAAAGAGGCGGCGATGCACGCAATCCGCCGGATCATCCCCCAGATCAAGATCGAAGAGGAGATCCCCGCCGAGATCATCGACCAGCTCCGCGTCACGAACGAGGACTTCATCGAAGCGCATAAGCACGTCGAGCCGAGCGCGATGCGGGAGGTGCTCGTAGAGATCCCGGATGTCAAATGGGAGGACGTCGGCGGGCTCGAAGACGTAAAAGGAGAACTTGCGGAGGCTGTTGAGTGGCCGCTCAAATATCCGGAGATATTCGCGTCGCTCGACACTGAGCCCCCCCGCGGCATCCTGCTCTTCGGCCCCCCCGGAACAGGCAAGACACTCCTTGCAAAGGCGGTCGCAAACGAGAGCGAAAGTAATTTCATCTCCGTAAAAGGCCCCGAACTCCTCTCGAAATGGGTCGGCGAGTCGGAACGCGGAGTTCGTCAGGTATTCAGGAAAGCAAGGCAAGCAGCACCGTCGATTATCTTTTTCGACGAGATTGATGCACTTATGCCCAAACGTGGATCTTATATAGGATCATCGCACGTAACTGAAAGTGTGGTTAGCCAGATCCTGACAGAGCTCGACGGCCTCGAAGAGCTCAACAATGTCGTGGTTCTCGGCGCTACCAACCGCCCGGACATGTTGGACGAGGCGCTGCTTCGCCCCGGCAGATTCGACCGGATCATCTACGTCCCGCCGCCCGACCGGGAAGGCAGGAAGAAGATCTTCGAGGTGTACCTGAAGAACAGGGAGCTCCTTGCAAACGACGTGGACATCGAGGAACTGGTCGACAGAACCGAGGGCTACGTCGGCGCCGATATCGAGGCGCTGGTCCGCGAGGCAAAGACTTCCGCCATGCGCGAGTTCATCGCCGCAATGGGAGGGAAGACCGAAGAGGAACGGCGTCAGGCGATCGGCAACGTGAGGATCACGAAGAAGCACTTCGAGGATGCCCTCACCCGCGTGCGGGGCACGCTGGATATCGACCGACTGGAGGAGAACGAACGCCACTCCTGGCAGATCCTCTACAACCAGGAGCAGCGGTCGGCACTCGAAGACGCCGTCTCGACGATCAACCGTGCCCGGATGCGGGAGACCGGCAAGATCGAACAGGAAGTCAACGATCTCACGCAGGCCCTCAAAGACGCGGTCTACCGGAGAAAGAAAGACTTCGGCGAGATCAAGCGCCTCATAAAGGAGTTGAAAGCCAAACTGGAACGCCCGCTGCCCCAGACGGGTGTGGCGTTCTGATGGGAGCGCCCCCTGCCCGTGAGGCGCTCCCTGGGGGGTATCCGACCCCCCCATCAACAGGGATAGAAACAACGTGATGCACATGAGTGACAGCCCAGCAGACATCTTCGAGCAACTCAACGAACTGATGAAACGCCTCATGGAGCAGGGGCTCAAAGAGCAGGGAGATCAGAACAGGCCGTTTGCCTATGGATTCAAGATCGTCCTTCATGAAGGAGGAAAGCCCGAGATCCCGGCAACGGAAGCGGCCCCCTTAGCAGAGCCGAATGAACCCTCCTCCGAGGGTACCATCGAGCCGATAGCAGAGATGTATACGACCGATGACGACGTGACGGTGGCGATCGATCTCCCGGGTACCGAGAAGGAGAGTATTCACCTGTCACTCATCAACGGGACGCTGACGATCATTGCCGGGGGCAATCAGCTGACCTCGGTGGAGATGCCTGCCGTGGACGCCGACTCCATGCAGTCGAACTACAAGCACGGCGTCCTGGAAGTCAAGTTCTCCCGGGGCAAGTCGATCAGGATCGACTGAAGAGCAGGGCGCCTGCCGGCCCGGTTCCCCGGCAGCGCCGCAATATTTTTCGCCGGGAGCGGCATCCGCCCGCGAAGGAGCCGGGCGATTGCCCTCCACGAGCCGTCTTTGTCTTGCCGGCCCCATCTCGCGGCGCCATCCCGGCACTACCTTGCCGAGAGGACGCGCGAGCGTCTCCGGGGCCGACGGGGGCGATTTCCTGAAATGCCGCTCCCGAAAGGGCTCCTATCCCGGAACCATTCATTAAAATCAGTACAACACGTAAACGACAGCAGGATAGCGTTGCTACCCCCTTCGGAAGCATCCGACGCAAAGGATCGCCGGGAAGGACGAACCCGCAGAAAGATTGCCGTAGCCAACCCTTTTTCAAGGCAGCAACACCTACATATACAGTAATACCTATCTACTAGTCGTAGGGGCATTTGCCCGCCAGGTAGTGGTGATTACATGGTTAAAACCACCGTGTCCGTGATAAAAGCAGATGTAGGCAGTCTTCCGGGGCACTCCCGTACCCACCCGAAGCTCCTTGAAACAGCCGCCCGGATGCTCAAGGAGGCAGAAGGCAGCATCATCATCGACTCGTACGTCACCCATTGCGGCGACGACCTCGAGTTGATCATGACGCACACCAGGGGCGAGGATAACGAAGAGATCCACAAACTCGCGTGGAATGTCTTCACGGAGTGTGCCCGGATCGCCAAGGAGATGAAACTCTACGGCGCCGGTCAGGACCTGCTTGCAGATGCGTTCAGCGGCAACGTCAAGGGCATGGGACCCGGGGTTGCCGAGATGGAGTTTGAAGAGCGCGGCTCAGACCCGGTCCTTGTCTTCATGGCCGACAAGACCGAACCTGGAGCGTGGAACTACTTCCTTTACCGGATCTTTGCCGATCCCTTCAGCACGTCCGGCCTCGTCATCGACCCCTCGATGCACGACGGGTTCACCTTCGAGGTCCACGACGTCATAGAGAAGCGCAAGATCCTCTTCAACACACCCGAAGAGTCCTACAGTCTTCTCGCCTACATCGGAGCGCCGAGCCGCTACGTGATCAAGTATGTCTGGAAGAGGAACGGCGAAATTGCTGCATCCACCAGCACCCAGCGCCTGAACCTGATGGCCGGCCGCTATGTGGGGAAGGATGACCCGGTCATGGTCATCAGAGCGCAGAGCGGGTTCCCCTCGGTCGGTGAGGTCATCGATCCCTTCAGGACACCCATCCTCGTGGCCGGCTGGATGCGCGGCTCGCACCACGGGCCGTTCATGCCGGTGGGCGTCTGCGATGCAAACTGCACCGCGTTTGACGGACCGCCGCGGGTCGTCTGTCTCGGGTTCCAGATCTGCAACGGGAAGTTGATCGGGCCCGCGGATATGTTCGACGACCCGGCGTTCAACCGCGTCCGCGACCGGTGCTGCGAACTCGCCGACGTGCTCAGGGCCCACGGGCCGTTTGAACCGCACCGCCTCTCGCTTGAGGAGATGGAGTACACCACCCTCCCCGGCGTCGAGAAGCAGTTCAAGGATCGCTGGGAAGACATCTCCGAGTAACCTTTTTTTTGCCGGCGGTCACCCGCGGCACTTCATTGTTCGTATCACAGGCCGACCTCACGGTGCCTTCCGGAATTAAACGGCCACCAGCCGGCAGCGGCAGGTGCCGCACCTCCCACCAAACACCACCAACACCCGCCGCCCGGTAGCGCCAACCGCGGAGCCGCACCTCCCACCGGACGCCTCCGGCGCCCGGTGGTCGGTCAACGAAAACCTTAATGCATGAACATAACCATATAAGAGCAGATGGTTAACGGTATCGTACTCCCTGTTAAGAAGGTTTTTTCGTTAGTAGACTCTAAAATCACCGTTGAGATCAAGGATGACGGCAGGAAACTCCAGGGACGGCTCGTGGCGGTGGATGAACACCTGAACCTGCATATGGACGAGACCACGGAGTATATCGGAGAACAGCGGGGCCGTGCCCTCGGGACCGTCGTCATCCGCGGCAATAATATCCTGACCATTGCGCCCCTGCTCTGATAGCCATGTCCGACCAGGAGGAAGAAGCACTCAAGGTTATCCAGTCCCATCGTCAGGGAGTTCTCCAGAGCGAGCTCTGGAAACTTCTCGATATCGACAGCAGAAAGTGCTCGAGGATCGTGAAGAGGCTGCTTGATGCCGGGCTGATCGAGCGCATCGAGTTTCGCAGCGACGGCATCAAGACGTACCTGTTGCGTGCGAAGAAGCGCGCGATCGACCCCTGCGTCATCCTTGCGGGAGGAGAGGTTCTCCCCTGCATCGGCTGTGATCGGGAGTGCACCCCGGAAGAGTGCGCGCTCCTTCTCGACTGGATGTACCAGCTTGCTCTTGAAGAGTATCAGGAATAAGGCCGCTCTTTTTTACCGATTCTCTCGAACCGCCGCACCTGACGGCGGCTCAAACCCCAGTACTTCACTCGTTTCGGCACCCGAGACTGAGCAATGCGGCCTCGTACAATACGGTAACGAGGAGTCGGCAGCACTCGGAGACCGGACTTCGCGTTCTTCGCGGCTCGAAGCCTGCGGCTTCTCATGCTCCTGTCCTGTGGACAGTCGCGCCTCGCACCTTCGGTGCTCATGCTCCGGCCCTTCGGCCCATCGCATTCCGCAGGAGAGTCGTTCTTCGCGTGAGTTATTGGTATAGGGAGATGATGGTGCCTCACGCGAAGAGCGCGAAGCCGCGAAAGGAAATCGATGGTTTGATCTCCGGGCGGACTGCTCCAAACAGTTTAGCGAAGTACTGAACTCAGGTCCATTGCGTGAGGCCGTATCGCCGTCTCACCGACGCCGTCACGCTCTGGCGACGATCACCGTGGTGTTGTCGGTGCTTGCCGCTTTCCTGGCGGCACCGATCAGTCTCCGGCATGCCGTGTCGGGATCGTCTTCGAGCACGATCTCCCGGATGACGCTCTCCGGGACGTGATCGTGCAGCCCGTCCGAACTGACCAGGAGAACCCCACCGGCGAGTTCCGCGAGATCGAGATCGACCTGCACCCGGGCCGAGAGGCCGAGCGCCTGGGTCAGGACGTTCTTCCGCGGGTGGAGCATCGCCTCTGCCGGGGATATGGCTCCCGATTCAACCAGCTCCTGGACGTAGGTCTGGTCGCGCGTATGCCAGACGGAGGCCGGCGTGACGATGTAGATCCTGCTGTCGCCCACCGTGCCGACCCAGCATCTGCCCGATTCTGCGACGAGTGCCGCCGAGAGCGTTGTTCCTGCGTTCAGGGCGTTATCCATGTTATACGCAAAAATAGCGGCGTTGATGCGCTGGAACGCGCGTTCGAGCAGGTCGCCGGGATCGCTCTCCGGGAGTTCCCTGCCTGCAGCTTCCGCGAGGATCTCGATCGCCATCCTGCTCGCAACCTCTCCGCAGGCGTGCCCCCCGAGACCGTCTGCGACGGCGAAGAGATGATGCCCGTTCATCCGGCCGGCGAAGTACGCGTCCTCGTTCTGCTCACGCTTCCCTGTATCGGTCAGGGCCGCGTACCGGAGCCCTGCCACTCTTCTCACCTGCACTCCAGAGTCAACTCTGCGTTTGAGCGGATAGCCTTTTGGTGGCGGCATCTCCCGTTCGCCTCTCACGGGAACCCCCGGGTAAGGCCGTTCTCCTTTGCGCAACGGACGGCGTATGCATACTCCCGTGCCGTTACCGGGCGCTGCAGCGCCGCAAGCACCGGGCTCCTCCCCCCTTCGGACGCCCTCCATGCCGGGTGGTACTGGGCCATGACGTTCACGTAAGAGTCGCGCGATATCTCCTCTGCGATGAACTTCATCACCATCTCGCTGTTCGCAAGGTTCCCCGGGAGCACCAGGTGCCTGATGATCATGCCCCGCACCGCAATACCGTCCCTGATCTCAAGATCGCCGACCTGCCGGTGCATCTCTTTCAATGCAGCCTGCATGCGGCCGGTGTAACCGGGGGCGTGGGAGAGTTCCAGCGCCACGTCGTCCCGCCCGTACTTCGCGTCCGGCATGTAGATGTCGATGACGCCGTCGAGGAGCCGCAGGGTCTCCACGGAGTCGTAACCGCCGCTGTTGTAGACCAGCGGGACGGTAAGGCCCCGGGGGGCGGCGAGGGCGACCGCACGGAGGATCTGGGGGACGACGTGCGAGGGCGAGACGAAGTTGATGTTGTGGCACCCGCGTTCCTGCAGGCGGAGCATGATCCCGGCAAGGTCTTCGCACGAGACCGCGTAGCCGACACCGCACTGGCTGATCTCGTAGTTCTGGCAGAACTCGCACCGCATGTTGCAGCCCGCGAAGAATACCGTTCCCGAACCGTTCCTCCCGACAAGCGGAGGCTCTTCGCCGAAATGCGGGCTATAACTCGAGACCCTGGGCAGGAGGCCGGTCCGGCAGAACCCTTCCTCATCCTCGATACGGTTCACGCGGCACTCCTGAGGGCAGACGACGCAGTTGCGGAGCACCTCGTGCGCTTGTCGTGCCCGCTCCTCCAGTTCGCCGCTCCGGGATAGGCGCACGTATCCGGGTAGTTGTCTTCGTTCTGCTTCGGCCATGATCCTCCCTGGGTGCCGAGGAGAAGAAAGTTTGTCCTTCCGGTGCTTGCCGATCTGGAGGGAAGCTTCCGCCGGTCCGGGGGAGAACACGGGATCCGTCAGTCACCGGGATCCGGTTTCCCTGACATCTCGGGTGTTCTCTTACATCTGCCTTCTCTCATGCGGCACAGGTCTCATACCTCGGATCTCGCCGCTCACTATCTCCGGCCCTCGCTTCCCCGCGTTGAATAATTTTGAAAATATTTATCTATCGGGTAACGGATCTATCATCGTATGACCGGCGACCCTTACCATCCACGCAGATTCCCCACCAAGGCCGTGATCGTCATTCTTGTCGTCATCGGCATAGCCGCCATCTGGGGCGGGCAGATCGCCTCGTCGGTAGGAACGGCGGTCACCGGGACGCTTGAAGCGTCCGGCCTCAGTTCACCGGAGGTCTCCGACGAGACCCTTGAGACCGGACCGAAGACCATCAATCTCGCATATGTTCTCCGCGGTAAACCGGGCTCGATCCGGTTCGACGCCTACCGGGGCGTCAACGACTACCTGTCCACGAAGTATCCTGCCTCATTCCGCGATGACCGCGACTACTGGCTCCAGTTTGTCGATGAGAGCATCCAGGACCGATACCTGAAACAGCTGGCCGAGAACATCCGCGCCGCCGAACCTGAACCCGACAACCAGGTGCGCGCCGCGATCAGCATGGTGCAGCAGATCCCCTACGCTGATTACTCGTTCGATACGGCGGCCAAGTACCCGTATCACGTGCTCTACCACAAGGACGGGGACTGCGACGAGAAGTCGCTCCTGCTCGCCTATCTCCTCCGGGAGATGGGCTACGGCGTCGCGCTCTTCGAGTTCGAACAGGAGAGCCATATGGCATTGGGCATCAAGGCTCCCGACCGATACTGCTACCGGGACACGGGATACGCGTTCATCGAGACCACGGTGCCGTCCATCCCGACCGATGCCGGAGGAGAATACGGGGATGACGGAATAACGATGACTTCGAAACCGAAGGTCTTCGTCATAGCGGAGGGAGATTCCTTCGAAGGCATCTGGCGGGAGCACGCCGATGCCGTCGAGTGGAACAAGATACGCGGCATGGGCCCCAAACTGGACTCATACACCTACGGACGTTACCGGAACCTGGCGCAGACGTACGGGATGGACTACGGTGGTTAAAACCCGATCGTCCGGTGCGGCACGGAGGGGAGAGCATCCTTCCGGCCCACCGGCAACCCCGGTGAGGCGGATGGTTAAGGACGAGAGCGCTCTTTCGAACACGCACGGCGTGTTTCTGATGGTTGCGGTCACCGTCATTCTCGCCGCAATCGTCCTGCTCTGGCTGCTATCGTTCTTCCCCGCCGGTTCCGGGGTCGAGCCGGAACCTTCGATCATCATCACCGAGATCTCCCACGTCAACACAGGTGCCGGAGCACTGACGTATGCGAGCAGGGTCACCCTCAAGAACAACGGGAGCACGACATATGAGAACGACTGCCTGAGGGCGGTCTTCTACGTGAACGGTTACAAAGCCTGCATCGTCCAGACCTTAAACGGCCATCTCCTCATTCCGTCGCACCACTACGGGGTGAAGACCCTCGGCGGCAAAGGGTGCCGCGACCGCTTCTGGAACCCGGGCGAGGAGATGACGGCGGATCTCACCGACGGAACC
>NZ_FMID01000070.1 GCF_900095385.1 Methanoculleus chikugoensis
GTGGCATTAACACCATCCTTCATGAACTTAATCCACTGTTCACCATAAACGTGACGATGAGGGACATAAAAAGTAAAAATGTCTACAGTAGAGTCAATAGCAAGGCCACGACGCAATGGAGAAAGACGGAGAGCGCCAACGGCGTCCATCTCGAAGGAGTCGCCAGCGATAACCGGAGTAGTTGAAATGGTAATAAGACGACCAATCTGACCAGCAAGGAAGCCAAGATGGGAAAGGTCATGCGGCATACGCTCGGCGCCAGTTTGAATATTAGACATAATTTATCCTCAAGTAAGGGGCCGAAGCCCCTGCAATTAAAATTGTTGACCACCTACATACCAAAGACGAGCGCCTTTACGCTTGCCTTTAGTACCTCGCAACGGCTGCGGACGACCAGGGCGAGCGCCAGAACGTTTTTTACCTTTAGACATTACATCACTCCTTCTGCACGTAATTTTTGACGCACGTTTTCTTCTGCGTCAGTAAGAACGTCAGTGTTTCCTGCGCGTACACGCAAGGTAAACGCGAACAATTCAGCGGCTTTAACCGGACGCTCGACGCCATTAATAATGTTTTCCGTAAATTCAGCGCCTTCCATGATGAGACAGGCCGTTTGAATGTTGACGGGATGAACATAATAAGCAATGACGGCAGCAATAAACTCAACAGGAGCAGGAAAGCGAGGGTATCCTACAAAGTCCAGCGTACCATAAACGCAAGCCTCAACGCAGCGACGAGCACGAGAGCGGTCAGTAGCAATCCAAACTTTGTTACTCGTCAGAAAATCGAAATCATCTTCGGTTAAATCCAAAACGGCAGAAGCCTGAATGAGCTTAATAGAGGCCAAAGCGGTCTGGAAACGTACGGATTGTTCAGTAACTTGACTCATGATTTCTTACCTATTAGTGGTTGAACAGCATCGGACTCAGATAGTAATCCACGCTCTTTTAAAATGTCAACAAGAGAATCTCTACCATGAACAAAATGTGACTCATATCTAAACCAGTCCTTGACGAACGTGCCAAGCATATTAAGCCACTTCTCCTCATCCAACGCGTCAGTTTTTGACAGAATCGTTAGTTGATGGCGAAAGGTCGCAAAGTAAGAGCTTCTCGAGCTGCGCAAGGATAGGTCGAATTTTCTCATTTTCCGCCAGCAGTCCACTTCGATTTAATTCGTAAACAAGCAGTAGTAATTCCTGCTTTATCAAGATAATTTTTCGACTCATCAGAAATATCCGAAAGTGTTAACTTCTGCGTCATGGAAGCGATAAAACTCTGCAGGTTGGATACGCCAATCATTTTTATCGAAGCGCGCATAAATTTGAGCAGATTTGTCGTCACAGGTTGCGCCGCCAAAACGTCGGCTACAGTAACTTTTCCCAGCCTCAATCTCATCTCTCTTTTTGCGTTCTGCTTCAATATCTGGTTGAACGGCGTCGCGTCGTAACCCAGCTTGGTAAGTTGGATTAAGCACTCCGTGGACAGATTTGTCATTGTGAGCATTTTCATCCCGAAGTTGCGGCTCATTCTGATTCTGAACAGCTTCTTGGGAAGTAGCGACAGCTTGGTTTTTAGTGAGTTGTTCCATTCTTTAGCTCCTAGACCTTTAGCAGCAAGGTCCATATCTGACTTTTTGTTAACGTATTTAGCCACATAGAAACCAACAGCCATATAACTGGTAGCTTTAAGCGGCTCACCTTTAGCATCAACAGGCCACAACCAACCAGAACGTGAAAAAGCGTCCTGCGTGTAGCGAACTGCGATGGGCATACTGTAACCATAAGGCCACGTATTTTGCAAGCTATTTAACTGGCGGCGATTGCGTACCCGACGACCAAAATTAGGGTCAACGCTACCTGTAGGAAGTGTCCGCATAAAGTGCACCGCATGGAAATGAAGACGGCCATTAGCTGTACCATACTCAGGCACACAAAAATACTGATAGCAGTCGGCGTGTGAATCATTAGCCTTGCGACCCTCGGCAGCAAGAACCATACGACCAATATCACGAAAATAGTCACGCAAAGCATTGGGATTATCATAAAACGCCTCTAATCGGTCGTCAGCCAACGTGAGAGTGTCAAAAACGATAAACCAACCATCAGCATGAGCCTGTCGCATTGCATTCATCAAACGCTGAATAGCAAAGCCTCTACGCGATTTCATAGTGGAGGCCTCCAGCAATCTTGAACACTCATCCTTAATACCTTTCTTTTTGGGGTAATTATACTCATCGCGAATATCCTTAAGAGGGCGTTCAGCAGCCAGCTTGCGGCAAAACTGCGTAACCGTCTTCTCGTTCTCTAAAAACCATTTTTCGTCCCCTTCGGGGCGGTGGTCTATAGTGTTATTAATATCAAGTTGGGGGAGCACATTGTAGCATTGTGCCAATTCATCCATTAACTTCTCAGTAACAGATACAAACTCATCACGAACGTCAGAAGCAGCCTTATGGCCGTCAACATACATATCACCATTATCGAACTCAACGCCCTGCATACGAAAAGACAGAATCTCTTCCAAGAGCTTGATGCGGTTATCCATCTGCTTATGGAAGCCAAGCATTGGGGATTGAGAAAGAGTAGAAATGCCACAAGCCTCAATAGCAGGTTTAAGAGCCTCGATACGCTCAAAGTCAAAATAATCAGCGTGACATTCAGAAGGGTAATAAGAACGAACCATAAAAAAGCCTCCAAGATTTGGAGGCATGAAAACATACAATTGGGAGGGTGTCAATCCTGACGGTTATTTCCTAGACAAATTAGAGCCAATACCATCAGCTTTACCGTCTTTCCAGAAATTGTTCCAAGTATCGGCAACAGCTTTATCAATACCATGAAAAATATCAACCACACCAGAAGCAGCATCAGTGACGACATTAGAAATATCCTTTGCAGTAGCGCCAATATGAGAAGAGCCATACCGCTGATTCTGCGTTTGCTGATGAACTAAGTCAACCTCAGCACTAACCTTGCGAGTCATTTCTTTGATTTGGTCATTGGTAAAATACTGACCAGCCGTTTGAGCTTGAGTAAGCATTTGGCGCATAATCTCGGAAACCTGCTGTTGCTTGGAAAGATTGGTGTTTTCCATAATAGACGCAACGCGAGCAGTAGACTCCTTCTGTTGATAAGCAAGCATCTCATTTTGTGCATATACCTGGTCTTTCGTATTCTGGCGTGAAGTCGCCGACTGAATGCCAGCAATCTCTTTTTGAGTCTCATTTTGCATCTCGGCAATCTCTTTCTGATTGTCCAGTTGCATTTTAGTAAGCTCTTTTTGATTCTCAAATCCGGCGTCAACCATACCAGCAGAGGAAGCATCAGCACCAGCACGCTCCCAAGCATTAAGCTCAGGAAATGCAGCAGCAAGATAATCACGAGTATCCTTTCCTTTATCAGCGGCAGACTTGCCACCAAGTCCAACCAAATCAAGCAACTTATCAGAAACGGCAGAAGTGCCAGCCTGCAACGTACCTTCAAGAAGTCCTTTACCAGCTTTAGCCATAGCACCAGAAACAAAACTAGGGACGGCCTCATCAGGGTTAGGAACATTAGAGCCTTGAATGGCAGATTTAATACCAGCATCACCCATGCCTACAGTATTGTTATCGGTAGCAAGCACATCACCTTGAATGCCACCGGAGGCGGCTTTTTGACCGCCTCCAAACAATTTAGACATGGCGCCACCAGCAAGAGCAGAAGCAATACCGCCAGCAATAGCACCAAACATAAATCACCTCACTTAAGTGGCTGGAGACAAATAATCTCTTTAATAACCTGATTCAGCGAAACCAATCCGCGGCATTTAGTAGCGGTAAAGTTAGACCAAACCATGAAACCAACATAAACATTATTGCCCGGCGTACGGGGAAGGACGTCAATAGTCACACAGTCCTTGACGGTATAATAACCACCATCATGGCGACCATCCAAAGGATAAACATCATAGGCAGTCGGGAGGGTAGTCGGAACCGAAGAAGACTCAAAGCGAACCAAACAGGCAAAAAATTTAGGGTCGGCATCAAAAGCAATATCAGCACCAACAGAAACAACCTGATTAGCGGCGTTGACAGATGTATCCATCTGAATGCAATGAAGAAAACCACCATTACCAGCATTAACCGTCAAACTATCAAAATATAACGTTGACGATGTAGCTTTAGGTGTCTGTAAAACAGGTGCCGAAGAAGCTGGAGTAACAGAAGTGAGAACCAGCTTATCAGAAAAAAAGTTTGAATTATGGCGAGAAATAAAAGTCTGAAACATGATTAAACTCCTAAGCAGAAAACCTACCGCGCTTCGCTTGGTCAACCCCTCAGCGGCAAAAATTAAAATTTTTACCGCTTCGGCGTTATAACCTCACACTCAATCTTTTATCACGAAGTCATGATTGAATCGCGAGTGGTCGGCAGATTGCGATAAACGGTCACATTAAATTTAACCTGACTATTCCACTGCAACAACTGAACGGACTGGAAACACTGGTCATAATCATGGTGGCGAATAAGTACGCGTTCTTGCAAATCACCAGAAGGCGGTTCCTGAATGAATGGGAAGCCTTCAAGAAGGTGATAAGCAGGAGAAACATACGAAGGCGCATAACGATACCACTGACCCTCAGCAATCTTAAACTTCTTAGACGAATCACCAGAACGGAAAACATCCTTCATAGAAATTTCACGCGGCGGCAAGTTGCCATACAAAACAGGGTCGCCAGCAATATCGGTATAAGTCAAAGCACCTTTAGCGTTAAGGTACTGAATCTCTTTAGTCGCAGTAGGCGGAAAACGAACAAGCGCAAGAGTAAACATAGTGCCATGCTCAGGAACAAAGAAACGCGGCACAGAATGTTTATAGGTCTGTTGAACACGACCAGAAAACTGGCCTAACGACGTTTGGTCAGTTCCATCAACATCATAGCCAGATGCCCAGAGATTAGAGCGCATGACAAGTAAAGGACGGTTGTCAGCGTCATAAGAGGTTTTACCTCCAAATGAAGAAATAACATCATGGTAACGCTGCATGAAGTAATCACGTTCTTGGTCAGTATGCAAATTAGCATAAGCAGCTTGCAGACCCATAATGTCAATAGATGTGGTAGAAGTCGTCATTTGGCGAGAAAGCTCAGTCTCAGGAGGAAGCGGAGCAGTCCAAATGTTTTTGAGATGGCAGCAACGGAAACCATAACGAGCATCATCTTGATTAAGCTCATTAGGGTTAGCCTCGGTACGGTCAGGCATCCACGGCGCTTTAAAATAGTTGTTATAGATATTCAAATAACCCTGAAACAAATGCTTAGGGATTTTATTGGTATCAGGGTTAATCGTGCCAAGAAAAGCGGCATGGTCAATATAACCAGTAGTGTTAACAGTCGGGAGAGGA
>NZ_FMID01000023.1 GCF_900095385.1 Methanoculleus chikugoensis
GAGGAAGGGGAGCAGGAAGGCGAGGTCCCAGGTAAGCGCCGACCGCAGCCGCTCCCTCGTGAAGAACCCCCGTGCCCCTGCATACGCGATCGCGGCTGCGAACGGCAGAAGGGCGAGCACGATCGGAAGGCCCGAGAGGCCCAGGTACCACGTGCCGAGCGTGAAGAGGAGGACCGATGCCGGGTAGGCGGCCGCCGCCGCGAGGCTCCCGAGGGTGCGGTCGAGCGCCGGCCAGACGGCGAGATGAAGCACTTTGACGACGAGAAGCCAGAGCAGCACGGGAACGATAAACTCAACCGCCAAACGTATCCTCCGTATCGATCTCCCTGTTGAATGCTCTTTTCAAGAGATTCATCGACCAGTCGCCGAAGTAGTAGATCGACCCGACGCCCCCGACGAGCGTGACCAGGTTCTTGATCAGGTGGTCGATGACCGCTATCAGCGTTGCCGTGACCGCCGGGGTTCCCGCGAGCCCGAACGTCAGAGCGAGCGCGAGTTCGTAGGTGCCCACCCCTCCCGGGGTGATCGGAACGGCCTTGACGAGGTTGCCGACGACGATCGCGAGGACGACGACGGCGAACGGGATCGACTCCTGGAACATCAGGACGACCGCGTAGCAGACCAGGACGTCGACGAGCCATATCAGGAGCGACGACCCGCTGAGCACACCGAGAGCCCGGGGGTTGAGGGAGGCCCGCTTCACTTCGTTGAGCATCCTCTGGATGGCGGCGATAATCCGGTTCCCCGACTCTATCCTGCCCGACCACAGAAGCACGGCGAAGAAGACGCCTCCTGCGGCGAGGGGGACGACGATGACTGTGATGAACCAGTCGGGTACGTCGAGTACCGCGAGGACGAACGGGAGCGCGACGGCACCGAGCACCGCGACCATCAGGATATCGAAGACACGCTCGACGACGAGGGACGAGAACCCCTGCGAGTAGGTGGCGTCATCCTCGTGCTTCAGGATGAGCATCCGCACGAAATCGCCGAGACGCGCAGGGACGATGAGGTTCGCCGTCTGGGAGATGAAGATGCAGGCGGTCGAGAACCAGAGGCCTTTCCTGATGTCGAGCCCCTGCAGGATGAACCGATACCGGTACCCCCGGAGGATCCAGGCAGTGACGCAGATCCCGACGGCGGCAAAGAGGAACGGCAGCACCGCATGTTCGAGCGTCAGCAGGAGGTCGTCCCATACGCGGTAGAGCATGTAGGCGACGATCCCGACCGCGATCAGGGTGGGGATGACGACCGCGCTAACTTTCTTCCACATGGAGCCGCCACCAGAGGCGAAGAATCGCCGATCCCATATCTACTACGTCGTTTCTCCGTACCGTCGTCCCCTCGCCCTGCTGCCACTGCACGGGGAATTCCCGTATCCGGTAGCCGCTCTTCTGCGCCCGAACCAGCACCTCGGTGTCCCAGAACCAGTGATCTGCGGTCACCGATGGGAGCAGGGAGAGAAGACGGTCGCGCCGGAACGCCTTGAACCCGCACTGGTGATCGCGGAGCGAACTTCCGAGGATCGTCCGGACAAGCGTGTTGTAGCCGCGGCTCGCGATCTCCCGCCCGCCGCTCCGTATGATGGTGCTCTCGGGGAGGAGGCGTGAACCGGTTGCAATGTCGTGGCCGTCGCGGATGGCGTCGATCAGTTCTGCGAGGTGCCGCATGTCGGTCGCAAGGTCCACGTCGTAGTAGCAGACGATCGATCCCGAGGCTGCGGCAAACGCGCGGTTGAGCGCCCGTCCCCGCCCGAGCCGCTCGTCGGAGTGGAACAGGCGGACACGGGGATCGTTCGCCTCGCACTCCCTGACGAACTCCGTGCTCCCGTCGGTGCTCCCGTCCTCGGCGACGATGAGCTCGAACCTCCCCGGGGCGATCGCTTCAAGCGTCTCGAGCGACCGCGGTATGGCTACCCTGAGTGCCGCAAGATCGTTATAGACCGGAAGGACGGCGCTCACCTCGATCTCACGCATCCGGGTACCTCGCGAGAACCCTCTTCGCCACTTCCTGCCCGGCGACGACCGAACCGTTCATGCTCCGCTCCGGGTAATTCGGGGGGCTGAACATCCCGGCGAGGAAGAGTCCATGCTCTTCGTAGTCGGGAAGGCGGTTACGGAGCCCCGTCGTGTAGACCGGGCCGGCATACGGGTCGACCGCGAGCCGGTGCCAGTGCACTTCGTCCTCGTCGACGGAGAACCGGCGACAGAAGTCGGCAAGCATCGACTGTTCGAATCCCTCCGGGAGCCTGCCGCTGAAGTAGGATGCAAGGTAGACGATATGCTCGCCGTACCACTCGAACGGAGCGAAGTTGGTATGCGAGACCACCGCACCGTAAGGAGCCGCATCCTTCATGTTCAGCCAGTATATGCCGTCGGTCACGTCCCGGCCGAGTGCGAGGGTCATGCAGGCGGCGCCCTGGTAGGGTATTTTGGCGATATCGAGACCGGTAAGGTCGGCGGTCACCTGCGGGGGGAGCGTCGATACGACGGCATCGTACGATCTCCCGTTGACGATCCAGCCGCTCCCCTCCCGCCGGATCTCCTCGACGGGAGCGTCCGGCAGGATCGAGGCGCCCCGTCGCGCCGCCTCTTCCTCGAGCCGCGCAATGAAGTGCCGGAACCCCCCTTTCAGGTATCCCAGGCGCTCGCCCCCGGCACCCCGGTCGGACCGGATGGCGATGCGGGATATGAGCCAGGCGGCGGAGACCTCGCCGGAGCGGTAGCCGAACTTGCTCTTTAAGAGCGGCTCGAAGAACGAGGAGTATACCCCGGAACCGAGGTTGTCGAGGATGAAGTCCTTCGCGGTGATCCCGTCGAGCGCCGAGACGTCCAACCGGCGGGAGCGCAGCGTCAGCAGCCCGAGACGGGCCTTTTCCATGAGAGTGAGATGGGGGTAGCGCAGGATCTCGGTCGGGGTTGTGAGCGGGTGGATGGTTCCGTCGACGTAGTAGCCGGTGGAACCTCGAAGCCATACCAGCCGATCCGCCATCTGCAGCGTATCGAAGAGGTTAAGGAGGGCGTCATCGCCGGCAAAACAATGGTGGTAATACTCCTCGATCCAGTAATCGCCGATCCGGTACGAACCGAGGCAGCCGCCCGGAACGGGCCTTCGCTCAAAGAGATCTACCTGGTGTGTCCCGGCGAGTTCGAGAGCCGAGACCAGACCGGACAGACCTCCCCCCACAACGCAGATCTTCATCATTTATCCCTACGTATGAAAAATATAAGAACACTTTTGGGTTATAATGTATGCATGGTCTTTATACATAAGCGTGGATATAATTAATTAGTCATTATGAGGGTGTGAAGCTGAATGAGGGTCTTCTTCATAGGATTCGGTCAGGCTGGGGGCAAAATTGTCGATATGTTCATCGAACAGGACAAACGAATGCAGACCCAGAATTTCAGGGGGATTGCCGTAAATACGGCGCGTACCGACCTGATGGGGCTGAAAAACATCGAACTTAAAGATCGGCTCCTGATCGGGCAGACCGTGGTGAAAGGCCATGGTGTCGGGACCGACAACGTGACCGGTGCGCGGGTGACCGCCGATGAGATCGATGCTATTATCAACGCCATCGATTCGCGCGGTACGCACGACATCGATGCCTTCGTCATCATCGCCGGCCTCGGCGGCGGAACCGGCTCAGGGGGTTCGCCGGTCCTCGCCCGCCACTTAAAGCGCATCTACCGGGAACCGGTCTATGCGATCGGCATCCTGCCTGCCCCCGAGGAAGGCCGACTCTATTCCTACAACGCAGCGCGTTCCCTGAGCACCCTGGTGAACGAGGCGGATAATACCTTCATCTTCGACAATAGTGCCTGGAAGAATGAAGGAGAGAGCGTCAAAGATGCGTATAACCGGCTGAACGACGAGATCGTCCGCCGGTTCGGAGTGCTTTTCCGTGCAGGCGAGGTCGGCAAGGCCGGCGTCGGCGAGATGGTCGTGGACTCGAGCGAGGTCATCAACACTCTCCGGGGCGGCGGCATCAGTTCTGTCGGATACGCCATCAGCGAGAAGATCAGCCCTCGTACGAAGCAGAGCCAGGGGCTCCTCTCCGGCCTGGTGCGCAAGAAGGAGAAGACCGAGGAAGTCCTGACCGGCGAGGACAAGTCTGCGAAGATCATCGCCCTTGTCAGGCGTGCCATGCTCGGGCGCCTCACCCTGCCGTGCGACTACTCGACGGCCGAGCGCGGTCTCGTTCTTCTCGCGGGCCCGCCGGATGAGATGGACCGGAAGGGCGTCGAGAAGTCGAAGAGCTGGGTGGAGGAGAACATCGCCGGCGTCGAGGTGCGTGGCGGGGATTACCCGGTGCAGAGCGACTACATCGCTGCAGTGGTGGTTCTTGCGACGATCGGGAACGCTCCCCGGATCACCGAACTTCTTGAGATTGCCAAGTCCACGAAGGAAGATGTCCTCAAGTCCAAGGAAAAGCGCTCGACCATGTTTGACGACGGCATAGAGCCGCTGTTCGAGTGAGGATACGCTATGAAAACAAACATCAGCAGATGGTTCATTCTCCTGCTGGCACTGGTCTGTGTCGCGCAGGCAGCATCGGCGTTCGAGGTCACCAGAGAAGAGATTAAACCTGAGAGCGGTGCTCTCGAACCCGGCCAGAGCGTGAACGCGCACTATGTGATCTCTTATAAGATGGCCTCCACAGGCAGTACCTACATGGACGATGAAAAATTCGAGTTCAGTACCGGGCTGCAGAAACCTGCCTGGGATTTCAAAATCCGGCGTGAGGGTTATCCGGATATAGCCTTCCCCACAAGAGGGGGTCCCTACCAGACCCTGTTGGAGTTCGAGATAGGTTACAGTGGCGAGGTCGAGCTCGATGTTCAGCTGCGCGGTACCGTGCCCACAACCTCAGCTGGGAGGTTAGAGGTGGTCAAGATTGAGCACTACAGGGACAAGACTGTGGAGGATGAATACCGCATGACCCGCGACGTCGTGACCGCGGCCCAGATCGGGGGTTCTCTTGCCGCCCAGCAGCAGCGCCTCAAAGACCTGAAGGCCGATATCGATGAGAAATCGGCACAGGGCGTTGATGTCGCCGCCGCACAGGCCGAGTACAACGCCGCGAGCCAGGCGCTCACCAGCGCTGCGTCGGCAGACCCGTCACAGGCGGCGAGTTACATCGCCACCGCGAAGATAGATATTGACGAGGCGATTGCGCTCCTCGATAAGGCGTGGGCCGAGAAAGCGGTCGCTGACACCGGTGCGGCGATCGAGTCCCTCGACGGGATGATCACCTACTTCGTCGAGAACCGTTCCATGAGTGCCGATCCGCAGGTGGTCGCCATCATGACCAAGCGGGAGAGCGCCGTCCAGTTCTACTCCCAGGCACAGGACAACCTGAACGGCAAGAACTACCCGCTGGCGCGGTCGAAGGCAGGGGACGGCCTGAATAAGGCCAACGAGGCTCTGTCCGATGCAAATGCGCTCAAGGAGAAGATCGGCGAAGGATTCAACCTTGGAGGTAACCTCCTCCTCTACATCGGCATCGGGGTCATCATCGTCCTTATCGTCGCGGGCGTCGTGATATACCGGAAGAAGACCGGCTGGGACGAACTCGGATAGCCCTGACATCCACCCTCTTTTCGCACTCTCATCTTTTGTACCTGTTCTCCGGCGTGAGTGGCGTCAAACGCTCCTGGTAAAGTCCATTGATCCTACTGCTTGTGGTCATCTAAAACCCCAGTACTTCGCTAAAACGGTTGAGGTAATCTTCAAGAGGTCAAACCATCGACCTCCCTTCGCAACCTAACGGTTGCTCAAACTCCGGATGTTCCATCCATCGTCCTTCGCGTTCTCCCGCGTGCTTCCGCGTGAGTAAATTGGAGGATGTCAACAGAACCTCGCGCGAAGAGCGCGAAGCCGCGAAGCGCGACTGGCCGAAGGTGTGACGTTCCAGAGAAACGGAGTTGGAGCACCGTTAGGTGCGTGGGCAGGAGCATGAGCACCGCAAGGTGCGAAGTCCGGTGCCCGGGTGCTGCCGATCCCGTTGTAGGTCGCTATGCGAGGCTGCATTGGTCTATTTCAGATACCGAAATTAGCGAAGTACTGAACCCAAATATTCGAGATCAACTTCGTGTTCTTCGCACTTCGCACCTACCGGTGCTCCAACTCCTTTCCCGCACCTGACGGTGCTTACGTTCGCTATCGCTCACGTCTCGAAGACCTCCGGTCTTCTCAAACTCCTGTCCGAAACCTTTCGGGTTTCTCAAGTTCCGGCCCTGCGGGCCATTGCATCCTACGGACAGTCGTTCTCCGGAACGTCGCACCCTTCGGAAAAGTCGTCCTTCGCGGCTCGCACTTGGGGCGGCTCAAGCTCGCTCTCGCTCGCACTTCGTGTGAGCTAACAGTCTATAAGCGATGATGCAGTCTCACGCGAAGGACGCGAAGCCGCGAAGCGCGAGAATCCGAGTCTTGAGAACTCCGGGAGACTTTGGGGAGAAGAAGGGGATGTGGGGAACTAGATCTCCAGCCGCTGGACCGGGAAAATGGTGTCAGGCAGTCGTCCCCGCGGGAACCCTCGAGAAGACCTCGAGGTTTCTGCTCCCCATCTTCCCGTCCCGCAGGAAGTAATACTCGAGCAGCCTGTCCTTGTTCTCCTCGTAGGAGAACCAGTAGTTCAGCCGGCTTGTCTCCTTCACGTAGCCTTCGAGGGTCGGATAGGTATCGGCATCGTGGGTGATCACGAGATCGAAGTCCCCTCCGTATATCGTCGGTTCGCTCACCTTCTGGCTGTAATACGCGAGTTTCGAGGCACGGTCGCCCCGATAATACCAGGGAAGCGGCCAGTATGAGTCGGTCGCGACCGCCACCTTATCCGCGGCATCGATCTTCGCAAAGACCTCCCGCAGGTCTTCGGAGTTCTGCACCTGCACGATGGGTTCGTTGATATCCGCCGGGGTGTACGCCACATGGAGCGTCATGACGATCAGGAAGATGCTTGCTACGACGGCGATGACTGTTTTCTTTGTGGTCATCAGATAGACCGCCACAAAGATCATGGGCAGGAGCTGGTGGAGGATCAGCCACGGCACCTTCTCGCCGATGTAGGCGTAGACTGCAAGCGAGAGGAGCATCCAGAAGATGGCGAACCTCGCGAACTCCTTCTGCCGGTCGATCGGCCGGATCTCCCCGTCGCCCGAGAGGATCTCGCGGACCCGGTCTTTGAAGCCTGATATCCGCTCAGCGGGCGGGATTTCAGTCTCCCGGGTTTCCTCAGCCTCTGTCTCTTCTCCTTCACCGGGGCTCCCCGTGGTCCCCGCCCGTCGCTCCTTCCAGCGGGAGACGATGCCCGGGATGTCGACGAACTGCAGAACCCCGACCACGGCAAGGATCAGGATCGGCACCTCGTAGAGGAGGAAGAACAGGATGTAGAAGTACGGCGGCCCCCCGAGGCGCTGGGCCTGGTGCATCGATGTCCAGTGCTCGATAGCCCGGAGCCACCCGTCCATGAGCACCTCGGGGTGGGCGCCGAACGACGAGTAGAGAACCGCCATGATCCCGACCGCGACGAGGGCGCCGAGCGCGAGATCCCGGATCCAGCGCTTCGGGAGCCGCGCTTTTCCAGTCCAGACCAGGTAAAGGAGGTACGCCCCGAAGATCAGGACGATGATCGGCATGTTCTCCTTCGCGGACATCCCGAACCCGATCGCCGCCCCGGCGATGAGCGCGTACTGCACCTTCTGCCGCTCGAAGTAGTAGAGGAGGGCGACGAGGAGCACCATCGTGAAGAAGGCGATGAAGATGTCGTTCCTGAGGAACCGCGAGAAGTAGACCATATTCGGCGACACGGCAAGGAAGAGCGCCGCGACGATAGCCTGCTTCTTATCGAGATAACCGAGCCGGTAGATCGGATAGACCAGCGGGACGAGCAGGGTGCCGAGCAGCGCCGGGAAGAGCCTGCCCACAAGATCGGAGTCTCCAAGGAGCGAGAAGATCCCGGCCGTCATGTAGTAGAGAAACGGCCCGTGATACATGGGGTCGTAGGTATACGTCCCCTCGGTCAGGAGCCGATAGGAGAACCACGCGTGAATAGCCTCGTCGTGGTGAAACAACTTCAAGTCGAGCGAGTAAAAACGGAGGGCAATTGTGGCCAGAAATATGAGGAGAAAAAGCCCCTCGAATGAGAGTAGTCGTTCACGGACTCCTGCCGCGAACACGGCGGCCTTCACGCCGCACTCACCTCAGCTCTCCAGCACAATCTCAATGCCGATGTCTTTTGGAACCTGAATGCGCATCAGCTGGCGTAGCGCACGCTCGTCGGCATCGATGTCGATGAGCCTCTTGTGCACCCGCATCTGCCAGCGATCCCAGGTTGCGGTACCTTCGCCGTCAGGGCTCTTCCTGGTGGGGACCACGAGTTTCTTCGTGGGCAGCGGGATAGGACCTGCCAGATTGACGCCGGTACGCTCTGCTATCTCTTTGATCCGGTCGCAGACCATCTCGATTTTTTCGAAATCAGTTCCGGAAAGACGTATTCTGGCCTTCTGCATGTTAACCACCAAAAAATTATAGGTATCTTCTTATCTCATCTGCTTGGGTGTGATGTCCATGCACACGCCTGCCGCAATGGTGGATCCCATATCACGGACCGCGAACCGCCCAAGCTGCGGGATCTCCTTGACCTTCTCGATGACCATGGGCTGGGTGGGCCGGATCTTGACGATTGCAGCGTCGCCGGTCTTGAGGAACGTGGGGTTCTCTTCCTTGACCTGGCCGGTCCGCGGGTCGAGTTTCTTCATGAGCTCGACGAAGGAGCATGCGATCTGGGCGGTGTGGCAGTGGAAGACCGGGGTGTAACCGACGGTCAGGGCGCTGGGGTGGTGGAGCACGACGACCTGTGCGATGAACTCCTCTGCAACGGTCGGGGGTACGTCGGCGGGACCGCAGACGTCGCCACGGCGGATGTCGCCCTTGCCGATACCACGGACGTTGAACCCGACGTTGTCGCCGGGGAGTGCCTGCGGGATCTCCTCGTGGTGCATCTCGATGGACTTGATCTCACCCTCTTTGTTCGCGGGCATGAAACTGACCTTCATTCCCTTCTTCATGATACCGGTCTCGACACGGCCGACGGGCACGGTCCCGATACCGGAGATGGAGTAGACGTCCTGGATGGGGAGACGCATGGGGAGGGATGTGGGCTTTTCGGGTTCGGTGAGCGCGTTGAGTGCATCGAGCACCGTCGGGCCCTTGTACCAGGGAGTGTTCTCACTGGGCTTCCCGATGTTGTCGCCGACGAACGAGCTCATCGGGATGAAACTGATGGCGTCGGGCTTGTAGCCGACCATCTTGAGCAGCTGGGAGAGCTGTTCCTTGACCTCGTTGAAGCGCTTCTCGTCGTACTTGACGACGTCCATCTTGTTGACGCCGATGATCAACTGGTTGATACCGAGCGTACGGGACAGGAAGACGTGCTCCTTGGTCTGCTCCATCACGCCGTCGGGTGCGGCGACGACCAGCAGTGCGGCGTCTGCCTGGGATGCACCCGTGATCATGTTCTTGACGAAGTCACGGTGACCGGGGCAGTCCACGACGGTGAAGTAGTACTTGTCCGTGTCGAACCGCTTGTGGGCGATATCGATGGTGATACCACGCTCACGCTCTTCCTTGAGGCTGTCCATGACCCAGGCGAACTCGAAGGAGCCCTTGCCTTTGGATTCGGCCTCCTTCCTGAACGACTCGATGATGTGAGGCGGTACGGTTCCAGTCTCAAAGAGCAACCGACCGACGGTGGTAGACTTCCCGTGGTCGATGTGTCCGATAACTGCTAAATTCATGTGGGGCTTCTCAGCTGCCATAGTTTGTATCCTCCACTCAATAGGCGTGTCAGCTCGAACAGCCTGCTTATGCGAGTATCTTATACGTAGGACGTCTTCCATATAAAGCATTTCTATGCGCGCCAGTAGCGCGCATGCTTCAAAAAACCCCGGTAATCGACAGAATCTTATTCTCGGGAAATCTACGTTCCTCGTACCATGAAGATACTTGAGTTTCACCGTGACGATGGAAGTGACCGGGTGAAGGTAGCATGCGCAGATCGCGAGGTCTCGGTTCACTCCCACTGTGGCTACTGCAAACACTGTGCGGGTGTCCGGGTGGGCAAGCGGACGATCCCGACGCCGCAACGCCAGGCTTTCTCCGGCGTTCAGCAAGGTGGAAGTCCGGACGAGAACCTGCTCAATGCAGCCATGATGTTCAACACCCTTGTCCGGGACGGCACCGCTATCGAGTGCGATGACGACGCGGGCGAAGGGTTCTCTTCAATGTACCGCCGGTAGATCCCGGTGCCGGTTCTTCACCGGGGCGGTCATCGGCCTGTTACCGCCTCCGGCGCCGGCGCACCGGGCTATCTTTCACTACTCTGCTGCAGAGTCGTTCTGCCCGAACTCTCTTCGGATTCCCTCTGCAAACTTATCGTACCCGATCTCCTCCATCTGGTCGGCGAGAAGCCGGCCGCTCCATGCGGTGCGGTAGACCCAGTAGACGATGCGGTCGACGACCTCGACGACCTCTTCTTCCGTCTCAACGGTGACGAGTTCTTTTCCCATAGCGGGAGAGGCCCCGCGCCGGCCGCCGACCGTGATCTGGTAGTGGGCGTACTCGGACTTCAGGAGGTGGTAGGGGCAGGAGTGGATGCATATCCCGCACTGGACGCATTTGCTCTCGTCAAGAACCGATATGCCGTTCTTCAGTTTTATGGCGCACTCCCTGCAGTACTCCACGCAGGTGCCGCACCCCGTGCAGAGCCCCGGAGTGCGCAACGGCCGGATCCTGCCGATGATCCCGATGTCGTTAAGGAGCGGGCTGTTGCACATATGTGTGCAGCCGGAGATGGCGATGCGGAGCCGGATCGGGAGTTCTTTCCCGAAGACCCGCTCGTCGATCTTCCGGGCAAGGTCGATCGTCTCGCAGTTGGCGTACTTGCATCGTTCCGTGCCCGGGCAGGCCATGACGTTGACGACTTCGTTCTGTTCCGCCCCGATGGGCGTTCCGTTCTTCTCGAGGGCTTTTGCGATCTTTGCGAGGTTGTCGGGGTTCACGTGCGGGATCTCCACCGTCTGGCGCATGGTGAGGTGGAGCGAGCCGTCACCGTACTTCTCGCTGATTTTTCCGAGTTGCTTGATCTGCGCCGCGGAGAGAACTCCTGCCGGAATCCGCAGTCGTACCGTCGCATAGTCCGCGTTCCGCTCGGTGATGATCCCCCCCCGGGAGTAGAGGGTGTGGTCCTGTATCATTCTACAGTAGTAGCGGCCGCCGGGATAAAAAAGGTGATTACAGGAGAGCGAGGAGGAGAATGATCCCTGCCCGAACGATCTCGTTCGTCGCGCCGACGACGTCGCCGTTGACGCCGCAAAAAAGTCGTCGGGAAAGAGCGAGCATCAGTGCGACGATGACGGCCGTAGCGGCGAGGGCGAGCGCGATATCCGCCCGCGGGACCGGCAGCAGGAAGAGCGGCAGTGCAAGCAGGAAGGCCGGGACGACGAACCACGGTTTTGCAAACCCGTGGAGGTAGGAGTGAATCCCCTCCCGGAACGGCGCGCCGAGCGTGGTGAGCCAGGACATCGCGACCTTCGCGCAGACTTCGGCGATGAGGATCGTCGCCGGGAGGTTCGCGGCGGTCTGGAGCCCGGCGAACGATAGAAGCGTGACGACGATTCCCGCCGCGACTGCCCCGGCGCCGGTCGTCCGGTCGGTCATGGCCGCGACCCTCTTCTCCCGGCTCCCGTGGGCCATAAGCCCGTCGCCGAAGTCCAGCAGGCCGTCGAAGTGGTTGCACCCGGAGAGGACGAGCACCATGGCGAGGGCGACGGCCGCACCCACCACCGGGGATGCTATCCAGCAGGTAATCCCGGCCGCTATCCCGCCGATGACGTACCCGGCGAGCGGGTAGAGGTAGGAGCGGCGGGCAAAGTGCTCGAACTCGACCGGTCTCCCGAGGGGGAGGGAGGTGCAGAACTGCAGGAGGGCGCGGACCGACTTCACACCGATCCCATCGACTCGCTGTAGAGGCGCGACGTGCAGCCCGCGATCAGCCCGGCGACGGCGTCGTCGAGGAACGGCCCGAGGTTGCCCAGGATCCCCGGTTTCTTCTGGTCGTACCGGGTGAACTCAAACCGCGCATAGGTCCCCCCGATCACCTCGGCGATGGCCATCCCGATGATCTCGTCGGAGAGGAGGAAGACCGGGTCGTCGGCGATCTCGGAGTCTTTCCGCTTAACATAGAGTTCGTCCTCGAGCAGGAGGGCGCCGAGGAGGAGCGATGAAATGTTCGGGTCCTCCAGTGCCTTCCCGATCTTTGCGTCAAGCCTGCGCGCGGCCTCATCCGCCTCTATCCCGTGGGGGACGTAGAGTTCCATCGCGGCAGCGACGATATCTCCCCTTACGATGCCCTTCTCTTCCAGTCTGCGCTCTATCTCGAACATTGTTCAGATATTGGAGCCCTGAGGTATTTCGGCGTTTGGATTTAACGACTGCCGGTGTTCGAGAGCCCCGAAGGGTTTCGAGTGGAGTTTGAGTCTGATTCGGCGCAATGTCATACGAGTTCACGCAAAGGCGCGAAGTCAGAGCATTGATAGGCTCTTCGTGTTCTTCGCGCCTTCGCGTGAGACTGAGCCCCCCTCTCTCACTGTGCCACCGCATGAGATCACACTTGGGCAAGGGACCTCGGATTCGAGCGATCAAAGGGCACGGGCCGGGCCGGGCCGCTGACCGCAACCTCTTCTATCCCGCGGCGCCTACCCTGTAATAATGTCTCATCCCTTCCTCTCAGAAGACCTGCGGATAAGGCCCGAGCGCCCGATGCTGGCGCTCGTCCTCGGTAACACGATGCTCTCCACCGTTCCCGGCGTGTCGGGCGCAGGGCCGACCCCCGAAAAGACCCTGCTCACCCCGAACCTGGACGCGGAACTCGTCACGACCGGCGCGATCACGAGTGTCGCGGCCCGGCCGAACACCCCCACGGGGTGCCCGACGCCGGCGAGCATCACCCGGTCGATGGTGGAACTGACCGGGCTTGCCCCCGTCATCATCAACGCGGGGCTCGCCCATACCCCCACCGTCCCCTGCATCGACGTCTACGGGAGCCCCGGCGGCGATCCGAGAACGGAGGACGCGGTGCCGGAGGCGGCTGCCCTCTTCGAGCGGGGGGAGATGGTCGGGAGGCTTCTCTCACAGTACAGCGACTTTTTGATGCTCGGGGAGTGTGTCCCCGGCGGCACCACCACCGCCCTCTGCGTTCTGCGGGCGCTCGGCTACGACGCCTCGGTCAGCAGCGCGTTTGCGAAGAACCCCCTCGGCCTGAAAGACGCCGTCTGCCGCGAAGCGCTCGCCCGGATCGACGCGACGGGTGCGAGAGAGCCCCTCGATATCCTCCGCGCCGCGGGCGACCCCATGATGCCGGTTGCGGCGGGGATCGCGAGCACCTATACCGGCGACATCCTCTTTGCGGGCGGAACCCAGATGCTTGCCGTTGCGGCCGTCCTGAAAGCGCTCGGGAAACGGGTGCCGCACCTCGCGACGACGGTCTATGTCAGGGACGATCCGTCCGCCGGGTTCGTCCGGTCGGTTGCCGATGTCGGCACCGTCGCATACTATGTCGACCCGAACTTCGCCGAGCTCGGCCACGTCGGGCTCGCCCGCTACTGCATCGGCGAGGTCAAGGAGGGGATGGGAGCCGGCGGGGCGCTGACGCTCGCCTACCTCATGGGTCACGAGCCCGAAGAGATCTCCCGGAAAGTCTTCGATTTCGTCAGGAAGTACTCCTGAGGGAAGGACTATTTACCCTTTTACATCCATCTATAAGCAATGCTTCCACTCTATGTGGTCAACAATTACGGGCAGTTCAATCATCTGATCCTCCGGACGCTCCGTGACATGGATATCGAGGCCACGATGATCTCGAATGAGACGCCGCCGGCCGAGGTCGCCCGGGGCTGCCGGGGAATCATCCTCGGCGGCGGCCCGACCCTTGAGCGTGCCGGCGTCGCCTCTGCCTACCTTGACCTCGGTCTCCCCGTTCTCGGGATCTGTCTTGGGCTGCACATCATGGCGACGGCCCGCGGGGGCGCGATCCGCCGGGGTGCGAGCGGCGGGTTCGGTGCCGTCGAGGTCGAGATCCTCGAACAGAACCCCCTTCTCCAGGGCTACCCCGACCGGATGCAGGTATGGGCATCGCACGCGGACGAGGTCTCGGTTGTGCCGGAAGGGTTTGTCCGGCTTGCAGGATCGTCCATCTGCGACGTGGAAGCGATCGTATCTCCCGATGAACACCTCTACGGGATCCAGTGGCACCCGGAGGTCAGCCATACCGTCAACGGGAGGCTTCTCTTTGAGAATTTTGACAGAATATGCTCGGAGTAGATGACGTTGCGGCTCAACTCGGGTCGATTGGATTCCGTTGCAGGGGATGCGGCGGCTGTTGCCGGCGGGTCGCGGAGGACTCGAACCTCGTGCTGGTGAGTCCTGCCGAGGTCCGGGCAATCATGGCGGCGACCGGTATGGCCTGGGATGAGGTTGCCGAGCCCTATCCCGACTTCATCGGTGCCGGAAACGGCGCCGAGTACACCCTTGCATGGTGTCTCAGGCGAACGGCCGATGCCTGTATCTTCCTCCGGGACGGGCGGTGCTCGATCTACGCTCACCGCCCCTGGATCTGCCGCACCTATCCGTTCATGCTGGTGGACGACGACCTCGCGGTATCGGAGTGTCCCGGCCTCGGTGCGCCGCTCTCCCCTTGCGATGCGCGCGATGTTGCGGCCGACCTCTGCAGGCGGCAGGCCGCCGAGACGGTGGAGGAGGCCGGTATTCGAGCCGTCTTCCATGAAGCGGCGGTGCCGCCGGGGAAGCGCGCCGTGATCGACAGCGAGGGCGTGAAGGTGCTCCATGACTGAGATCCGTCTCGTCGGGACGGCACACGTCTCGCAGAAAAGCGTTGAGGAGGTTCGATCTGCCATCGAGGAGTTCCTGCCCGATATCGTCGGCGTCGAGCTTGACCGGGGAAGATTCATATCGCTCACACAGGAGACGGCCGAACCCTCGGTGGCGGAGATCCTGAAAGGCGGGAACTTCGGCCAGCTCCTCGTTCAGTGGGTGCTCACCTACATCCAGCAGCGAATCGGCGCAGAAACCGGCGTGAAGCCCGGTTCCGAGATGATCGCCGCCATCGAGGAGGCTGAAGCGCACCAGAAGCCCGTGGCGCTCATCGACCGGGATATCCGGATCACGCTTGCCCGGTTCTGGGGCAAGATGGGTGTCTGGGAGAAGATCAAGCTCGTCGGAGCCCTGATCTACTCGCTTGTGAGCGTCGAGGGCGAGAAGATCGATGTTGACGAGTTCACGGACCAGGACGTCGTGAGCGCTGCGATGGTGGAGTTCCGGAAGTTCTCTCCCCGGGGCGCCCAGGCCCTGATCGACGAACGGGACGCCTATCTGGCCCATCAGGTTCTGATGCTCACCGGTCGGTACGAACGGGTGCTTGCCGTCGTCGGCGCCGGACATATTCAGGGCGTGCAGCGATACCTGGACGCGCCGGAGACGCTGCCGCCGCTCCCGACCCTGACCGCCGGTGTGAAGAGTCTGCCGTGGGCGAAGATCATCGGGGCTGCCGTCACCCTCCTCTTCCTCCTCCTGATCGCCGCGATAGCGTTCTCGGGCGTGGGGATCGACGTCCTGCTGACCGCTCTTCTTTACTGGATCGTGATCAACGGCGTCCTGAGCGCCGTATTCACGCTTGCAGCCGGCGGACACCCTCTCTCGGCCGCCACGGCGTTTGCGGTCTCCTGGTTGACTTCGCTCAACCCGCTGCTTGCGGCGGGATGGTTCGCCGCCATCGTCGAGGCAAAGATACGGAAACCCGTCGCCGGAGAGTTCCGCCAGATCATCGAGGCGGAGACGTTCACGGAGATGCGGCGGATCCCGCTCTTCCGGGTAGTGCTGGTTGCAGCCCTCGCGAACGTCGGGAGCACGCTCGGGACAATCGCGTACTTCCTGTTCATCTTCCCGATCCTCGGGATCGATCCAACCGTTGTCATCGCCGACGGCTTCTCGAACATGCTCCAGATGATACTGGGCCTCTTCTAGGGTGCCCTTTCTGTTGGAGCCCTCCCCTCCTCCGTTTCCCCAAGGTATTTAGGCCAGGAGTGCCCACCATCGTTGCATGAGCCCGATTGGTGGAACGGTCAATCTCGGTGTCACCGTGATACGGAGCAGGCACAGCGTGCGGAAGTACAAGGACAATCCTATTGAGGAGAAGATCATCAAAGACGCCCTGGACTGCGCACGGCTTGCCCCGACCGCACGAAACGAGCAGCCCTGGCTTTTCGGGACGGTCCAGGGCCGCGAGACGCTGCGGGCGATTGCCGATCTCGCCGAGAACGCCAGGTTCATCGCCGATGCGCCCATCTGTTTCGCCGTCTTCGGGAAGCGGGATGCAAAGTATTACCTCGAAGACTGCTGTGCGGCGACGATGCAGCTCCTCCTTGCGCTCCAGGCCTGGGGTGTCGGAACCTGCTGGGTGGCGGGGGAGAAGAAGGATTACGCTGAGGATGTCCGGAAACTTCTCAACGTCCCGGAGGATTACACGCTTGTATCTCTCGTGCCTGCAGGATACCCCGAGGAGATCCAGATAAAGACGAAGAAGGTCCTCGACGAGGTCACGTTCTTTGAGCGCTACGAGGAAGAAGAGTAGGATCGTATAACGGAACTTCTTTTTTTCACGCCGCCTTCTTCTTCATCCGTCGCTCTGCTTTGCCGGACAGTAGGGGCAGAGGGCGTTTGGGACGTCGTCGGCCTTCTCCCTGACCGGGCAGAGGTACTCCCCGTTCCTGACTTCGACCTCGAACCCGCCGGGAAACGGCGTTCCCACGGGGTGGGCGGGGCGGTCGAGGACGAAGATGTTGAAGGCGGCGAGGAGGAAGTAGAGGAGTTCGAGGTGCCGCTCCTCCTCGTCTCCGGCAAGGCACGTCTTCTCGACCATGTCGCAGAAGTCCTGGTATTCCCCCGGGAGCGGCCTCTCCCCGTCTTCCAGACCTCCCCGGCGGGCGGCGGAGATGAGGGTGTGGTGCGTCTCGAAGATCTGGTCCATCACGCTCGGGTAGAGGCGTCGCCGGTATCCGGCGGGGACGGACCGGAGGTCGCGCTCTACCCTCGCCCGCACCTCCTGGAGGTCAAAGAGCGAGTAGCCGGACACCTCACGGTAGAGGATCGTCGCGAGTTCTCTCCTGGTCCCTGCCGACCGCAGGCGGGCGCATACGTCGCGGACGCCTGCAGGACCCCGGATCGTGCTCATCGCATCACGCAGATATGAGTTGCACCTCTAGATGCATCAGTTCTTCCGTCATGCGAAGGGGTAGAAATATTTGCATTTGTCAGAAGGAGCCTCCGTTCCTACGAATGGCGAGAACAGTTTGTGGGTGAACCGGGGGCTGGAATATAATTGACTCCGGCGCTACGGCGTTTATCTTGCGGGGTTGAAGGGGCGGAGCGAGAAGACCCCGGCCTTTAGGCCGGGGATGACACGGAACTCATCCCGGAGGTGAAGATCGAGATGGTCGTCAGGGATGCCGATGTCGACAGGGTCATCGGTATCTGCCGGGCGAACGGCCGTACCGGCAAGCCCGGCCGACGGCAGGATCTTCGTCCTGCCGGTGGAGAGCATCTGTCGGGTGCGGACGGATCTGGAGGAGCCGGAAGGGTAATAGTCCTTTTTTGGGTTATTTTAGAGTGAGTTCGCCGATGGTTAGTGTCGTAGAATGTTTAAGATCAGGACGTTCCGCCTGCTGTCACATGTGAGCGTAGCATCACAATTATGGGCTGGAGACAGGGGGGGATGCTCCCCCCTCCCCGTCAGCCCCACCCCCCATGGCGATATCCCCTTGAAATCCGTGCATAGGGTAAGCGATGCTCCGAAGAACGGCATACGGGGGATCTGGCGGGTCGAAAGGTAGGAGCACGAACACTGCCAGATGCGAGTATCGCTAAACAAAATGCGGAAAAGCGAGGGGACAGCCCCGGTGCAGTGGACCGTGGGGATATCGCCACGCACTGCCCCCGCCCCCGTGGGGCGGGGAGGAGGCCGAAGGCCGGGTGGGGTGGGGTTATAGGTATGATCTTCTGAGGTAAGATAGGGGAGGAGGGCATGCCCTCTCGAAGACCTTTGGCCTTCTCGTGCCCCGGTGCACGGAGAGTGACGGCAGGGCATGGAGTGAATATGAACCGGCGCCTCTACTCCCCAAAATGCGGCAGAACCTCCTCCCGGTAAAACTCCATGAACTCCTGCTGCTGGCTCCCGATCTGGTGGACGCAGACGTGGTCGAACCCCTTCCCGACACTCTCCTCGATCTTCCTGATATGCGCCTCCGGGTCGGGCCCGCAGACGACGTGCTTCGCCACGTCCTCCGGCGTCACCATCTTCGCCGCCTGCTCGTAGTGGGTCGGCGTGGGGAGGAGCCGGTTGAGTTCCCCGGCGTTTGCGGGAATCGGCCACTGTTCGTATGCGGTTCTCTGCCCTGCCTCTTCCGTCTCCGCCCAGCAGACCGAGTTCTCGATGTATGCCGGTTTATCGGCGCCCCCGGAGTCGCGGAAGATGATGAGGTTCTTCTCCGCGTTGCTGCCCGGGTTGATGAACCCGTCTCCGACCCGCGCGGCCATGGATGCGCTGATCGGGCCTTCCGACGCGATGTAGATCGGGGGGAGATCCTCCGGGAGCGAGAAGACCTGTGCGTTCTCGAGCGTGTAGAAGGCGCCGTAATAGTCCTGCATCCCGCCCTTCCAGAGCAGCCGGATCACCTCCACCGCCTCTTCGAGCATCTCGATCCTGACCGGCGCCGGAGGCCAGTGGCTGCCGAAGACGTGTTCGTTGAGGTTCTCACCCGATCCGAGGCCGAGGGCAAACCGTCCCGGCATCATTATGGCGGCGGTTGCGGCGGCCTGGGCGATGATCCCGGGGTGGATCCGGATCGTCGGGCAGGTGACGCCCGTCACCAGTCGGAGATCCGCCGTCACCTGCGAGATGCCGCCGATGACGCCCCAGACAAACGGGCTCTGCCCCTGCCTGCTCGTCCAGGGGTGGTAGTGATCCGATATCATGGCAAACGTAAATCCGGCATCTTCCGCCTGGCGGGCGTTGCAGACGAGTTCCAGGGGGCCGTGCTCCTCGCATGCCAGTTTATAACCGATCTCGACCATCCGTCATCACATCCGTGTCGCCGGCCTCCTCAAGCACCTCATGGGATATAGGTTTCCCCCGGTCCGGCACCAGATAAATAGAACCCTCGCCATACTGTACTGCATGGCAACGCCTACTCTCCAGGTGGCGCTCGATCTCCTCGAGCTCGATCGTGCGGTTGAGATCGCAGGTGAAGCGGTCCGTGGCGGTGCGGACTGGATCGAGGTCGGGACACCCCTGATCAAGAGCGAGGGGATGCAGGCCGTGAGGGTGCTCCGGGAACGTTTTCCCGATCGTGAGATCGTCGCGGATATGAAGATCGCCGATACCGGGGCCGTCGAGGTGGAGATGGCGGCGAAGTCCGGCGCCGGGATCGTCTGCATCCTCGCCGACGCCGACGATGCCGTCATCGTCGAGGCGGTGCGCTCCGCCCGCAAATACGGCGTCCGGCTCATGGCCGACCTCATCAACGTCGTCGACCCTGTCTCCCGCTCGCGGGAACTCGCCGCGCTCGGTGTCGACTACATCAACGCCCACGTCGGTATCGACCAGCAGATGATCGGTAGATCGTCGCTCGACCTCCTCCGCCGCCTTGTCGGGGAAGTGGGCACGCCCGTCGCCGTTGCGGGAGGACTGGATGCAGCGACCGCATCCGAGGCGGTCGCCGCCGGTGCCTCGGTCGTCATCGTGGGAGGGAACATCGTCAAGGCCGCCGACGTGACCGGGGCGGCGCGGCAGGTCAGGGAGGCCATCGACCGGCCCGAGATCCGGCCGCGGGAGGAGGAGAGCCGGGACGCAGCCATCCGTCGCCTCTTCGAAGCGGTCTCCGCACCGAACGTCACCGACGCCATGCACCGGAAGGGCGCGATGGCGGGCATCCTCTCCATCTGCGGTCGGGTAAAGGCGGTCGGCCGGGCGGTGACGGTCAGGACGGTCGCCGGGGACTGGGCAAAACCCGTCGAGGCGATCGATCTTGCCGGGCCTGGCGACGTTCTCGTCGTCAGCAATGACGGGAGGACGGACGTCGCCCCCTGGGGGGAACTTGCCACCCACTCCGCGAAGAACCGGGGGGTCGCGGGCGTCGTGATCGACGGAGCGGTCCGGGACGTCGACGACATCCGGGAGATGAAGTTCCCGGTCTTCGCCACGGCGACCGTCCCGAACGCCGGTGACCCGAAGGGTCTTGGGGAGATCAACACCGAAATCGTCTGCTGCGGTCAGGAGGTGCGGCCGGGAGACTGGATCGTCGCCGACGAGAGCGGGGTCGTGGTGGTTCCCCGGGAGCGTGCGTACGAGGTTGCCCGGCGCGCGGTGGAGGTCAAAAAGACCGAAGAACGGATCCGCGAGGAGATCCGGCGCGGAAAGACGCTCTCGGAAGTCTCGGAACTCCTGAAATGGGAGAAACGGCACTGACCGGCGTCGCCCCTGCCTTTATCTCAAGGCGTGACACAGGTAGATCATCCGACACCCGGACGGTTTTCCGGGGAGGAGCGGCGGCATGTTGCAGGAGATCAGGGAGGAGGTCATAGGGGTCGTCCAGGCAGTCCTCCCGATCATACTGATCATCGTCATCCTCGAGGTCGGGGTGCTCCGTGCGGCGCCGTCCGATCTCCTCCTGTTCCTGCTCGGGAGCGGCATGGTTGTTCTCGGAATTGCCCTCTTTCTCTCCGGCGTGAAGGCGGGCCTCCTCCCCATCGGCGATGCAATCGGGTCGGAACTCCCTGCCCGCGGTTCACTCGCACTGGTCATTGGGGGAACGTTCTTTTTCGGTCTCCTGACGACCATCGCGGAGCCGAATATCCGTATCCTCGCAGGCATGCTCGACACCGCCTCGGGAGGCGGCATCCCGTCCGGTTCCCTGATCCTTGTGATCGCGGTCAGCGTCGGGTTCATTGTCACCATAGGAGTCCTTCGCATCATCTTCGGATTCCCTCTTGCTTACCTCTTTGCCGCCGGCTACGGTATCGTCCTTCTTCTTGCGCCGTTCACACCGCTGGATCTCCTCGCCGTCGCGGTTGATGCAGGCGGCGTGACAACCGGGCTCCTGGTGATTCCGGTTATCCTGGCGCTCGGGACCGGCGTCAGTTCGGTTCTCGCCGGGCGTTCGGCCCTCACGGACGGCTTCGGGCTGGTCGGGCTTGCCGCACTCGGTCCGGTCATCGGCGTCATGCTGGTGGGAGTGATCTATCTATGATCGTGACGCCCCTCTTTGAGGGAATGGACCAGGTCTTTCTTGAGGTTGCGCAGGCGCTTCTTCCCCTGCTCATCTTCTTCGGGGTCTTTCAGGTGCTCTTTCTGAAACTTCCGCGGGTCTACGTCATAAACCTCGTGCGGGGCATCCTGATCGCAGCCCTTGGCATGGCTCTCTTCCTCCAGGGCGTCAATGTTGCGTTCCTCCCGGCTGGCAGGGCGATCGGGGAGGCTGTCACCGCGTTTGGCCACCTGTGGCTGCTCATCCCGTTCGGATTTCTCCTTGGGTTTCTCGCCACCTATGCGGAGCCCGCGGTCCGGGTTCTTGGCTACCAGGTTGAAGAATCTTCGAGCGGCTACATCAAGGAATCCCTGATCGTCTACAGCCTCTCCGTTGCGGTTGCGATCTCCGTAGCGCTCGGGATGGCCCGTCTCGTCTATGGCATTCCACTGCTCTCCATCATAATTCCCGGCTACCTCCTCGTCATCGTCCTTCTCCTCTTCACCGATCAGGATTTTGTCGGGATCGCGTTTGATTCAGGAGGTGTCGCCACCGGCCCGATGGCGGTCACCTTCCTCCTCTCCCTTGCCGTGGGGGTTGCGGCGGGGATCGAGGGCCGCAACCCCGTCGTTGACGGGTTCGGGCTGATCGCGCTGATAGCGCTTGCACCCATCCTCTCGGTGCTGGCGCTCGGTATCCTCTACCGGAGAACACGAGGTGAAGAAACTTGAGTAATGAGTCCGATAACGAACTGATTGTCACGATCGTAAAACGGGGCTGGTCCGAGCCGGTGCTTGCAGCGGCTCGCGGCGCCGGGGCTGAGGGAGGAACCATCATCTTTGGCCGCGGGACCGGTATCCGTGAAGTGAAATCCCTTCTCGGGATCGCTATCGAGCCCGAGAAAGAGATCATCTTAACCGTCGTCGCCGCCGACCGGGCGGACGCGGTGCTCGACGCGATCATCGCCGCCGCAGAACTGGATCAGCCGGGGATGGGCCTTGCATTCGTCCTTCCTATCCGGCGCGTTACGGGAAGGGTTCACATGTTCCGCAAAGGCGAGGCCGAGGACCCGGGAGCACCCCGGGAACCGGTCTGATCTTGAATTATCGGAAAAGGGATGCTTTGAGGAGTTCCCCGCCGTGGCCGAGGATCTGCCGGACGGCATCCTCAGCCTGGTCCACGCGCAGGATCAGGACCGCCGCGTCCTTCCCCGAGTAGGCGTAGGCATACTCGATGTTGATCCCGGCATCCCCGAGGATCGAAGCGATATCCGAGAGGCCGCCCGGCTCATCCCGCATCTTCACGCCGATGACGTCGGTGAACGAGACCCTGAACCCGAGATCGGTCAGTCTCCGGTGGGCGTCCTCCGGCCGGTCGACGAGCGCGCGAACGACACCGAACCCGTCCGCCTCGGCAATACTGAACGCAAATATGTTGATTCCCGCATCCCGGAGCGCACCGGCGATCGCCGCGAGGCGCCCCGGGCGGTTCTCCGAAAAGATCGAGATCTGTTTGACGATATACGACTTCTCCATTACAATGACCTCCTGTCAACAACTTTCTTCGACTTGCCTTCGAACCGGGGAAGAGTTCCCGGTTCGACCAGTTCGACGTCCACGCTCACGTTCAGCGAGCTCCGCAGGCGGTGCTCCACGACCTTCTTGATCACCATCAGTTCGGTGATCTTGTCGGAGAACGCCTCTTCGCTCACCTCCACCCGCACGAGCATGTTATCGAGCGCACCTTTGCGGTCGACGACGATCTGGAAGTGTCTGCCGACCTCGGGGATCTCGAGCAGCGCGTGCTCCACCTGCGACGGGAAGACGTTGATGCCCCGGACGATCAGCATGTCGTCCACCCTCCCGCGGATCCGGCCGATGCGCGGGTGGGTCCGGCCGCAGGCGCAGGGGCCTTCCTCGATGGCGGTGAGGTCGCCGATCCGGTACCTGACCATGGGAAGAGCCTCTTTCTGCAGCATGGTGATGGTCAGCTCGCCCTGTTCGCCGGCCTCTAGCACCTCGCCGGTCGTGGGGTCCACGATCTCGACGAGAGCGAGGTCGCCCCAGATGTGGATCCCCTGCTGCTCGGTGCACTCGGTGAACATCGGGCCGGAGAGTTCGCTCGTCCCGTATATGTCGTAGGCGCGGATCCCGAGCCAGTCCTCGATCCTGCCCCGCATCTGCTCCGACCAGGGCTCGGCGCCGAGGAAACCCATGCGAAGGTCGGTGTCGTTCTTGATCGAGACGCCCATCTTCTCCGCCACCTCTCCGATGTGGAGGAGGTAGGAGGGGGTGCAGGCGATGGCGGTGACGTGGAGGTCCTGCATCAGTTCGATCTGCCGCTCGGTGTTCCCGACGCTTGTCGGAAGGACGGTTGCGCCGACCCGTTCGGCGCCGTAGTGGGCACCGAGGCCGCCGGTGAAGAGGCCGTAGCCGTAACTCACCTGGATAACGTCGCCCCGCCCGAGACCGCAGGAGGAGAACGCCCGTGCGAGCGACTCGCTCCAGTTCTGGATATCCCGCTCCGTATACCCGACGACCGTCGGTTTCCCCGTCGTCCCGGAGGAGACGTGGTACCTGACCAGTTCGTTCCGTTCGGCGGTAAAGATCCTGTCCGGGTAGCCGTCCCGCAGGTCGTTCTTGTACATGAACGGGAGTTTCGCGACATCTTCGAGCGTCCTGATGTCGTCGGGGTGAACCTGCTGCTCCTTCATCCGGCGCCGGTAGAAGTCGTTGAAGCTGTAGAGCCTGTATACCAGGGATTTAACGAGTTTGAACTGGAGACGCCGCAGTTCATCGAGCGGCATCTCCTCAATCCGCGGGTTCCACGAAGCCATCAGATCGCTCCCCGCCGGTCGATGACCCGTTTGGCCTTCCCCTCGAAACGGGGGAGCGTTCCCGGCTCCACCAGTTTCACCGCCGTCCGAAGGCCGAGCGCATTGTGGAGTTCGCCGGAGATCTTCTTCTGCATACGGGCGAGGTCCTGGAGTTCACCGGAGAACCCCGCCCTGCTCATCTCTACCTCGATGTTCATCTCGTCAAGATGTTTGACGCGATCGATATATACGATGAACTGCTCCCCGACCTCCGGAAGGGCCCGCAGCACATGCTCGATCTGGGACGGGAAGACGTTGATCCCCCGGATGACCAGCATATCGTCGCTCCGGCCGGTGATCCGCTCGATCTTCTGCCCGCGCCCGCAGGCACACCCGTCGTCCATCAGCCGGGTCACGTCGCCGGTGCGGTAGCGGATGAGCGGCAGGGCGTTCTTGACGAGCGGCGTGATGACGAGTTCGCCGCGCTCGCCGGGAGCGAGCCGCTCGCCGGTCTCCGGATCGATGATCTCGACAAGGTAGCAGTCGTGCCAGATGTGAAGCCCGTCCCTCTCCGGGCACTCGAACGCCACGCCGGGGCCGTACATCTCCGAGAGTCCGTAACTGTCGTAGGCCTTCACCCCGAGACGCCGTTCGAGCTCGTTACGCATGCTCTCCGACCAGGGTTCGGCCCCGAATATCCCGGTCTTGAGGGTATCCAGCGTCTTTCCCATCGACTCGGCCACCTCGGCGAGGTGGAGGGCGTAACTCGGCGTGCAGTGAATGGCGGTCACCCCGAAGTCCTCGATCATCTCGATCTGGCGGCGGGTGTTTCCGGTCGCGCTCGGGATCACGGTCATCCCGATCTTCTCGGCGCCGTAGTGGAACCCGAGCCCCCCGGTGAAGAGGCCGTAGTTGACAGCGTTCTGGAAGATGTCGTCCTCGCATAGACCGATCATCGTCATGTTCCGCGCGATCAACTCCGACCAGTTCTCCAGATCCTGCCGGGTGTAGCCGACGACGGTCGGCTTGCCCGTCGTGCCGGAGGTGGTGTGAATCCGCACGATCTCTTTCAAGGGGGTCGCAAAGAGGCCGAACGGGTATCCGGCCTGAAGTTCCTTTTTGTAGGTGAAGGGGAGTTTCTCCACGTCGTCGAGCGTCCTGATCTCGTCCGGCGAGATGCCCGCTTCTTTTAGTTTTCTCTGGTATAGTCCTACTTTCTGTGCCTGGTGCAGCGACCATTTCAGCCGCTTCAGTTGCAGATCCGCGAGTTCGTCAGGCCGGATCGTCTCCATCGCTCTATTCCAGAACATAGTATCCCATCGTTTTTTTACCGGTTGGAGAGATCGTGCCCCATCCCGGCTATATTGCCCGGCATCAAGGTGCGGCATTCCCTGCCGGAATCGCACTTTCGCACCTCCGGCGCTCAAACTCCGTTCCCGAAACCCTTCCAGGTTTCTCCAGCTCCGATTCTGACGAACCGTCGCATCCTGAAGGGACCGTCGTTCGTCGGTGCTCCTGCCGCACCGCCGGACATACTTTACCTTTATGTGGGCGGGCGGTGCGGAAAAGGTTTGTCAAGACTTGGCATGACACACCGTGTCAGTCTCCGGTCCGGTTACACGGTCCCGGGTCGTCCAGACCCTTCCTTCCCGAAGCGTCTCCTGAGCAACCCCCGAAGGACCCGCGCCGGGCGGCGGGCACAGGCAGGCGGCCGGCCGATCCGCTCCCCTTATGCCGATGTTGTGTTCTCTCTGTATCCGGGAGATTCGATGCATTAATCACCAAAAACAGCCCAATGTTCATTTCCAGAGTGATCGAATGACAGCGACGGAACCCTGGCTCCCCGTCTTCGGCTACGGGGGGCACATCAAGGCGACGACACAGGAGCTGATCATCGCGCGCGGGAGCAATACCCGGCGTTACCCCTTACAGACGGTGAAGCACCTCCTGATCGTCGGCGGGCATACCCTGCACACCTCGGCGGTGACGAATCTCCTCAAAGCCGGCGCTGCCATCACCATCTTCGACATCGACGGCACGCCCGTCGGATACCTCTACCCGTACGGCTACCGGCCGGACGAGGCGGTGCGCCTCGCCCAGGAGCGGGCCGGCCCCCACCGGTTCGCTCAGCCGCTTGCGCGGGCCGCCCTCCAGTCGAGGCTTCTCCTCCTCGAGGAACTCTACGATCAGACCGGGCACGATATCTTCTACGCCGGAGAACTTGACTTCCTCTATCAGGCCCGGGAGGAACTCTCGGCCTCGGTCACGATGGAGAATCTGCGTCGACTCTCCCGCCTGACCGCCGATATGTACTATGAGATCCTCTCCCGCACGCTCCCGCCGGAACTCGGGTTCCGCCGCAGGACGAGCCGCCCCTACCTCGACCCCGTCAACGCGATGTTTGCATTCGGTTACGCGATGCTTTACGGCAACTGCTGCGTCTCGGTGGTCGGGGCTCACCTCGATCCCAACCTCGGCATGCTTCATGAAGGGGCGGGGAGTTTCGTCCACGACCTCATCGAACCGCAGAAAGCCTCGATGGTGGATCGTGCCGTCATCCGGTTTGCCCGCGAAGAGATCTCAAGCGGGGATTACGAATGCGGGGAAAAGCGGTGTTATCTTGGTAGCGATATCTCGGCCCGGCTGAGCGCGGCGCTCCGCGACTCCATCGACCAGGCCCGTATCGACGCACAGGTGCGCATCGTGCGGGATGCGCTCCTTGCAAACGCCGAGTTTCACGTGCTGTACTGGTAACTGCCCCGCTGGATGGTGAACTCGGGGTACGCAGCGTGCGGGATCTCCCGCTGGACGAGATCCCTGACGACGACCCGGGGACACCCGTAGAGCATGGAGACGAACTTATCGAGGATGACCGGGTCGGCGGTTGCGGTGATGAGCACCCGCCCGTCGGGGAGATTCATCGCCTCGCCGCCGACGCCGAGATTGGTGGCGATCCTCTTGATGCACGCGCGGAACCCGACGCCCTGCACCCTTCCCGAGACCCGGATCTCGATCGTCTTCACAGCCAGTGCTCCTGGATGATCCGCATGGACATATCCAGCTCGTCGTAGACTTCGTCCCGGATCGCCGAGTCGCGGATGTTGAGCGCCTCGCTCACGGCCAGATCGAGGATCTCCCTCGTGCGGTCTTCGTAACGCTCCGCATAGATCCGGCACGCCATATCGCCGAGCACGAACGCCCGCCGCGAGAGCGGCCTGATGATCCGGGCCTCCTCGAGCGCGCAGAGCAGCATCCTGTCCGCAACCTCCTGCTGCCCCGCGCCCCGGGCAATGAGGTAGAGTTCCGTGTAGTAGGCTGCCCGCTTTGCCCTGTCGGGCGCCGCACGTATCGCTCGATCGAGCGTGACCATGTCCTTTGTGGTGTACTCGCCGTTCCGGATCTTGTCCCGGCAGTCGAGGATCCTGGCATACACGGAGTTCTTCCATGACGGGGGCATGTTCTGATCGAGCTGGACAGTCAGGTTGTACCGGATCCTGTCGTCTTCGATTGCGGAGACGATACCGGCGGCGCGCTCTCGGGCGGCCGGTTTCCCGCTTGCCCGGTAGAACGAGAAGAGCATCCGGGCCATCCGCTGCTGCGCCATAGCGGTGATGAACGGGATCTGGATGTAACCGGCGGTCTGCTCCATGCCGTTTAACAGTTCTTCGATCTCCTCTTCGTCGCCGTACGTCTCGGCGAACTGTGCCACGTCAAAGAGCATCGAGAGCCGGACGTAGGGAGAGGGGATGTTCACGACCGTATGGCACATCGACGAGAGGATCTCTTTTCTCTGCGCAGGTTCGCTGACCATGTCGAAGACCGCCGCGAGAGCGTCCACGTACTCGACCGGATCCTCGATCCTGTCGACCTGCCCCATTGCCCATTCGATGTCATTCTCCTGCCGGTTCACGGAACTGAGGTTTCTTGCGGCGTAGATCAGGTTCTTCCTGACGAATGCCTCTCGCTCGCTCCCTGCGGCATCAAGCGTCTCCTGCGCCTCGGCAAGGTAGTCTCTGGCTGCATCGTGATCGATCCCGGCCATGAGTCCGGCGAGGTCGGCGAGCATGATCGCGCGGACGGACGGATCGGAGAGGTCGCCGATGGTCTCGTGGAGCCTCCGGATGATTGTCTCGGCCTGCTCAACGTTTTCGAGAGCCGAGTAGGCGCTCACGATCCGGTACATCCCGGTGTAGCGCGCGTAGACGTCGTTGGTGTGCTCGAAGAGCCGGTACATCAGTTCGAGCACCGGCTGCGCTGCCGCCCCTCCTTCGCTCCCTTCGAGCAGGTACGCCGTCACCTCATACGGATCGGCCGAGTCGAACTCTTTCGTGTAGTCGGTGAAGAACGTGAGGATCCGCTGTATCATGGCGGTCCGCTCGTATTCGCCGTCGATCTCCAGGGAGAAGAGCGACATGGGCGCCGCAAAGATCGGGCTCGCGTAGACCTGCGTGTACTCGAGCATGATATCGACGTAACTTGCTATCTTGATCGATATCTCCTCGCGCGAGGTGCTGGTCTTGAGGAGGTTGAGCGCGATCTCGAACGGTTCCATCATGCCGTCGAAGATCTGCGCCTCACCCCGGGAGAGGTGGTCCGCCACCTGCAGGCTCCCGACCCGGACGTAGCCTTCGATGAGGGGATCGGCCAGTTGCCGCTGCAGGGACGGGTCGGCAATCTGGGAGAGGATCTGGCCCGCCTCGTCCAGCGCCTGAAGCGAGAGCTGTTCGATCCCGTACATGATCAGGCCGTGGACGACCTTGCCCATCGCAAAGAGGCAGTAGTCCCGCTCTAAGAGGGACGTGGAGAGAACCCGCATCCCGTGAAGCAGGTCGAGGTCGCCGTCCTCAACGGCGAGCACGGCAGCCTGGTCCACGATGCCCCCCATCGCCTCGGCCCGTGTCCGCTGGTCCACGATCTCGCAGGTGAGTCCGGTCGCGTGCCGGAGGAGATCCCGGTCTTTCCGGGCGACGCCGACCCGTGCCATCTCGACTGCGATGGTCGAGATGGCCTGCTCGCGGAGATCCTGTTCGCCAATCTGGCTCACCAGATCCACGAGGGCCGACGGCTCTTTCTGGCGGACGAACCCCCGCTCGATCAGGATGGTGCTGCACTCGAGAAGCAGGGTGTCCTGTGTGCGGTGAGAGTCCACGAGTTCCTTTATGGCCGGTATGTGCCTGACGATCTCGTCAAAGTCGTACTCCTTGCAGAAGTCGGTCACCGCCTGGTGAACCAGCGAATCGGCGATCTCGATATCCAGCGGGGCGAGGATGTTCTCGCGGACGAGTGCGATCTCGTCGCGCCGGACCCCCTCCTTGATCAGGCGAACGCTGGTATCGAAGAATTGGGCGTTGATCCTCTGTGCACTGCTGCTGGCCTTCTTCATGACCTCGATCGCGTGATGGAAGTCGCCCATGCGGGAGAGTGCGTCGGTGATCTGCCGGTAGAGCTGGGCCGCTTTTGCAGCATCGCAGGACTCGTCGATCAGCGGCGTGATGTCGAGGAGGACGGTAGGGTTGCCGCTTTTCTCGACGACCGCGATCCCGGAGAGGACAATCTCTTCGATGGGAAGCTGGGTCTCTCCCGCACCCCGGGCGTTGAACTCGAACGCCTTCTCGAGGAACCAGCGTTCCCCGCTCCGCTCGGCTTTCTTCAGGAGTTCGAGGACGAGGGTCTGGCCTGCCCACGGCTTTTCGTCGTCGATCCTGAGCAGTCTGGTGTATACCTGTTTTTTGTCCCGCTGGCGGTCGAGGAGCTGCTCGGTCAGGATCGCGAGAACCTCCGTGAGCCGCTCTTCGGGGATATCCGGGAGAGAGTCAAGGATATGTTCGATATCGGAGATCTCCTTCTTCAGGGAGGATTTCCAGGCGGCGTCCACGATGTCGGCGATTGAGTTGGTGCGCCGGATCTTCTGGTTGATCTCGGCGGCGCTTAAAAGGCCGCGGATCACGAGGTTGATATCGCCGGCCTCGATGCCGGCCCCGGCGATCGCCCGGGCCACGTCGGCGTGGAGTTGCGACTGCCGCGATATGTCGCCGATCTCGGGAAGCATCTGGAGAGCATACTGCATGATCTCGACGTTCCGGTGCTTCTGCCCGTACCGGATGAAGAGCGGGATGATCTCGGAGAGGATGGCCGAGCGGTATTTGCGGATGCTGATCTTATCGAAGGCCTCTCCTCCTTTCTCGATGTAATGGATGTCGCCGGAATCAACCCCGGCTTGGACGAGGTCACGGGAGATCCGGGCGAGGATATCTGACTGATGGCTCTTGCGATCGAGTTTATCGACCAGTGTGAATATCGCGGAAAACCATGCTTCGTCTTTTTTCTCGCTATAGATGGCGGCAGCACGGTTGGCGAGATCGAATATCTCTTCTCTGGTCGGTTCGACGAGCTGGCTTAAGAGTTCCGGCTGGCCTTCGTCGAACGCCGCTTCGACCAGGGCGGCATTCATCTGCTCGTAGAGCGATCTCTTCTCCTTCCTCGTCTGGGTCTCCGATATGTCCGAAGCTACCTTTTCAAGCTCACGCAGATCGCCAGAAGAGATAGCGGAGTTGATCTTCTGTTTTATCTGTAGCTTTCCATCCATTTTGATCAGCGCTCTCTCGTGGGTTCTGCATCATGGATATCCATTATCAGATATATAGGTTGCCCCCCTCTCACAAGAATGTTTTTCAATGGATTTGGAGAGTTCCTCAAAAATATCGGGGATAAGGTGAAGGATAGCAGTCATCCCGGGCACCGCGTGCGGAACTGCTTCATCGTATGCCGATCCCGCAGGCGAGGGGTTGGGGCGGCGGGGGATCGGGTCTGTCCCCGCCCGCGTTTGTGGTTGCCCGGGGCTCTAATTCGGCTCTAACGACCCGTCGCGACCATCATAATCTCCCGGTACATGGCGTCCGCGACGGCCGGGTCCTTTGCCTCGATCATGATCCTGATCATCGGTTCCGTGCCCGATGCCCGCACCAGTGCCCAGGCGTTCTCCCTGACGATCTTGATGCCGTCGATCTTCTCGATGGTCTCTCCCGCGAACGCCTCTTCGACGGTGCGGACCAGTGCGGCCGGGTCGGCGGTATGGTATTTCTCCTTGACCAGGTGGTATGCGGGGAGTTCGTCGACGATATCCGAGAGTTTCCTGCCGTTATGGCTCGCGAGCACCGCCACCATCATGGCGGCGGTCATGCCCCCGTCCCGGCAGAACTGGTGGTCGGGATATATCAGCCCGCCGTTTCCTTCACCGCCGAACGAGACTTTCCTGCCCTTGTCGATCAGTTCGATCATCCTTCTCGCGACATAGATGCTCCCGACGGGGGTGTAGTCGACGATGCAGCCGTGTTTCTCCGCGATATCCCGTATCAGCCGGGAGGTGGCGACCGGGGTGACGACGAGCCCGTTGCCGTTTCTACCGCAGACATAGTCCTCGATGAGACCGAACTCGTAGTTCTCTTCTATATAGCGTCCTTTGGTATCGACGAAGACCGCCCGGTCGGCGTCGCCGTCGTGCGCCACCCCGAAGTCGGCGCCCGTGGCGAGGACCATCTCCGAGAGGGGCTGCAATCCTTCAGGTGTCGGTTCGGGCATCCGGCCCGGGAAGGTGCCGTCGAGCCTGCCGTTGATGGTATGGACCCGGCACCCCATCCTTGAGAGGATAATCGGGGTCGTGAGCGCCGCGGGCCCGGAGCCGGGGTCGACGACGACGGTCATGCCCTTGCCGATGCCTTCCGGGAAGTGCGCCACGACTGCCTCGATGTACTCCTCGAGCCGGTCGGGTGCGGCGCTCTCGCTGCCGATGCCGTCCCAGTCGACCACATCGAACTCCTCTGCGAAGAACCGGCCTTCGAGCCGGATGATCTCCTCATCGGACATCTCGGTGCCGTCGGCCTCGATGATCTTCACGCCGTTGTACTCAGGCGGGTTGTGGGATGCGGTGATCATCGCGCCGCCGTCGAACCGGTTGGTCTTGATGATATACTGCAGGGCCGGGGTGGGGAGGACGCCCATGTCCACCACGTCGCACCCGGTCATCAGGAGCCCGGCCTTGAGGGCGTGGGTCAGGGCTTCGCCGGACGTCCGCGTGTCTCTGCCGACCGCGATGGTGCCTCTCCTCATCGATCCGAGCGCTGCACCGATCTTGAGGACGAGGGCCGGCGTCATCGTCTCTCCGATCACGCCCCGCACGCCGTTCGTTCCAAACATCTGTTTTCCGTTTCGCATCTCATCACTTCTCCACGTCGTGTAATTCCCGTTTCAGCCTGTCGATTGCGTTGGCGGCGGCGGCGAAGGCCTCCTGCCGGTGCTCTGCAAGTATAGCAAGATATGTTATATCCTCTCCGGCATAGAGCCGTCCTTTCCGGTGGTAAAACCGGGCGCCGATGATTCCCGGGACGGTTTCCATCTCTTTTTGGATGCTCTCCGCCACGGTGTCGACGGTCTTATCGAAGTCCATGTATTCAGTCCGGTCGTCCCCCGACCATTCCCTGACGATCCCGTTGAACGTGAGGATGGCCCCTGCGTGCGAGATGTCGCACTCGCGCCGGAGATCCCTGACCAGCCCCTCGACGGTGTAGTAGTCTTCGAACCGGTCGAGTGCGGCGATCACCTCCTCGACCGAAGGGTTGCGGAGCACGACGTTCTCGCTCTCGAGATCGCCGATTACGATCCTCGGGAACGATCTCGACTTGAATCCCTCGAGTATGGCATACTCAATCCCGGCATTGCAGAGGACCTCCAGGGTGGAGTTGAGATCGTTCTCCCGCCTGACGACGACCGACTTCTCTTCATCGACACCGCCGGATATAGCAGCATACGATTCATAATACATGGTGGTGTCCTTTCCGGGTTCTAGCGAAAAGCCGTGGTGCCCGAGATGTTTGACCGCTCCGACGGCCCCATGCGCGGAAAGCGCACCGATCAGGTTCTTTATGAACGTGGTCTTCCCGGCGTTCGAGCGGCCGACGACCTGTATGATCTTCATACCTCTCCCTCTTCTTGATTCTGTACTTCCGGTTCTTCTCCTCCCCGGCCCCCGCCTTCCTGGCCCGGCCGGGCCTTCAGGATGACCGAAGCCGCCTCGGCCACGCCCCGCATCACCTCGGTGATCCGGTCCTCGACGTCGATCTCGTCGTCAAGGTTCAGGCTCGTCCCTTCCACCTCCAGCAGGAACCGGGCGACCTCGCTCGCCTCAAAGAGGATCTCGTCGAGTTCCTCCGCGGTGAAGAAACCGCACATCGCCCCGTAAAAGAACGTGGCCCCGGCTTTCTTCACCTTCTTCTTGAACGAACTCCTTGCCTGGTTGACCGCCTGCGGGGAGTAGGAGTCGACCATGAACGGGCAGAGTTCGGGGAGGTTTTCGCCGATGAACGTCATCTCCGAGCCGCTGGTGGTCTTGAAGTCTGCGCAGAGGCGTGCTATGGCCCACTCGCGGGCGGTGATGTGGGTGTGTTTGCGCAGGAACTGGTTGACCCGCTGGTAGGTGGCGCCATCCACCTTCTTGAATTTCTGGTACTTGTTCGGGTCTTTGATGCTGTCTGGTTCTTCCATTTTATCTACCTCTTGTTGGTTTTGCTATTTCAATAAGGCTGGTTGAACGGTGACGGTTCAAAAGAAACCGGATGCGCCGCCGGGATCGGTTGTTGTGCGGGTGCTGCCGCCGTCACGGTCGCCCTTGTTCACCATATAGCATCATAGGGTTTATGCCTGCCTCTTTGCTCCGGGGTGCGGGGCGATGATCCGGCCATCAGGGTGGGCTGTTCTCTCGTTTGCGGCACAATATTCGCCAGGACCGTGCGAAATACCGGACCCTCGTCTGGTTCCTGAAGGAACGCCCGGCCCCGGTTATGTTCGAGGCCGTCTCCGAAGCCCGATACGATCTCGGCCGGTAACCGTTGTCGAGCCCCCGGGGGAGTTTTTCTTCGCGCTCTTCGCGCTTTCGCGTGAGCTGACGGTGCTCGAGCCCACGAGGTCAAACCACCGATCCCCATTCTCTTTGGGGGCGCCCCTTCGCGGATTCGCGCCCTTTGCACGAGATTTCGTTACCTCATCCCAACCGTTAGGGTGGGTTGCGACGTTCTGTCTGGTGCCGGGTTCGAGTAATGCCCGGCTGTACGGATCTTCATCAAAATGGCTTTGCCCTGCCTTCTCTCCTGGAGCGCGCCATTGTCCCGGCGTTCTGTGGCCGGCCACCCGGATCCGGCGCCCTCATATCAGGGTTCTGAGCCGCGATCGTGCTCTTATCTATAGTTGAGGTTGCCGGAGGGAGCGATAGGGCGTCTGTGCTCATATGTGGGGGTCGTTTATATGTGGGCGGCAGGTGGGGGTCGCGTAGCGCCTGTGCTGCTCCTGGTTCGTTCACTTTCTCCCCGCGCGGTAAGGGGTTCATATACCTGAAGGAGGATGTATTCAGTAGGGTTTGCTTCCCCGCCCCCACCTGGGGTGCAGCCCCTGCATACCTCCTAACTCCGAAACAATCTGCATCACCTGATACCCATTTTTTAGGAGCCCTGGTAAATTCAGTGTTTCTGCAACTTTCGGGCGCGCTTTGGGTTTTTTTGGAGATGTCTCTGCTATGGGTCCCCTTCAGCGGCATGGGTCCGGTAGGGCTGATTTTTTTGCTTTCCAGGTATCTATTCTCCTGCTGCACGTATTCTGGAGATCGGCGAGTTCTCTGGTCGGGACGCCCCCCTTGTAGCGGCTCTCTCGGTGCCTGGTGTGGTGGACGCCTCCTCGGGTGGGACCCGGGTTCTCCGGTGATGCAATATGTTGCGGGGAATAGGCATTTACCGCAATCTTGATATGCTTCGTTATTTAATGTATTGTACAATGGAAAACGCCTTTTTCTCGGAATGGCTGGATCGCTTCGCTAGTTACCTCCGGATGCGGAATTATTCGCCCCGGACGATCGAAAAATACCTGCAGACCATTCGGCGTTTCGCCCGATACGCCTGGCTCCGGCAGAACTCGAACGAGACCTCGTTCGATGAGGCCACGTTCGAGAACGCTCCGCTGGATGCGGACGTCAGCGTCTCTGCGGCCCTCGTCACCGATTTCTTCTCGTATTTTACGGAGAAGCAGGATTACAAGCCCAAGACTCTCCACCGGATGATCTCGACGCTCTCCTCGTTTTACAAGTACCTCTACGTGCAGGGGGCCGTTGTCGCCGACCCGATGCTCGGGGTGGAGCGGCCCCGGATCAAGAATCAGGAGCTGAAATACCTCAAACACAGTCAGGTGATCCGCCTGATCAACACCATCGAGAGCGAGCGCGACCGGCTGATCGTCCGCCTTATCTACGCCACCGGTGTCCGTGTTTCGGAACTCTGCGCGATATGCGTCGAGGACATTGATTTCGAGGAGCAGACGATACGGGTGAAGGGTAAGGGCGACAAAATTAGGACGGTTTTCATCGACGAAGAGACGCTTGAAGAGATTAACCAGTTCATCGGCAACAAGATCGAGGGGCCGCTCTTTGTAGGGCAGCAGGGCAACCACATCTCCCCGCGAACCGTCCAGCATCTCTTCAAGCAATACGCTCCTTCCGGGATTACGCCGCATAAAATCCGCCATTCCTACGCGAGCGAGCTCTATCGGCGGTCGAAGAACCTCCGCGTCGTGCAGGAAAACCTGGGTCACTCCTCCATCAAGACGACCGAAATCTACCTGCACACCGACATCGACGAGCGTAAACGCGTCTATCAGCAGTATTTCCCGCTCTCGAACGGAAAAAAGGAGGAGTGATCGGGCCCTCCGGGCGATCCGGATAAACTGCATGATGCTATATGGGTGCCGGCCGACGCAGGACCTCGCGGTGCAGCCGTGCCGGGGTGGGGTTCCCGGCGCCTACACAGGTTTATCATCGCTGTTCTCGCGTCGAGGGGCAGGATATCTGGTGAGCCCACTTGTGTCTTCGCGGAAAAAACCCGTTTCGTCCTCCGGAGCGAGCATTTCCTCGCCTTTGCCCTCTTCCCCTTCCCCTCGGGAACGCTCAAATATCGCTGGAGTATCTATGCTGCCTGTATGCGTTACATCGTCACGGGCGGGGCGGGGTTCATCGGATCCAACCTCGCAGAGCGGCTGGCACGCGACGGCCACGAGGTCGTGATCGTCGACGACCTCTCCGCAGGGCGGCGGGAGAACATCGATCGTCTCCTGGTTCATCCCCGGACGACGTTCATCGAGGGGAGCGTCAGCGATCTCGACCTGCTCGTCGACGCCTGTGCCGGAGCGGACGGCATCTTCCACCAGGCGGCCGTCGCTTCGGTTCCCCGATCCGTGGCAAACCCCCTGGAGACGAACGCGGTGAACGTGACCGGAACCCTGAACGTTCTCTGGGCTGCAAAGGAGTGCAGCGTCCCGACGGTCGTGGCGGCTTCCACCTCGGCGATCTACGGCGACGATCCGGTCTTCCCCAAGAGAGAGACGATGGCGCCGAGACCGCTCTCCCCCTATGCGGTCTCGAAACTCGCGGGTGAGCACTACGGGAAGGTGTCCGCCGATCTCTATGGCATCCGGACGGTATTTCTGCGCTACTTCAATGTCTTCGGTCCCCGGCAGGACCCGAACTCCGAGTATGCGGCGGTGATCCCGAAGTTCATCACCCGACTGCTCGGGGATAAGCCGCCGATCATCTATGGCGACGGAGAGCAGACCCGGGACTTCATCTTCGTCGCCGACGTGGTGCGGGCAAACATCCTGGCGATGGAGGGCGATGCTTCCGGCGTCTTCAACATCGCCGGGGGCAGCAGGATCAGTTTGAACCAGCTTGCGTCCATTCTCGCAGAGATCACCGGCATACACCGCCGGCCGATATACGAACCGCCGCGACCGGGGGACGTGCGCGACTCCCTTGCCGAGATCACCCGGGCAGGGGAGGCCTTCGGGTTCTCTCCCCGCTGCACACTTGAAGCGGGGCTCCGCGAGACGGTGGCGTGGTTCCGCGACGGCGGCCGGTAACCCCTTGAGGCACCCGGTTGGCCGATCCGGGCTCGCCGCGCTCCCGGGCACGGCGGGTGCAGGAACCTATATATTGTTACTCCACAGTAAAGGGGGGCGAGGTGCAGACGTATGCCCCGATTGGTTACACCGGAGATGTCCCGCAAGGGTAATGACAGAGATACGCCACGGGCGTACAGCGACGTCGCCACGGAGGGTCTGCACGACCCCGCAACCCTGAACAACAGGGGGGTGGCGCTTGAACGGCAGGGGCGCTACGAGGAAGCGCTCGCTGCATTCAGTGCAGCAATACTTTGCGACAACGATGATGTCTACGCCTGGAACAACCGGGCGGTGATCCTCACCCGGCTCGACCGGCCCCAGGAAGCGGCGCTTGCGTGCAGGCAGGCGCTCGCGATCGACCGGTCGTGCATCTTTGCTCTGGTGACGTACGGCATGGTGCTCGGCAGGCTCGGGAACTACTATGAGGCCGAGAATGTTCTTGCGGTGGCCGAAGACCTCGATCCGCAGGCCCGGGCGCTCTACCCGGGGAACTCGACGATGACCCGGGCCTGATCGGGCAGGATCACTCATTTTTCCGGGGGGTACGGGGTCGATACACTGTCAGGTGCGATACGGTTCGCCTTATCGAGCCCGATCGCCCGGCCGCATCGTGAGATCGCCGGGTTCGCCCGAACTCCCTGAGAACCTTACGTTTTTATCCTCCCTGCCGCATAAAGTACACAATCGAGTGCCTCCGGCACGGAGTCATCCCATGAAGACGCTCATACTTGCAGGCGGGAGCGGCACCCGCCTCTTCCCGCTCTCAAGGGAACACTACCCGAAACAGTTCATCCCGCTCGTCGACGACGAGTCTCTCTTCCAGAAGACCGTGAAGAGGGCGCTCCTCTTCTCCTCGCCGCAGGAGATCGCCATCGTCACGAACACCGATCACCGGTTCCTGGTCAGGGACCAACTCGCCGCCATCGGGTGCGACTGCCGCGTCCTCGTGGAGCCGGTGGGCAAGAACACCCTGCCGGCGATCTACTACGGCGCCCGCGAGATCACCCGGGATGACGGGCCGGACACGGTCGCGGTTCTCCCCTCGGATCACCTGATCACCGCGGCCGGGCAGTTCCGCGACGCATTCCGCCGGGCGGAGCGGCTTACTAAGGACTACCTGGTTGTCTTCGGGGTGCGGCCGACCTCGCCGCACACCGGATACGGCTATATCCGGCCCGGGGAGCCTCTCGGGGACGGCTCGCTCGTGGACGCCTTCGTCGAAAAGCCCGATATCGAGACCGCCGGGCGATACGTCGCCGACGGCTACCTCTGGAACTCCGGTATGTTCTGTTTCGATGCCGGCCTCTTCCTCGCCGAGTGCGAGGCGTGTGCACCGGAGGTGGCCCGGGCGTTCGAGCAGCCCCTCGAGGAGGCGTACGGGGCAACCCCCGCTCTCTCCATCGACTACGGGATCATGGAGAAGACCCGGCGGGCGGCGGTCGTGCCGCTTGAATGCGACTGGAGCGACGTGGGGAATTTCGACGCACTTTACGCCGCCCTCCCAAAGAACGGGAGCGGTAACGCGGTCAGGGGCGAGCATATCGGGATCGACTCCTCCGAGAACCTGATCATCGCCGACCGTCTGGTCGCCACCGTCGGGGTCCGCGACCTTGCCATCGTCGAGACGAAGGATGCGATCCTGGTTGCCGCCCGGGACGAGGCCCAGCGGGTGGGCGAGATCGCAAAAGCCCTCCGTGAGAAGGGGGACTCGCGTGCTCTCTTCCACACGCAGGTCCACCGCCCCTGGGGCTCCTACACGAACCTGGAGGAGGGGCAGTCATACAAGATCAAGCGGGTCACCGTTCCCCCGAAACGGCGCCTCTCCCTCCAGATGCACCACCACCGCTCCGAACACTGGGTGGTCGTCACCGGGTGCGCCGAGGTGACGATCGGCGATGCGACCTACCTCCTCCGGAACGGCGAGTCCACGTTCGTCCCTGCGGGAACGGTTCACCGGCTCGCGAACCCCGGTCTCCTGCCGCTCGAACTGATCGAGGTCCAGATCGGGGAGTACACCGGCGAAGACGACATCGTCAGGTTCGAGGACGACTTCGATCGGACGTGAGTAGCCCCGGCTGGCCTCCCCTCCTCACCCCTTCTGCCCGCGAGCAAACCGATATAATCCCGCGGTACATAAAATATAGGAGCCGATGCCTGCGGTATCGGCGGTTCGAGTTCGTTTCTCTCGGCACCCCCGTAGTGTAGTGGTCAATCATGCAGGACTTTGGATCCGGCGACGGCGGTTCGAATCCGCCCGGGGGTACTGCATTCATCCGGCCTCAGTACTTCGCTAATTTCGGCATCTGAAATAGACCAATGCAGCCTCGCATAGCGACCTACAACGGGATCGGCAGGACCCGGGCACCGGACTTCGCGGCTTCGCGCTCTTCGCGCGAGTTAATGGGCGAAGATAGCAATATGGCTTCACGCGGAAGCACGCGGGAGAACGCGAAGGGAGGTCGATGGTTTGACCTCTTGAAGATTACCTCAACCGTTTTAGCGAAGTACTGGGCCTTCACATTGCCGCACGTGGGTATTTCGCAGCCACTCTTATCTTGTTCGGCGGCGAAACCGGAAGGGACTTTTTGGCGTACGGCGAGCATACAAGAATGACCCACCTCTCACCTCTCCTGATCGCCCCCTGCGGCATAAACTGCGGGCTCTGCATCGGCTACCTGCGGGAGAAGAACAGGTGCCCGGGCTGCCGGACGGATGATGCCGCCAGGCTGAACGCGTATTGCGCCCGGTGCAGGATCCGGCAGTGCGAAGACCGTACGGGGGAGTACTGCTACGAATGCGCCGGATATCCCTGCACGCGGCTGAAACACCTGGACAGGCGCTACACGAAATACCGGACGAGCGTGCTCGACAACCTGCGCGAGATACGGGAACAGGGAGTCACGGAGTTCGTCGAACAGGAGAAAGTCCGCTGGAGATGCCCACAGTGCGGGAATATCCTCAGCATGCACAGGGATCGCTGCCTGCACTGCGGTCGGGCGTGGTGAGGAGGGAGCATCACCCGCACCGCCGCCGGTTCCTTTTGTATCTCGATAGAACTTCGCATACCTGCCCTGTGCCTCGATCTTCTCCGACGACGGACGAGAACGGGCAATCGGGTTCATCGCAAATGGTAATGCGATATCGGCCCATGCTGCCGCCGCCGCCCGCGCGACCCCGGTGCCGTCGATACCTTTTTTGCGCTCGATACCCTCCCGCCTCCCGGTGCCATCGAGCATGATCGAGGTTGATACGAGGATACGATTGATCCATGCCCGCGAGATCCTGGACTCAAGGGGGAACCCGACCGTCGAAGCGGATGTAATACTCGCCGGCGGGGCGTCCGGGCGTGCCGCGACCCCGTCCGGCGCATCGACCGGGAAACACGAAGCCGTCGAGTTTCGGGACGGCGTAAAAGACCGTTACGGCGGCAAGGGGGTGCAAAGGCCGGTCGCCCGAATCAACGGCGAGATCGCCGCCACCCTGCAGGGCATGGACGCCAGTGATCAGGCGGCGGTAGACGAGTCACTCTCCGATCTCGACGGAACACCGAACAAGCGGAACCTGGGCGCCAACGCCACGCTTGCGGTCTCCATGGCCGCCGCCCGGGCAGCCGCCGCCGCAGAGGGTCTCTGGCTCTGGGAGTACCTCGGAGACCCGCTCAAGCCGCTCCTTCCCGTCCCGATGATGAACATCCTCAACGGCGGCGTTCACGCTAACTGGCAGGGGCCGGACTTCCAAGAGTACATGATCGCCCCCTACGGCGCTCCGAGCGTCGCGGAAGCGGTCCGGTGGGGGAGCGAGACCTACCATGCGCTCAAAGATATCCTCGAGGCGCGGGGTTACACGACCGGCGTCGGCGACGAAGGCGGGTTTGCCCCTGCGGTCTCCACGAACACCGAGCCGCTCGACCTGATCGTGGAAGCAATCGAACGCGCCGGGTATGCGCCCGGTCGGGAGATTGGGATCGCTCTCGACCCGGCGTCGAGCGCGTTCTACAGCGACGCCGTCTACAACCTCAGGACCGAGGGGCTGACCCTGACCGCTGCCGAGATGGTTGATCGATACCGCGACCTTGCGGCGGCGTACCCGATCATCGTCATCGAGGACGGCCTTGCCGAGGACGACTGGGACGGCTGGCGGCTGCTGACAAAGGCACTCGGGGATCGGGTGGAACTCGTCGGCGACGACCTCTTCGTCACGAACGTCGACCGGATCGATATGGGTATCCGGAAGGGGGCCGCCAACGCCGTCCTGATCAAGCCCAACCAGATCGGAACGGTGACCGAGACGATCGCCGCGGTGCATCTCGCGCAGCAGCAGCACTGGGGTGCGATGGTCTCCCACCGGAGCGGCGAGACGGTCGACACGTTCATCGCCGACTTCACCGTCGCGATGCAGACCGGCCACCTCAAGACCGGTGCACCGGCACGGGGCGAGCGGGTGGAGAAGTACAACCAGCTCATCAGGATCGAAGAGGCGGCCGGGGATACGGCCCGGTATGCCGGCAGGGACGGTTTCGTCCGGTAGTGCCGGGGTGGTGTCCGGGACCCGTATCGTCAGCGGAATCTCCGGTGTGGCGGAGAAGCGGTTCCGGATCGAGCTGCAACTCTTCGGTGTTCCACATATTTCTTAAGGCCTCCCTCCCAGATCATGGGCAGGTAACTATGGAAAGCGCTGCCCTAGCAATTGAGATCCAGATGAGCCTCCTCCTCTTCCTCGCTCTTGCCGGCTACCTCGTGGCATCCCGAATCAACCAGTCGGCGACGATCGGGGCGATTCTTGTGGGGGTTCTCGTCGGACCGAGCGTCCTCGGTCTGATCACCTACACGGACTTCGTCGCGACCCTGGCGCATCTTGGGGCAATCATCCTCCTCTTCGTCATCGGTTTCGAGTTCAACATCAGGGATATCCTCGACCCGCGCTACGGTGTCATCGGCCTTGTCGGCGTGGTCGTCCCGTGGATAGGCGGCTACGCAACTGCCGTCCTCTTCGGGTTCGACTTCGCGAGCGCAGTCTTTGTCGGCACGGCACTGACGGCGACGAGTATCGCCATAACCGCAAACGTTCTCAAAGAGATCGGCGTGCTCCAGACCGGGGCCGCGAAGGCGATCATCGGCGCCGCGGTCATCGACGACGTCCTCTCCCTTCTCGTGCTTGCCGTCAGCACCGATCTCGTCGTGAGCGGGGACATCTCGGTGACATCGGTTGCTCTGATTCTGGCCAAGTCCTTTGGGTTCATCGTCGTCGCCGGTGCCGTCGGGTACTTCGGCATCCGGAAGGTCATCGAGCGGATGGACGCGACACCTCTGGCGCGGAAGTATCCCGAGTTCGTCTTCATCTTCGCCATGATGGTGGCGTTCCTATACGCGATGCTCGCCGACCTGGTGGGCTTATCCGGTATCATCGGTGCGTTCCTCGCCGGGGTCGCCTTCGCCGGTGTCGAACTCCGGCAGAGCAAGGGCGTCTACGAGGGTGCCGAGTACTTCCAGATCGTCTTCGCCTCGATCTTCTTCGTATCGCTTGGAATCCTCGCGGATATCCGTGCACTCACCTCCGACATGGTCTTCTTCCTCCTGGTGCTGACCCTGGTCGCCATCGTCACCAAGGTCATCGGGTGCGCTCTCCCCGCACGGGCGATGGGGATGTGCCGGGAGGACTCCCTCATCATCGGGTTCGGGATGGCGCCGCGCGGCGAGGTGGCGATGATCGTCGCCCTGATCGGGCTCGAGTCGGGACTCATCGGCCAGGGAATCTTCGTTGTCATTGTCCTGATGAGCCTGTTGACCACCCTCATCACCCCGATCGTCTACCGGAACTGGTTCTTCAAGGGCGCATACTGCGCCGTCGAATGATGCAGGGGAGATCCTGCACCCTTTTCTTCGAATCTCCTCTCGCCTTACCGTGCGATAAAAAAGAGTGGCGGAACCGCGAGCCCCGCATTCACCAGGCTTCCGGGAACGCCATGTTGGTGTAGATGTCCTCGAGGCGCGCCTTGTGGCCCCGCTCCATCGAGGCGAGGCTCTCAAAGAGCTCGATCTGCTCCGGGTCAACGCTGAGGCTCGCGAGCTGGGTGTACATCTGCATCGCGTCGAGTTCTTTCCTGATCGCGATGACGAGGCCGTCGAGAGGCTTTAGGTCGGCCGAGAGCGGCGGGACCTCCAGGGTATCGGCCACCTTGTAGTCCCGCTGCGTGTTAAAGGCAAGTTTCCCGGGCTCTTTCAGGAGAAAGGCTTCGAGCGTCTTTCGGTGTTTGCTCTCCTCACCGGCAAGCTCGTTGAAGAGGTTTTTCAGGTTCTCATCCGTGACCTTCTCCCGGACCGTGCGGTAGAAGGTGTAGGATTCGATCTCCCTCTCGATGGCGTTCGATATGATCGAACGGTACTCTTCGATGTCCATGGCTTCATGCACCGGTGGGACAAGTAGCCTTTGAGGTTTTTATACCTTGTTGGGGGCGGGGTTTGGTAGGGTGCCGGGTCGGTGGGAAGGTGTCTATAGTGCGGCAGGATGGGGAGAGATGGTTACCTGCTTCAGGCGGGGATGATCGATAGGGGTTGTATATGGCCCATCCACGGCTTTCCAGGAGATATCGCCACGCACTGCCCCCGCCCCATCGGGGGGGG
>NZ_FMID01000019.1 GCF_900095385.1 Methanoculleus chikugoensis
GCTCATTGTCATTTAATACTATGAATTCCATAGCACGACTATCTGTGGAACCATACTCCAAGTCTGCACCCTGAGTTGCCTGACGCGAAGATGCCAAATTTCGTTCCCCTGAATAGGATATGAATGTGGGGGGGCATGCTCGATGAAGAACAGATTCAGGATGAGGAATTACCCCAGGCATGCCCCCCTGTCTCCCCCTCGTAGTTGCTCCTGTAGCCCCCACCCCGCCCGCGCTTCGCGCTCCTCCCCCGCCCCGATGGGGCGGGGGCAGTGCGTGGCGATAGCCGATGGAAAGCCGTGCCCTCGGAGTGCGACCATCGGAGGTGACTGATGGGCTCCTATGCATCAAAATTCCTAAAATTAGGGGGCACGATGCACTAGTACCGCTGGCACCAACTCCATCATACAAACTTCATTCACTTTTTTGGCTTTTATTAAAAGCGGCTTTAATAGTGTATGGCTATGCTGAGCACCGTGGTATCCCTGTGAGAAGGAACACCTCAAGGTGAAACGGCAGGGAAGAAGTGCGCGACCAAATACCTCTGAGTATGTGCGCCGTCCATGAAGGAGATTCCTGCTTCGTCCCTGTCAGGGGGTATCGCCACGCACTGCCCGCCCCCTTGAGGGGGCGGGCGGAGCGCGAAGCGCGGGCGGTGGGGGTGTCTCGAACCTTCCGTTGCTTGAGGGTTGTCGCCCCCAGAAAAATTGTTTTTGCGAAGGGGAGTGCCTTCCGCTCTCCGTTCACCCGATAGCGACGAGACCGAGCGCTTCGTTGGTCATCCGGATGGACTCTTGTGGATCTTTTACTGTTCCCATCAGGGCGCGGATGCAGTCGATGTTCTCGGGGACGACATCGGCCTCCTGGTGGATCGCCTGGAAGCAGTAGAACTCCTTGCCGTCGAGCACCGAGACCGACTCCTCGAAGACCCCGTTCTCCCAGAGGTCCGTCCGCGGCCGGCCGAGATCCTGGGTGTACTCCCGGAGCTGGGCGTTGCTCTTGATCCCGGTGGCCTTGCGGATGAGCCCGATCCGGCTGTGGTCCTCAAAGACCTTCAGCACCTCTTCGCGGGTGGTCTCCTTCTTCAAGTCCATCTGGATGCTGTGCATGTGCATGAAGGTCGTCGGGACGATCATCGCGAGGGTGACGATGTTGATGTGCGGGAGGACGGTGTTGACGTCGGGACCGTGGTGGCTCGGGATGGTCGCCGGGTTGAGGACGATCGCGTCCACCGGGCCTCTCTTTACATCGTCGGGGTCCGCCGCCCGCCGGACCATCACCGCCCGGACCCGCGCGACGCCGAAGGCCTGGTCCAGAGCGTGGATGATCCGGACGAGCCCGGTGGAGTTGCACGAGACGACCCGGGCGAACTGGTGGTTTTCGGCCTCGCGGTAGTTCGCATGAGCGTTGAACGAGAACCCGGCGACCTCGTGATCCTCGCCGCCCTGAAAGATTGCCTTTTTGCCGAGGCGCTCGTAGATCGGTCGGTTCTTCTCGCCGACGCCGCCGGGGGTGGCGTCCACGACGATATCGGCGGCCTTGAGCATCGCCTCGACGTCGCCGGCGACCTCGATCCCGGCCTTCTCGAACGTCTCTCTCTTTGAAAGGTCCGCGATGTAGAGGGGGTACCCGCGCTCTTTTGCGATGTACGCCTCGGCGGAGACGCTCGTCTTAGAGACCCCGATAACTTCCATATCGGGCTGTTCGGCGACCGCATCGGCGACCCGTTTGCCGATGGTGCCGAACCCGTTGATTGCGACTTTGATCATGCAAGATGGAATACAGAACAAAAATTAATAAAGGTTGCTGGTTCGCAAATAGAAAGATTATTAGAAACTCTTATCGGAAACGGGCTCTTCTGGATACCGGCAATACCCTGAACTCCCCGCAAAAGGAGCGAACGGAACCTCAAGGTATAACCACGGCAGGGTTCGCGCGGGCCCGGGAACGCCAGGACGGTTCCTGCCGGCTCTCTTCTCCGCCCCCCTCCCCCCGGGCAGGGGCGCGGTGCGGCAGGACTTATATCCGATCGAGGCGATGGAGGTATGTTCATGGTTCAGCAGCCCGTCCTTGCAACCGACCGCCTGCTCCTGCGGCCGTATACCATGGCAGATGCCCGTGCGGTGCAGCGGCTTTGCGGAGACTACGCCGTCTCCGCGGCGACCCTTCTCCCCCACCCCTACCCGGACGGCCTCGCCGAGATCTGGATCGCATCGCTCAGTGAAGGCGCCGAACGCGGCGAGGCCGCGGCGTTCGCCGTCACCCTCGCACGGGACGGGACACTCATCGGCGGTACCCGTCTCCGGATCGAGACCGATCACGCCCGCGGCGAGCTCGGGTTCTGGATTGCGAAATACTGCTGGGGCCGGGGCTACGCCACCGAGGCCGTCCGTGCGGTGATCGAGTACGGGTTCTCGGCCCTCGGGCTGCACCGGATCCATGCCATGCACTTCTCCCGCAACCCCGCATCGGGCCGGGTGATGGCGAAGTGCGGGATGGTGCACGAAGGCCGGCTCCGCGGGCACATACAAAAATGGGGCATATACGAGGACGTCGATATCTGGGGGATTCTCAGCGCGCAGGTCGGTCTTACCGGAACGTATACTTCTCCGGTGCTGTCGGGGGTGCCCGTATGACCGGACAGCCCGTCCTTGCGACCGACCGCCTGCTCCTGCGGCCGTTCACCCTCGCGGATGCCCCGGAGGTGCAGCGGATTGCCGGCGACTACGATATCGCGTCCCGCACCCTCGATATACCCTACCCTTACCTCGACGGAGTGGCGGAGACCTGGATCGCCACCCTCGCGCCCGGATTCGGGCAGGGGGTCCAGATTGTCTACGCCGTCACCCGCCGCGGCGATCCGGGTCTCGTGGGCGCGGTCGGGTTCGTAGGGATCGACCACAGTCACGGGCGGGCGGAGCTCGGGTTCTGGGTTGCGAGGTCCTGCTGGGGCAAAGGGTATGCCACCGAGGCCGCCCGTGCGGTGATCGAGTACGGGTTTTCGGTCCTCGGGCTGCACCGGGTCTACGCCACGCACTTCTCCCGCAACCCGGCCTCGGGCCGGGTGATGGCGAAGTGCGGGATGGCGCACGAGGCGCATCTCCGGGAGCACGCGAGGAAATGGGGGGTCTTTGAGGACGTCGAGGTCTGGGGAATTCTCAGCGGCGATTGGCGGGAGCGGTGCACGGCCCCGGCGATCGGGGAGTGCCGGGAGCATTGAACCCGCGGGTTCAACCTTCGAGCTTCCGTCGTACGGGAAATTTATCAGTCCGCCTGCAGACGAAGATAGCAGGGGAATGTGGGCGAGGTTCGCCCCCCACTCTGTTATCGCCCCCGCCGAAGACTGCCCGCCTGTTTGAAGATCCCCGGGATCCTATCTCTCGAAAAAGACGGCGTAGCCCCGGCGCCCGCCTTCGGTGGCGGTTCTGAGGACGTGGACGTCCTTCTCCCGGCGCTCCAGTTGCTGGGCGTAGGTCTTTGCGGTCTGCTGGGTCTCGTAGAGCCGGTCGGCGTAGTACTCTCTTCCGTCGATGACCCGTCGCTGCCGTATCCCGATCCAATCGGCCCCTGACCTCCGATCCATGGTTTATCGTTGCAGCGGACGGGCGATAGTTGTTGCGCACCACTCCGCCGGGAGCGATAACCGGATTCTAAGGCGCCTGCGCCTTCTGTTCCGCCCAGTAAGCCTCCGCTTCCTCCTCCATCTCCTCGAGCCGGTCGTAGTAGTCCGGAAACTCGTTTAAGTGCGCAAGCGCTATCTTTGCCGTCAGGAAGAGGTCGTCGTCGGTGACGTTCGTCGCCGGGTCGCGGAGGCCGTGTTCGAGTTCCACGACCATGCCCCGCCGGAACTGTTCGACGTCGAACTCCTCCCAGGTGATGCCGAGGTGCGCGCCCATCGCCCTGGCTTCGTCCGCGGTTACGTCTCTTCGTGCCATGTGGGTCTCGGGGAAGTGGGTCTTCGAGGTTATGAGCCTGACGGTGGCGTGAGACGGACGGGTCGAAGCCTCCTTCTCGCCCCGGCGAGCACGATACCTGCGGAGAACCATGTTTCGCCCCGGTTGTTCTCTTCATGGTCGCCTGGACGGCCGGGGTGCTCGCGTTGCTCACCCTTCTCGCGCTCGCGGCGTTCGCAGCCTTCATCACGGCGGCGCAGGTCTCACCCCATCACCGCGCGGCGGGTGCCCCGCAACTCTTATCCCCACACCGCCCGTTACCTCCGCCCATGCAGCGCCAGACCGTCGAGTCCACCAACATAAAATCGGTCGGCTACGACCCGGAAGACGAGGTTCTGGAGGTCGAGTTCCACAGCGGCGGGGTCTACCATTACGTCGGGGTGCCGCCCGACGTCTACGAAGGAATGCTCGCGGCGCGGTCGAAGGGCCGGTATTTCGGCGACTTCATCCGGCTGCGCTACCCCTACGAGAAGGTCCGGTGAGACCCGCCGCAACCGCTATCATCTTCGCCCGCCACAACCCGCCCGTATGTCCCGACAGTCAGCCGGACGTTCCGGCGCAGTACGGTCGGTCGGTTACGACCCGACGACGAAGGCGCTCCTCGTCATCTGCGAGAGCGCCGATGCCTATCGCTACGCCGGCGTTCCAAAAGAGGTCTACGACGCCCTCCTCGCGGCCCCGTCGAGGGAGCGGTTCGTTCGCGAGTCCATCGAGGGCAGGTACCCGCGGGAGAAGTATCCCTGCATGATGGTGGGGGAGGAGATCTGACGCAAACCCCCCTCACCGTTCGCGTCCCTGGAACTCCTCGAACGCCGCGAGGCACCGCCGGTCGTCCGGGCTTGCGGGGGTGAGAGAGCGGGTGCCGGGTGCGTCGTTCGCGGCCGTGGGCCCACTCTCGGATCCGCCGTCCCGGAGAAAGCAAGGTTTATCCCGGTAGTTCGCGTAATCCGAGAAGGAGAGCATCTGCTGCCCTGAGGAGTGACCCCTATGACGACCGTGATTACCGTTGACCTCGGCGGGACCAACCTCCGCGCCGCCCTGGTTGGCTCCGACGCGACCATACTCGCCTACGGCGCCGTCCCGACGCCGACTACCGGGCCGTCAGGGGAGGTGATCACCGCCGCGATCGCCGCCCGGGTGGAGGCACTCCTCGCGTCGCCGGAGGGGAGTGGGGCCGCGGCCATCGGCGTCGCATCGGCCGGGCCGCTGGACCCCGGCCGCGGGTGGGTCGTCGACTCACCGAACATCGCGTTCCCGGTCGTGGAGATCGTCGAGCCGCTCCGGGAGCGGTTCGGGCTGCCGGTCACGCTCATCAACGACGCCCGGGCCGGCGTCCTCGGCGAACGGTGGGCGGGCGCCGCCCGCGGCTCCGATAACGCCGTTTACATCACCCTCTCGACCGGCATCGGCGGCGGCGCGGTGGTGAACGGCCGCCTGCTCTTAGGGATGAACGGGAACGCGGGGGATATCGGGCATATCCCCGTCGATACCTGTTACAACCTCGTCTGCGGGTGCGGGTTTGCCGGCCACTGGGAGGCCTACGCCTCAGCAAAGAACATCCCCGGGTTCTTTGCGGCGTGGCGGGAGGCAGCCGGCGTCCGGCAGGTAGCCTTCGACCCCTCCTCCACCCGGGCGATCTTCGAGGCGGCCCGGGCGGAGGACCCGGTCGCCCTTGCCTTCATGGAGGCGCTCGGGGAAGTGAACGCCCGCGGGGTCTCGGCGGCGATCGTCGCCTACAACCCCGAAGTGATCGTCTTCGACGGGCCGCTCGCCCGCTACTATGGAGATATCGTGATCCGGCATATGGAACCGTTCATCGACCGCTACCTCGCCCTTCCCCGGCTCGTCGTCTCCGAACTTGCAGGGCGGGCGCCGCTTCTCGGGGCGGCGGCGTACGCGCTGGAGGCGACGGGGGCGGGACGATGATCGAGATCTATCCGAACCTCTACGTTGGGACGCAGGAGGACTACGAGGTCGCGGTGGAGGCGCACGAGACCTGGTGCGTGGTGCATGCCTGCCGGAGCCCCTACCACTGCCTTGCGGTCACCTACTCACCCCTTGAGACGGTGCCGCCGGATCACCCCGAGCACCTGGTCGCCCGGCGGGGGAACCGGCTGATGCTCAACCTGGTCGATACGCGGGACCCCGACGACATCCCGAAGGAGGCGATCGATGCGGCCCTCGCCTTCATCCACCGGTGCCTCGGGGCGGGCCGACCGGTGCTGGTCCACTGCGGGTTCGGCGTCTCCCGGTCGGCGGCGATCGGGCTCCTCTACCTCGCGGCCTACACCGACGTCCTGCCGACGGAGAGGTTCGTCGACGCCGAAGAGGCCTACCGTACGATATACCCGCCCTACAAACCCGGCCGGGGGATCCGGGGTTTTCTTATGGCGCACTGGGAGGAGTACGCGAGGAGGCGGGTGGCGGCGTGACCGCGGAGCCTCTCGGCACCGCCGCGACCGAGGTCCGGCGGTCGCGGTTCTACGCGCACCTCTACCAGATCGAGAGGCCACAGGACGTCGCGGCGGTTCTCGCCGGCCACCGGAAGGCCTACCGGAAGGCCGCTCACCACTGCGCCGCCCTCCGGTGCGGTGCCCTTGAGGAGTTCAAGAACTACGGCGAGGTCGGCCGGCCGGGAAGGATCCTCCTCGACGTGCTGCGCAGGCACAGCCTCGGGAGCCACGCGCTGGTGGTCTCGCGGATCTTCGGGGGCGTCCTCCTCGGCCCGGGCAACGTCGGGCGGGCGTTCCGCGATGCCGGGGAGGCGGCGATCCGCGAGGCGGGGGTTACCCCGTGACGAGAACCTGCTGTCGGACGGTCGGGATGCCCGCGGGGAGGATTGCCGAGACGGGAGCGAAGGCGGCAGTTCGGGCAAGGACGGCCCGGAGCGCCGCGGCCGGCACCGTGTAGCGCTCGCCGGTGACGAGTTTGAAGACGACCGCCTTCCCCGTCCGCGACCGCTCCGCGCGGCCGACCGTATCCCCGAGAACCGGGCCCCAGTCGTCGCGAAGGAGCCCGATCCGGGCGGGGCACCGGCCGCCGAGCATCTGCTGGAGCTCGCCGACCCTGGCGCCGAACCGCCGGCCGTCGAGGGCGATCTCGACGATACGGCAGGGTCTTCCCCATTCGTCGACGGCGGCGCACCTGCTGTTCTGGAGGTAGCCTGCTCTCTCTAGCATACTCCCGGGGTCGCCCGCAGGGGTTTAAAAACCGCGCCGTGCGGGGGGTGAAAGTGAGATACTCTTCATGAACCGGGAGCCAGGTTGCCGGGTATTATTCCTGCCATACCCTGTCGCTCATGCGACATGGCGAAATTCGCGTGAGGAGGGATCTCGCTGCTATTCCTCCACCGTTCACGCGAAGGCGCGAAGAGGGAGTCATCAACACCCCGCTGGACTTCGCGTTCTTCGCGTCTTCGCGCGAGTATCTCTTCTTACTCCCCAAAAATCCGGTTGCGTCAGTACGTCGGCATCTCCCACGCCTGCCACCTCGTCCGGGCGCGGGCGAGGAGGAACGCCGCGGGCGCGACGAGGAGGAGGCTCAGGGCCGCGTACGCGGGGTCGACGATCGAGGCGAAGATCAGGAGCAGGAGCGCCGGGCTTATCGCGAGGAGGTAGCGGAGGAAGACCCAGGCGTGATAGAGCATCACGTTCGGGTGGAGCCCCGTGAGGTAGACCGTCACCGCGAGGGTGTAGGCCGAGACCGAGGCGAACGCGGCAAGTGCCGGGAGGAACGTCCCCGCACCGCCGGATGTCGCCGCCGCGAGCACGAGCACCCCGAGCGGGAGGAGGTTTGCAAGCGCGTAGCTCTTCAGTTTTGCGTCGATCACCTCCGAGATCTCCACCGGCAGGAAGGTGTAGGAGGTGAAGGAGTCGAACTCGGTCAGCCAGTTGTAGATGGTGGCCGATATCACCCCGAGCAGAACCGCAAAGACCACGAGGGGATCGACCCCCGGGATGAACCGGATCAGGACCTGAAGGCAGACCCAGACGAGGCCCAGGGGGAGGAGGAACGAGAAGATAACCTTCCCGGCACCGCCTTCGCTGCGGAGGAGGTCGAGGGCGTCCTTCGCGATGAAGTGCGCGCTCCCGAGTCCGCGGAGTCTCCCCGCGAGAGGATCGAGGCGGTTGGTAAACCGCTTCGTCCGGTCGGGGTAATCGACGGTGACGAAGAGGACCGAGACGGCTGCCGGCACCAGGATGAGGAGGAGCGAGAGCGCGAGCGGTTCCGCGGCGGGGTCGAGGAAGAAGGCGTAGGGGGGGAGGACGGCGGAGACGGTGATCGCCCCGAGGCGGAATGCAGCGATGGCCGCAACCGCAAGCACCGCCGCCGTTCCGGCGAGGAGCGCGACGGAGCGTGCGTAGAGGGTCGAGAGGAAGCAGACGGCGGAGAGCCCGAGAAGGAAGGCAAGCGCGAGAGAGACGAACGCGAGGAGCCCCAGAGCCGGGTCGAGGCCGGTGAACGGCGTCGCCGCGGTGAACCCGGCGGCAAAGGGAAGGACGTAGAGCAGGATGTAGTAGACGGTATCCTTTACGAGAAACGCAGCGAAGATCCGCCGTTCCGAGACCGGGAGGCTCCGGGAAGCGTAGGCGATGAGGCTTGCCTGCCCGAACCGCCGGTTCATGAACTCCCGGCCCATGAGGCCGAACGATCCCACCATCACGCCCATGAGCATGAAGAGAGTGTGGATGAGGAGCGCGACCACGTCGTACGGAAAGACGTCTGCAAAGATCGGGAGGGTGAGCGCCCCGAAGAACGCGAAGACTGCGATGACCGCCGGGAAGAGCGCGAAGCCGAGGCTCCCGAAGATCGTCGAGTGCATCCGCCACTCTTCCTTCATCATCGCGCGAAAGAGATCAGGCACCGGCATCGCCCCGCACCAGGTCGAGGAAGAAGGATTCGAGGTGCCTGCCCGTCGCGACGAGGTCTTCGACCGGGCCGGAGTGGAGGAGCCTGCCGTTGTGGATGATCCCGATACGGTCGCAGATCTCCTCGGCGATCTCGAGGATGTGGGTGGAGATGAAGACGGTCCCGCCGCCCTGGACGTACCCCGTGAGGAAGTCTTTGACCGTCCGCTGCATGATGGGGTCCAGGTTGATCAGCGGCTCGTCGATGAGGGCGAGACGGGGCTCGTGGAGGAACGCCTGCGCAAACATCAGTTTCTGCCGGGTGCCCCGCGAGAGATCTTTGCAGAGGACGTCCCGCTTGTCGCGAAACTCCAGGAGGTCGAACCAGCGGTCGCACCGTTCGTCGACGGAGTCGAGGTTTCGGATGCCGGCCACGAAGTGGAGGTACTCCTCCGCGGTGAGGAAACTCGGCGGCGTCTCCTGCTCGGGGATGATCCCGACGAGCCCCCGGACGCCGATGGGATCGTTCGCCGGATCGAGTCCCATCACCCGGGCCGATCCTGCCGTCGGCGGAATCTGCCCGGTCAGCATCCGGATCATCGTCGTCTTCCCCGAACCGTTCGGCCCGAGCAGGCCGAAGAGCTCCCCCTCCGTGACAGAGAACGATACCCTGTTCACGGCGGTGACGTTGCCGTAGTTCTTCGTGAGTTCGGTTGCCTCGATCATCTGTCGCATGCAGGTTACGCTCCTTTCGGGTCTTCTTGAAGGAAGATCGGTAAACGGCGCATATAATACCTTTCAATGTTCGTTTTCCATCGTGAGGCCGTATCCGCAAAAATAAGTATCCCATCCGCGCCGTCCTTCCGCTATCACCCCAAAGACCGCGAGAGGCGGTCTACCTCCCGCTCCCTCTGCCGCGCCGGGGTAAGGATAGATATACGTATCCCGGTCCGTTACCGGAATCCATGGACGAACAGGAACGGTATGCGCGTGCGGGGAGGCGTGTCGAGGAGATCCGGGAGTTCATGGAGCGCGAAGAGCGGCGGTGAGCCGGTTCCTGCCCGACCATCACCCGTGACAGAAGCACTTATCAGGTGCTACAGGTAATGCCGGTCGAATGAAGACGGAGATACCTTATGACCGGTTCGCCCACGTTCCGGAACGGATCTTCGGGCTGGTCGACCTCGCGTACAACCTCTGGTGGAGCTGGCACTCCTCGGCGAGCGTGCTCTTCAAGATGCTGAACCGGGCGGAATGGAAGATGAGCCGCCACAACCCGGTCAGGATGCTTCTCGACACCCCGCCGCGATTCTTCGAGCGGGCGGCGGCAAACCCGGAGTACCTCCGCCGCTACGACATCATCATGCACCGGTTTCACGAGTACATGACGCCGGGGACGAGCTGGTTTGCACAGCACTATCCCGGGCGGACCCCGCTGACGATAGCCTACCTCTCAAGCGAGTTCGGGCTGCACCACTCGCTCCCGTTCTACGCTGGAGGGCTCGGGATTCTCGCGGGCGACCACGTCAAGGCGTCGAGCGATCTCGGCGTGCCGACGGTCGCCGTCGGGTTCATGTACGCCGAAGGCTATCTCCACCAGCACATCGAGGCGAACGGGTGGCAGAAGAACGTCGCGGAGATCCTGGACCGCGACGCAGCCCCGGTTCTCCGGGTGCTCGGCGACGACGGAAAGCAGCTCGTGGTGCAGGTGCCCCTGATCGACCCGCCGATCTACGTCGCGGTCTGGAAGGTGCAGGTAGGAAGGGTCCCCCTCTACCTCCTCGACACCCATATCGATGAGAACCATCCCGAGAACCGGAACATCTCTCATCGCCTTTACTTAAAAGAGCTCGAGTGCCGGCTCCGGCAGGAGCTGGTGCTCGGCATCGGCGGGAGGAAGGTTCTCCATACCCTCGGCGTGGAGTATTCGGCGATGCACCTGAACGAAGGGCATTCGGCGTTTGCCCTCCTCGAGCGGCTCCGCGAGCGGCTCGTGGCCGGGATGCCCCCCGATGAAGCGCGCGAACAGGTCCGGGGCACCTCGGTCTTCACCACCCACACCCCTGTGGCGGCCGCCCACGACGTCTTCCCCGAGGACCTGATGGCGAATTACTTCCGGAGTTACTGCTCGTCGCTCGATCTCTCCTGGGACGGGTTCATGGCGCTCGGCGACGACCCGCATAATCCGGGCGCCGGGTTCAACATGACCGCCTTTGCGCTCCGGATGACCCGGTTCCACAACGGTGTCTCCAAAAAACACGGCGAGGTCGCCCGGGAGATGTGGCAGCCCCTCTGGCCCGACCTCCCTCCCGAGAAGGTGCCGATCGACGCCATCACGAACGGCGTTCACGTGCCGACGTGGCTGAACCATCGGATCGAGGCGCTCATCGACCGGTACATGGATCCGGTCTACCCGAACTGGCGGGAGGATTACGACAACCCGATCATCTGGGAGGTTGTCGACGAGATCCCGGACGAAGAACTCTGGCGCGAGCACCAGTGGCTGAAGATGAAACTCTTTGCCCGGATCCGGGATCGGAAACGCCGTAAATGGGCGAGGCACCGGAATGAGCCTGCAAACCTCGCAGCCGAGGGGCTCATGCTCGACACCCCGGCGCTGACGATCGGGTTCGCCCGCCGGTTTGCCGAGTATAAGCGGGCGGATCTCATCTTCGAGGACCTGGACCGGCTCGATCGAATTGTGAACAACCGCTGGAGGCCGGTACAGTTCGTCTTCGCCGGGAAGGCCCACCCGGCCGACGAGCGGGGCAAGCGGATCCTGCAAACGATCTACCAGTACTCGCAGGATCCACGGTTCGGCGGCCGGATAGCGTTTGTAGAAGACTACAACGAGCAGCTTGCGCGCTACATGGTTCACGGCGTCGATGTCTGGATGAACACCCCCGTCCCGCTGATGGAGGCGAGCGGCACGAGCGGGATGAAGGCGGGGATGAACGGGGTGCTGAACCTCTCGGTTCTGGACGGCTGGTGGGTCGAGGGCTACAACGGCAGGAACGGATGGGGTTTCGAGGGCCACGCGACCGCCCCGGGGGGTAACCGGGCCGATGCGGAGACGATCTACGACCTCATCGAGAACGAGGTTGCGCCGCTTTACTACTCGCGGACGATAAACGACGTCCCGCACAAGTGGGTCCGGATGATGCGGGAGTCGATAAAGAGCGTCGCCCCGCAGTACTGCTCTCTCCGGATGCTCAAGGAGTACGTCACCCGGTACTACCCTTCGGTCTGCAGGTATGCGGCCGGGCCGGGAGAGCAGCTGGCCGGGCTTGAGGGGGTCTGCCCTCCGGAGCCCGCACCCAGAATGAGATGATGCGGAACCGGCGCCTCCTCCGCCGGCCGGTTCCGGCAGGACGGCACCCGGAGGCTGTTTGCCCTCCCCTCTCTTGTATCCTCTATTAACTCATTTCGGAACGAACCTCACCCCGAGCAGAACAGTTAACGTTTTTTAGCGGTAGATAGCAAACATCTCTACCGGAGGCCGTTGTTCGGGATTCTGCTATGGAGTGGAAGGACGTTATCCCGGTCATCGCGGGTGCGGTCGTGATCCTGGTCGTCGCCCTCGTAGTGAAACCCGCTCTCCTCGGGGAGCCGATCGGCAGTCCTCCCGTATACATCCCGCCCGCGCCGGTACCGACGCCGACGCCTTTCCCGGAGGACGGTGAGGTCTCCGCCCGGAATTTCCGGTGGACGGCGATCGACGGCGGCGTTCAGACGACAGAGGTCACGGTTCCGGAGGCGCTCTTCCTTGCGCACCGGGGAACCCCGCGGTTCAGCGACTATACCTCCTGGGGGAGGTATGCGCTCGCGGACGCCGACCGGCCGGTCCTCGAGGATCTCGCCCGCCGGATCGCGCCCCCGAGCGCCAACCCGGACGAAGGCTACTTCCGGCTGATGAACCTCGTCTTCTTCGTCCAGCAGATCCCCTACGATAGGGACGACAACACGACCTCCTACATCGAGGGCGTCCTCCCCCGCCACGCCATGTACGTGAAGGGCGGTGTCGAGTATCCGAAATACCCCGTCGAGATGCTCGTCGACGGGAGGGGAGACTGTGAGGATGCGGCCATCCTGATGGCGGGGCTCCTCGACGCCCTCGGCTACGACACGGTGCTGCTCCGATACTCGGATCATATGGCCCTCGGCATCCGGATGAACGAGTTCAACCCCTACTACGCGAAGTACACGCCGAGGTACTTCACGTATGGGGGGCGACACTACTACTACGTCGAGGGGACGGATTTTGAGTGGAGTAACGTCTCGGTCGGCTCCACGGCGATCCGGGGAAGACCGCTGGCCATCGGGGACGCCATCGGGACGGGTCTCCCGAGCGTGCAGTCCGAGACCCCAGAGATCGTCCCGCTCCGCTACATCCCCGTGCCGGGAGAATACCGCATCCGTCCGGCGCGTCTGCCAGCGGGGGGAGCGTGATGGGCATGGATCCCGATAGCCCCGAACCATCCGGCGGCCTGAAGATCCCTAAACTCCCGGACCTGAAGATCCCGAAACTGGCCGTCGACCGAAGGAAGGCTCTTACCGCCGCCGGGGTGGCGGTTGCCGCGATAGCGGTTCTTCTGGTCGGGGGGGTGCTCGCTATGAGTTACACCGAAGGTCAGCAGGTTGCGGCGTTCGAAAGCCACGTCGCGGCGTCGGAGGCCGATATCTTCCTGGTTTACGATAAGATCTCCGCGCATATCCGCACCCCCACAAACGACCTCTCGGTTGCCGAATGTGACGCCCATGCCCGGGAACTTGCGGCAATCGCGAGGTACGGCAGAGACGTTACGGCTTACCACCGCCAGATCGTCGCGGCCGACGCCGTCCCGGAAGCCTACGCCGGAGCGCAGTCGGCCTACGTCCGGGCGCTCGACAACCTGAACCGCGCGTTCACGCTCTGGTCGTCGGCCGCGGGCGCCTACGAGATGCATGATTACTTCGCAGCAAACCGGAACATCGGCGAAGCAGACAGTGCGTGGCGGGCGTACGCCGCCGCGATCACCGATTACGATCGGGAGCTCCGCGCCGCAGAAGAGGGGGCGGAAGTTCCTCCCGCCTAGACGAGGTACTTCTCCGGGACGGAGATGGTGATCTTGAAGGATTCCAGCGATTCCGAGCGGGTGACGAAGTAGTAGTCGTCGTACCCTTCCCGGATGAGGAACGTCTTCCCCTTTTCTACGGGGTTGTTTCGTGTAGCGTTGCTCTCGACATGGAGGATATCGCCCCGGAAGTATCGGATCTCCTCGACGAGCCGGTTCGGGTCGTCGGGATCGCGGATCTCCACCACGAGCCAGGGGTAGTCGGTTCCCGCCTTTGCGCTCACGGTGGCCGCCCAGTAGGGGAACGGGATATGGTAGACCTCGGTGGTGAGAACGCGGCGCCCGTAAAGACCGTCATCGCAGGAGATCACCGCATACTCCACCATCTTTTCGGAGACGCGGATGTCGTTAGGCGGTTTCATCATCGTCGTCGTGGGCGTCGGGGTCATCGAGAGGTGGTAGGTCGCGGGGTCGACGAATCCCACGCTCTGCGGCTGATCCTTCCCGCGGGGCGGCACGTGCGGCGTTGGGGCCGGCTGGCTCCCTCCCACCGCCTGCACCTCCGTCGGCGCGGGTGTCTGGGAGACCGGTTGCGCATCTGCGGTATCCTCTTCGGCCGTGCAGCCTCCGGCTATGACGGCTGCTGCAAGGAGGATCAGGACGAGGATTTGGCGCCCCTGCATACTGATCTCTTGTTTGCGGGCTCTATTAGAAGTTATCCATCAATGCCGCTCCAAACGACGACCAAAAAAAGTACCCCGAGGGGGGCCTCACGTCCCCTCGAAGGCCTCCATGGCAAGGCCCCGGAACCCCGCGCCCGACCGCTCGAACTCCTTCTCCACTTCGGCGATCCCCGCGGGGTCGCCGAGTTTCAGCAGGGCCGCGGCGGTCAGGGCGCGGCAGCACTCGGACCGGCTGGTCCGGAGGGTGCCGACCAGTGGGTCGACCGCTCTCTGGTCGCCGATCTCGGCAAGCGCCCAGATCGCCGGGTTCTTGATCGCGTCGTCCGCGACGAGCACAACCCCGATGAGCGGTTCCACGGCTTCTGTTCCGGCGCGGGCGAGCGCCATCGCCACGGTCCAGCGTGCATTGCTGTCGACGGCAAGCAGCGCCCGCACCAGCGGCTCGACCGCCGGAGCCCCCATGGCCCCGAGGGCACTGATGGCCTGCAGGCTGGTGTAGGTGTCGCCGTTGAGCATGGCGTACATCAGCTCCCGGGTCTCCGCGTTGCCCTCCTCCTGTGCCTCTCTCCTCTCAATAGTCTTCTGCATCTCTTCACCCCCTTGGGCAGATGCGGAGTGTCTCCGGGGAACAATAAGCCTTTACGAACCAGAATTGCCGGGCAGTACTGTAGATCGGTACTGTCGGGCATAGGCTTTTATACCCTCTGGGGTTGGCGGGGGTCACCCTGTGGCGCTCAAGTTACTGCCCTTCGGCCAGTAACTGCCGCCATCATCCCGATCACCCTGCCGCCTTCGGCCACAATCGGCGTCCCGAGGAGATCCGCCTGGAACTTCTCGCCGCCGTTCCGGAGGCCGGTCTGTTCGCCGTGCCAGGATCCGCCGCCGAGGACCATCCGGACGATCCCCCGCATCTCGTCAGGACGTTCCCAGAACCAGGAGAAATCTGAGCCCTGAACATCTTCCGGGGCCGGGTAGCCCCAGAGATCGAGGTATGCGGCGTTCGCGTAGGTCACCACCCCGTCCGGATCGAGGAGGGCGACCGCCCGTCGGGTGGAGGCTATCGCCCGGTCCTTGATGAGGAGTTCCTGCTCACGCCGCCGCAGGTCGGCGATATCCGCGACGAGGAGACGATAGGCACGGACCTCCTCGGTGATGTCCTCGCAGGTCGAGTACTCTGTCCCGTCGCAGAGGGTGACGGTGCGGGAAAGAACCGTCTTCCTCGACCCGTCCCGGCACCGGACAGTAAACGTCCGGGGCCTGACCTGGCCCGGAACCGAACGTTCGAGATCCGATCGCCAGGCACCGAGGGCCTCCTGCCGTGCCTCTTCATCCGGAAAGATCAGCCGGGTCCACTCTGTGACCGTGGGCACCTCGTCCGGGCCGTAGCCGAATATCTCCACGAATCTCTGGTTGACGTAGCTGAATCGCTTCTCGCGGTCGATGAGCGCGACCCCGAAGGGGGACGAGTCGACCATGTTCCGGAACCGGGCCTCGCTCCGCTGGAGTTGCTCGGCGGTCTCGCGCCGGGCAAGCGCGATGGACGCCTGCCGGACGAACGACTCAACCGTCTCCCGGCTCTCGACCTCTCTTCCGGGAGGAAGGAAGACGCCCGCAATACCGTAGAGGCGATCCTGCCAGACCAGCCCCGTGAGGCAGATCTTCTCGATATCGAACCGTTCGAGGATCGCCTTGCAGATCTCTTCCGGGATCGCCCGAAAGCAGAGGTCGTAGAACGACCACGAGGATGGTTCGGGGCGGAGGACGAAATCCCGGAGGCCGCGCAGCGATAGGGGAGTCTGGTGATAAGGGGCGTCGAAGGCGCGGGTGGCCGGGAAGGCCAGGTTGACGGGGTCCCTTCCCAGGAGTTCCGTGAGCCCCTCCCGGAATTCTTCACCCGCGACCGCCCGGATGGCGAACTGGTGGTCGGCCTCGCTGTAGGAGAGGATATAGGCGTATCCACCCGGCACGAGTTCCCGCAGCCGGTCGAGGATGTAGCCGTAGATATCCTCCACCGGCTGGAGGTCGACGAGGTCGATCGCGGTCCGGGCGAGGAACGCCATGTTCTGGAGATATCGTTTCTGCTCGGTGATATCCTCGAGGACGAGCGTGCACCCCTTTTCTCCGCCCTCGAACGTCGTCGGGATCGCCTGCATACGATAGAAGGACTCCCTGCCGGTGTTATGCCGGTGGCAGATGTCGGTGATCACCTGCTCCCGCTTGAGTTCCTCGACGACGGCGAGGGCTTCGGGGGAGGAGACGACCGGAAGGGCCGCTTCCCGGAGGTTCTGGCCCACAAGTTCCTCTTTTGCGCGCCCAAACCTTCTCAGGCACCGATCGTTGGCCTGAGCTATCGTGAGGTCGGCATCCAGAACCAGGATCAGGTTCTTCGTGAAGCAGAGAAACGCCGAGAGGGGTATGCGTTGCGCGATGGAATAGACCTTGGCGTTGCCGACGATCCGGGCCTCGACATGGCCTTCCGCCTGCAGCACCTCAAGGTGCTTCGAGACCGAGTTCCGGTTTGCCCCGAGGGCCTTCGCGATCTCGGTGATCGTCATGCCCTTCGGCCGGAACTTGAGGGTCCTGAGGACGCTTCCGGGGATATCCCGTTCCGGCTGCATACCGTATCCTCGGTGCTTTACCTCCCGGGATGCTATATACGTTTTTCCCTTGTGATGGACCTGCATCCCCGGCAGATCGGGTCCCCTCTCCAGGGGCGGACCGCACTTCCGGAGCACGGGTGGTCGTCGATGGGCGTGCAGACCGCGAGAGGGCCGGTTATGTGCAGGGATTTATGCGGGAAAGGCGTAACCTGTATGACGGGCCCGGAGGACCGCCGATCATGGAGCAGAACGAACTTGTCAGCATAACCCAGGGAACGCTCGCGATCATGAACCCCACGACGCCCGAGAAGGTGCTTGCCGCAGGAAAGGCGGCCGGGCTCAGGGAAGGCTCCCGCGTCGTGGAGGTCGGATGCGGGAACGGGACGATCCTCGGCCTCTGGGGGCGCGAATACGGGATATCGGGCCTCGGCATCGAGGCCCGGGAGGATGCCTGCCGGCGGGCCGAAGAGGCGTTCCGGGCGGGGGGGCTTCGCGACCAACTCCGTGTCCGGTGCATGGATGCCCGGGAGTACGTCCCCGACGGTCCGTTCGACTGCGCCGCCTCGATCGGGGCCTCCCACATTCAGGGTGGCTTTTCGGCGACGCTCGACGCGCTGCTCGACCTCGTCCACGATGAGGGGACCATCGTCGTCGGCGACCGTTACTGGCGATCCGATCGCGTCCCGCCGGAGTTCGCCCGGGAATGGCCCGATATCCCGACCGAGTACGAGATCCTCGGCACCGTGCGGGATGCGGGGCTCGACGTCGCCGCCGTCGTGCGGTCGGGCGCGGACGACTGGGATCGCTACGAGTCGGGGATCTGGCAGTCGGTCATCTCCTGGCTCGCCGAGCACCCCGATCACCCCGACCGCGACTTCATGATCGATTATTTCCACCGCATCCAGGACGAGTACTTCGGCTACGGTCGCGAGCATATGGGCTGGGCGTTCTACGTTCTGGTGCCGGGGTTTTATTGAGCGGCTTAGAATAGGAAGGCTCCGGTTACGTATCGGCGAACAGCTCTCCGCCCGGGAGATAGCCGGAGTTGAGCCCTCCGGCACGTCGTCTCGCCGGAACCGGACAGGGGTGGCGGGTGCTGCCGCCGCCAGTTCCAGGCCGGCTCATGCCGCCGTCTCTTCCGCATCCGGGTTTTGCGTGACGACGACGCGCCATTCGGTTCCGTCGATGCCGGCGGTCCCCCATACCGCCTCTTTCGTCACGGTCTGCGCCCAACCCGTGTCCCAGAACGAGTACACGAGCGACCCGGAAGGCTCGGCGGCGATACGGGAGAACGCGTCCTGGAGTGCCGGGGACCGGTATGCGGGGTCCGAGAAGAGGTTCTTCCCGATCTCTTCGGGCGTCGTGTCGTAGATCACGAGCCCGTCGGTCTGCGTCACCCAGATATCATAGGGGGAGCCGTTCGTCGGGGGCGCGACCGCCCGGCCGATGAGGGCGTCGGGACGGTAGGCGATGCTCACGAACCCGAGGTATTCCCCGCCCTTTCCAAAGACCGGATAACTCTGCGCAACCCCGGCGTATCCCTCTGCAAGAGGGAAGACCTCGCTTACGAGCGGCACCCGCTCCCGAACCGCCCGCGCGGTCTCCAGGTGGGACGAGATGTCGCTCCCCACCGTGCCGGCGTAGCTGTCGGGCACGGCCATGGCCACGATGCCGTCTTTCGTCACCACCAGGGTCGACTCCGTATAGGGGTGGTTCAGCATCGCCTGCCGCACCGCCTCATTCCCTGCGGCGCTCGTGAGCCCGGCCTCGCCGAGCACCCGGGCACTCTCGCCTGCCGAGGTTCTTACCGACGCGAGTTCGCCGTTTATCCCGGCGACGGCCTCCTGGAGAACCGCCTCCCCCGGAGGCGGCCGGCTCTCTTCCATGCAGCCCGCCCCGAGCGCCGCGACGGCGATGAGAAGGGCGGCAATACCTGCAGTTATGCGCATAATCGAAGATATGCTGGAATATTATTAAATATGCTAAGTTTTCGTGGGACTGTTTGTGAAAGGGGATTCAACGGTGCCCCTGCCGATCCCGGGAGCGTCTTCGGCTGCGGCCGGAAAGATTGTAATGCCCGATCGCCGAAGTCCCCCGGCATGGAGGTTCACGTCGGGACGAGCGGATGGGCGTATGCGTGGAACCGAGGAAGGAGCCTTGCGTGGTTCGCGGAGCACTCGGGTCTCGATGCCGTCGAGCTGAACGCGAGTTTCTATGGGTTCCCGTCGGAGAAGTCCGTCCGCTCGTGGGCCGCTACAGGGTCGATGCTACGGTGGAGCGTCAAGGTGAACCGGTCGATCACCCACCGGCACCGGTTCAACGAGAAGGCCGTCCCTGTCTGGGAACGGTTTTACGAGAGGTTTCTTGCGCTCGACGATCTCGTCGACTTCTACCTCTTCCAGGCTCCGCCGGCGTTCGCGGACGTCGGTCGCCTCGTTGCGTTTGTGGAAGCGATCGATCTCGGGGCGCGGTGTGCCGTGGAGGTCAGGAATCCTGTGGTGCTCGGCGACGACGAGGCGTGCCGGAGGCTGCAGGAATCGGCCGTCCTGGTCTCGGTCGACTCTCCCGATTTCTTGGAGCGGGTATTTCCCGGCGATATCGTCTACTTCCGGATGCACGGCCGGGATGGCTGGTACCGGCATGACTACACAGAGGACGAACTCGCCGCTATCCGGGCTCGGATCGTCGCCGCCGGTCCTGAGCGAGCGTACGTCTTCTTCAACAACGATCATGCGATGCTCGAGGATGCGAGAGTAATGGTGCGCCTCTTCGACCGGCTGCCTTCCGGTTGACGACAGAAAATGCCTCTCTTCCTCGACTAATGTCGGTATTTCACCTTTTTCATCATCCTGTGCCCCAATGCGGAGACTTTTTCCGGAATGTCGGACGGTTCAAAAGGTTTTCGACGAAATGGGGTGGAAACAGGGGTCAATTGACGATACGAAATAGAATTGTATAAATATCGCATGGATCATCTAATATCTTGGGGAACTATTACCCCGGTGACATGAGAGAACTGTAGACGCGAGTGGAGCGTCTCCCGGTGGGAGACGTTTGCACTCACTCGTCGCGTGCGGCGTTTGCTGCATTTGGGCGGTCGGGTGGGCATCCACCCCCTGCACCCCCTCTAATGGTTGCGCGTTCTCTTTTCCATTCCGATATGCGTAGCCTGACCTCCTCGTCCACGAATCGGAGGGGAATGCCCTCTTCCCGCGCTATCGCGGAGAGGTCGTCGTATTCGGGTTTCTCTGCGATAAGGCGGCCGTTCACCGTCGAGGTCTTCACCCGGATAGGGTACACCCTGCCGCCGAGACTGACCGGCACCGTCTCCTTCTCCCGGACGGCCACCACCTTCCGGAACTCGTGCACCCGCACCCCGAGCGTCCCGGTCTCTTCCATGAGAACCCGGATCAGGCGGTCTTCCTCTCCTGCCGCGGCCATCACCGATACGACGTTGACCGGCCGGTTCTTCTTCCCGAGCGCCGGGGTGACGAAGACGTCCACCGCCCCCTCGGCAAAGAGGCGCTCGTCCGGTCGCCGCCGGCGTGCATTCGGGCGATGGCGCCGAGTTTTCGGTTCCCGAGCGGGACTCCGGCACGGGCGCAGCTCCCGGAGAAGCAGGCGAGCGTCGCGACGATCAGGGCCGCGTTCGCCGGTTCCGCCCCGCCGCGTTTCGCTTCACCCGCCGCCCTCCCGATGACCGAGTCAAGCGGCAGGTGAGGGGCCGAGGCGTCGACTACCGTCATGTTCATGAGATGCATCTCGGGTGCGCCGATGGTGCAGAAGATGTCTTCCGCGAGTGAGTTCGCCGCGGCAAACGCGGGGATGACGAGCGCCCCGTGTCCCCGGGTCGCCGCCTCCAGCTTGTCGACGGTCATGTAGTCGGGCTTGAACGTCACGGCATGGGCCGCGGCAAGGAGCGCCCTCTCTCGTTCGGTATCCATGATCCGGTAACCTCCTGTTCCTCGGACGCGGGATGGAGGCTCCCGGCATAAAAACGTGCCGCCCCGGGGAGGGGGCGGAGGTTTCGGTTACATTCCGGGGCTTTCAGGCTGCAACGATAGACACCTGGCTTTCATCAATTCACGCGAAGCCGCGAAGAACGCGAAGGGGTTCGTCAACAACCACACGGACTTCGCGCCTTCGCGCCTTCGCGCGAGACTCCATTGCAATGTATCCCCCGGTCAACCCGGAGTGCATCATATATACAGCGCCTGGAGAGCGATGACCTCGGCGCTGTCTTTTGCCCGCGCGTAGTCCTCGAGGGGGTCGGCGTTCACCTCGAGGAACCGGAGCCCCCACCCGAACGCCGCGAGAACGTCATGCGCCTGTTCCTTCTCGCCGAGGATGTAGAGGGTTGCGGCCATCGCCTCCACCGAGGTGAGCCGGAACGGGCGGCCGAAGTTCACCGGGTTTGCGGCGACAAGGAAAGGAAGGGCCCGGCGGTTGCGCCAGGAGGCGACGGTGCCGGTATCGAGCACTTCCCAGGAGCAGTCGAGCGCGGTTATCGAGGGGAGGTCCCGGTCGGCGGGGGAGACCGCTTGCTCCGCCGTCGGGTCGAGGAGGAGGGTCGAGCGGGGGATCTTTGCGATGCTCGTGACGATCCGGACAAGCCCGCGCCGGGCGAGTTTCTTCACCGTGCATTTCCGGGGGTCGCAGGTGTCGTCCCGGTAGGCGTAGAGCGATATCATCTGTCTTGTTATGGTACGCCGTCGAGATACTATCAATGTACGTGCTCATCGCGCCCTGCATACAGAATCCCGCGTACCGCGCCCGCGGAATAACGACCGATGAGGACATCCGCTGCTTTCGTCGGGCGGTCGAGCGCTGCCGGCGCTTCTCGGTCGAGATGGTTCCGCTCCCCTGCCCGGAGACGATCTACCTCGGCGCCGACCGCTCCCCGGGCTCGTTCGTCGAGCGGTTCGCGACCGATGAGTTTAACGCGCTTCTCGACCGGCTCGAGGCGGAGGTCCGTGCTGCGATACGGGAGCGCGGAGAGCCGCCGCTCGCGATCGTCGGGGTGGACTCCTCCCCGACCTGCGGGGTGAACGCCACCTACTACTCGCCGGAGAAACAGCCCGGGCGCGGAGCGTTTCTCGCCCGGTTCCCGGAGATCCCGGCGATCGACGTGAAGGAGTTCGCCCGCTACCGTGTTTACCTCGCCGCCCCCCTCTTCTCGGAGGCTGAGAGGACCTACAACCTCGCGCTCCAGGAACTCCTTGAAGCGCACCTCTTCGACGTCTACCTCCCCCAGGAGGTGGGGGACACGAGCCACACCCGGTGCCGGGAGGAGCACCGGGCCATCTTTTCGCAGCACACTGCGGCGCTCCGCGACGTCGACACCGTCGTCGCCGTCATCGACGGCGCGGACGCCGATTCGGGAACCTCGTGGGAGATGGGGTACGCGTATGCCCTCGGAAAGAAGGTCGTCGCGCTCCGCACCGACTTCCGGACCGCCGGCCGCCACGAGCGGGTCAACCTGATGCTCGAAGAGTCCGCGACCGTGGTCACGAAGAAAGAAGATCTCCCCCGGGCGCTCGGGTCGTTTCTTACGGCGTCATCCTGACGCCGGCCGCGTCTTTCTCATCGAAAGGACGTTCTTCCCATCCTGGCGTAAGTTATGCTGTCTTTCTTGGTGATCTCAGCATACCCGCTCATTTAACGAATTTTTCGTTCTGATAAAGGGATAGATGCCGCTCTCTTTTTTCGGACGTCTTGCAGAGAGCAAAAAAGAGGTATTTTATGGTGTGTGATAACCATGCGGTGCCTGCGGGGAGTCCCGGGGCGGTTGTGCCATCCGCCCCGGTGCCGCATGCCGCCGTGCCGGTATGAGTGTTTAGAGAGGTGTGCCTGTCTGCACCGGGTCTCTTCCGGTGCATCGTGACGTTGATGCAGTCAGTGTGGCGAATGTTCCGTTCACCGATCCCAGCCGTTCTTGTGCCGGCCCGGGCCCGCCGTGCCTGTGCGGTCCGGGTTGTCGGAGAGATTCCCCGTCTCTCGACTCTGGGGATCATATGTTGACCAGTCGAGTATTTATGGTTTTCTGCTATTGCCTTGCATTGAGATGTGGCGTTATGTGTAGCGACATGACATGCAGCACTGCAAAACCCTATATCTCCCGGCGCGAAACACTGTTTGCACATGGATCCCACTACCGACGCACTCCCTCTCCTGCTTCGAGCCCTGAAAGAGCATCCGCGTGGCATGTCGGTCTCCGATCTTGCCGCCGCCGTCGGGATCAACCGAAACACCGTCTCCCGGTACCTCGACATCCTCCTGGTATCGGGTCAGGTGGAGATGGAGACCTACGGGAAGGCCAAGGTCTTCTACCTCTCGCAGAGGGTCCCCATCGCCGCCATGCTCAACTTCTCGTCGGATCTCGTGCTGGTGCTCGACCGGGACCGCCGGATCGTCCAGGCTAACGACGCCGTCTGTTCGTTTGCAGGGAGGGAGCGAGACGATATCATCGGGAACTCCATCGAGACTTCGCCGCTCGCCGCGTTCGACCACCCGCTGATACGGAGCCGGATCACCGACGCCCTGGGCGGCCGCGAGGTCACCGAAGAACTCCGGTTCCTGCGGCACGACGAGGAACTCTTCTTCCGGATCAAATTCCTCCCCACCGTCTTCAACGACGGAACGCCGGGCGTCACCATCATCCTCGATGAGATCACCGAGAGCCGGCGGGCGGAGGAGGCCCTGCGCGAGAGCGAGCTCCTCTTCAGAAGTCTCGTCGAGAACATCAGCGACCTGATCCTGAACGTCGACGAAGCCTGCACGTTCACCTACGTCAGCCCGAAAAGCCGGGAGTTCCTCGGCTACGCACCCGAGGAGATGCTTCGAAAGACCGCGTGCGACTTCATGCCCCCGGAGAAGGCGGAGCCGGTCAGGAAGCAGTTTGCCGCACTCCTCGCCGATCCGAGACCGCGAGTCCTCTTCGAATGGACGATGCTCCATCGGGACGGGAGCCCTGTCGTCCTCGAGGTGAGCGCAACACCGGTCTACGACGTTATCGGCGACTTCACCGGCTACCGGATGGTCTGCCGCGACGTCACCGAACGGGCGCGTGCCGCAAAACGGGTGGCCCAGTGGAAGTCGTTCCTCTACTCGGTGGTCAACAACATCCCGAGCATGGTCTTTGTCCGGGAAGTGGAGGGGAACACGTTCGTCTTCTCGAACAAGGCCGCCGAGACGTTCCTCGGGATGACGCAGGAGGAGATGGTGGGAAAACGGGCCGCGGAGATCTTCCCCCCGGAGATGGCGGCCTTCTTCGCCGACGGGGACCGGGAACTCGTGGAACGGGCGGCCGCCCTGGAGAAGGAGATCCGGATCCCGGGCGGGCGGACGCTCTCCGCGAAGAAGATCCCGATCTTCAGTTCAAAAGGCATGCTGAAGTATATGCTCGGGATCGCCGAGGACGTCACCGATCGCGCCGCCGCGGAGATTCACCTGATCGCCGAGCGCGACCGGGCGCAGGGATACCTGGAAGCGGCGGGCGTGGTGATCGCGGTGATCCGGGCGGACGGCACCATTGATCTCGTCAACCGGAAGGCGAGCGAGGTCCTGGGATACTCCGAGGGAGATCTCGCAGGAAAGAACTGGTTTGCAACGGTCGTCCCCGAACGGCTGCGCAACCGGCTCGCGCAGAACTTCAGCCGTCTCGTGGCCGGCGGTGCCGAGCCTCCGCCGTTCGAGGAGAGTCCGGTCGTCACGCGGGACGGGCGGGAGCGGCCGATCCTCTGGCACAACGCCCTTCTGCGGGACGCGGACGGCAACGTCGTGGCGATGGTGAGTTCCGGCGAGGAGATCGCGGAGTAGCCGTTTTTCCCGTGGAAACGCGCTCATCGTGCGGGACCACCAATCTCTTCCGTACCGGTGTTTTTCCCGCTCCCCGCGCGGTTTCAAGAGTCATCTCTTAAATACGCCGCGGGGCACATAGAGTACTGGTGACAACGTTGGACATCATCTCCATTGTCCTTATCGTCGTCGTGGTGCTGGTCGTCATCGGCGTCGCGGCGGCAGCAATCGGTATCTACAACCGGTTCTTCTCCCTCAAAAACTCCGCTGAAGCGACGGTCGGGCAGGTGAAGGTCGCTATGAAGAAGCGGCTGGACATGATCGAGCAGCTCCTCGGCGCGGTGAAGAGTTACGCGACCTTCGAGAAGGAGACCCTGACCGGGGTGACCGAGATGCGGGCGCGCATCGGCAGCGCCGGCCCGGGCGACCTGAACGAACTCGAGCGCGAATCGCGGTCGGTTCTCGGGCGGCTGCTCGCCGTCGCGGAGAACTACCCCGATCTCAAGACCTCCCAGACGGTGCAGAACCTGATGGGCGCTGTCCAGGGTGTCGAAGACGAGATCGCCCGGCACCGCTACACCTACAACAACATCGCCCAGCAGTACAACACCATGACCGACACGATCCCCTCGAACCTGATCGCCGGCGTCATGGGCTTTCAGAAGCTCGAATACCTGGAGTTCGGCGAAGAGATAGAGCGGGTCCCGACGATAGCGTTCTGATAAACCATGCGGATAACTGAGCGGCAGCAGATACTCACCCTCATCACCATCACCCTGGTCGTCGGGGTGCTGGCGGTCGTCGGAGCGAATGCGCTCCCCGCCCTCTTCCGGGGGAGCCTGGACGTCGAGCACTATGACGCGGTCTTTTACGAGAACGGGGCCCTGATCGAGCGCTACACCTACGACGTCCGCGCCGCAGGCGAGTACCGGATGCTCTTCCGCTACTGGGACGCGCCGCTCGCCTTCTCCGCAACCGATCGGCCGCATATCGAGTTCGTCGGGATGATTGCTCCGCCCGGAACCATCGGCTACGTCAAGGATGATCGGGGCGAGGTGCGGATTGCCGCCGGTATCTCGACCTCCTCGGATATCTCGACGATCCGGAGCCTTGCGTACGATAACGAGGTGGGCCTCTACAACCCCGGCTACTTCACTCCGGGCACCTATACGGTGGAGTACCGCTACCGGGTCCGGCCGCCGATCGAGTACGACGAGGAATGGGCGCACCTGAACCTGAAGCTCGTGGACGAACACGTCCCCTTCCGCAGCCTCCGGGTCACGCTGCCGTTCGCCGGGCAGATCGAGGAGGTTTACACGCATCCTCCGACCCTTGAGGTCGAGCGGACGACAGAGTCTGTCATCATCACGGGGGCCGCCCCGCAGGACGACGCGCTGAACATCGAGATGATCCTCGACCCCGCGTTCGTGGACGAGATCGAGGGGTTCCCTGCGTACGTCCCGGACGTGCGACAGCAGACGCTCGACGCTCACCGCTGGCCCCCGATCCTCTATGCGGCGGCGAACGTTCTCTACGGCCTTGCGACCGTCCTCGTCCTCGCGATGCCGTTCATCCTTCTCGGCGTCTACCTCCGCTACGGCAGGGAGAAGCCGTTTACCGTGCCGGAGTACCTGAGTTTCACGCCGAACACCGCGCTCAAGCCCTGGCAGGTGAACCTTCTCTTTAAGGGCGACGCGCTTGAGTTCGACGAGAACGGGTTCTACGCGACGATCCTCGACCTTCACCGGCAGAAGAAGATCGTGGTGGCCGAGAAACCGGACGGCAACGGCGTCACGGTCCGGATCGTCTCGGGGGAGTCGACCGATCCCTACGAGCAGCGGGTGCTCACCTTCCTCGCCAATATCGCTGACGATCACGTCGTGGACACCGCCGAACTCGAGGAGTTCGCCAAAACCGCCCGGCGGAGCCCCGGCTACCAGCACCGGATCGTGCAGTACCAGCAGTCGCTTGCCGGCCTGACCCGGGACGTGGACACCTCGCTCGCCCACCGGTATATCAAGGACGGCCGGACGATGATCCTCCCGCTCGTCTTCCTCGGCGCCATCCCGTGCGGGCTATCCATCCTCGCGTTCATCCTCGCGCCGGGAGCGGCCTATCTCCTGATCCCGGCAAGCGTCCTCTCCTTCATCGCCGCGGTCCAGGTCGGGATCGCGGCCCTCTTCCCCTCGACGCTGTTTGGGTTCTGGAAGGGCGACCGCTACAAGGAGAAACTCGAGTGGGACGCGTTCTCCTACTTCCTCTCGGATCTCGCGCTGATCCGGCAGTATTCTCCCGCCGACCTCTCGATGTGGGGAGAGTGGCTGGTCTACGGGACGGCGCTCGGTCTCGGTGAGGCGGTGGAGCAGGCGATGAAGAACCTGCATATCGACCTGCCGGATGTCGGGGTGCCGCTCTACTCGAACATGCCGGTGATCTTTGCCCCGATCGTCCTCTACTCCCCGCCGTCGAGCGGCGGCGGCAGCGGCGGGTTCGGTGGCGGCGGGTCGTTCGGCGGTGGCGGCGGCTTTGGGGGCGGCGGCGTCGGGGGACGGTAACACCTTTTTCCCGCCCGCCCTCCTGATCCGACAGCATCAATCCCTTCTTTCCCTTTGTGTGAGCTACTTGCCGAGGATACCAGTAAAGTCTCACGCGAAGCCGCGAAGTGCGAGCGCAATTGTGGGAATAGTCCCCTTCGCGGCTTCGCGTGAGTTTCCTCGACCTCTCATCGTTCCGGCAGCCGCACCCTCCCCGGCGCATATGGCCTCGTCGGCCGAATAAGTCCGAATTTGTTCGTAGTTAAGGAAACCTACTTACTTCGGACGGCGCAATGTATCTCTGTTGATGCCTATGACGGGATCCTATCCGAACTATCTGGTTATCTTCTCCGTTCTCCTCGGGGCCGTCATCGCCTGTGGGTGCATTGCCGCCGGGGGAGAGGAGACGGCGGCCGACCGCGTCTCCGGGAACGGCACGATCGCTTTCGTCGATCTCGAGGGCGGGTTCTACGGCATCGTCGCCGATGACGGCGAACGCTACCTCCCCGCCGACCTCCCGCAGGAGTTCCGCGCCGACGGCCTCCGGGTCAGGTTTGTCGTCGATCTCGTAGACGAGACGGCGACCATCCAGCAGTGGGGAACGCCGGTCGAGGTTGTCGAGATCGCGGCGGACGACACCCGGCGGACAGTCGCAGCGAACGCCACGGTCACCTACATCGACCTCGAGGGCGGGTTCTACAGCCTCGTCACCGATGACGGCAGAAACTACCTGCCCGCTAACCTTCCGGCGGAGTACCGGCAGGACGGTCTTTCAGTGCAGTTCAGCGCCGACGTGCAGGACGATGCAGCGGGAATCCAGATGTGGGGAACCCCTGTGGAGATCAGGTCGATCGAGGTGATTGAAGGCGTCCTGCTCGTCTCCGGGAACGCCACGGTCACTTACATCGATCTTGAAGGCGGGTTCTACGGCCTCGTCGCCGATGACGGCAACTACCTCCCGCTCAACCTGAACGAGACCTGGCAGGTCGACGGCACGAACGTGACGTTCGTCGCCCGGATCAAGGAGAACACCATGACCATCCAGCAGTGGGGCACCCCCGTAGAGGTCATCGCCATCGATACGGCAGGGAACGCGACCTACGTCGCAACGACCGGAACAGTCACGTACATCGACCTCGAGGGCGGGTTCTACGGGATCGCCGCCGACAACGGGGAACGCTACCTCCCGCTCGACCTCGAAGAGCGCTATCGCGTCGACGGGATGCGGCTCACCTTTGCCGGTGAAGTCTCCCGCGACACCATGACCATCCAGCAGTGGGGAACCCCGGTCGAGATCCTCGCCGTCCCGTCGGCCTGTGCCGCGTGCGGCGGGAACGCCGGCATCGCGAACCCGGCAGCGGTCTGGTGCATCGAGCAGGGCCACGCCTACGAGATCCGGAAGAATCCCGACGGCAGCGAGTACGGCGTCTGCATCTTTGCAAACGGGACCGTTATCGACGCGTGGGACTACTACCGGCAGACCCACTAACCCCCTTTTTGGAAAAGCGAAGTTTCACGTGAGTGATATGTGCGCCCGGTGAGAAACGGGCGATTTTTCTTCTCTTACGCCGAAAAGCAACCATGGATGTAACGGTCAGCGAGCGGGATGATACGGCGGTCGCATCGGTTGACGGCGGAAGAGCGGGCGGCAAAAAGAAGGAAGAGGAGAGAACGTCGCCGTGACAGACAGAACGAATGCGCTGATCGGTATCCTCCGCGCCGGCAGCAGTGCCGACCGGATGGCAGCGGCGGCGGAGCTCGCCGCACTCGGCCCGGTTGCCCTTTCGCCGCTTCTTTCTGCGCTCGACGATCCCGATCCCCGCCTCCGGATGTGGGCGGCCTACACCCTCGGGATGATAGGGGATGTCGGAGCGGTTCCGGCGCTCATGCAGGCGCTTGAGGACGCCGATCCGGGCGTCGCGAAATGGGCGGCGGCCGCCCTCCGCGGCATCAGGGACGCGGCCGGCGGTTGCGGCTGCCGGTTCTGCTAATTTTTCACCGCCGCCTGCCGGCGAGCGCCAGGGCGAACCCGACCGCTGCTACGGCCTGGGCGGCCGGGAGCGGTGCCGCGGTCGGTGTCGGGGTTGCCGGTTCCGTCGTCGCGGTGGGCGTTGGGGTCTCTGTCGGTTCGGTCGTGGGAACCGTCGTCGGGGGTGCGGTCGTCGGCGTCGGAGTTGCCGTCGGCGTCGCCGTCACGGTTGCGGCAGGTGTCGGCGTCGCGGTCGTGTCCACCCCGATACGGTTTGCTACCGTGAACGTCACCGGCTCGGAGTCGGGAGCATAGGCGTCGAATCCCGAAGGCGTCCTCCATACGGCCCGGACGGAGTACGTCCCCGGCCTACCGATGTCGCCGATCCGGACTGCGCCCGGTCTCGCGGGGTCGTCGGTGTAGAACCGGGTCGAACTGACGTTCAGCCCGGCCAGGTTGACCCCCCCGATCCTCGTCGTCTCGGCGCCGCCCGGTGTGGTGAGCACGATATCGATCGTCGCCGGGTAGACCCCGCCCGCCTCGTAGAACGCCCCGACGTCGGGGGCGGATACCCTGAAGGCTATCCGGGTGTTCGGGGAGACGGTCAGCCCCTCCAGGGGCTCGTTGTGGTAGGGGTCCGCGAGCACCACATCGAGGAAGAGCCTCGGTTCGCGGATCATGACCTGCGCCGTCGCCCCGTCCGTGGGGTTGAAGGCGTAGTACGTCCCGTAGTCTTCGCGCACCTGGAATTCCTGCACCTCGAAGTTCGTGTCGTCGGGGACCGGGATGCTCCTCGTGGCCCCCCGGTTGGGATCGTCGTTCTGGTACTTCCGCAGTTCCGTGACGCGGTTGTTCGTGGCCGGGTCGCGGAGTTGCGTGAGGTCGAGCCCCTCTTCGTAGACGAAGATGGTGTCGTAGGGCTGGATATCGTTTATCGCCGGCCCGCGGGCTCCGGCCTGCCCTGCAGAGAGGGCAAGGAGACAGACGGCGAGGAGGATGACAGGGCCTCGCCTGCGGATCCAATCTGGTCTCATGACATTCCCTGTGCTGATTTTACTGATATAGGTTGGTGTGACGGCGCGGCGATCCCCCTGCATCCGACCCCGTTCCGGCCGCAATGCGTTCTCCCGGTCGTAGGCGTGAAGCCGACAGGGGGGGTCGGAGTTAGCCGCAAACCGCCAGAATCACGTGCAAGCAGATTCCTTACCCTTAAATATTCTCTTCGCCAATTCCTGACGATGAAAAAGGTCGCCATAATCGTTGCGTCGTTACTTGTTTTCTTTGCGATCCTGGCGATCCCTGTGGATCCCACCGTCCTTGCGCCCGAGGCCAGGTCCGTCGCGGCAGTCACCGTCCTTATGATCCTCCTCTGGGGTACGGGCGTCATCCCCCTTGAGGCGACCGCCCTCCTCCCGCTGGTCCTCTTCCCGGCACTCGGTGTCCTTTCCCCGGTGAAGGTGGCGGAATCGTACGGCAACGAGGTGATCTTCCTCTTCCTCGGGGGGTTCATCATCGCGATGTCGATGCAGCGGTGGAACCTGCACCGGCGGATAGCCCTGCATATCATCCGGATCGTCGGTACGAGCCCGAGACGCCTGGTGCTCGGGTTCATGGTCGCCACCGCGTTCCTCTCGATGTGGATCTCGAACACCGCGACGGCGATGATGATGATCCCGATCGCGGTCGCGATCATCCTGACGATCATTCCCGGGACCGACAAAACCCTTGAGAATCTCGACGGCAAAGAGCAGGCCCTTGCCCGGTGCCTGGTCATATCCATCCCCTACGCCGCGAGCATCGGGGGGATTGCGACGATCATCGGCACGCCCCCGAACGGGATCTTCATCTCCCAGCTCGCGACGATCTTTCCCGACGCGCCCACTATCGACTTCTTCACCTGGATGAAGTTCGGCGTTCCGTTCGCTGCCATATTCATCATCATCGCATGGCTCTGGCTCACGCAGGTTCCCTACCGCCGGATGGTGGCAACCCTCCCGAGTGCAAAGGGGCTCATTCGTGAAGAACTTGCAAAACTCGGCCAGATATCGACGGGAGAGCGGTGGACGCTCATCGTCTTCGCCCTGACGGCCCTCGCCTGGATATTTGCCCAGACAAAGGATATCGGCGGGTTCGTCATCCCCGGCCTCGACATGATCTTCCCCGGGATCAAGGACTCCACCATCGCGATCTTCGGGGCGCTCCTCCTCTTCGTCCTCCCGGTCGACCGGAAGGAGGGCATCTTCACCATGGACTGGGAGTGGGCGGTGAAGATCCCCTGGGGCATCCTCCTCCTCTTCGGCGGCGGCATCGCCCTCTCAAACGGGTTCATTCAGAGCGGGCTTGCTGTGGCGATCGTCGAGTCGCTCACGCTTATCCACGGACTCCCGATTGTCATTCTGGTCTTCGTCGTGGCCCTGGGCGTCTCGCTTGCGACGGAGGTCTCTTCCAACACCGCCATGGCCGCCGTCCTGATGCCGATCATGGCGGTCACGGCCATCAGTGTGGAGGTCAACCCGGTCATTCTGATGATGACCGCCGCGGTCTGCGCCTCGATGGCGTTCATGCTCCCGGTCGCCACCCCGCCGAACGCCGTCGCCTACGGGAGCGGGTACGTCACCGCAAGAGATCTGCTCCGGTCCGGCTGGGCGCTTGACCTCATCGGTGTGATTCTCTGGACGTTCTTCCTCTTCACCCTCGTCCTCTGGGCACTTGGGGTCCCCCTGGACATTCCCGCCTGGGCGCTCTGATCCCCCGGCACCTATTTTATCCCCTACGTCTATCCCGGTCGGATGACAGGCAACCGGTACCATGACCCGGCGGTGGAGACGCTTGCCCGCCCGGATCTCGATACGCTGATCGACGAGCGGATCCGTCTGACCGTCCGGTACGCGAGGGAGCACTCGCCCTTCTACCGCCGGTGGTTCGAGCGGCACAACATCCGCCCGGAGGCTATCCGGGAGCACGAGGATCTCCGCGATCTGCCCATCATCTCCGGGGCGACGATCCGGCGATACCAGCCCCCGCACGAGCAGGAGTTCTGTTTCAAGAGCGTCCCCTGGGAGGCGGTCTTCACCGTCAACGAGACCTCCGGGACGAGCGGTATCCCGAAGAGTTTCTTCCTCACCTGGGAGGACTGGGAGCGGTATGCGGAGAAGTACGCCCGGCTTTTTGTCTCGCAGGGCTTCGAGGCCGGCGACCGGGTGGTGGTCTGCGCTTCCTACGGGATGAACGTCGGTGCGAACACCATGACCCTCGCCGCCCGGGACCTCGGGATGGCGATCGTCCCGGAGGGGAAGTGCACCTTTCCGGTCAGGGTGATGGAGCAGTACCGCCCGACGGCGTTGATCGGGAGCGTCTTCAAGCTCCTCCGGCTCGCCCGCAGGATGGAGGCGGAAGGGCACCCGCCACAGGACTCGGGCGTGAAACGCCTCGTCGTCGGGGGCGAGAGTTTCGCCCCGGAATCGAGGCGCTACCTGGAGGAGGTCTGGGGATGCCCGGTCTACAACTCCTACGGGAGCACCGAGGGGACGATGTGCGGCGAATGCACCCGTCAGGCAGGACTCCACGTCCCCGAGGATCTGGTTCACTTCGACCTCTACGACCCCGGGATGAACCGGTTCGTCCATGACGGCGAGACGGGGAGGCTGGTCTATACGACGCTCCTTGCGCCGGGCAAGAGGGCGGGGACGCTCCTCATCAACTACGATACGGAGGATACCTGCTCGGTCGTCTCCCGGGAGCAGTGCGGGTGCGGGCGGACGCACATGCGGATCGCCTCACCCCGACGCGAGGCGGAGACGATCCGGATCGGGGATATCGCGCTCAACCGGGTGGACGTGGAGGCGGCGGTCTTTGCGCCCGAGAACATGGCCCGCCTGAACGGGGAGTACGAGGCGTTCGTCTACGGCGGCGACGAGGCGGGGGAGACCATCCTCCGGGTGAGCGTGGAGTGCTTCGATCCCGCCCGCGTCGATGCGGACGAGGTCGGGGAGACGTTCCTTGCCGCCCTCCTGCGGTCGGTTCCGGCCCTTTCGGGGGCATACGAGGACGGGTCGCTCCAGATCCTCTGCAGCGTCGCGCCGCCGGGCGGGCTCGAACTCCACCGGGCGCCCGGCCGGCCGAAGCGGATCGTCGACCGGCGGTGAGGAGTGCGGGAAGTGCAAGGGTTCGTGTTGGGACACCGGGTTTCGCGGCTTCGCGTGAGCGGCTTGTGAGGATAGTAATACGGCCTCACGCGAAGAGCGCGAAGCCGCGAAGTGCGACGTTCCGGTAGGAACGGAGCATGAGCACCGTCAGGTGTGAAAGACGACGGCCCTTTGGACTGGAGTTCGAGCACCGTCGGGTGCGAAAACGTGAAGTTCGACAGATGGGTCCAGGCGACGTGAATTCACCCCTATGGTGCTCCCGAGCCGCCCCCTACCGCCGTCGCACCAGGTAGCCGGCCAGCCCTGCCGCGAGGGCAGCCGCCGGGAGAACGGATCCTGCCGCGGTCGGCGTGGGGCTTGCCATCGTCGTCGGCGGTGTGGTGGCGGCCGGGGTTGCCGTCGGCGTCGGGGTCGCCGGCGCCGCCTCGACGACGGTGAAGGTGGTGCTTGCGGTGGCGTCGCCCTCGACCCACTCCACGGTCACGCTGTACTCCCCGGGCTCGAACCCGGTCGTGTCCACGTCGAACGACCAGGTGTTCGCGGTGTTGTTCCCCTCCTCTACAACGGCCGTTCCCGACGTCCCTCCCTGCACCGAGGCGTTCCCCGGCCCGAACCCGACCGGCGTCACCTTGATGAGCAGGCGGTTGCCGGGGGCGAGGTTCGTCGTCCCGCCGATGGCGACCGTCTCTCCGGCGGCGACCGTACCGATATCGTCGATACCCGTCTGCTGTGCGGCGGCAGTGCCGCAGATACATGCCGCAATCACGAGCGCGGCCGCGATGCCGGCAAATCTCCTGACGTTCATGCCTTCTCTCACCTCTCCTTCCTGCACGGCAGGATAAGAAGTTACCCGGGCCCGGCCGTCCGGCCGGCCATTCCTCTTTACGAGGAAAACCCCGTCTTTTTTTCTCTCTCCCCTGCGGTGCAGCCCCGGTTCGGGCTCTTGGGAACGGTGCCGGCCTGTTTCTGATCCTCAAGCCCGCTTCCTCCGGGGCAAGATACTTACCTTCGGCCCCCGTAGCAGGGAGAGATGGAGGGAGTTTTCTGGTAGAGATGCAGCACGTCCCCGGCGAGGACCGCGGCAGGGTGATGCTCTACGCCCTGAGCACCTGCGGCTGGTGCGCCCGGACGAAGGAACTTCTCACCGACCTCGGCGTCGGGTTCTCGTACGTCTACGTGGACCTGCTCGCGGGGGAGGAGCGCGACCGCGTGGTCCGGGAGGTCGAACGCTGGAACCCTCGGCTCTCGTTTCCGACGGTCGTCATCGACGACGCAACGGTGATCGTGGGGTTCCGGGAGGAAGAGATCCGGGAGGCGGTCGGTGCCTGATGCGGTGAGTGACGGAGAGGTGAACCGGCTCATGCGCGACCTCGAAGCCGAGGCAGAGGCCGGCGGGTACCACCTCAACCCCGACCGGGAGTTCACCTGCGATCTCGTCAGGGGCCTGCTCGCGAACCGGGAGCGGTACGGCTACATCTCCTGCCCCTGCAGGCTTGCCTCGGGAAACCGGGACGACGACCTCGACATCATCTGCCCCTGCGACTACCGGGACCCCGATCTCGCCGACTTCGGGGCCTGCTACTGCGCGCTCTACGTCACCGCCGATGTGGAGAGCGGGAAGCGTGCCGCCGCCCCCGTCCCGGAACGGCGGCCGCCCCCGGCGGAGCGCACCCGGCAGAAGGAGGAACGCGCCTTGGTGGGCCGCGCACCGGGAACCCTGAACTACCCGGTCTGGCGGTGCCGGGTCTGCGGTTACCTCTGCGCCCGGAACGAGCCGCCCGAGACCTGCCCCATCTGCCGGGTCTCCCGCGACCGGTTCGAGCGGTTTATGTGAACCGGGAGGCGACGGCGTAGAGCGCGAGTATCGCGCTCCCGGAGAGGATGACCGGGGCGGGAGCGCAACCCCGATATCCGCGCCGCCCTCCTCGGTTCGAATTGCTGCCGTTCTCGATGGTTGAATGTCTCTCTGCGGAGAGAAGATTCTTTGCGGACAATTCTATGGTCTAAACTCCGCGCGGCGGCGCGCCATGCGGTGAAAACCGATCTTATGCAGTCTTTCTCCTCCCTCCCGGTATCCTCACCCGGCCGGAGGCGGAGATGAGGCGCGTTATACCGAAAAAACCACACATGGCCGCCGGCCGATCCAGAGGAGTCATATATCGGACAGGGTGAGTATCCTGTATGCCGAGGGTGCGGATCAACGACGGAGACCTCCCCACCGGAACCGGCGTGGAGGGAGGACGGAAGAAGAAGCCCGACGAGGCCCCGGCCCCCGGCCGCCGGGAGCCCGAACGGGAGACTGCGAAGAAGGAGGAGAGCCGCGGGAAGTCCCGGCGGGGAGAGCCCCTCTTCGGGGACGCCGACGACGCCGATATCTTCTACACGAAGAAGAAGTAGTTCATCTCAGAACCCGGATGTCCCCGGATGAGGATACCACCACCTCCCGTTTTCCGCGATAGGTCTGAACGACCCCGTACAGCGTTATGTTCTCGTTTTCGTGCAGTTCGAGCCCGGCGGCCACGTTCTCCGGCAGGAAGACCGCGGTGCCGTTGACGGTGAGGATCAGGTGATTGCCGGTCGAGGTCTTCGCGATCCCTTCGATGCTCCCTTCGAGGAGAACCAGCGCCCCGTCCGGGACCTCCGGTGAGTACGGCTCCGCCACCAGCGGCCGGCCGACGGCGTCGAAGAGGAGGTGCGCCGCAAGCACGATCCCGACGACGCATACGAGGGTGACGAGTGCTGCTTTCTCCTGCCGTTCCAGCATAGTAATCCCTATCGACTCCCGGGCTAATAACTTCCGTCACGTTGATATGTTAACAGCGTTAACTATCCTCTATGGATGATGTGAACCTCCCCCCTTCCTCGAGAAAGATCCTCCTCCTGCTCGAAGATGGGGGCGCCCTGACCCACAAGGAGCTCGTCCGCCTCAGCAGCCTTGCCCCCCGCACCGTCCGGTATGCTTTAAAACGACTCAAAGACAACGATATGATCGTGGAGAAGTTCAACTTCAGGGATGCACGGCAGATCCTCTACGAGTACAAAGACTCCCAGATGGTGTCTGCGCAATGACCGAGCCTTCCCCCTGCGACATCATGCGGTGCGATACCCTCGTCCGGAGGCTGCTTCCGCAGATGCGTGCCGAGATGGTCTATCGTCTGGTGAATGAGCGGGGGATCACGCAGAGCGAGGCCTCGAAGCGTCTCGGGATCAGCAGGGCCGCGATATCCCAGTACATGAGCCGGAAACGCGGATTCAACCGGGAAGTTCTCCCCGACAACCTTGAATCGGTCATCGAGCGGTGGGTCTCCGCCGTCGCCTCGGGCGAGGGGACGATCACCATCTGCGACGTCTGCCGCTCCGCCGAGTTTGCCGGCAACCGGTGACGTATCAGGCGCGCCTCCGGCGGTAGAGGTAGAGCCCCGTCAGCGCGACGAGGATGCATGCCGCCGCCGCTATTTTGATCCGATCCGGTTCCCGAACGCCGTTCGCTCCACTCCCGTCCGAAGCGTCCCAGTCGTCTTCAAAGACAGCGGTATAGTACGCGGCGATATCGGTGTGCTCGACGATCACGCCCGTTTCCCGGTTGAGCGCCGGTGAGTTGGCGTTCCAGTTGATGCTGCTGACGAGCACCGTTTTTCCGTCGACGATGACGCCTTTGTTGTGGATCTTTGCGAGATCGTTCGCTTCGAGGTCGGCGAGCCGGGCTTCGAGCGGCAGCCCCTCGGCCGCGGCGATCCGGTTGATAATCTCGACCATCTCGTCGTTGTCCGCGGCGCCCTCGGTGTTGAACCAGGCAGAGTCGAGGAGCACCCGCACCGCGACGCCCCGCCGGGAGGCCTCGATCGCGGCCGCGAGGTAGGGGTTGAGGTCGTACGGGGTCTCGTTCGTGATGTAGGCCTGCTCGATCGCGATGCTCTCCTCTGCGCCCTCGATCAGGTCGAGGATGAGGACGCTGGTGTCCGGGGATATGACCGGGGTCACCCGCGCCCCCTCCGCGCGGCAGGGGGCGAACTCGACCGTGTAGTCGGGCGCCCAGGGCGTGTAGAGTTCGGCCGTCGTCCCTTCGAGCGGGACGATGTCGCCGCCCGCCGAATCGAATGAGAAGACCTCCCGGAAGTAGGCCGCGAGTGCCGGATCCTCGAGGAGGACGCCCCACCCGCGGTTGCCCTGCAGCCCCGCCGCCGGGTAGCCGCCGGGCTTGAAGTTCTCGCTCCCGAGGAGGACGGTGCTCCCGTCGATGACGATGTATTTTGCGTGGTCGTAGCGGTACTTCGCGTGGGCGGCATCGGTCGTCGTCATCGAGAGAACCGGGATGCCGCTCCGGTTGAGGGCGCCGGCGACCGCGCGCCCCTCCGGCGAGACCCCGCCCACCGGCCCGCCCTCGAGGAGGATTGTCACGGCAACCCCTCGTTTGCGGGCGGCGATGAGGTCGCCTGCCATCTTCTCGTCGGTGAACTCGTAGACGTTTACGAGGATCTCGCGCTCCGCCGCCGCGACGGTCGCCGAGAAGACCTCGTAGGAGCAGTCCGGGGCGGCGAACGCTGTTACCGCCACCTCTTCGAAGGTTTCTGGCGCAAAACGGGACTGGCCGATAAAGAGCGGGCGCGGGTCCCAGACACCGTCATCGAGGTAGTGGACCTGGCCTTCCCGGGCGCAGACGTCGCCGGGCCAGGCGATCTGCTGGACGAGGGTTGTTTTGTGGTAGAGGAGGAGTTCATCCGCCCGGTTCGCCATCAGGAGGTTTCCGTTCGGGATCACGTCCGGCACGGCCGGCGTCCGCTCCTGGATCTCAAAGTCGGGGAGGTAGCCGTGCGACTGCTCGAACGCCGGACCGCTCCTCGCGACCACCAGTCGCCCGTCGATCCGCGTTCCGGGCGGGAACCGGTAGCCGCCTTCGCCGTCCGAGAGGACGAACCCGTCGAGGATCCCCGTCCCCTCGAGCACCAGGTACTCGTCGGGGTCGCCGGGCTGGTAGGGGTCCGGGCAGAACTCGACGATCTGAATACCGGCGGTCGTGCCGGCAAGGAGACAGAGGAGCAGGACGGCGGCGGCGATCCGGCGCATACGTAAAGAGTTATGTCATCTCCGGTTTAATAGCGAAACGATATGAATTCGCCCGCACCCCCGCTGGTCGTCAAGGTCGGAGGGAGCCTCTTCGATCGGGTCGTCCCCCTGATCGAGATCTTCAGGGAGGTCGGACGCCCGGTGCTGATCGTGCCCGGCGGCGGGAAGTTCGCCGACCTCGTCCGGCGGCTCGACGTCTCCGAGGACGCCGCCCACTGGATGGCGATCGCCGGCATGGAGCAGTTTGCGTGGTACATCGCCTCGCACGGCATCCCGGCAACCTCCACCCTCGCGCTTCCCGCGGAGGCGACGGTCCTCCTCCCCTACTGCGGCCTGCGTGAAGCCGACCCCCTCCCCCACTCCTGGGACGTCACCTCCGACACCATCGCCGCCTGGGTCGCTCGCGAACTCTCGGCCGACCTCCTCCTCCTGAAATCGGTCGACGGCATCCATCACCACCGTAAGCTCCTCTCGCGGGTCGAAGATCCCGATCTCGTCTCCGACGAGGTCGATCCCGCGTTCATCCGGTTCGTCTTCGATCACGATCTCCGGGCCCGGGTGGTCAACGGCAGGCACGACGAGCGTCTCCGCAGTGCCCTCCGTGGCGAGCCGGTCGTCGGGACTCTCGTCGATCCGAGATTTTAATTGCTGCGGCAGCGATATGATAGGTTAACATTCGAGGAAGCAACGATGACAGCGAGAGACCGATGTACCTCCTGCAACGCCACACTGGCTGAGGAAGGCTCCACCTGGTTCCCATGCCCGGTGTGCGCGCACGAGATCAACCGGTGCTACCGGTGCAGGGAGCAGAGTATAGGATATACGTGCCCGAAGTGCGGGTTCCAGGGGCCATAACCATGGGAAACGTAGCCATAATCGTGAAGATCATGCCGGAGTCGCCGGATGTCGACCGTGAAGCGCTCAAAGCGGCGGTCAGGGCGGCCGTCCCGGTCGACGATATTCAGGAAGAGCCGATCGGCTTCGGCCTCGTGGCGCTGAAAGCCGCCGTCGTCGTCCCCGACAGTGCCGGGGCTCCCGATAAGGTCGAAGCAGCGCTCCAGAAGATAGAAGGCGTCGCAAGCGCCGAGATCATCGAATCCACTCTTGTATGAGTGGGACTTCGATACCTACTTTTGTTAACGGGCCTCTTCGAGCCGTTCCATCACGTCGGCAGTGACGTTGCGGATCTTCTTGACCGACTCGCGGAACCCGGTAACTTCGTCCTCTTCGAGGCTGAGCGGAACCGGAAAGACGCCGTCGCGGTTGATGCGGGCGGGTACCCCGATGCAGACATCGCCGATCCCGTGGATCTCGCTCTTGATGTAACTCGAGACGGTGAGGATACGGTTCTCGTCCCTGAGGATCGTCCTTACAAGCGTCGCAATCGCTTCTCCCGGCCCGTAGACGGTGGCTCCCTTGTCCCTGATGATCGCCTCGCCGCTCGTTCTGACGGTCTCGATCATCTCCTGCGCGGGCAGTCCCGAGAAGGTGGGCAGGTTCGTGATTCGGATGCCGCCGATCGTCGTCGCCGACCAGAGCGGAACCATGCTGTCGCCGTGCTCGCCGATGATACGGGTGTGCACCTCGCTGACGTGGACGCGGAAGTATCGCGCAATCAGGGACTTCAGGCGCATCGAGTCGAGATGCGTTCCGAGGCCGAAGATCTGTCTCGGCTGGAGCCCCGAGTATTTCAGGGCGACGGCGGTCATGACGTCGACGGGATTTGTGACGAGAAAGAGAATGGCGTCGGGCGATGTCCGGCCGATCGTCTCAGCGGTTTCGGCAACGATCTTTGCGTTCTCGAAGGCGAGGTCGTTTCTGTCCTGTCCCGGACGGCGGGGCACCCCTGCGGTGCAGATGATGATGTCCGAGTCTTTCGCATCGAGAAGACTGGTGCTGTAGGAGAGGCGGACGTCGGTGCCGCGTGCGGCAAACGAGTCGGATAGGTCACGGCAGCAGCCCGCGAGGAAATCTTCGCGTCCGGGTCTTCCCACGAGCAGCATGTCGCTGACGTAGGGGATCTCGGATACGGTGTGGGCCGCAAATACGCCGACGTTCCCTGTAGCTCCAAGAATCGTTACTTTTGCCATGAAGATCGCCGTTGGGGACACGTCCTTGGTCGACCGTGCGCACAAGCATTCACCGCAGCATCCCTCCTCCACCCCGCAACCCCATGGGCGCCGAACGTCCACGGTAAGTCTGCTCCCTTCCGGGCCTGAACCGGTACCCGCGGCAAAAGGTCGCCGCCCCCTCCGGGACTTTGATCCCTCTCCGCCGACCTCATGGGACGAGGTTTCTCCGTCGGGACGCAGAGGTTCCTGCAGGCCGCTGCGGCCTTCCTCAGACTTCGCCCCCCGCTGACGGCGGTTTCGGGTAACAAGTGACGCCGAGCCACCCGGGCTAGTCCCCGTATATACTGGAATCTATGGGATAAAAATAGCTCCGCCCACCCGGGCACGCCAGGCTCCGGTGATCTCCTCGACCTTGCGCCCGTCATTCTTCTCGAAGAGGTCGAGGGCGGCAAGATCGATACCGGGCGGGAGGACGGCCGAAAGCAGCCGCAGGTCGCCCTGGTAGACCTCGATCTCCTGCGCCCCGGCGGCGCTGGCGACCCTGACGGGATCGCGCGCGACCGGCCGGCGGCGGAGGCCGTCGTAGGATACGTGCATCGCCACCTCCCCGACACCGAGGAACTCCCGGTTCACCGCGATGTTGCAGGCGGTCCAGAAGGCCGCGGCGTACCAGGCGTCGTTCGCGATCACGCGGGGAACTCCCGCCCGGGCGGCGGCGATGCCGAGGGTCCCGGCACCCGAGCAGGCGTCGACGAACGTCCGGGGGCGGTGCCGGTCGATCTCGCGCTCGAGCGAGAGGATCTTCTCGTCGCGGTCACGCGGGAACTCGACGTGCAGGGCTGACTGCTGTTTGTAGACGACGATCGGTCCCACCCGGGTCGGGAAGACGTCGGCCCGGACGTCGCATCCGGCAAGGAGGGTATGCCCGGCGGGCTCGGCATCGGTATCGCTGATCCCCGGTGCTCCGGCACCCGTCCTGACGACTCCCCGGACCTCGGGAACCTCGGCAACCAGGCGGGCGGCGGCACGCTTCCCGGCCGACCGGGAGAGGAGGACGAGGGATCCGGGCGGGAGGTAAGGAGCCGAGCGCATGGCAAACCCGGGATGGACAAGCGGCATTCCGGCCGCGGCGAGGGGTTCGGTCCCGGCGAGATCCCCTTCGGCGGCCATCACCCGGTAGATGTGGGCGAAGACCTCGTCGATGAACCGCTTCCCGCAGGAGGGGCAGGGCTCGGCCGTATCGATATCGGGGGGAGCGCTCCTCTTGTCGTAGACGAGCCCCATGCAGTCGGGGCACGGGGCGAACCGCCCGGGAAGTTCCGCGAAGATCGTGCGGGCGTCCGTGACGCAGTCGTGCCCGCAGACCGGACAATGCATACCGATGCGTTGGAGCCCACGGTATATAGGCGTTTCACGCCGCCCGCGGCGTCGTTATCACGAGCCCTTCTCGGAGCCAGCCCCATGCGTCCCGGAGACGGCTCTCCGGGAAGTAGCGCACGTCGACCCCGTTAAATCCGACAAAGAGCCCCGGCAGGCGGTTCATCCATTCCCGCCACCGCTCTCCGCCGACGACGGCGATCCGGTCGACCTCCTCCAACCCGGGCCACTGTTTGAAGGCTTCCCACCCCTCCCCCGGCCTCCAGCTGCGGAATCCCTCGATCTTCAAAAGAAGCCTGACGTTCCGGTTCTCTCCCATTGCTCGTTCGAGCTCAGGGATCAGGATGGTGGCGTAATCGCTCTCGCTCAGCTTTCCGTCGAACCTGAACCCGAGAATACTTCCTGAACTTTCCTTCATCCGGTCAAGCATGGGTGCCCCTATAGCGCTCTGAAGAAAAAAAGGTATGGCTGACCGGTGGTGATCTCCCGGCGGGTACGTATATACCCCTGCGGGGAGATAGACGGGAACGCCCTGCTCCGGCAGGGGGTCTCTCGATTGGAACTGCTGCTCTTGATAGGGTTCGTCCTGGCGCTCAACGTCGTGTTTGCCGTTACGATCGTCTTCTTCGAGCGGAGAAACCCGACGGCGACGACGGCCTGGTTGGTCGTTCTCTTCCTTCTGCCCCCCGTCGGGTTCGCCCTCTACCTCTTCTTCGGGCAGAACTATACCCGGCAGAGGATGTTCGTCGTCAAGGAGCACGAAGACCGCTGTTTTCTCCAGGAGACTTTCGAGGAGCAGCATCGGGCGCTCGCCGGCAACCATCATCGGTTCGCCACCCCGGCGGCGGAGGAGTTCCGCGACGCAATCTTCCTCCTCCTCCGGAACAACCGGGCCTACCTGACCGAGGGGAACCGGGTCGACGTCTACACCCGGGGCGAGGATATCTTCGACGCGCTCTTTGCCGTGATCCGCATGGCACGCCATAACATCCACCTGGAGTACTTCGTCATCAATAACGATGAACTCGGGCGGGCGGTCGTCCGCGCCCTTACCGAGAAGGCCCGGGAGGGCGTCGAGGTCCGTCTCCTCTTCGATGCGATGGGCTCCCGGGCAGGGGGCGGGTCGCGGGAGGCGTTCTCCGAACTGGAGGAGGCGGGCGGGCAGATCGGCGTCTTCTTCCCCTCGATCTACCGGATAAACTACCGTAACCACCGCAAAATCGCCGTCATCGACGGGGAGGTCGGGTTCATCGGCGGGTTTAACATTGGAAACGAGTATCTCGGGAAGGGGCCGCTCGGCCGCTGGCGCGATACCGCCGTTCGGATCACGGGAGAAGCCGTCCGGATGCTCCAGCTCCGGTTCTTCCTCGACTGGCATTACGTGACCGGCGAGTACCCGGGCCTCGAGACCTGCTACTTCCCCGAGGAGGACGCTCCCGGCACAACGCCCGTCCAGATCGTCTCCGGCGGCCCGGATACCCGGTGGAGCCCGATAAAGGAGGGGTACCTCAAACTGATCAACTCCGCCCGGGAGTCGGTCTCCATCCAGACGCCCTACTTCATACCGGACGAGAGCATCGCTGACGCCCTGCGACTCGCGGCGCTCTCCGGGGTCGACGTCCGGATCATGATCCCCTGCAAGCCCGACCACCCGTTCGTCTACTGGGCGACGCTCTCGTTCATCGGCGACCTGCTGGATGCCGGGGTGCGGGCCTACACCTACGACGACGGGTTCCTCCACGCAAAGACGATCGTCGTCGACGGTAAGGCGGGTTCGGTCGGGAGCGCGAACTGGGACGTCCGGAGTTTCCGGCTGAACTTCGAGGCGAACGCGTTCTTCTACGACGCGGCCGTCGGTGCCGAACTCGTGCGGGCGTTCGAGGAGGATCTCGCGGTCTCGACCGAGATCACGCCGGAGGATTACCGAACGCGGTCTCGGAGAATCCGGGTGAAGGAGTCGGTCTCCCGCCTCTTCTCGCCGCTCGGGTGAGAGCCTTCACCGGTTCAGCCGGCCCGCAACAAACTTCCTGATCCGGGGGAGGTCCTGCTCCCAGCGGGCCTGGAGGATGGGGACGGTGTAGGGGAGGTGGTGCGGGAGGACCGCCGTCCCCATCACCGCCTTCTCGAAGAACGGCCGCTCGCGCCCGATGACGGCGGTCTTTTTCGCCTGGATGGCGTCCAGGAACTCTTCGACGGTATCGGCCTCGGCGCAGGTGACGACCCCCCCGAGCTCGTAGAGGAGGTGGCCGTCGGTTCCGCCGGTCCGCCCGAGACCGTGGGCGACGGCGAGCCCGGCCGCCTTCAGGTTGTGGCTCCGGGCCATCCCGCCGCAGATCACCTCGAGCCCGTCCAGGCGGGAGAAGATATCTTCGCCGATGCACCTGCCGGCGACGCAGCGCTGGACACCCCGGTTCAGGAAGGCGTAGCCGCAGGGGTGCGCCTCGACGGCGATGCAGGCGTAGCCTTCCCGGCGGTCGAGGATCTCGGGGGTATCGAGGAGTATCGCGGTGTACGGACCGTCCCTCCGGTTCTTCTCGACGTGACGCCGGTAGAAGTCCAGGAGGTCGGATGCCGAGTAGAAGTAGAGCAGGATGTGCGGGCCGTCGTTGGCGCTGACCTCGATCCCGGGGATGAGGGGGACCCGGATCCCCTGTCGCTCCGCCTCGGCCACGCCGCTTGCCTGGTTGTGGTCGGTGATCGCAAGCCCGATCCCCCGCCGTGCCGCGAGTTTCAATGCATCGCGCACGCGGGTGGGGGAGTCGGAGTGCCGGGTATGGAAGTGAAGGTCCGCCGGGAGCAGCCCGAGACGCCGGATCTCTTCAGGCAGGGGTTTCTGGAAAACGATGTCTTTATAGTATAGCATGGGGTGTCTGTCTGATCACCGGTAGGTTGCCCGGGATGAAAAAAGGTTGCCTGTTCTCCGGAAACAGGCGTGATCGGCACCTATCGCGCTTCCGGAACAACCGGTATCGGCTCCCGCAACCAGCCGATGGCGACGTCCAGGTGGCCTTCGGTGAAATAGCGCACGTCGATGCCCGTAAAGCCGGTGAAGAGCCCCGGCAGGTAGTTCATCCACTCCTCCCACTTCTCCCCGCCGACGATCGCGATCCGGTCGACCTTCTCCATTCCCGGCCGGTCCTTGAGCCTCTCCCAGTAGCCGTGCGGTTTCCAGCCGTGGAAGTTCACGATATGAAAGAGTATCCGGAGAACCGGGTGGCTCCTCTCCGCCGCCTCAAGCGCCGGGATCAGTGTCCCAACGTAGTCGTTTGCCGTCATCTCGCCGTCGAACCGGAATCCGACGACGTTTCCCGCACCGGTTGCCATCCGCTCGAGCATGGCGCCCCCTCTCCGGGGCGGATTTAAAAAAGGTTCCGGCCGTCATTCGGCCGGGGGCTCTTTCGGGATCACCAGTGTGTCGGTGATCTCCTCCTTCGAGAACCGGGAGAGATAACGGTTCCCGGCAAGCGCGACGATGACCGACCCGACCAGAACGAAGATCATATCGAGCATGGTATCGTCGAGCCCGTGCTGGAGGTTTGTTCCGAGGAAGGTGTCGAAGATCCACTCGTAGATCTCCCAGAACCCCTCCATCGCCATCGCGGTGATGATGATGAACCCGACGATCATCCCCCTTGAGAGGTTGAGCCTGCTGAACCGGTCGAGCAGCAGGACGATGGCGAAGGCGAGTATCGAGACGGTTATCCCGGCGATGAGGTGGGCGATCTTGTCGTAGTAGGGGTAGTAGAGCAGGTAGTATCCCTGGATCTCGCCGGCGACATGGAGGTAGAGCAAGAAGGCGATGAGAAGATTGACCTGCCAGGGGAGCGTGATGCTCCACCTGCGGGTGGCGATGGCGGGAACCAGGGTCAGGAAAAGCCCGATGACGCCGGTGAAGACCTGCGAGTATTCGCCGAGCGAGAGCGCGATGAGGATGTTTGCGGCGATGAGGAACTGAAAGAGGTAGGCGAGGTAGAGGCCGGCTGGTCTCTTCATGGATCATGGGTTGGGCGGCGTCCTGTAAACATCTTGCGCCGTGGCCTACCTCTCCCGCTCTCCGCTGCCCATAATCTCCCCGATCCACCGGGTCTCTTTCCAGCTCTCGAGGAAGAGTTTCACCGCGATCGTCAGCGGTATGGCGAGGAAGATCCCGACCGCACCGAGGATGAATCCCCAGAAGACGACGGAGAAGAGGACGACGAACGGCGAGAGGTTGAGATCCCGTCCGGCCATCCGGGGGAGGACGAGGTTCTCTGCGGCGGCGTCGATGAGGGCGACGGCGGCGATGACGGCCACGGCTCCGGCCGGCCCGAACTCGATGAGCGCGAGGAGGGTGGGCGGGATTGCGGCCACGACGAGGCCGATGTAGGGGACGTAACTCAGGACGAAGGCGATGAACCCCCAGAGCACCGCGAAGTCGACCCCGAGGAGGGTGAGAAAGAGCCCGGTCCCGACGCCGGTGATCAGGTTCACCTTCGTCCTGACGATGACGTACTCGATGAGGAGCCGGCCCGACTGCGCGAGGTGCCGGTAGGGAGCGCTCTCTGCTCCCAGGTAGCGCGCGAGAACGGTCGTAAGGCGGGGTGCCTCCAGGAGCAGGAACCCGATCCCGACGAGGACCAGGAAGGCATCGACGGCGATGCTCCCGACCTCGCGGGCTATCCCGGCAACCTGCTGGAGGACGAACCCCTGGTCGATGTAGTCCCATATCGTGAAGGTGCCGGGGTCGATGCCGTAATCGGCAAGGACGGCGATCTCCTCTTCAAGGCTCGCCTGGTAGCCCGGCAGGGAACGGATAAACCCGGTGAGGGCCACTCCGAGGAAGGCGATTGCGCCGGCGAAGAGCCCGATGAGCCCCGCTACCACCAGTATGGCGGCGAGGATCCGCGGCACCCTACGCCGGGTTAGCCACACCATGACGGGCGCGGTGATCATCGCGAAGAAGACGGCAACGAGGAGCGGGGCGAGGATCGGCGTTGCTGCTCTCACCCCCGCGAGCACGATGACGACCGCGGCCCCGACGATCGCGATGCGGGCAGGGGGAGGGAGGTTCCCGGCGATGTTCACAGGAACGGTATGGGTGCTTCACAGAGAAGAGTTTTCCGGCAGGGCTCTCACGTTCCGGCCTCCGCCGCCCGGATCGCCTCCATGAGCGACTCCCAGACGACCGGTGTTGCGAAGAATATATTGTCGCGGCCGATCTCCGCCGCCGCTCCGGTCTCTACAAGCCCTGCAAGGAACTGGGGATCGACCTCGGCGAGGATGAGCCGGTTCCCCCCGACCGCGACCCGCCGGGCGTAGCGCTCCAGCATCCGGAAAAGCCCGGTTCCGGCCTCGACCCTTCCCCGGAGAGCGAGGATCACGACGGCGCCCTCTGATCCCTCGGGGGATGGGAGCGACCGCTCGATCGCCCTGAGGGTTGCGAAGTAGACGCTCCCGGAGATCGAGAGCACGGTGAGGGTGTCGTCCACAAGCCGTCCGGGCGCCGGTTCTTCCCGGAACATGCCTCCTCCGACCGGGACGAGGCGGACGACGGAGGCCTCCCGGGTGGAGGTGACGAGGTAGATCGCAAGCGAGAGGAGGACCCCGACGTAGATGCTGTACTGGAGCGGGAGGACCTGGGTGGAGATGAAAGTGGCGAGCATCGCCCAGCGTCCCGGGCGGGAGTACTTCCAGATGCAGGCGATCTCGTGAGGCTGGTAGATGAGTTCGGCCCCGATGAGGATCAGGATGCCGGCGAGGGCCGGGAGCGGGATCTGTTCCGCGAGCGGTCCCGCGAGGACGACGACCACCCCGACGAGGGCGCCCGAGATGAGGTTTGCCGCCCGCGTCTCTGCCCCTGCGGCGACGTTGAGCGCCGTCGCCGAGAGCGACCCGCTTGCCGGTGCGCACTGGAGGAAGCTCGCGAGGATGTTCGTCACCCCCTGCCCGGTGAAGTCCCGGTTCACGTCGGCGATGGTGCCGTCGGGCTCGGGGATCGCCTCGGTGACCCCGACGGCCATCACGAGCCCGATGATGGCGAGGGCGAGCGCCGGGACGAGGAGGCCGGGAATGAGGGCGAGATCGGGGATGACCGGGGCCGGGAGCCCGGCAGGGATGGTGCTGATGTCGCCGACGAGCGCGACGTCCGGGAATACGGCCGGAACGAGGAGGGTTGCGACGACGATCGGGAGGAGGAGGGCGACGGAACGGAGGTGCGGCACCCGCCGGAAGGCGAGGACGAGGACGATGGTCACGAGCCCGACGGCGAGCGCCTCGGGCTGGATATCGCCTGCGTGGAGGAGGAGGTCGGGGATGGCGAGGATCTGGATTGCGTCCCGCGGGAGCTGGTGGCCGGTGAGGTTCCCGAGCTGGCCGAGGACGATGAGGAGCGCTGCTCCCGTGACGAACCCGGTGAGGACGGCGTTGGAGATGAACCGGGTCAGGCTGCCTGCCCGGAGAAGCCCGAACCCAAGCTGGAAGGCCCCGACGAGGATGGTCAGCACAAAGAGGGTTGCCGGGACGTCGGCCTCCGGGACCGGGGCGAGGACAGAGAAGATCGAGACCGCGAGGACGTTTGAGAGCATCACCTTGAGGTAGGTGGAGCCGGTGAGGAACGCCCCGATCGCCGTCGAGAACGCGGCGGTGTAGAGGCCGTAGATCGGGTTGATCCCGGCGACGAGGGCGAACCCCATCGCCTGCGGGATGCCGACGAGGGCGGTGGTCGTCCCGGCGGCGAGGTCGGCGGGGAGGCTCTTCCTCCAGTTCGTCTCACCCGCGGGCATACATAAGGAGGGAACGAACCGCGGGATATAGGTTGCCCTGACGGCCGAGTATCCGGGATCTCCGGATAGTTGATGGAGGGCGGGCGAACGTCCCGGGGCTCGTGGTCTAGCTGGTTATGACGTCGCCCTGACAAGGCGGAGTTATACCACTAGACCATGGGCAGCCCATCTCATCTGTGTGCGGAAGCGGGACTGATATTCTTCCTGTTTCATCCGGCCGCGGCAGGTGGGTGTCATCCCCTCGCCGTTTTGCTGCCGGTCATAACCGCCGGCCCGGAGCGAAGGCACTATCTGTACCGGGGTCCGATCTCTACTCCAGGAGATCGGTAGTATGAACGAGAGAGAGCCCGGCGAGGGACGCGGCCGCCGCGGGCGGGGGCGCCCCCGGGTCCGCCGGAGGATCGGGAACCAGGGGGCGTTCCGCTGTTTCGGCCCGCTCTGCGGGGCGCCCGACGAGTTCGTCGTCGTCCTGCCCGAGGAGGTGGAGGCGCTGCGGCTCGTCGATCTCCAGGGGCTTGAGCAGGAAGAGGCGGCCGCCGCTCTCGGCGTCTCCCGAAAGACCCTCTGGCGCGACCTCCACGAGGCGCGGGCGAAGGTCGCCGATGCCCTGGTGCACGGGAAGACGATCCGGATCGTCGGGTGCGGCCGCGAGCGGGAGGAGGGGTGCCCGGAGGACGAGGATCCCTCCTTCGATCCGGCGTCCGGGTGACCGGATCTGAGGGTATCCGTTCCGAACTTTTTTTTGCGAAGGGCGTTGACCCGAAGACGGTTCAAAACCCGATACGGCCGTACGGCTAGTTCATCCCCATATCGCGCAACCGGTTGGTCTCTTCGTCAAACGACTGGTGGATGGTGGAGTACTGCACCCGCCCGGCTTTGATGCACTCCCTGACGGCACGCTCCCGTTTGCTCAGGTTGGCGGCTTTACCCGTCTTTATCTCGACGAACACCACCTTCTGCACCTCGTCGGCGTCGGACAACCCGTCGAAGACGATGAGATCGACCGGGGTCCCTAAAAATCGTGCATCCTTCGGATTGTAGGGGAAGTCCGGGAAGTACGGGATGAGGCACTCCGTGACCTTCCCCCGAGTCACCGACTGGCTGCGCCTGACCGCATCGGTGCGGATATTCCCTTCTTCGTCAAGTCTCCACTTCTCAAAGAGGATCTTTGCCTTCTCATCCGAGAGGCGCCTGAGTTCCCGCTCTTTCCAGGCCTCAATATCCTCCTGCTCTCCCCGGCGCCAGGATTCAAATAGCTCACGTGCTTTCTGCTCGACCCGACCCTGAATCCTGGAGTATTTGTAAAAGAGTGCTAAGAGCGCAAGAAACAGTAAAAGGATGACGGCCCATTCGATCATAGTCTCCCAGAATTCTCTCACGCCCCGGTAGATAGGCCTTTCTAACGGGTTTTCCTGCAATGTATTGGATAGATGCTCATTTCTGGAACCCCATAGTGCTCGGACTCCGTTCCATAGGAAGGTCGTTCCTGACGGTGCTCATGCTCCGGCCGCTTGCGTCCTTCGGGGCACGCACCGCCTATCGCCACGCGGAAAACGACTGCCGCAACGCGCGACGGTCCGCTGGAGCCGGAGCATGAGAGGTTCACCCGGCCTGCGGGCGACTGTTGTTCGTTCGGCACGAAGTCGTCGTCCCGGGTGCAGCGAAGATAGAATATGGTCAGGGGAACCGGACAACAGCCCAGTTCTCCGTGAGGTTGTTCTGCTGAGGCACCGGTTGCGCTGAGAACGTGACGTAATCCCCGAACTCCGAATATATCCGGGTTATCGGGTAATCGGACCCGGATGATCTCTCTTCCACAAGGGTCTGATTGACCCCGCCGATCACGTCGAACGACCGGTACACGTGGGGATAGCCCTCGGCCCCGAGGAAGGAGGGGGTATCCGTCACGACCTGGAAGTGGAGATGCGGAAGATCGGAGTTCCCGCTGTTGCCCATCAGGCCGAGAACCTGCCCCTCGGTGACGCTGTCGCCGATCCCGACCCGGAGCGAGCCGGGGATCATATGGGCGTAGCAGGCGAACTTCTGGTTCCCGATATCGACGATGACGTAGTTGCCGGCTGCGGTTGCAACAGTCGCCGGTGGGGCGGAATAGATGCACTCATGGTCCGGAAGGCCGTCCATGGCGTCCACCACCGTCCCGTTGGCGACCGAGTAGATCTCCCTGCCGTATCCGAAGAAGTTCTTCGCCAGGGTCACGTTCCCGGCGGCCGCCTGCCCGGTGGCCGGGTCCAGGTATATCCAGTCCTGTGCGTAGCGCTGGGGAACGCGGGTCACCCCGTTCATCGTGATCTGGCCGAGGAAGTGATGGGTCATGGGATCCGTGGTCTCCGCCGCCGTCCAGCCCGGGCCGCGCACCGGCGAACCGATGACCACCGGCGCAAGATCCTTACGCACCGTGACGTTGCCGCCGGTGAGCGTAACCGGCGGGAGCCCGCTTCCGGCCGGGTTCAGGGTGAGCCGGTGGACGAGCCGGTCCGGTACGGCGTCGGGAGCGACCTTGAACCAGAGGGAGATTCGCGGCAGGGGCAGCTTGCCGGTGCCGTCCTCGAGTTCCTCTGCGGTCGGCGGCGGGCTTGTGGCCGGGTGGTAGAGCACGGCCAGCAACTCCCCGTCAACCGACCAGAGTACGTCTCCCGTGGCCGGATCGATGACTTCGACATTTTCCGGTACGAACGTCTCGTCTCCTGTCGGTGAGAGTTCAAGTTCGTAGGCGAGGTTGACGCCGTTCTGGCTGGAGACCGGGATGGGCGCAAACGGAACGGTCACGTTCACCGGCGGAGCCGCGGGCGCCGGTTGCGGTTCCGTTGTGGATTGCATACACCCGGCGGTGAGGATCGCTGCCGTTACGACGGCGAGGATGAGGATCTGGCGAATGGGCGACATGGTAATGACGTTTGAGCGGTTGGCGTGCCGGGTAATAAACCAGATAGATCTCGATCCGGTATTCCGGCTGATCTATGGGCGCGCAGGGATTCGAGTCCCCCGGTGGATGGCGGTTACTGCGAAAGAACGTCCCGTTGGTACCCCCTGCGATCTTACGTCCGGGTTCGACGGTCGCCTTCACCGGTTTCCTCTTCTCGGGGTAGCGCCGAATAGTTGTTCCCGGAAAGATCTTTCGCTGCTCCCCCGATGACCTCGATGCTCCGGATAAGCGATCGTTGCATCATATCGTCCCCGAGAGAACAACGGCACGCAGTCAAAACGCAACGCTACAGGCGACGGTATCCTGGAAAACATGGGCCCGGAGGGATTCGAACCCACGACCGCCCGGTTATGAGCCGGGCGCTCTGACCGGACTAAGCTACGGGCCCGAGAATTGGTATGCAGCCGGCCTGAATTCGGAGATGATGCACATATCTCAGACGTCCGGGAGATCCCGGAATACTACTGCATATAAATATTGTTCTTTAATCATAAAAACATTGTGCGCGCTCTTGCGGGCGCACGCATCCCGGCAGGCGCAGCGCCCGGAAATCCGCCGTGCAGACCTGCCGGCGGACGTCCGGCGCCTGGTGTGAAAGACCGCCTGCGGGAAGCTCTGAGACGTTCTTACTGCGAACTCTGGTGCTGCTCCTTCCACTGCATCCAGTTGTTGTAGGCGTTCATATCCTTCTGCCTGAGGGTCTCCTGGATGTTGCTGTCGATCTCGGAGGTTGTCATCCCGCTGTGCGTGCTCCCCTGGATCTGCTGGGTGATCTCGTCCGCCAGTTGCTGGCTTGCTCCGGCGTTCTGCACCGACCTCCTGATCTTGTCGGGGTTGAACTGCTCCTCCTGGTTGTTCGACTTCCGGACCATCGTCTCCTGCCAGGACAGGGACTCCATCTGCTGTGCCGCCATTCTCATCACCACATCAATTATCAGTTCTCTCTTCCCGGCTCGAGGCTCGGGTGCCCGTTGCATCCCGGCTTCTTTCCGGGAGCTCAACCCGGCCCCGTTTCGGTTGCAAGCTGCAGCCTGCCGGCCAACAGTGGGGTATCGGATACTTATAAGTTGCGGCTGCCGGCCATCGTCTTCTTCCCGCGGAAGCAATGGATTAACGGCGCCTTCTCGGGCGGCGAAGAATTGAATGGCTCTTCCGCGTGGGGCATGCTGCATGGCGGCGAAGGTGCGAGCCGCGAAGAACGCGAAGCACGAAGGCCCGGGCTCAAGAAATCCGGGGATTTCGGGCAGGATCTCGAACACCGGAGGTGCGAAAGAGACTGTTGATATCCATTCAGATTTCGCGCCTTCGCGTGAGCAGGCAGTTCGCACCGCCCCCCGAATCCGTGCAGATCCGGCCCTTACGCACCCTCGGCCTCCCGGATGGCCGCGAGCACCTCCCGCTCCTTCTCATCAAGGAGGCTCCTCGTATCTGCCTCGATGTTCAGCCGCACCACCGGCTCGGTGTGGGAGCGGCGGATGTTGAACCACCAGTCGGGATAGGTCGCCGTCAGCCCGTCGAGCCTGTCAAGCTCCGCGTCGCGGTAGCGTGCCGCAAGCACCGCGAACACCGCCGCGGGGTCGCGCACCACGAGGTTGATCTCCCCCGTCGAGGGGTAACGGTCAAGGGGTTTGACGAGGTCGGAGAGCATCCGGCCGCTCGCGGCGAGGATGTTTGCAACCATGACCAGCGTGAGAAGGCCGTTGTCGGTGAACCCCATATCCCGGTAGTAGTAGTGCCCGGAGAGTTCCCCGGCAAAGAGGGCGTCCTCCTCGCGCATTGCAGCCTTGATGAAGGCGTGGCCGACCCTTGAGCGCACGCCCCGGCCCCCGGCCCGCTCGATCGCCTCGCGGACCGCCCGGCTCGACCGCAGGTCGTAGAGGATCGTCGCCCCCGGGTTCTCTTCGAGCAGGTACTCCGCGATAAGCCCGGTCACCAGATCTTCCCGGACGCGCTCGCCCCGTTCGTCGATGAGCCCGCACCGGTCGCCGTCGCCGTCGAACGCCACCCCCATATCCGCGCCCTCGGCCACCACCCGCTCCTGCAGTTCCCGGGTGGTTGCGGGGTCGAGCGGGTTTGCGTGGTGGTGGGGGAACCGGCCGTCGGGCTCGGTATACATCGGGACGAGCCGCCATGCCGGGATCCGCTCGAAGAGCCGGGGGACTTCCGGCCCGACCATCCCGTTCCCGGCGTCCACGACGATCGTGAGGCGTTTCGGCGCCCGGACGAACCCGGCCACCGCTCCGATGTAGGCGTCCAGCATCCCGGTCTCGCGGGCCGACCCTCCCGCACGGGCGACCCGCTCCTCCCCGGTCCGGGTCTCGAGGAGCGGCAGGTCGCGGTCGCCGGAGAGGGGGACGGCGTTCTCGCGGGCAAGTTTGAACCCGTTCATCTCCCCCGGGAGGTGGGAGGCGGTCACCATCGCCCCGCCGTCGAATCCCCCGGCGGTTATCGCGTAGTTGAGGAGGGGCGTGCTCGCCATACCGATATCGGCGACCTCCGCCCCGGCCTCGACCGCCCCGCGAGTGAACGCCCGGGAGAGCGATGCCGACGAAAGACGCATGTCCCGCCCGACGACGATCCGTTCCGCCGCAAGAAGCGCGACGAAGGCGTTTCCGATCCGCTCTGCCGTCGCCTCATTGAGTTCGTCCGGGTAACGTCCCCGGATGTCGTTGGCCCGGAAGATCCCGGCCATTCACGCCTCCCCCCGGAGCGGCGAGATCTCCCGCAGCCGCTCGATGATCCCCGGGAGCACTTCAAGGACGTAGTCGATGTCTTCCCCGGTGTTCGCGTACCCGAGGGTGAGCCGGAGCGAGCCGTGGGCGTGCTCCGGCGGGAGGCCGCACGAGGTCAGGACGTGCGAGGGCTCGAGCGACGCGGAGGTGCAGGCGCTCCCCGTCGAGGCGGCTATCCCGAGAGCGTCGAGCATGAGGAGAATCGACTCTCCCTCGACGTAGCGGAACGCGACGTTCACGTTGTTTGCCAGCCGCTCGGTCGGGTGGCCGTTCAAGCGGGTGTCCGGGATCGCGTCCAGGATCCCCCGGATCAGCCGATCGCGCATCGCGGCAAGCCGGGGAGCGTTCTGGGGCATCCCGGCGATCGCGAGTTCGATCGCCCGCCCGAGCCCCACGATCCCGGGAACGTTCTCGGTTCCGGCCCGCTTGCCCCGTTCCTGCGCCCCGCCGTCCATGAACGTCCCGATACGGGTTCCTCTCCTGACGTAGAGCGCTCCCGTCCCCTTCGGGCCGCCGAACTTGTGGGCTGAGAGGGCGAGGAGGTCGGCACCCATCTCGTCCACGTCGACCGGGAATGCCCCGATCGCCTGGACGGCGTCGGTGTGGAACGGGATCGTGTGGTCGTGCGCGATCTCTGCTATCGCCCGTACCGGCTGGATCGTCCCGATCTCGTTGTTCGCGGCCATCACCGAGACAAGGATCGTCCGATCGGTGATCGCCTCCTCGACGGCTCCCGGCTCCACCCGCCCGAACTCGTCGACCGGGAGGTAGGTGACGCGGTAGCCCTGCTTCTCCAGGCTCCGGCAGGTATGGAGGACGGCGTGGTGCTCGATCGCGGAGGTGATGATATGGTCGCCCTTTCCCCGGAGGGCCGTCCCCTTGATCGCCCAGTTGTCGGCCTCCGTCCCGCCTGAGGTGAAGTAGACCTCCGCAGGTGTAGCGCCGATCGCCGCCGCCACGCGTCCCCGCGCCTCCTCAAGCGCCTCCTGCGCCTCGCGGGCGAGGGAATAGAGCGAGGAGGGGTTCCCGAACCGCTCCGAGAAGTAGGGGAGCATCGCCCGGGCGACCTCCGGCCGCACCGGCGTCGTCGCCGCATGGTCCATGTAGACCGACCGTTTCCGCTCCATCCCGGTCACTTCGCCGTCATAGGCTGGAACCCGCGCATCGTCTCCGCCATCTCCCGGAGGCGCCGATCCACCAGGTAGTTCACGGTTCCCTCCTCGTAGGTCCCGTCTTCCCGCCGCATGCCCGCCGGGACACCCGTGAGGATCTCGATCCCCTCGTCGATCGTCCGCACCGGGTAGATCCGGAACTTCCCCGCCTTCGCGGCCTCGACGATCTCCTCTTTCAGCATCAGGTTCTGGACGTTGCTCGCCGGTATCAGCGCGCCCTGGTTCCCGTTGAGCCCTTTGGCCTTGCAGACCTCGAAGAACCCCTCCAGTTTCTCGTTCACGCCCCCGATCGCCTGGACCTCGCCCCGCTGGTTCACCGAGCCCGTGACGGCGAGGTACTGCTTCAGCGGAAGCCCCGAGAGCGCCGAGAGAAGGGCGTAGAGCTCGGTGCTCGACGCGGAGTCGCCCTCGATCCCCTCGTAACTCTGCTCGAAGACCAGCCGGGCGGAGAGGGAGAGCGGCTTATCCCGCGCGTAGTTGTTGTTGAGGTAGCCGCTGATGATCAGGACGCCTTTCGTGTGGATCGGCCCGCCGAGCGCAGCCTCCCGCTCGATGTCCACGATCCCCTCGCGGCCGACCCCGATGCTCGCGGTCACCTTCGACGGCCGGCCGAAGGCGAAGTCCCCGAGCCCGATGACCGAGAGGCCGTTCACCTGGCCGACCTTCTCGCCCTCGGTATCGATGAGGAAGATCCCTCGCCGGATGTACTCCTCGATCTTCTGCTGGATCAGGTTCGAGCGGTAGATCTTCTCCTCGATCGCCTTCGTGACGTGTCTCCTCTCGATCTGCTCGGCCCCGTCCGCTGCGGCGTAGAAGTTCGCCTCCCTGATGAGGTCGGCGACCGCAGAGAACTGGGTCGAGAGTTTCTCCTTGTCCGCAGCGAGTCTCGACCCGTACTCGATCACCCGGGCGATCGCCTCCCGCTCGAGGTGCCGGAGGTTCTCCTCCCGGACGAGGTTGCAGATGAAGTCGGCGTATTTATTGGCGTTCTCGTCGTTTCGCTCCATCACGATGTCGAAGTCGGCCTTGACCTTGAAGAGTTCCTTGAAGTCGGGGTCCATCCGGTAGAGGAGCTGGTAGATCATCGGCGTCCCGATGAGGGCCACCTTGATGTCGAGAGGGATGGCCTCGGGCTTGATCGTCTTTGCCGTGATGAATCCCATTCGCTCCCCCGGTTCCTCGATGACGGCTTCCCCGGTCTTCAATGCCGTCTTCAGCCCGTCCCAGGAGAGGGGTGCCCTCAGCAGGTCTTCGACGTCGAGGACCAGGTAGCCGCCGTTGGCCTTATGCAGCGAGCCCGGCCGGATCATCGTGAAGTCGGTCGTGAAGATGCCGAACTGCACCTCTTTCTCGATCTTTCCAAGGAGGTTCTGGAAGGTGGGGTTCTGCTCGAAGACAACCGGCGCGCCTTTCGTCGCGGCGTTGTCGACGACGACGTTCACCTCGTACTTCCGGAAGGGAATCTCGCGCATGAAGGCCTGGAACTGGGGCGGGACGCCCTGCTGCTGCTCGGGGAGGCCGAGGAAGACCTGGATGTTCTCAAGGATGTCGTTCTGGACGGCGTCGATATACTCGGGAACCTCCGCGACACCGGCATACTTCTCCTTGAGTTCGGCGACGAGGTTGCCGATCGCGTAGAGGGCGATCTCGCGGTTTAAGTTCGTGACCGCTTCGGCTCCCTGCCGCTCGATATCCTGCACCTGCCGGAGCATGCTCCGGAGTTCGGTGCCGAGAGCCTCGCGCCGCCGCTGAACCTCCGCCCGGACCTCGTCGGGGAGGTTGATGAACTCCTCCTCGGGGATCGGCCTCCCGTCGATGACCGGTATGGTCAGGAGACCGATGGGGCTCATCTGGATGACGAACCCCGCTTCCTGGGCGCGCTGGTTGATCCGGGCGATGAGATCCGTCCTGTTCCCCTGGAGCGACTGGAGCGTCTCGTCCCGGCGTTTGGCATACTCTTCGCTCTGGAACGCCCGGGGAAGCGCCTGCCGCGCCTCCTCGATGAACCGTTTCACGTCCTCCCGAAATGCCGTTCCTCTCCCGGCGGGGAGGGCGACGGCGTTGGGCTCATACTGGTTCTCGAAGTTGTGGACGTAGACCCAGTCGCTCGCCCGGGGCTTGGCCTTCGCGAGTTCGTCGAGGAAACTCCGGACGGCTCTCACCCGCCCGGTCCCCTGGGCGCCCGCGGCGTAGACGTTGAACCCGGCCTCCCGGATCTCAAGGCCGAACCGCAGCGCCCGGAGCGCCCGTTCCTGGCCGATGATCTCCTCGAGCGGCCGCATCTCCTCGGTGCTGGCGCACTCCACCTTTCCCGGTTCGTAGACGTTCCGGTACTCTTTGATATCCAAGGGCTGAATCATCAGTCTCACCAGGTTTCTGCAACTTACACCGCAGGGAGGTCGCTCGCCTTAAAAAGGTTCCCCGGCCCGGGACCGGATGGTACGATGGGTGGTTTTACTTTCTTTCGCGCATATGTGTAGTACGGTTGTATGCGGCCGATACCGGATACGGGGCCGCGTAAATTCGGTGATATCATGAGGATAGCAATCGCACAGGACGGAAACAGGGTATCCGAACACTTCGGGCACTGCGAGGGTTACGCAATATTCGACGTCGAAGACTCGATCATCTACAGGAGAGACGATCTCCCGAACCCCGGCCACGAACCCGGCCGTCTCCCGGTCTTTCTCGCGGAGCACGGGGTCAACCTGATCATCGCGGGTGGCATGGGGCCGCGGGCCGTCGAACTCTTCCACGGGAACGGTATCCAGGTTCTCCTCGGCGTCGGCGGAAACACTGATTACGTGGCACAGGATTATATTGCCGGCCGTCTCTCTCCGGGGAAGAGCTCCTGCAACCACGAGGAAGGCGGCGAGTGCGACGGGCACCACTGAGGCGGGTGCACCATCCATAGTATTATGCTCATATGAGTAAAAATCACCAGAGAGGTGTATCAGGATGATAGTCGGTATCACGGCACGTGCAGCAGGCACGGACGCCCCGGTCGAGCAGCGGTTCGGCCGGGCACCTTATTTCGTCTTCGTCGACACGGAGACGGGGAAAGCGGAATCGGTTGAGAATCCCCTCGTCGACGCTGCGGGGGGGGTCGGGCCCCGGACGGTCCAGATCTTCTCGGAGCACGGCGCGACGGCGGTCATCACCGGCCAGGTCGGCGGGAACGCCGCGAAAGCCCTCGAAGCGGGCGGGATCAAGGCTTACGCCTACCGCGGAAGCGGCAGCGTGGCCGATGCCCTCGCGGAGTATACTGCCGGGAACCTGCAGCCGCTCCCCCTTGCGTGAAGCGGGATTCAGCATGAAGATCGCGATTGCAAGCGGGAAAGGCGGCACCGGGAAGAGCACGGTGGCGGCGAATCTCGCCTGCACGCTCTCCCGCACCCGCGAGGTGGCGCTCGTCGACTGCGACGTCGAGGAGCCGAACCTCCACCTCTTCTTCCCGGGCTCTGCCGTGGACGTGCCGGTGACGACCCCGGTTCCGGAGATCGACCCGGCCCGCTGCACCCTCTGCGGCGAGTGTGGGAAGTTCTGCCGGTTCGGAGCGCTCTCGGTCTTGAAAGACCGCGTCCTTGTCTTCCCGCACCTCTGCCACTCGTGCGGGGGTTGCTCTCTCGTCTGCCCGCAGGGAGCCGTCCGTGAGGTCCCGCGCACCATCGGCCGGGTCGCGTGCTCCTGCCCGGTCCCCCGTCTCACGCTGGTGAGCGGGATCCTGAACGAGGGGGAGGTGCAGGCACCGGCGGTCATCCGGGCGGCAAAGATGCTCGCACAAGGGCACCCGCTCATCCTCTACGACGCCTCCCCGGGGATCGCCTGCCCGGTGATCGAGACGCTTGAGGGGAGCGACGCCTGTATCCTGGTGACGGAATCGACTCCGTTCGGGCTGCACGATCTCCGCCTCGCGGCCGAGGTGGTGGAGCGGATCGGTATTCCCGCCGGGGTCGTGATCAACCGTAGCGACGGCAAGGACGAGGAGACCATCGAGTTCTGCCGGGAGCGCGGGCTCCCCGTCATCATGACCATCCCGTTCTCGCGGGAGATAGCCGCCGTCCAGAACCGGGGCGGGCTCATCGCTGCGCTCCTTCCCGGGTGGGAGGAGTGGTTCGCCGGCCTCTTTGAAGCGACCGTGAAGATTGCGGGGGTGAGCCCGTGATCCGGCTTGCGGTCGTGAGCGGCAAGGGCGGCACCGGGAAGACGATGGTGGCGGCGGCGCTTGCGGATATCAGCGGAGTGCCGCAGGTTCTCGCCGACTGCGACGTGGACGCCGCGAACCTGGAGCTCCTCTTCCACCCCCGGCGGCTCACGACGGAGGAGTTCCGGGGGCTCGCGGCGGCCCGGATCGACCCGGAGCGGTGCCGCGACTGCGGTATCTGCGCCGACCACTGCCGGTTCGGGGCAATCGTGCGCCGCAACGACGCCTGGGAGGTGGACGCGCTGCACTGCGAAGGCTGCGCTGTCTGCACGTATGTCTGCCCCATGGGCGC
>NZ_FMID01000003.1 GCF_900095385.1 Methanoculleus chikugoensis
CTTCCACCTGCTGGTAGCGCTCCGGGCATCCGGCACCGATGTCGGCGACGTGCTCGACGAACTTGCAGCGCGCCGGAAGTAATCAGAGATACTCTTTGAGGTCGACCATCCTCGGGAGATCGTCCTTCTTCACCGCCGCCGTCTCCACGACCGTATCCTCGATCATGATCGGTGCCCGGTAACGCAGAGCGATGGCTATCCCGTCGCTCGGCCGGCAGTCCATGATCTCGGTTCGCGATCCCTGCCGCAGATGGAGTTTGGCGTAGAAGACCCCCTCCTCCAGAGAATCGATGTGCAGAGAATCGAGCGCGATCTCAAAGCTCCGGAACATCTCAACGATGAGATCGTGGGTGATGGGGCGGGGGAGCATCTCGCTGTTGAGCGCGTTGCTGATCGAGATCGCTTCCCAGAGCCCGACGTAGATGGGTATCGTGCTGTCGCCCCCGGCGTCCAGGATAACGGTCGGTGCTGCTCCCATCTCGCTCACCGACATGAACACACCCTGCACCCTGCAGCTTTGAGTCGTCATGTGATCACCTGACATCAGCCTTCTGATGTTTAAACCTTGGGGTCAATCACCGCTGCTTTTTGGCGCGGGCAAGAAACTCGCGCCGGACAATGACGAGACTCGAAAGGAGACCGAGGAGGATGTTCAGGTAGTAGAAGATCAGCCGCCAGAGGAGGACGAAGACACCCACGATCGCCGACGGGACGAAGAGGCTGTAGAGCGACGTGGCGCCGATCTCCGCAACGCCCGAGCCTCCCGGGGTGAGCGGGATCATCATGATGATGGCGATGACGAGCTGGACGACGAACGACTCGATGAAATACGGGGGCTGCCCGAGGCCGATGAGCAGCAGCGATGCGACGGCGAACTCCGAAACCCAGAAGAGCAGGGTGAAGAACATCCCCCACACGAGGCCGCTTTTCCCGTGGTTCACGAACTTGACGAGCCCCCGGTTGAAGTTGTCCACCTCGCGATCGATCGTCTCCAGCAGGCTCTCGAACCTTTTCAGGTGCCAGCGGCGGTCGATCCACCGCGATATCCCTTTGAGCGCCCGCTTGAGATGGTCCGGGTTCTTGACGGAGTAGACGAAGATGAGCACGAAGAGGGTGACGAAGATCCAGGCGGCGTACATCATGGCGCTCATCCCGCTGAACCCCGAGGTGAGACTGCTCCAGTAGTTGCCGAGGAAGAGCATGGCGAAGGCCCCGAGCGCCCCGAGGATGATGCCGTCGAGGATCCGCTCCATGATGACGACGGCGGTGGCGTCTCCGACCGGAACGCCCGCCCGGTAGAGTTCGTGAACCCTGACCGGCTCCCCGCCCGCCTGGGAGGGAGTCACCGCCGCAACGAGCATGTTCGCGAGCACCAGGTTCAGGCAGTGCGTGAGGCGTACCCGGTACCCGAGCGACGCCGACATCTTCTGGATGCGGAGTGCCCAGAACCCGACCGAGAGGAGGTGGAGGAGGACGGCAAGAACCAGGTAATACGGGTTTATCCGGCTGAGGTACCCGATCGTCGACTCGTCGACGGTGAAGTACAGAACGCCCGCCATGACAAGAGCGCTGAAACTGAGCGAGACGAGCAGCCACTTCCACTGAGACCTCTTCATCCACGACGCTCCCGGGCACGGGGACAGCCCCCGGAAAGACCGACCCTCACCCCCGGGTGCTGCAGCCGTCCGCAAACGGCCGGGCAGCACCGGAGGAAAACACCCGAATTTTTAGTAATAAATTATCGTGCGGCTACTATTTAACGATGGTTTTATCGAAAAATCGATAGAACCGGGGATCCGCACGATACCGGGCAAATGAACGGGATAACCGATCCTAAACGGTGAAGAGGCCGCGCTCCCCGGTTATCCGAAACAGCCCCGCGCGGATACCGACATCGAGCCAGGCATAGCCGTAGCTGAACCGGGCAAGGGCAGCGGCGCGGTCGCCTGCATCGAGGTATGCCGCACCCTGCGCATACCAGCCGCGTGCCGCCGAATAAAACTCCCAGGCCGCTGCATGAAGCGGGCTCGCCTCGTCCGCCGCCGCCTCGACCGCTCCGAGGGCCGCATCGAGCATCCGCCGGTAGCGGTGCGTCTTCTCGTCGAGGTGGGCAGCCTGCGATGCCGGGATGCCCGCGTCCACCGTCTCCGGGGGGTGGGCGAGAGAAGGCATGAGCAGCCCGAGGCGCGAGCCGGCGTCCAGCCACCCGAGCCCGTAGGCAAACGCGGCGAGGGCGTTCACCCGGTCGCCGGCCCGGAGAAACGCAAACCCGTCGCTGTGGTAGGCGATAGCCATCTCGAGCACCTCCCCGGCCGCCCGGCAGAGGAGGGTGCCCTCCGGGACGGCGATTTCGGCCGGGGAAAGGGCCGCTCCATAGAGAGCGCCGTAGTCGTCGAGGTTCATAGGCCGGCGAAGGTCTCCAGGTACTCCCGCTCCATCGGGTGGAGCTCCGCCGGCACGGCGAGGATATGGAGCGGGGGGCCGAAATCCGTCTCTTTGAGCTTCGCGCCGGTTCCGGCGGCAACCACGGGCTGCTCCGACCCCGCCCGGGCGATCCCCACGTAGAGCGCGGGCGGTTCGATACCGCGCTTCTCCGCCATCTCCTCAAGAACGGCGATCGCCTCCGGGACGCGCATGTAGCGATCCTTCTGGATATCCAGGTAGACGAGCGTATGGAGGTTCTGCGCAAGATTCGCCGCAATCGCCTCCATGGGAGCCGTCGGGAACCAGCCCTTCGCGGGGAACGGCACCGAGCAGGACTTCCCGAACCGGTAGTTCTGCAGGCCCGAGAGGCCCGAGACCGCGCTCGATATCGACGACGCGTGGATGATGGAGGTCTCGATCCCGGCGGCGGCCGCCCGCAGCCGGAGATCGGCGTGCGTCGTCGAGACCATGGGGTCTCCCCCCGTCAGGAACGCCACCCGGCCGGCAGCGGCACGATCGAGGATTTCGCGGGGATTCTGCTCGACGTCCTCCCGGCCGAGCACCCGGATCTCTTTTCTAAAGAACGCTTCCATCGCACCGACGTCCGTCCCCATCAGTCGCGACGTATACGCCTCTAAAAAGACGGCATCGGCGCTCCTGACGTATTCGAGGCCTTTGACCGATATGTCCCCGAGGTCGAAGAGCCCGAGACCCACGAACGTCAGCATCGATGCCTCACTCCCGGAACGGAGGGCGCAACACAACCGGGATGCGGCTGCACGGGTTCCATCATCATTCCTCAAAGGTCAGCGTTCCATCGTCGTAGAAGTAACGGATCCAGGGGGTCGTCCTCCCGCGGATGCCGATGATGCGGAACTCCCGCGCCACCGCCCCTCCCCCGTCTTCAACCCGCACCTCGATGACCGTGTTCATCAACTGCTTGATCGTGGAGACGGTTCGCTCGTCGAACGACTCGCTGTTGAGGGTGTAGATCCCGATCCCCTCCAGTTTCTTCACCCTGTTGGTGATCACGTGGAGGAACCTGTAGGTCACATCCAGCTGCGCATACATCAGAAGCGTCGAGACCGAGTGGACGCAGAGCCGGATCGGCGGAGGCATCGGGCCCGGAGGATCGGCCATCACCCCTTCCTTCCACATATCCTCCACCATCCGGGAGAACTTGATCCCCATGCTGGTCAGGTCGAGAGGGCTCGTGACGAACTTTGCCCTTGTCGTGTCCCGCAGGGTGGGCACCGAACTCTTCGTGACCGCGTCGATGATCCCGATTCGGCCCCTGTCCGCCCCATACCTGCGGAACGCACCGACGACATCGGAGGCACGCTCATCGGTCGATATGGCAGCAGCCCATTCCCCGGGCCGGGGAGAGGCTATCCGGTATGCCAGGAGCTCAGCGTAGGAGAGAGGGGGCGCCAGAAGGAGAATATTTGTGGCGGCCCGCAGGCCCCCATACTCCCTGTCGATAGCCGGAATGCCGGTTTCGTAGGTGTACATCGTGTAATACCAGTTATGACAGGATATAGTGGATAAGGCCTCCTATCAGGAGCCCGAGGGCGACCGTGTAGGCCGTGATCGCAAGCGTGATCCGTGACCCGACTTCGCGCAGCAGCACCGTGATCGTCGCGAGGCAGGGGACGAAGAGGACGGTCACGATCGCGAATATGTAGAGCTGCAGCGACGAGAGCACCGCCCCGAGGTCGGCGGTGCCCGCGAGGATGGCAAGGGTCTCGAACGCCATCTCTTTTCGGAGGATCCCGAAGATGAGCGCCGTCGCCGAGTAGCCGGGAAGGCCGAGGAGGGCCATGGTGTACGGTTCCACAAGCCCCTCGAAGAACGTCATGACGCCGAAGAACTCCAAGAGCCCGAGAACGACGCTTCCCGCGAGGAGGAGCGGCATCGCGATGAAGAGGAACTCCGAGAGACGCGTCCAGGACTTCTTCATCACCAGTTTCGGGTTGGGCCAGCGGAGCGGGACCATCTCCATGATCATCCCGAACCGCTCGCCGGGCGTCACCCGGGAGAGGACGAGCCCAGTTATGAGGATCAGGACGAAGACGATGGCGTATACGCTGAACGCCGCCGCGATGCCGACGAAACTCGCCACGATCCCGGCGATGATGACCGTCCGGGCCGAGCAGGGAACCATCGTGACCAGGAACGAGGCGATGATCCGCTCGCGCCGGGAGCGCAGGAGCCGGATGCTCATGATGGCCGGCACGTTGCACCCGAACGCCAGGGTGAGGGGGATGACCGCCCCGCCGTGCATCCCGACCCGGTGCATCGCGTTGTCGGCGAGGAATGCCGCCCGGGTCATGTACCCGGAGTCCTCGAGGATGGAGATGATGATGTAGAAGAGGAAGACGTACGGGAACGCTATCCCGAGACCCGCCTGGAGCGCGAGCAGGATAGATACCCCCAGTTCTTCGGCGAGCGGAGGCAGGCCGAGCGCGACGAACGGCTGCATCGCGTAGACCTCGAAGAACTCCACGATCATCTTCTCAAGGAACGATCCCGTGACGAAGACGAAGAGGAGCATTCCGATCAGGATACCGATGAGGATCGGCATCCCGGGGATGATCCGCGTCAGGATGCTGTCCGGATCGGTCTGGGGGAGCTGTGCCTCCTCCTTCACGGTGAGGTCGGCAATCTTGTGAGCGAAGTTGTGCCGGTTGGCCGCGATGATCTGGGCGACCGTCATCCGGTGCCGGGACTCGATCTCGTCGGAGATCGTCCGCGCCGCCTCGAGCAGTTCCGGGTTGTCGCCGAACCCGAGGAGCGCACGGACGCTCTCTTTCCGGTCGGCTCCGAACATCTTCCCGAGGCTCCGGACGGCCGCCTCGATGTGGTGGTCGTAGGGGATCTCGATCATCGACGGGCTCGAGGCGGCGAGGGCTGCCGGGATGATCCGGTCGATGTTCTTCCCCTGCGACGCCGCCGTCTGGATCACCTCGACGCCGAGAAGGTCGTGAATCGGCCCGGGATCGATCTCAAGCCCCCGTTTTGCGGCCTCGTCGACCATGTTCAGCACGACGACCATCGGGAGGCCGTACTCCGCCACCTGGAGGAGGAGGTAGAGGTTGCGCTCCAGGCGAGTGGCGTTCGCCACCACGATGACCGCATCGACGTCCTGCTGCTCCAGGAACCGACGAACCAGGCCTTCCTCTTCCGAGTTCCCTTCGAGCGAATAGACCCCGGGCAGGTCAACGAGTTCGACGATCTCGCGCTGGAAACAGGTGTTGCCCCGCTGCAGCTCGACGGTGGTTCCGGGGTAGTTGCTCACCTCCACCCCGAGGCCGGTGAGCTGGTTGAAGATGAGGGATTTGCCGACGCTGGGGTTGCCGATCAGCGCGAACTTCATGGACACGACTCCACGACGATCGATCGCGCGATCTCGGGGCTGATGGCGATGTCGCAGCCTTTCACCCTGACGACGACGGAATCATTCGGGAGTTTACGCCGGATCTGTACGATCTCGCCGGGGAATATGCCGAGATCAAGCAGCCGCCGGTGCCGCCGGGGGCCGCGCATCATCGCCACCCGGACGGTATCGCCTTCCTTGCAGTCGAGCAGCGTGCAGTCCCGCCCCCGGCAGCGCCCCATGCGTCCCGGCGGAGACTGGGCGCCGTCCATGTAGGAGGAGAGCCGGTCGATCGTCTCGTCGGATATCCCGTGCTCGAGGGTGCAGGCTTCCCTGCTCGCGGCATCCTCATCGACGCCGAGCATCTCCGTCAGGAAACACTGGAGAACGCGGTGTTTCCGCGCCACCTGTGACGCCACCGACGAACCCTTCCCGGTAAGCCTGACGGCGTCGCCGTCCGCCCGCTCCAGGTATCCTTCCTCGACCAGAGAGGCGACGGTCGTCCCGGCGGTCTCCTTCCCGGTATCGAGAGCCGCCGCTATCTCGTCCAGCGTCGCCGCCCGGCCGCCGCTCTCCGTGATCGCGAGGATTGCCTCGAGATAATCCTCAAACGTGGAAGGAAGCATGTTACAATTTCTTTGACTCCTATAAGTTTATATTTGGGGGTGTAGGCAGCATACGCGGGAAGACCCCTTGCGCAGGCTGAGGGATGAGAGCATAGCCTCCCTCCTCCAGAATCACTTTCACCGTGCACGGCTCTTCTTTATGTCGAAAAACTGCAGATCACTCATGCGATAGCCAGCAGGAGAGTTTCCGGTGCACATCACCGCAAAGATCAGGATTCAGGTCATACCTGAGCAGGAGGACGTGCTCTGGCATCTCTCCGAGAAGTGCCGATTAGTCTACAATTTTGCGCTTGCCGAGCGGAACCGAAATTACCAGGAAAACAAAGACAGACCCGGCAAACAGTACATCGGATATGTGCAGCAGGCGAACGCCCTCCCCAAGTTAAAGGAAAAGTATCCCGAGTACAAGTGGGTCTACTCAAAAGTGCTTCAAACGACGTTGAAGTCCCTGGACGACGACTTTCGCTCATTCTTCGCCCTGCGACAGAATGGGGATAAGGGGGCAAATCCCCCAGGGTTCAAGGGAAAAGACCACTTCTGCACGCTACGCTACAACCAGAGCGGATTCAAGATCGAGAGGGACCAGATCTGGTTCTCCCACTTCTACAACACGGTGCCACTGATCTTCGCCCTACCCGCTGGTTCTCAGTTCATCAACGTCAAACAGGTTGATCTCTTCTACGACGACATCAAGAGCGCGTACTATGTATCGATCGTTCATGAGGTCCAGCCGGCGCAGGAGTACCGTGACAACGGGCTCTACCAGGCGTTTGACCTCGGGGTGACCCGGCACGTCGGGGTGAACAGTCACGGGAAGTTCATTGGGTTTTCTGTGGCTCGCCCGGACAAGTACTGGAAAACCCCGATCGCTGAGTTGCAGGCCCGGCGAGACCACTGTAAGAAGAAGAGTCGAAAGTGGCAGAAGCTGAACCGGCTCAAGCGGAAGTGTGAACGAAAACAGGGCAACCAGATCAAAGATTTCCAGCACAAATTGAGCAAGAAAATCGTTGAGAACACTCGCGCTAACACGATCCTCGTTGGGGATCTGAGCGTGAAGCAGATGCCCCGGTCCCGGCAGGCGACCCCGGGGCTCAACCGCGCCACCCAGAACACGGGACACCTGTCGCGGTTCATCAGATTTTTGACCTACAAGGCAACCCTTGCAGGTAAGAGAGTAATAAAAATCGATGAACAGAACACGACAAAAGCCTGTTGTGTCTGCGGGGCGCTTCACGACATGCCGCTCTGGAAGCGAGTTATAGAATGTGAGTGCGGGAACACCATGGATCGAGACCGGAACAGTGCGGTCAATATCATGGTACGGTTCCTATCACAGAATGCCCTGCGAACGGGCTACCGGCAGTTCGCCGATAATCTGCGACAAACAGGTCTGGAAATTCCAGTACACTCGCAGGAAGCCCCCTGCGTAGGCGGGGGTAGTCCGCGGATTTGGGTAGTACCATAGGAATTGTCAACGATCTACGGCCTGAGGAGGATGGGTGGGCCGGGTCGGCAGCGGGAGCGTGAAGCGATCTATGACCCCAGACGTTTTTTTGGGATCCGAACTATTCGATCTACACGCATCTTTCGGGCATGACCGTTACCTCCTACCGGCAGGAAGGTGACAATGACGATGGTCTTCATCTGGCGCATAGATAACGGCAAACTTGCAGAGGGATGGGAAGTCGATGAGGACCGGGATTTCCTCAAACAACCGGGCGTCATCGAATACACGGAAAAAGGAAAGAAACTCTTTCCGGGAGATGCCAGGTAGTGAATGTATCGGCCAGGCAGGTTTCCTGCCCGAGCCTGCACCCGGCAAGCATCAAGGCCTATATGGTTTTGGGGAGGAAGAGTGATCATGGGAACCCCGGAGGGGCAGGTCACGAACAGGGATGTCGCCGAACGGCTCGCGTTGATGGCCCGCCTCCTCGGGATCGCGGGGGAGGACCGGTACCGGATCGCTGCCTACGAACGGGCGGCGCGGCAGATCGACCGCCTCTCCCTCCCGGTCGCCGGGCTCGACGAGGAGGAACTCACCCGTATCCCGGGGATCGGAGAGAGGATTGCCGGACAGATCCGCGAGATCGCCGCCACCGGAACGTTCGGGGAACTGAAAGATCTCCAGGCAGCCATACCCGGATCGGTCGTCGAACTGCTCGCCGTTGCCGGGGTGGGGCCGAGGACGCTCCACATCCTCTACACGAAGCTCGGCATCCGGAACCTGGACGACCTTGAGCAGGCGGTGAAGGGGCACCGCCTCAGGGCGCTCTCCGGGTTCGGGGCAAAGAAGGAGGAGACGATCAGGCGAGGAATCGAGCAGTTCCGGCAGAGGTCGAACCGGATGACCCGCCCGCAGGCCGACGCGGTGCTCGCGGACGTGGCGGCGGCACTGCCGGACGGCCGGTACATGGTTGCGGGGAGTTACCGGCGGGGATCGAGCACCGTGGGCAGGCTTGCGATCGTCGTTGCCGGGAACGGAACCGCCGCTGGAGACCGCATATCCACCGACGCCGTGGTGGACGTCCGGTTCACCGAACCCGGCCGGTGCGGCACCGCGCTCCTCTGCGCCACCGGCTCGGCCGGGTTCCTGGAGAGGCTCGGGCAGGTGGCGGCGCGACAGGGCTACCGGCTCACGCCCGACGGTCTTGTGGAGACCGCAAACGGGCGGCTGCAGGAGTTCGCAAGCGAGGAGGAGGTCTTTTCGTTCCTCGGGATGGAGCCGGTTCCGCCGGAGCTGCGCGAGGACCGGGGCGAGATCAAACTCGCTCTCCGGCACGCCCTCCCCGATCTGGTCGATCTCTCAGACGTGCGGGGCGATCTTCACGCCCACACCACATGGAGCGACGGCCGCCAGTCGCTCGAAGACGTGGCTGAGGCGGGAGAGAGAAGGGGCTACGAGTACATCGCGATCACCGACCACTCTTCACGGGTGCGGGCTGAAGCCCTTCTAAAACAGCAGGCCGAGATCGAGCGCGTCAACCGGCGGCACGACTGCCGGCTCCTTGCCGGGAGCGAGGTGGACATCAAAAGCGACGGCACCCTCGGGTACGAGAACAGGGTTCTTGCCGACCTCGACCTGGTGATCGCCTCCGTCCACTCGGGGTTCTCCCAGGACCAGGACGTCCTGACCCGGCGCATCCTCACCGCGATGGAGAACGAGCACGTCGATATCATCGGTCACCCCACCGGCCGCCTGCTCGGCCGCAGACCGCCGTATGCCGTCGACCTCGAGCGCGTTATCGCACACGCGGCGGCGACGGGGACGGCTCTCGAGATCAATGCATCGCCCCACCGGCTCGACCTTGAGGATATTTATATCCTGCAGGCCAAGAAAGAAGGAGTGAAACTGGCTGCAGGAACGGATGCCCATAGGAACGGCGAATTTTCAAACATGCGTTACGGAATTCTCATGGCACGCCGGGGCTGGTGCACCCCGGACGACGTCCTGAACACCCTCCCTCTATCCGCGCTGCTGGAGTGGACGTCATGATCTACCGGTTCTACGAGAAGATCCTCCTCCGCGATCTCAGGACGCTCCCCGAGCACGTCTGCTTCATGATCACCGAGCAGGATATGCTCGATGCACCCGGCAACCTCGCTCTTGCCGCACAGTGGTGCCGCGACCTCGGGATCAAGAGCGCCACGTTCCACATCAGCACCGCCGACCCCGCCCGGCTGGAACGCTGCCTCCCACGGATTCGGGAGGTAGCCTCGATCGCGCGCCTGACCCTGCACTACCGCGACGAGAAGGAGGTCAGCGGCGAAGGCATGGACGTGACGGTGGCGATCGGCAAGAGCGGCCGGGAGGAGATCGCCGGGTGCGTGCGAAGGATGGCCGAGGACGGAGTAGATCCGGAATCGGTCGACGAAGACCTGCTGGAGTCGTACCTCACCTTCAAGTACGAGCCCGATCTCGTCATCAAGACCGGCGGCGACCACCTCACCGATTTTCTTATCTGGCAGTCGGTCTACTCCGAACTCTTCTTCCTCGACGTCAACTGGGCGCTGCTCAGAAAAGTGGATTTCCTCCGGGCGCTCCGAGACTTCCAGTCGAGAGCGCGGCGGTTCGGGAAGTAAGCCGGCGGTAGAGGCCCGTAACAAAATCTCACGCGAAGTGCGACGGGTGGATAATCCGGAGCATGAGCACCGCAGGTGCGAAGTGCGCGAAGCCGGGAAGGGGAGTAGCCCAATCTGTCAACCGATCTTCGCGTTCTTCGCGGCTCGCACCTACGGTGCTCAAGCTCGCTCGCACATCGCGTGAAGCCACGTCGGCGTGGAGGTAACCGTCAGCCCCGCCGGGCCACGCGCTCCTTGAGCCGCATGCGCTGGTCGTAGACCCGCATCGCCCGCAGAAGGTCGATCTTCCTGAACGCCGGCCAGTAGGGGGCGCAGAAGTAGACGGCCGACTCGTGGCCGTTTGCGAGCCAGGGGAGGAAGTTCGAGGTCCGGTAATCGTTGCCGGTACGGATGATCAGGTCGACGGGAGGTATGGGTGCTCCCCGGTTGAGGTGGGCCTCAACGGTCTCGGGATCGATGGCCGCCGGGTCGATGGCGCCCTCCCTGACCTCACCGAGGATCGACCGGGCGGCGTGCACGATCTCGTTCCGGCCGCCGTAGGCGAGCGCGATGTTGATGAAGTAATCGCTGTAGTGCCGGGTCGCCTCCTCCGCCGCATCGATGGTTGCAAGGAGTTCGCCGGGGAGGAGGGATCGATCGCCGATCATCTGGACACGGATACGGTTCCGGTGCACCCGCTCGTCCTTCATGACCGCGGTGAACTTCTCCCGGAAGAGACGAAAGAGCGATTCGAGCTCGCTGCTATCCCGCCGGAAGTTCTCCGTGGAGAAGGTGTAGAGCGTGATATGCTGCACGCCGAGTTCGCACGCCCAGTCGAGAACCTGCTCCGTCGCATCCGCTCCGAGCCGGTGGCCGACCGCCGTATCGAGCCCCTGTTCCCGGGCATACCGGCGGTTCCCGTCCTGGATCACCGCGACGTGCCGGGGGACATGCTTCACCTGCCACTTCAGGTATCGCTCGTAGAGAGGCTCAATCCCCGATCGCAACATCAGAGCGGCGTCACCTCGACCACCATACCGCCGTTCGGGTAGCGCTCGACGACGTACTTCCTGCCCGGCAGCCCGGCACCGTGCTCGGTGAGCACCCACCACGCCATCTCGATCCGCCCCTCAGAGACTGCATACTCATCGTCATCAAACTCCTCCAGGAACCCGTCGACGGCACCCTCCGGCTCGAGCACCCCGTATACGACGGTTCCGTCATCCGTCACCTCCTCGAACGGACGCGCAGTATTGGCAGCGATCCGCTTTAACCGTTCCCGTAACTGGACCGAGTCCTTGAAGACCGACGAGCAGAAGTGGACTTTCGGATCGCCGGCGAGCTTCTCCGCCCACCGGCGGGCACCCAACACGGCGTTGTGCACGCCGTCCTCGAGTTCGAGCCCGCGCTCGCGCATGGCGGCGGCGCAGGTCTCGCCCCACTCCAGCTCGTTGATGTTGAGGAAGTCGAGGAGCGGGAGGGCGGCGGCAAGGTCCTCGATCCCCGGGAGCGCCGGCACCTCGATACCGATGAGGAAGCCCATCTCCCGGGCGAGGACGGCGGATCGGGCAAAATCGGTCTCGATAATCTGCGGCCAGACCTCATGAGGCGGGTGCAACCGGATCTCGTCGACCAGCCCCTGCAGGCGCCGGAGCACGGCTTCGTCCGGCGCAAGGCCGGTGTAGAGGTGGATCTGGTGATCCGGGCCGAAGCGCTCCTTGAGAGCGCGGCAGTACTCCACCACCCGGTCGAGTTCAATCAGCGGTTCGCCGCCGGTGACGCCGGTCCCGAGAGCGCTCATGCTCTCCGCAACCTCGATGGCCTCAGACGGCGACGAGACCTGCCGTTCGTTTGCAAAGACCACGTCCCGGCCTTTTCGCTCGCGCGAGAGCGGGCAGTACCAGCAGGTGCGGCGACACCGGCCGGTCACGAAGAGGACCATCTTCGCTCCCTGGTGGCAGAGGACGCACCCCGGCGAGAGTGATACTCCATCCGGGGCTATTCCAGAGTCCTGTGGCATGTCGTAGTAATAATGGAGGGCGGAGATGAAAAGGTTTGATGGTGGGGGATAGGGGTAGCAAAACGGCGACCTTTCCGATTGTTGAGCGCCGTATTCCTGCGGTTTCTTGTTTCCGGATGAAGAAACGCAAGGGGGCGAACAATACATAAATATAGACTTCGCGCAGAGAATTACCCAGACTATGCCGCTGTGCGCACGTGATGACGGCCTCTCGGAGGTCGTCGGTTTCGTCCTGCTCCTCGCCCTGATCGTCGTGGCGCTCTCGCTCTACCAGGTCTACGGCGTCCCGGCAGCGGGAAGAGAGGCGGAGATCGCGCACATGAACCAGGTGAAGGACCGGTTCGTCGATTACAAGATTGCTCTCGACTCACTCTGGCTGAACAACAGGAACGGCGTCCTCCTCTCGACGGCCTTTGACCTCGGGACGGGGGCGGGAGCGACCGGGGGCAGCGCCTTCGCGCTCCCCATCCTCACCCCCGCGGGGTCGGGAGGGACGGTCTCGGCGAAGAGCGAGGGAGCGAACCTGACGATTGCGCCCGAGGGGAAGGACCCGGTGACCATCCCCCTCGGCAGCCTCTCCTACAGTTCCTCGAACAACTACTGGGTCGACCAGACCTGGACATACCAGGGGGGCGCGATCTTTCTTTCCCAGGAGGGGGGGACGACGGTGCGGGTCGGGCCGTCGATAGCGGCGGCGAAGACGGAGGACGGCAACATCACCCTCACCGTAGCCCCGATCAGCCTCGAGGGTTCGGCCGGGATTGCGGGGTCGGGGCCGGTGCGGGTCGAGACCAGGATGCGCTGGAGCGAACCCTCCTCCCTCAGCGGGACCTACGACCGGGTGAACCTGACCGTCGAGGCCGACGATCCGGCGACGGCCCGGGCCTGGAAGAGGGCGTTCGACGAGGTCCGGCAGAGGGCGATCGAGGAGAACGTCGAACCTTCACGGCTATCGACCGGACAGAGCGGGAATACGGCCACGCTCACCGTCCAGCCGGAGACGAAGGTGTTCCTCACCGTATACCCGGCGAACTACACGGTCTCGGTCTACAACGCGGCGTCCCTGATGGAGTGATGGGTGTGAGACGGCATCGTAGTGAAGAAGGAGTCTCCGAACTGGTCGGAGCCATGCTCCTGATCGGCCTGACCGTCATCGGCGTCGCGCTCGTGGGGATAGTCTTCCTCTCCAGCCCCCAGCCGGACGCGATCCCCCGGGCGGCCATCGCCGCGGGAGTTAACGAGACCGGTCGCCTCGTCCTCGTCCACGATGGGGGCGATCCCCTGAGAGCGGGCGACTACCGGATCTACGTCGATACCGGGAGCGGGCTTGTGGACAGGACCGATGCGTTCGCCGGACTCAAAGACGGCGCGTGGTCGGTTGGCGGGAGCCTCGTCTACAACGGCTCAACACCGGAACGGGTGATCGTGACCGCGGTCTCGGGGGGCACCGAGACGATCCTTGCAGAACCGGAGTTCCGGGGCGGGACCGGGAGGTTCTCCCCCGACCCGGTGGGGCCGGGGGTGACACCGGTGGTGACAGTGACTCCGACTCCAACGCCCGAAGATGTGATTATTAATCTTCCCAAAATAAATGAAAGTTTAATAGCCCTACCAAAAAAAGCGACGATAGATGCGACGATAACATTGGAACAGGCGAGCTATGCCCACATAACCCTCTACAACTATGACGCTGTGAAGCGTGGAGAGAATAATCCAAAAATAACAGTTGCAATGATGACTTCTGAAGCGCTCGGAGATCTCTATACCTCCGAAGAGATTAATCTCAACGGTTTCACAACCGGCGATCATCCCAATGATCGCATAGCAGTGGTGATCATCATCTATGACAGTAACGACGACCCCCTCATGTCCATAACAACGATGGGTGTTGTCCAGAGCGCGCATTGAAATGTCCAACGACACCGCCACCTCCGATCTCATCGCCACGATGGCACTCATCGCCGTCTTCGTGACAGCGGTGGCGATCCTCGGGGTGGCGCTCCTCTCCAGCCCCCCCGGCGACGCGGCACCCGCGATGCTCGCCCGCAGTGTTGTGGGAGAGGACGGCAAACTCTCCATCCACCACGACGGCGGCGACTCCCTCGAACGGGGGCGCTTCGCGATCCTGGTCGACGGCGTCAGGAGAGATGATCTCGATCTAATCGATGCCTCGGGAGTCGAACACGACACCTGGACGTCGTGGGAGACCGGAGAGGCCCTCGTCCTCGGTGGTGTGCCCGAGGGCGCCCACATCCAGATCGTCGCCGGCGGTGTGAGCCGCACCGGCAGCACCTGGCTCCTCCATGACTTCGGGAACGGTTCGGCAGCGGAGCAGGTGCCCCTTGTCGCCGGCTTCACCGCCGACCCCACATCCGGCCCCGCACCCCTCCCGGTGCAGTTCACCGACACCTCCGCGGGAGGGGCGACCTCGTGGTCCTGGAGCTTCGGCGACGGCGGCACGTCAACAGCGCAGAACCCGATCTACGTCTACGTCAACCCGGGGACATACACCGTGACGCTGACGGCCAACAACGCACGCGGGAACGACACCGAAACGAAGCCCGGATACATCACCGTTGCCACCCCCATCATCGCTGACTTCACGGCCGACGTCGCCACCGGTACGGCGCCCCTTACGGTACGGTTCACCGACCTCTCCAGCGGTGATGGGCTTACATCGTGGTTCTGGAACTTCGGCGACGGCGGTACGTCAACAGCGCAGAACCCGGTTCATACCTACAACAATATAGGGACGTATACCGTCTCTCTGACAGTTGAGAACGCCCTCAGCAATGAAACCGTGACGAAGTCGAATTACATCACGGTTGCAGAGGAGCACATCTCCCGGCTGGAGGTGAACTCGGTCAGACAACGGCTGATCCTGGGCGGGTACATCTCGGTCAACGACATCGGCATCGGTTATACCGGAGGCTCCGGAACGGGATCGGACATGACACCGTTCGCCCTCAGCAGGACTGCTTTGGGCGACTCCGGTTTCAGTGTCACGCTGACGGCGCCCGATAGCATAGGACTCTGGCCCCTGTTATGGGACTTCGAAAGGTGGGAGGTTGGCGATACATCGTACGGAAGCAGGATAATCAGTGTATCGGTTGCCGACGACGAAAGACGGACAGCCACGGCGTATTACGATTTCTGGCTCTAGGGAGAAGGACAGCGCCGGCCAGAGGGGAAGACAGAAAAGAGAGAGACCCGCAATCGGCCCCAGAAGCCCGGCCTTACAGAAAGTCTTGCGGCTCCCTCACCCTTCCTTCGTCCACCAGTTCCGTGTAATCGTCGAACCAGTAGGCCTTCGGGTTGCTCTTATAGACCATGAACCGTCCGAGATCCGCCGGGTCTGCCGCCTGGTTGTACTTGAAGTAGGTGTGCCTGTCCGTCTTCCCGAGCACCTCGATCTTCCCCGTCGCGTGAGAGATCACGAACCGGGCCCGTTTCGCAAGCCCCGAGCAGATCGTGCGGGCCTGCTCGAAGATCCGGTATGACTCCTCCACCGGCACCGCGAACGTCCTGTTGCCGACCGACGGACGACACTGGAAGACATAGTAAGGGTTCGCGCCGATGAACGAGAGTTTGTCGAAGAGCGCCGCAAGCACCTCCGGGTCGTCGTTGATGCCGCGGATGAGCGGCGTCTGGTTCATCACGACCGCTCCGGCATCCTGCAGGAGAGCGACCGCCCGGCACGCGGCATCGGTCAGTTCCCTCGGGTGATTGAACTGCGCCATGATGTAGATACGCTTCTCGTCCATGCTGTAGCCCCGGATCATGTCCAGCAGCGTCGGATCGTTGATGATCCGGAAGGGATTGTATGCCGGCATCTTCGTGCCGATCCGGATGATCCCGACATGATCGATCTCGCGGATCTGCCGGACGATATCGAGCAGCCGGCCGGTCTCGAGGAACAGGGGATCGCCCCCCGTAAGGAGGACGTTCGTGATCTCCGGATGGTCCCCGATGTAGGCAAGCCCCGCGGAGATCTCGTTATTCACCTCGTGCGCCTCCTCGATGAAGAGGCGCTTGCGGAAACAGTAGCGGCAGAGGCCGCCGCAGATGTCACTCACGAGCAGGAGAGCGGTCTCACGATATTTATGCTGCAGTCCCGGAGCCTGAGTATACCGGTGCTCCGACGACGGGTCGAGATGCCCCCAGGGCTCAAGCTCCTCGACGGTCGGCACGATCAGCCGACGGATAGGGTCGGCGGGGTCATCCCAGTCGATCAGCGAGAGATAATAGTCGTTCGCACGGAACGCGAAGTGGTCGGTCACCTCCGCAAGGCGGGCGCGCTCCTCCGGACCGATACCGGGAACCGAATCGAGCGATGTGACATAGATCGGGTCTCTGGTCTCCTCCCCGATCGTGTTTTGGATATCGTACGTCGTGTTCATGAAGTACCTCCCAGCCGACACTCTCCAGTGCAGATACAATCCGCTAACTGCCGGGGACAGGTGCACGAGAGCAGAGATCGTGAATGAAATCCGATCTACGCAAAGGTTCATGAGAGTTTCATGTTCTCATGCAGGAAACCGTCGCTCCGACATGCGTCATTGAGTGTCGGATTACGTGTTGCAACTCAAAAGGGTTCTGAGGATATTTATATTTTCGGTTGAGGGAAGAATGCTGCAGAAGCAGCACCCGCCCCCCATTTAAAGCCGGGGATACCGTATCACTTCTTTTTCCGGGCCATGGAGAGGATATCCACAACGTATTTTCCTTCCTTCTCCAGTCCGACGACAACCTCGTCCGACCTGGCCAGCTTATCGATGTTCAGTTCGTATGAACCCGGGCCGAGGATGCGGATGCTCTCGATACGCTCGAATACCTCGATCTCCTCTTTTTTCCGGAGGTCCGGCTTGACCTCGAGCACTTCCTCGCCCGTCTCCCGGGCGATCTCGTCGATGGTCTTCTCTTTCAGCACGTCGTCGTGCCGTTCGGCCTCACGGATGTAGAGAAACTTCTTCCCGCCGCAACTCGGGCATCCTTTCAGAATCTTCGTCGAACCGTCTTCGAACTCTCTCCCGCATTGTGTGCACTTGTGAGGCATCTCTTCACTCCCGGTATCCGTTCATCTCGACGAGGAGACCCATGCACTGATGAGATCCTTCTCCTTCTTGAGTGTCTTGAGCTGGTTCGCCGGCCCGATCACGGTCAGGCGAGTCTCGGAGCGTTTCCCACCGAGAAGTTTCGCCAGGAACCCGCCCTGGGCATCCCTGATGGGATAGGTCTCCATCTCGATCCCGGAGAACCCGTCAGGCGCGATCTCCCGCATCGTGATCTCGATAAGCTTGCTCTGCTCGTCCGGCGCGAGGCCCTTCTCCAGGATAACGATGTTTCCTTCCATCACGTCATCGAGGATCAGGCGGATCTTCTCCATCGCCGTAAGTCGCTCCAAGCGTTCCGCAGAAATCAGGTCGATTTGTACACCCTGTATCATCTCCATCACCCGAAATATGACGTCATCTGCTCGTATAACTCGTCCACGTTGTTCCCTTCAAGACCCGATATGGAGATCACGGGGTGCTGGGGGAACGCACTCTTGATCCGCGCGGCGGACGCATCGGGAAGATCGTTCTTATTTGCAACGATCAGGACGGGAAGCTTCCGGCTCTCGATGATCCCGATAAGCATGATGTTCACCTGCTGGAACGGGTCCTGCGTGGAGTCGAGCATGTAGATGACGCCGTCGATATCCTCGCGGAGCCAGTGCATCGCCTCGGCAACGCCCTCGGTCGCTTCCCGGGCCCGCTTGACCGCCTCCTCCTTCTCGATGCCGTACTCGACAAACTCGTTGTAGTCGATCTTGGTCGTCACGCCCGGGGTATCGACGATGTCGATGGTGACCGAACTGCCATTCTGTCCCGTGATGGTGATATCCTCTTTGCGCCGGACGCGCCGGGTTTCGTGAGGCACCTCACTGACCGGGCCGACCGCATCGCCGACCCAATCCCGCACAATCCGGTTCGCAAGCGTGGTCTTACCGGCATTGGGAGGACCGTAGATCCCGATGCGGCAGGTTCGCTTCTTAAAGAGCGCCTTCAACAGCCCCGAGATCCTTCTTTTCGTACGAACTAAGAACGTCATTAAGCTCCCTCAGGTAGGCAGAATTTGCCTATACTTAAGTGAGTTGTGGCACTCACAAATAAATATAATTATATGTTCCGTCCGGCATATTCTCGTCATTTTGCAGACAAACAGCTTTCCCGGTGCGAGAGAATTCTTTTATACTGTTGAAACCTAGATAGACTTGCACCTGGAAAAACGGCTCTAATTGCAGCCAGATTAGGAGAATCCCATGATGAATAATAGTGATACCATCCACTTCGAGACACGCATACCGGTCAGGGAGGTCATGCAGAGCCATCCGACGACCATCGATGTCGGGGAGACTGTCGCCCGGGCGGCGCAGATCATGTGCCGCGACGAGGTCGGGAGTTGTATTGTGCTGCAGAACAACCTGCCTACCGGGATCGTCACGGAGGAAGATATCAACTGCAAAGTCGTGGCTAAAGACTTAAAACCGGGTGAAATTCACGTCAGCGAGATCATGAGCACGCCCCTGATCACGATCGGCGCCGAGAAGCTGGTCGGGGACGCCGCGGCAATGATGGTGAAGCACCGTGTCCGCAGGCTCCCCGTCGTCGAAGACCAGATGGTCATCGGGATCGTGACAGTTCGGGACATCCTCACCGTCGCGGCCGAAGTGAACGAAATCCTCGCGGATCTCATCGAGATCAACCGCGAAGAGGTGTACGCCATGGGAGTATGCGACCGGTGCGGGAACATCTCCGACGATTTATCAAGGGTCGACAACCTTATGCTCTGCCCCGCCTGTCGGGAGGAGGAGCAGTTGCTATGAAGGTGGCCTCAGACCTGATGGTGGATATCCCCACCCTGCATTACGACGATTACGTCACAAAAGCACGGAGCATCCTCAGGGACGACGTCTTTCGTGAGGTCTACGTCGTGGACGAGAAGAACCGTCTGCGAGGTTATCTCGACATCTCCGACGTCCTGCGAGTCATGGACACCAAGTCGAACGTCACGATCAAAGGGTTCGTCCGGGAGGCCGCTCAGGCCGCACCGGATACCCCCCTTGCGGAGACAGGCATCGCTATCATGAACGCCCGCACAAACAGCGCTGCGGTAGTCAACGAAGACGGCGTATACCAGGGAGGGGTGCTCTTCTCCGAACTCTTCCCCGTCCTGATCTCGCGCCGCACCATCCCCGGCAGGGTCGAGGACGCCATGTCGCGAGATCCCGTCACCTGCACGCCGGACGAGCCCATACACCGCATCTACAGCCTGATCGTCACGAGCGGGTTTACCGCGTTTCCGGTGGTGCAGAAGAACGAGACTATCGGGGTAGTCTCCCGCCGGGATCTCCTGCGCGCCGGGAGTGTCCGCATATCGGTGAAGAACCAGGCGGACACCACCGTCGAGCGGGTGATGACGACACCCGTCATCTCGGTGACGCCGGACGACACGATAGCAACGGCAAGCCGGCTGATGGTCGAACACGACATCAGCATGCTCCCGGTCATCGACGAGAAGAAGCGGCTCGTCGGCGTTATCGACCGGCATGACGTCCTCAGTGGCCGTTTGCCCTGAGAGCAGTTCCAGACCCTATAATTTCAGAGGAGTGATACGATGCAACCCAACTCGAATAACTCGGATAAGAAACCGGCCGACAGACTCCTGAAGATGCCCGGCAAACGCGAACGCGGGCCGGTCGACTTCAAGACAAAGATCGCAGGGCATGAAGGCGAGATCATGGCGATCGCCACAAGGGACGTCGTCGTGGCGCAGCAGACGACCACGATCATCCAGGCGGTCGAGATCATGACCCGGGAAGGGTTCCGCAGGCTGCCGGTCGTCGACGCGGGGACGCGCCATCTCCGGGGGATTGTGACCGTCGGCGACATCATCAACTTCATGGGCGGCGGCGACAAGTTCAACCTCGTGCAGGTGAAGCACGCCGGGAACTTCCTCGCGGCCATCAACGAGGGGCTCCGCGAGATCATGACGCCGCACCTGGTCACGATGCCCGTGACCGGAGCCATCGCCGACGCGGTCGATATCATCGTCAACAAAAATATCGGCGGGATCCCCATCACCGACGCGGAAGGAGAACTGAAGGGCATCGTGACCGAGCGCGACGTGATGAAGGTACTCGCCATCGAGAACTCGGGCCGCAAGGCGGAGGATATCATGAACTCGTCGGTACGCGTCACCGGCCCCGACACACCGATCGGCAAGGTCTGCCGGGAGATGGTGAAATGCCGGTTCAGGCGCTTTCCGGTTGTTACCGACGACGTCCTCTGCGGGATCGTCACCGCCACCGATATCATGAGTTATCTCGGGAAGGGCAAGGCGTTCGAGCAGCTGACGACCGGGGACTCCATCGAGGTCATGGGAGCGCCGGTGCGCTCGCTCCTCTCCGGGGAACTGTACACCATCACGCCTGAGCGGAACATCCACGATATCGCCCTCGAGATGATCCGGCGGCGTGTCGGGGCGCTCCCGGTCATCGAGGACTCGCACCTTGTCGGTCTCGTTACGGAATACGACCTTGTGAAAGCGTTTTCTGAGGAGTGATGCGAAGATGCGTGCCATTGATGTGATGGCATCTCCGGTGTACGTCGTTGCGCCGGGAGATAATGTCGCCTATGCGCGAAACCTCATGCTCAAACACCGGGTGTCGCGGTTGCCCGTCATGGAAGGGGACGAACTCCGGGGTATCCTCACCAAGAAGGATATCGCATACCGGCTCAGGCAGACGGAACCGATGTGGCGGCGGCGCCCGATCGACCGGATTCCGGTCAGTATCCTGATGGCGCCCGAACCGATCACGATAGCGCCACAGACCGGCATCCGCGAGATCGCGGCCATCATGCTCGATAAGGACATCTCCGGAATTCCCGTCGTCGAAGAGGGCAGGGTGAGCGGCATCGTCACCAAACTGGATGTGATGCGGTCGGCCCATATCCGCGGGCTCACCGCAAAGGTCAGCGATATCATGGAGGATGCGATCACGGTGAACCGGTATCACTCGCTGGACCACGTCATCGACACGATAAAGGGAAAAAACGATAAACTTATTGTCGTCAACGACAATGGAAGCCTTGCCGGCATAATTACCGAGAGTAACCTCGCATTTTACGAGTATCTGGACGAACGGATGAACCTGCCCAGGAAGGATGTTACTCACCTCAGGAAGGAGGCGCCGGCGGGGCAGAAACGATTCAGATACGTCGTTGAGGTATCGGCAGTTGCGGAAGACATCATGAGCCGCCCGGTCATCACCGTATCCCCCGATGCATCCCTCCAGGATGCCGTCGGGCTGATGCTGGAGCACCAGATCAACAGCCTCGCGGTCGTTGAGGACGGCGATATCCGGGGTATGCTCAAGAGAGATGATATCGTCAAGGAAGTGGCAAAATGAGCGACAGATTTCAGGTACTTGTCAAAGACGTGATGGCAAAACCGATCACCATCGCGAAGTCCGCCTTTGTCAGCGAAGCGCTCGATAAGATGCTCGGTGAGGGCGTCGATCCGCTGATCGTGACCAACAACGGCACGGTCATCGGAACGACGTCCCGCGCGGCAATCGCCGAGACGCTCGGGAGCAGGAAGACCCAGGCGCTGAAGGCCACATCCATTCATGTCGCGAACACGGTCGAGGAGAACTTCACCTCCGCGTATCCGGACCAGAGCATCGACGTTCTGGTGCCGCTGCTCCAGCACTACAAGCTGGTGGTGGTCTTCGATGCCGAGCACCGCCTTATCGGGCAGGTGACGGCGGGCGATCTCCTGAAGGTGCTCCGCCCGGCGGGCGGCACCCTCGACGTCATGGAACCGGCGCACACCATCCAGAGCGAGGAACGCGCCGTCCACCTCCGCCGCAGGATGCTTGACGGCGAGATCGACCGCTTCATCGTCGAGGACGGAGACGCCGTCCTCGGCATCGTCACGGAGACCGATGTCGCAAAGGCGCTCCACGCGATCAAGGACCTCGTGGAGGGGACGCACCAGGACTACCGGATCCGGAACCTGCTCGTGCGGGACATCATGACCACGCCGCTCATCTCGATGGACGCGGATACGGACGTCTCCGACGTCATCGACCTGATGCTCAAGAAGAACATCAGTTCCGTCCCGATCAATCGGAACGGCAGGATCGCGGGCGTCGTGACCCGGAACTCGCTCGTGCAGGCCCTGTGAAGGGCCGGATACTACTACTACCTTTTTTGCGGGCGGCGGGACGGCCGCGGGGATTTTTGGGAACGAGAACGGCATATTCTGTAGTCGTAACCCTGCCCGGGGGGCGGGGCGATGGGACGACCGTCCCGGGGGGCAGGGGCAGTGCCCGGACGTTGCTGGTGGAATGCCGTGTCCCGGGAGCTAGCCGGAAACCCGTTCATTGTCGGGGTCTTCCCATGCAGTGGACCGTGGGGACATCGCCACAGGGGAGGGGCTGACGGGGAGGGGGTTCACCCCCTCCCCTGTCTCTACCCGTATGGCTCTCCCCGTAGTCTCCCACCAATTCAGTATGTCTGTCACCCCCACCCCGCCCGGCCTTCGGCCTCCTCACTCACACCTGACGGTGCTTAAACTCCTGCCGCTCCGGCAGTCGTTCCCCGTCCACGAGGGCGGGGGCAGTGCGTGGCGATAAGCGATGGTTCGGAGAACCGGAACTAGAGCACCGAAGGTGCGAAGCCGGTGGGAAACCGTGTCCTCCCGGGGGTTAGTCGAAACCTCGTTCTATCTCAGAGAGCCACCCGTGCAGTGGACCGTGGGGACATCGCCGCTGGGGGTGGGGCTGACGGGGAGGGGGTTCACCCCCTCCCCTGTCTCTACCCGTATGGCTCTCCCCGTAGTCTCCCACCAATTCAGTATGTCTGTCACCCCCACCCCGCCCGGCCTTCGGCCTCCTCCCCCGCCCCGAGGGGCGGGGGCAGTGCGTGGCGATAGCCGGTGGAAAGCCGTGCCCCGGGAGAGAGTTGGAATCCTATTATTTTCCGGGATCTTCCCATGCAGTGGACCGTGGGGATATCGCCGCTGGGGGTGGGGCCGACAGGGAGGGGGGTCTCCCCCTCCCCTGTCTCGATCATATAGGCTCCTAACTGTTGCCCCACTCCGCCACAATGACAGCCCCAAAACCTCCATCCGCCTCCTCCACCGGACCGGCGCCAACCATTAATACGCCACAATCCGAAACGGTATCACGATATCTCCATGAAACCAACGCAGCCAGTCAAACCAACCAGCAATATAACGGCCCTCCTCGAGTCCATGAGCCAGACCGGCTTTCAGGGGAGAAAACTCGGGGAGTCGCTCGGCATCTGGACCAGGATGGTCAAGGATCCGGACTGCACGATATTCATGGGACTCTCGGGCGCGATGATCCCGGCAGGCATGCAGAACGTGCTCATCGAACTCGTCAGGCACCGCTACGTCGACGTCATCGTCTCCACCGGGGCAAACATCTTCCACGACACCTGCGAGCACCTCGGCGTCCGGCACTACCTCGGCCACCACCACGCAGACGACGAAGCGCTCTTTGCGGAGGGGATCGACCGGATCTACGACGTCTTCGCCTACGAAGAGGAGTTCCGGAGCATCGACGCGGAGATCGCCCGGTTCGCCGACGAGATAGCGCCGTTCAGGGGCTCGTCGCGGGAGTTCATCCGCCGTCTCGGGGACTGGCTCCGCGAACGGCGGCCGGAAGGCCGGTCGCTCATCGCCACCTGTGCCGAATACGGCGTCCCGATCTTCATCCCCGCCCTCTGCGACTCGTCCATCGGGATCGGCCTCGTGATGGCACGCCGGCGCGGGGTCGACGTTGATATCGACCAGCTCGCCGACACCGACGAGATCACCCGTATGGTCGAGGAAGCGAAGAAGACCGGCGTCATCTACGTCGGCGGCGGCGTCCCGAAGAACTTCATCCAGCAGACCCAGGTCATCGCGTCGATCCACGACCAGAACCTCGGCGGGCACGCCTACGCCATCCAGTACACCACCGACGCCCCCCACTGGGGCGGCCTCTCCGGGTGTACGTTCGAGGAGGCGATCAGCTGGGGCAAAGAGGCGCCCGAGTCTCCTCGCGTCCAGTGCTTCTGCGACGCGACGATCGCGCTTCCCATCGTCGCATCGGGGCTGATCGGGAGCGGAGTCGAGCGCGCCCGCCGGTCTCCCTGACCACCACAATTATTATTAATCAATGGGGCCAAAATTAGTAGGCACAAGTCATAGAATGCTGTGTCTGGAGCAGCACATCGCGTGTTGCGAGTGTCGAAAGATGCGAAGTTCTATGTTGAGGTAGCCAAGCCTGGTATGGCGCAGGTTTGCTAAACCTGTGTCCCCCTGGGACTCGAGGGTTCAAATCCCTCCCTCAGCGCTTTCACCGACAACGTCGATGATGAGGCGATCACATGGATGAAGAAGAGATAAAGTACTTTGTTCGAGTCAGAAACACTGATCTCGACGGCACCAAGTCAGTGCAGATCGCACTGACCGGGATCAAGGGCATTGGTCCGCACACGTCGCGCACCATCACCGCCCTTGCCAACGTGGATCCCCGTGCCGTGCTCGGCAAACTCGACGACGAATCGGTCGAGCGGATCGCAAACGCCGTCGACACCTACACGGAACAGGTGCCCGACTGGATGGTCAACCGCCAGAAAGACGTCTACACCGGAGAGGTCCGCCACCTGCTCGGGACCGATCTCACCATGATGAACGACGACGACGTCAACCGCATGAGAAAGATGCGGAGTTACCGCGGCATCAGGCACGAGACCGGACAGAAGGTCCGCGGCCAGCGCACCAAGTCTACCGGAAGAACCGGCACGACCGTCGGCGTCAAGAGAAAGAAGGATTGAGTGGTGATTGAATGGGATATCCCGGAAAGAACTACAAAACGTATGCGACGCCCAAGCGGCGGTTTGAGAAGACCCGGCTTGAGGACGAAAAACGGCTCATCATCGATTACGGCCTGCGGAACAAGCGCGAACTCTGGAAGGCCCAGAGTGTGCTGCGGAAGTACCGCTCCGCCGCCCGTGAACTGGTGGCGCTCCGCTCGGGCGGACTCAGCACCGAGGACTACCAGAAGAAGAGAGACGAACTCGTCAACCACCTGTACCGCTACGGTATCGTCGGCGAGAACGCCGATGTCGGTGACGTTCTCGCGCTCAAAGTCGAGCAGCAGCTCGACCGCCGCCTCCAGACGCTGGTTCTCCGCAAAGGGTTCGCACGATCCCCCAAGCAGGCTCGCCAGTTCATCACCCACGGCCACATCGCAATCAAAGGCCGCCGCGTGACCGTCCCGAGTTACCGGGTCGAGAGAGCCGAAGAGGCCGAGATCAGTTACTACGGCCCCTCCCCGCTCATGAACGAGGTTCACCCCGAGAGAAGCCGCATCGCCCGCGCAGGAGTGAGATAACACCATGGCAGAAGAGAAATGGGGCATCGCGCACATCTTTGCCTCCTTTAACAACACCATCATCACCGTCACCGACCTCTCCGGAGCGGAGACGGTCACCAAGAGCAGCGGCGGCATGGTCGTGAAACAGGACAGGAACGAGAGCTCGCCGTATGCCGCCATGCAGATGGCGATCCAGGTCGCGCAGAACGCACGGGACAAGGGGATTACCGGCGTCCACGTGAAGGTCCGCGCACCCGGCCGGGGCAAACAGCGGAGCCCCGGGCCCGGCGCTCAGGCAGCGATCCGCGCTCTTGCCCGTGCAGGGATGAGGATCGGCCGCATCGAAGACGTCACCCCGGTGCCTCACGACAGCATCCGCGGCAAAGGCGGCCGGAGAGGAAGGAGAGTGTAATGGAGATAGCGTTTTCTCGACTGGATGAGAGAGTCGCCAAATTCACCCTGAGCGGCGTTTCGACGTCGTTCGCCAATATGCTTCGGCGGGCAATGATCAGCGAAGTGCCGACGCTCGCCATCGAAGATGTCCGCATCTACGACAACACGAGCGTTCTCTTCGACGAGATGCTGGCGCACCGCCTGGGACTCATTCCGCTCCGGACAGACCTCAAGGTCTACAAACCGCGCAGCGAGTGTACCTGCGAAGGCGCCGGGTGCTCGGCCTGCACCGCGACCTATACGCTCTCCGTCGAGGGGCCGAAGATCGTCGTCTCAAGCGACCTGATACCGCAGGACCCCGACGCCGCACCGGCGGAGGAGGGCATCCCCATCATCGAACTCGCGAAAGACCAGAAGGTCGTGCTCGAAGCGCACGCAGTCGTCGGCACCGGAAAGGAGCATGCCAAGTGGCAGGCGACGACCGCCTGCGGCTACAAAAACTACCCCATAATCGCCATCGACGCGAGGTGCGACGGGTGCGGCATGTGCATCGACGAGTGCCCGAGGAACGTGCTCGAGACGGCACAGGGGAAAGTCCGGGTCATCGAAGGGCGGCAGGAACTCTGTTCCCTCTGCAGGCTCTGCGAGCGGGCATGTCTTGCCGGCGGGATCGGCACTGAAGCGGCCATCCGTATCGGCACGGACGCCGAGAGATTCATCTTCGTGGTGGAGAGCGACGGTTCAATGCCCGTCCGCGAGATCATCGAGAGAGCGCTACAATATATCCAGAGATCATCAGACGACCTGGTAGACGTGATGAACGAGATTACGGGAGAGGGGACTGAATGAAGAAGACAACCGAGACTAAATCGAACCCCCGGCTGACCGCCCTCATCGTGACGCTCAAAGATGCGTCGCGCGTGCATGAGGCGAACATCTGGCGCGAGATTGCAAAGAGGCTGGATGCGCCCCGGAAGAACTACGCCGAGGTGAACCTCAGCAAGATCGACCGGTACGCGAACGAAGGCGAGACGATCCTGGTGCCGGGCAAGGTGCTCGGCAGCGGCGCGCTCAGCCTGCCGGTGAAGATTGCCGCACTGGACTTCTCCGAGGCGGCGGTGAGCAAGATCACCGGCGCAAACGGGACGTGCATGACTATCGAGGACCTCGTCCGGGACAACCCGACGGGGAGCAGGGTACGGATCCTCAGGTGAGACGAATGGTTACAGTTATCGACGCAGACGGATTACTGCTCGGAAGGATGGCCAGCATCGTCGCGCAGCGTGCGCTTGCCGGCGAGGAGATCGCCATCGTGAACGTGGAAAAGGCAATCGTCTCCGGAAACAAGGCGCAGGTGCTCGCGAACTACACCACGAAGCGCGAGCGCGGTTCCCGCGAGGGCGGCCCGTTCTTCCCGCGCAGGCCCGACCATATCGTCAAGCGCACCATCCGGGGGATGCTCCCCTACAAGCGCGAGCGCGGTATCGCGGCATTCAAGCGGATCAAGACCTACATCGGCGTTCCGATGGAGTTTACCGGGATGGAGACGGAGACGCTCGAAGCGGCCCACGTCGACCGGCTGGGCAACACGAGATACGTGACGATCGGGGCGATAAGCAACAACCTCGGAGCAAAATACTAGATGAGGTGATGAAGTGGCAAAGATCATCAATTCAAGCGGTAAGAGAAAGACGGCAATCGCCCGCGCGACCTTAAAGCCCGGCAACGGCCGGGTCCGCGTCAACTCCGTGCCCCTGGAGATCTACGGGACGGAGCTCGTCCGGATGAAGATCGCCGAGCCGCTGCTGCTGGTGCCGAACGCGCTCGACGGTGTCGACGCGGCGATCGACGTCTCCGGCGGCGGCACGATGGGACAGGCCGAAGCGGTCCGGACGGCGCTCGCGCGCGGCATCGTGGAGTGGCACAACGACCCCGCGATCAAGGACGCATTCCTCGCGTACGACCGGACGCTGCTCGTAAACGACTCGCGCCAGAAAGAGACCAAGAAGCCGCACGGCCCCGGTGCACGGGCACGGTTCCAGAAGTCCTACCGGTGAGCAAAAGAGATATAAGGGATGCTGAACCATTATTATGATACCCGTACGATGTTTTACATGCGGTAAGGTCGTCTCTACAGCCTGGAAGGAGTTCAAGGAGCGGCGGGATGCCGGCGAGGATCCGAAAAGGATCCTCGACGATCTCGGTCTGGAGCGTTACTGCTGCAGGCGGATGCTGCTGACGCACAAGGAAATTGTGGAGGACCTGAATCCGTACCAATGAGGGGTCGTGGGGTAGCCTGGCCATCCTATGGCGTTCGGGATGCTGTGACCTGAGTTCAAATCTCAGCGACCCCATTTTATCATGAATCATTTTGAGGCTGACGATGGAATCATATACCCGGTATGAACGGGCGCGAATTATAGGGGCTCGTGCTCTCCAGATCTCGATGGGTGCACCTGTTCTGGTCAAAACACCAAATACAGAGCCGCTCGAGATCGCACTTGAAGAGTTTGATCGAGACGTGATCCCTATAACGGTGAAGAGAAAGTAGTGATCTGATGACGACCATCGAACAGATTATCCTGAGAACAATCCTGGATAGCCGCGGAAACGAGACCGTCGAGGCCGAGATCTACACCGATTGCGGTTTCGGGCGGGCTGCGGCACCCAGTGGTGCCAGCACCGGCACATATGAAGCAAAGGTGCGGCCGCCGCGCGAGGCTGTCGAGGACGCACAGAAAAACCTGATTCCATCGCTCATGGGTGAAGATACCCGTGATCAGATCACGTTCGACGCACTACTCAGGGAGAACGACGGAACGGCCGACTTCAGTTCGATCGGCGCGAACGTCGCCGTAGCACTCTCGCTTGCGTGTGCAAAGGCGGCTGCGTCGTCTCTCGACCTTGAACTCTTCCGCTACCTCGGGGGTACGTTCGCCGCCGAGACGCCCCTGCCGCTCGGCAACGTCATCGGCGGAGGCGCGCATGCCCCGAACGCCACCTCGATCCAGGAGTTCCTGGTGGTTCCCACCGGGGCTTGTGGCGCGACGGAAGGCGTCTTCGTGAACGCTGCCGTTCACAAGACCGTGAAGAAGATGCTGCAGGAGCAGGGCAAACTCTCCGGGAAAGGGGATGAAGGCGCCTGGGCACCTGCCGTATCCGACATTGAGGCATTCGAGATCATCACCGAAGCGATCGCCGCCGTCTCCGACGAGACGAACGTCGAGGTCAGGATGGGAATCGACGTAGCGGCAAGCGAACTCTGGAACGGCGAGCAGTACCGCTACAAGGACGCGGCGCGGAGCCGGGAGGACCAGATCGCTTATATGGCGGATCTCGTCGACCGCTATAACCTCATCTACATCGAGGACCCTCTCTTCGAGGAGGACTTCGAGGCATTCGCCGACCTGACCGAACAGGTCGGGGACCGGTGCCTGATCTGCGGCGACGACCTCTTCGTGACCAACGTCGAGCGGATCACGAAGGGCGTCGAGACGGGCGCGGCGAACTGCGTCCTGATCAAACCCAACCAGATAGGGACGCTCACCGACACCTTCGAGGCGATACGCCTCGCGCAGGAGAACGGGATGGAGACCGTCATGAGCCACCGTTCCGGAGAGACGACCGACGCGACGATAGCCCACCTTGCAACCGCGTTCGGGTGCATCTTCCTCAAGACCGGCGTGGTCGGCGGTGAGCGGATAGCCAAACTAAACGAACTGATTCGCATAGAGGAGCTGATCTAACTTGACAGGAAACGAACTTGAGATTGAACTGAAAGAACCGCTGTTGCCCGTTGAGGAGTACCTCGCAGCAGGCGTGCATATCGGCACCCAGCAGAAGAGCAAGGACATGATGAAGTTCATCTACCGCGTGCGTGGAGACGGACTTTATATCCTGGACATCCAGGCGACCGACGAACGGATCAAGACTGCTGCGAAGTTCATTTCGCAGTACGAGCCTTCGAAGATCCTGGTCGTCACCTCCCGGCAGTACGGCCAGTACCCGGCCAAGAAGTTCGCCGACGCCGTCGGCGGCATGGCCGTCGTCGGCCGCTTCATCCCGGGGATGCTCACCAACCAGCGCTTACATGGCTTAACTACGTACATCGAGCCGGACGTGGTCGTGGTAACCGACCCCATCGGCGACTCCCAGGCGATCGCCGAGGCTGTCCAGGTGGGTATCCCGATCGTCGCGCTCTGCGACACCAACAACACGACGAAGTACATCGATCTCGTCATCCCGACGAACAACAAGGGTCGGAAGGCGCTCTCGGTGATCTACTACATCCTGACAAAGGAACTGCTCCGCCTGCGCGGCGTGGCCACATCGCTCACGCCCGAAGACTTTGAGACAGAGTTATAAGATCCGAAGCACAAGAGCTCAACCTTGATGGATATGCGCCCATGCAGTGTAGCGGGAATGTTCTATCCTGCCGAGCCCAGGCATCTGGAGCAGCTGCTGGAGACCTTCTTCCGGAAAAGGGCCCCGGGGATAACATCCCGGGGGATCGTCTCTCCCCACGCAGGATACGTCTACTCGGGAGAGACGGGAGCCTGTGCATTCTCTACCATACCACCTGATTTTGACGGCACGTTTCTGGTCATCGGCCCGAGTCACCGGGGATATATGACCTCTGCCTCCGCCGTACCGTGGGAGACGCCGCTCGGGGTCGTCGATGTCGATACGGAGTTCATCGACGCGATGGATATCGAGATAGACGAGGCATCGCACCGGAGCGAACACTCGATCGAGGTGCAGATGCCGATCATAAAATACCGGTTCCCGAGGGCAAGAGCCGCACCCATCCTCATGGGAGAACAGACCTACGAGGCCGCGGAAAGCCTCGCGGAGCACCTGCTCCAGGCAATCGAGCACACGAAACGGGACGTGCGGATCGTCGCCTCGAGCGACTTCTCCCATTATGTCCCGGACGAGGTGGCCCGGCGACAGGACCTGTACGCGATCGACGCGCTCAAAACCCTGGACATCCCCGAGTTTTACCGGCGGCTCCAGGAGACACACGCTACGGTCTGCGGCTACGGCCCGATCGCGACCATGTGCATGGCATGCCGGTCGCTCGGTGCAACGAGAGGGGAACTCTTACGGTATACGACGAGCGGCGACGTGACGGAGGATTTCAATCAGGTAGTGGGGTATGCGGCAATAGCGGTGGTCTGATTGGCAACATGGAGCGCGCCGGGCAAGGTCTTCCTCTTCGGCGAGCATGCAGTCGTCTACGGGAAACCGGGAGTCGCGATGGCGATCAAGCCGCGCGTCTTCGTCACGGTGAGGAAAACGCGCAATCCGACCCGCCCGAAGTCGCCCTACATCGACGAGTGTTTCAGGATGATGGGTGTCCGGGGCAGCGTCTACGTCCACTCCCAGCTCCAGAGTTCGTCGGGGCTCGGGTCGTCGGCCGCGGTGACGGTGGCGACACTCTCTGCGATCAACGATGAGTTCAATCTCGGGCACGCCCGCGAGTACATCGCCGAGACCGCGTTCGCCATCGAGAAGAAGGTTCAGAAAGGGAGAGCAAGCCCCACCGACACCTACGTCTCTACAAACGGAGGGATGGTGCTGATCACGGGGAACTCCAAGCGGAGACTGCCGCCTGAGAACCTGCAGGTCGTCGTGGGGAACACCCTGGTGGCGCACAGCACCGCGAAGATGGTGGAACAGGTCGGGAACCTGCAGCGGAAGCATCCCGATGTCGCGAACCCGATCCTGGACGCCATCGGGGCCCTGACGCTTGCCGCTCTCCATAACATCGGCAACCCGAAGGAACTCGGGCAGTATATGGATATGAACCACGCCCTCCTGGAGGCGCTCGGCGTGGGGCACCCGGCGAGCAGCAAACTCGTGCTTGCGGCGCGGGCAAGCGGCGCGTACGGTGCGAAGATCACGGGAGCGGGAGGGGGCGGGTGCATCATTGCCCTCTGTCCCCGGCGCGCAAAGAGCCGGGTTGCCGGGGCGATCGAGGCCTGCGAAGGGCGGGCAATCATCACGTCGATAGATACGGACGGCGCGAGAAGAGAGAAGCATGACTGAGAGCATGATACTGAAACTGGGGGGGAGCGTGATCACCGACAAGTCGGGGGACTGCGCCATCGATCACGCCCGCCTGCGCGAGATTGCGGGGGAAATCGCCGCACGCCGAGAGACCGCGCTCGTGCTCGTCCACGGCGCGGGGTCGTGCGGGCATCCCGAGGCCCGGCGCTACCGGATCAACGACGGTCTCGCCGCGGAGAACGTCCCCGGCGTCTACGAGACGCATGCCGCCGTCTCAAGCCTGAACACGGCGGTCGTCAACGCCCTGCGGGACGCGGGGGTCGAGGCGATCGGTATCCATCCCCTCGACCTCTGCCTCGCCGAAGACGGGCGCCTGGTCTCGTTCGAGACCCGCCACATCGCCGAAATGACGGAACACGGCATTGTGCCCGTGCTGCACGGCGACGTGGTGATGGACCGGCTCCGGGGCTCCTGCATCGTCTCGGGCGACCAGCTCGTGACCCGTCTTGCCGCCGCTCTCAAAAGCAGGCGCGTGGGGCTTGCGACGGACGTTCCCGGCGTCCTCGCGAACGGCGCGGTCGTCCCGCGGATCGACCGGAGCACGGCAGAGTCGCTCGATGTCGGCGGATCGGGAAACACCGACGTGACCGGGGGGATGCGAGGCAAACTTGCGGAACTCCTGGCGCTGGCCGATGCCGGCATCGATTCACACATCTTCCATGTCTCGAAGATCGGCCGGTTCCTGGACGGCACCGGGCATGGCGGAACAACGATAACCGCAAAGGAGTAAACCATGACAAAAGAGACCGCCACGTCTTCAAGAAAACGGGATCACCTGCAGATCTGCTGCGAGCAGCCCGTCGAGGCCGGCGACGCCGGATTCGGGGACGTGCGCCTGGTGCATAACGCCCTTCCCGAGTGCGATATGGACGCGATCGAGACGAAGACGCGATTCCTTGATCGAGCGCTCGGCTCCCCCCTCTTCATTGCAGCGATGACCGGAGGACATCCGGACACCCTCGAGGTGAACCGGCGGCTCGCACGGGCCGCCGAACGCTACAACCTCGGCATGGGTGTCGGTTCTCAGCGAGCGGCATTGGAGAAGCCCGAACAGGAGGGGAGTTTCACCGTCGTGCGGGAGGAAGCGCCGCATGCGTTCCTCTGCGCGAACCTGGGAATCATCCAGCTCCGCGACCACGGCATCGAGTGGGCGGAACGGGCTGTCGAGATGATCGATGCACAGGCGATCGCCATCCACATCAATTCACTCCAGGAAGCGATTCAGCCGGAGGGCGATCACAACGCAGAGGGGTGCATCGAAGCGCTGCGCAACCTCTGCAACGAGTTCTCCTACCCCGTCATCGTGAAGGAGACGGGTTCCGGCATATCTGCCGGAACCGCAAGAATTATCCGGGGTGCCGGAGCAAGCGCCATCGATATCGGCGGCTACGGGGGCACGTCGTGGGCGAAGATTGAACGCCTGCGGGCGAGCGGCCCCGAACTCGCCGATCTCGGGGAGGCATTCCTCTCGTGGGGCATACCGACGGTGGTGAGCCTCTGTGAGGTGCGGACGGCCGGAGGCCCGATCATCGCGACGGGCGGACTCCGAACGGGCATCGATATCGCGAAGGCCGTTGCTCTCGGGGCGGACCTCGGGGGCATGGCGCTTCCCCTCTTGAAACCGGCCATGGAGAGCGACGATGCGCTCTTTGCAGCCGTCGAGGCGATGCACCGCGAACTCCGCGCGGCGATGTTCCTGACGGGATCCCGGTCTGTAGCGGATCTCCGGCACACCAGGACGTATATAACCGGCCTGACCCGGCAAATGATTGAAAACAGCGACTAACAACGGAAAAACTCTACAAGGAGGCTACATGGATATTGAAATCATAGCAGTGGGCGGATATAACGAAGTCGGTAGAAATATGACTGCCGTCCGCTGCGGAAAAGAGATTGTCATCTTTGATATGGGCCTGCGGCTCGACCAGGTGATGATCCACGAGGATGCTGATATCGAGAATATGCATTCCCTGGACCTGATCGAGATGAAGGCCATTCCTGATGACACCATCATGAATGCTATCGAGGGGAGCGTCAAGGCTATCGTCTGTTCGCACGGACACCTTGACCATATCGGTGCGATCCCGAAACTGGCGCACCGCTACAACGCCCCGATCATCAGCACGCCCTACACTTCGGAACTGATCCGGCAGCAGATTGCAGGCGAACAGAAGTTCGGGGTGAACAACAAACTCTTCGCCCTGAAAGCCGGGCAGCGCTACACCATCTCCCCGCACCTGACGCTCGAGTTCGTGCGTGCCCAGCACTCGATCATCGACACCGTCTTCCCGGTCCTGCACACCCCGCGGGGCGCGGTCGTCTACGCAAACGACTTCAAACTCGACCGGACGCCGGTGCTCGGGGAGCCCCCGGACTTTGCCCGGCTGCGCCAGATCGGGAAGGAGGGCGTCATCGCTCTCATCACGGAGAGCGTCAACATCGCCGACAAGGGCCGCTGCCCGAGCGAGCGGGTCGCGCGGGACCTGGTGCGGGACACTATCACGAGTTACGAGGACGACAAGAGCGCCATATTCGTCTCGACGTTCTCGTCGCACATCTCCCGCGTGAAGACGATCGCCGAATGCGCTCACGAGATCGGCAGAAAACCGGTCCTCCTCGGGCGCTCGATGGAGCGCTACAGCTCGGCGGCCGAACAGCTCAAACTGGTCGGGTTCCCCGAGACCCTCTCGATGTTCGGCAACCGGCGGACGGTTGACCGGACGCTGCGGCGGATCATGAAGACCGGGAAGGACAAGTTCCTCCCGATCGTCACCGGCCACCAGGGAGAATCGGGCGCCATCCTCACAAGGATCGTGATGGGGGATACCCCCTACAAGCTGGAGAAGGGCGACAAGATCCTCTTCTCGGCGAAGGTGATCCCGAACCCGATGAACCACGGGCAGCGCTACCTGGTCGAGGCCCGTGCGAAGATGGCGGGCGTGCGGATCTTCGACGACCTGCACGTCTCGGGCCACGCGTACAAAGAGGATCACTACGAGTTCCTCCACCTCTTGAACCCGCAGCACGTCATCCCGTCCCACGGCGACATCGGGATGACCGGCGAGTACGCGAAGTTCGCGGAGGAGATCGGATATACCCTCGACAACGACCTTCACGTCATGAGGAACGGGAAGAGTATCCTGATAAAGTAGGAGAATCTATGACGACGCTTGAAGACTACCTGGAGATGAATGCTGAGCGGATAGACAAAGCGCTTCACCGTTACTTTGGAGACGTTCACGGCGATCTCTTCCGGGCGAGCGCTCATCTGCTGCTTGCGGGCGGCAAACGCCTCCGCCCGGCGGTCGTCATCCTCGCTGCGGATGCGGTGAGAAAGGGGAGCTCCGACGACCTGCTCCCTGCCGCCCTTTCGCTCGAACTGACCCACAACTTCACCCTCATCCACGACGACATCATGGACGGCGACGCCGTCCGGCGCGGCGTGCCGACGGTGCATACGGTCTGGGACGAACCGACGGCGATCCTTGCGGGAGATGTTCTCTACGCAAAGGCGTTCGAGTTCATCTGCCTCTCGGAAGCCACGGACACCGCCAAGATCCGGGCGGTGAAGATGCTTGCCCGGACGTGCACTGATATCTGCGACGGGCAGAGTATGGACATGGCGTTCGAGAAGCGCGACGACGTCCTGGAGGTGGAGTACCTGGAGATGGTCAGCAAGAAGACCGGCGTGCTCTACGGGGCATCCGCCGCCATCGGCGGGATCCTTGCCGGAGCGAACCCCGTTCAGGCCGACGCCCTCTACCAGTACGGTGTGAACAGCGGCATCGCGTTCCAGATCCAGGACGATCTCATCGATCTCCTCGCGAGCAGCGATGTGACCGGCAAGGACCGGGCCTCGGACATCCGGGAAGGAAAGCAGACCCTGATCGCCATCCGGGCACGGGAGAAGGGGCTCGATCTCGCCCCGTACCGGAGGAGACTCTCCGGTGCGGAGATCGACGACCTGATCGCCCGGCTCGGGGAGGCCGGCGTCATCGACGAGGTCAGGGCGGTTGCCGTCGAGCGGGCCGCCGTCGCGAAACAGGCGCTCTCGGTCATCCCGGACTCGGAGGAGAAGCGTCTTCTCGGCGATATCGCCGATTTCTTCATCGCTCGAGGCAACTGATACCATGGAGACCGATATCGAGCGCCTGCTCTATATCTACGCTCTGCAGAACGCGGTGAAGCACGACAGCGCCCCGAAGAGCGGGACGGTCATCGGCACGGTGCTCGGCAAGCACCCGGAGTTCCGGAGCCGGGCGAAGGAACTCGGCCCTCTTGCAGGGAAGGCGGTCGCAGAGGTGGCGAAGATGAGCGCGGCCGAGCGCAAAAGCCGTCTTCTGGAACTCGCGCCCGAACTCGTTGCGGAACTCACCGAGACGCACGAGAAGTCGAGGGAACTCCCCGCGCTCGAGGGTGCGGAGAACGGCGTGGTGATGCGGTTCGCGCCGAACCCGAGCGGGCCGCTGCACCTCGGGCACGCCCGCGCATCCGTCCTGAACGACTACTACGTCAGGCGCTACGGCGGGCGATACGTCCTCCGCGTCGAGGATACCGACCCGAGGAGGGTCGATCCCGAGGCATACGCGATGGTCCTCGAGGACATCGAGTGGCTGGGACTCGGGATCACCGATATCGTCTACCAGAGCGACCGCCTCGATATCTACTACGATTGGTGCAGGAAACTGATCGAACTCGGCGGCGCCTACGTCTGCGTCTGCGACTCCGAGCGCTTCCGCGAACTCAAACTCAAGGGAAAGGCCTGCCCCTGCCGGGAGCGGACGGTGGAGGAGAACCTGGAACTCTGGCAGAAGATGCTTGATGGGGAGTTCTACGAGGGCGACGCGACCGTCCGGGTGAAGACGGAGCTCGACCACCCCGACCCGGCGATGCGGGACTACTCGGCGATGCGGATCGTGAACGCGCCTCTCCACCCGCGGGTGGAGAACACGGTCTTTCCGCTGATGAACTTCTCGGTCGCGGTGGACGACCACCTGCTCGGGATCACCCACGTCATCCGCGGGAAGGACCATATCGCGAACACGAGACGCCAGCGCTACCTCTTCGACTACTTCGGGTGGAAGCCGCCGGTCTACCGCCACTACGGCCGGATGGGGATATCGGGCGTCGTCCTCTCGACGTCGGGGATGCGCGAGGGGATCCGGAGCGGCCTTTACACCGGCTGGGACGACATTCACCTCGGGACGATGCGGGCGATCGCGCGCCGCGGTATCGAGCCGGAGGCAGTCCGGAACGCCATGATCGATATCGGGATCGGGGAGACCGATATATCGTTCTCCTGGGAGAACCTGTATGCCCGGAACAAGGAACTCGTCGATCCGAAGGCGAACCGCTACTTCTTCGTCCCCGACCCGGTCGAGGTGACCGTCGAGGAGGGACCGCGCCGCGAGGCCCACGCGGCGCTCCACCCGAGCGATCCCGCCCGGGGGGTCCGCACCCTCGTCGCGGAGGGGAGGATCCTCCTCCCGCGGGCGGATATCGAAGGGCGGAGCATGGTCCGGTTAAAAGACCTCTACAACATCAGGATCGCGTGGGACGGCGATACGCCGCGGGTATCTTACGCTGGCGACTCGCTTGAGGAGGCCCGGAGCGAGAAGGCGCCGATCATCCAGTGGCTGCCGGCGGAGACGAAACTTCCCTGCACGCTTCTCCGTCAGGACGGGAGCCTTGAGGGGTTCTGCGAGCCGCTCGTCGCCGGAGAGACGGACCGTGTCGTCCAGTTCGAGCGGATCGGGTTTGCCCGGGTCGACTCGGTGGACGACGGCCGGGTAAGCGCGTATTTTGCGCACCGGTAAGACAATTCATCCTCTTTTTGGAAGAGGTGCCGGCCCGGAGCGTTACGGTCGCATGTATCATGCCCCTCAACGATCGTCTCGATTCTGAAAGATCGACATGTATACGATAAAGCGCCGGCGGCTGCGGGTTGGCCCGGGGATAAGTCCGTTCGCAGCACAGCGTGCACGAACTCCGGCAACGGATCGGCGGACCCATCTTCGGTCAACGGCTACCGGCATTCGATACCCTGCCCGCTCGTCCCGGAGAGGAAACGGTATATCCTTCCAGCGTGCCTGCAGGGGGTGCGGGAAGAGCACCGGGCTTCGCGGCTCGGATAAATGGTTGTTAATTAACAAATAAGGAATGTCGAGTTCTTTTATTTAACAAGGTATAAATAGACCGAGATCCATCGATTTATATGTGGTGGAATGAGCGACCTTGTCGTGCTGACTTCGAACAAGGGCCAGGGAACGAGGACCGCCGCGTTGCTGCTCGAAGAGAAGTTCCGAAACGACGGGTACAGCGTTGCCTGCCTGGTGACGGACAACGGCCGCCTCGATGTCTACTCCATCCCCCTCGAAGCGGCACATGGCAAGGGAGCGTTCGAACGATGGGTGCCGGCGGGCTACGATAAGTACATCTTTGAGGTTACGTTCCCGTACTCCCCCATCGGCGCCGCGTACATCGATTTCTTCAGAAATATCAACGAGGTCGTCTCGTACGATCTTCGGGATACCTTGAAACTGCACGTCCTTGACCCGAAGAACAGGGCGGCCGAGAACAACCCCGACGTCACGGCCGCGCCGGACCTCGCCCCGCAGGCCCTGCTCCGGGAGCGGTATCTGGCCGACGACGGACTCACGGAGGCCTGATACATGAACTGTGGCAATCTCCCCATGGTGACCCTGGTCGAACCGGCAGGCCCCGAAATCAGCGATCCCTATGTTTACGGGGCAGAACGAACGTTTACCGCTTCGGTCAATCAGACTGCCGCATTGAAGTTCTACCTGGACGGTGCACTGGTGCAGACGTTTCCGAACGTGACGGAAGTGTCCCATCCGTTCCGGATACCGTTTCTGGGCACCCATACGGTGCGGGTCGTTGCACAGAACGCCAACGGCTCCGGGGAAAACTGCTGGACCTGGAGCGTCTTCGTCGCAACGCCCGATGCGGTATCTCTGATCGATAAAATCAGCACCGCCGCCCCGGAGGAAGCAGAAAAATGATAAAACCGGCTGTACGAATCATCGCCGCCGTTGTCGCAATCGGAGTCGTCTGTTGCGCGGCAGCGCTGATCGCAGCGATGCACCCTTCTGAAGAGGCTAAAAATGCAACGCCCGAACGAGTGCCTGAAGAAGTACGGGGGGCGAGAGCATGACATCGGAAGAGCTCATGAAGCGGGCCCAGGAGATATATGAGTCCTTGCATAGGTCTGGAATCGTGGAGCGAGCGCTGGAAGAGGCAAATATGATGCCGGAGGAGTTGCCCGACGACGTAACGGAAGAAGTGAAAGCCACCGTGGAGTTCGAAGATATTATCCGAACGTGGGAGTTCGATCCCCAAAATAAGCAGGTCGTCATCCATGCGGTCTTCGCATGGAATGAAGAGCATGAAATGGAGTTGAATGCCGTTCAGGGCAGACAGGTCGACGGCTGGACTTTTAACGTCGTCTGGGAGCCATATGTGTCTTCGTTCGTGAGGCGAGCGCTGAAAGAGGCAAATATGACGCTGGAAGAGTTGCCCGATGAAGTCAAAGAGGAGATGGAAAACACCGAAATCGGGGGTATGCGGAAGTGGGAACTCGATCCTCAAAACAACCGGGTCATCGTCTATACGTACATCATACGGAGTGAAGAGTATGAAGCGGAGGTGAAGCCGTTCAGGGCAGAGAGGCCGGCGGCTGGACATTTAGCGTCGTTCAGGAACAATATGTGCCCGAAGACGTGAGGCGAGCATTGAACGAGGCAAATATGGCGCCGGAGGAGCTGCCGGAGGAGTTGAAAGAGGAGATAAAACATCTACAACAAAACTATGGAGCCAGGGAATTTGTCATAATTAGATGGGAATTTGACTCAAAAGACAAACAAGTCATCATCCACGCGTCCTCCATACTGAACGAAAATAAGGTGAACGCCATTCAGGGCAGGCAGGTCGGCGGCTGGACCTTTCAGGTCATTCACGATGCCGATAATGAGAAAGAATATAAGAAAGAGTTAGAGCAGCTTGGGGCCAAACTGGTACAACTCCGGGAGGACCATCCCGAATTGCAGATATCGAGTTTCATGACATCGTCCACCGAGATCGGGGTTTGGGTGTTCAACCGCACACCCGAAAACGAGGCGTTGAACGGCACTGTGATACGCAACAGGACGGTTCAGATCTACTGGAGTCCTATCGATTATGCAATCAGGATGGCGATAGAGGAGGCAGGATGGTGAGAGAGCAAACGTTGAGGCAACCGGGGACAGGGGGCACAGCGACCGCAACGAACGCCGACCGGCCCGGAGAGAACCGCCGGAACCGGAACCCGACCGGCACCGGGGCCGGGGTGAGAGGTGTCGGATGGACCTGAAGGCAATATGCCTCTGCCTGTTGCTCCTGATCGCCGCCGTCCCTCCGGCGACGGCGGCAACGATCATCCAGGTGACGAACGATTCGTCAATTGATTCGTACCCGTTCTGGTCGCCGGATGGGAGATACATCGCATTTACCTCATATAGGGACGGCGTGGCCGTCCTCCGGGTGACGGAGCCGGACG
>NZ_FMID01000022.1 GCF_900095385.1 Methanoculleus chikugoensis
CCGGGTCAGGCGCCGCTCCGGCGAGACCGGGCGGTGAAGTCGCCGGGAAATTCTATATAGTGTTCATCTCTGGTGGTATTAAATTGGCGACGCTCCGTGAGGAACGACTGTCCGTAGGACAGGAGTTGGAGAAGACCGAAGGTCTTCGAGTGGCGACGGGTGGGAGCATAGTGCGACTGGCCGCAGGGCCAGATCCGTGCAGGAGAGACAGCGCGCCCCGGAGCAGCAGCGCAAGGGAGAGAATGGCGATCTGCTTCACTTAACTGCTCTCGCCGGTTGCAGGTACGATTTGCGCCCGCATTCCCGCTTTTCTGTTCATTTTGTTTCCCTTCTATGGTGGTTCCATGCTCGTTCCGGCAACCTGCATTTTCCCGCATCGCCCTCCCCTACGCTTTCACATCACCCTGTTCCATGAGAGAGGGGAAAGGGGCGTCGGTTCCGCTTCGGTCATTCCCATTCAGTCACTTCCCCATATGAGGGGTAGAGGTAGAAGATCGTCGTATCGTCATAGGCCATAATCACCCTCTCGTTGTGATGATCGACGACCACAAACAGGCCCATATACGGGTTTACCGCCTGGTGATAGTCTTCCTCCTCGGGGAAGGGTTCTGACGTCCACGGGTGCCCCCTCCAGATCGTGGCGCTGCAACGTCCTCTGCCGGTCTGCCTCTCCCATTCGTCCACTTCGATGAAGAACGACAGCGACAGTTCATCGTTCCTGAACTCCACGTCGATGTGCTCCCGGTTCGGGTCCTCCCCCTCAAAGCCCGTCCGGATCGAGGTGATCTGCCATCCGCCCTCAAGCAGAATCCCGGCCCGCTGGTCGGCGAGGACGATCTCGATCACCTCTGTTGCGTTGACATCGAACGTTCTCACCGGGATCTCGGATGTGTTGATCGGGATCGAGACGTTTTCCCGCTCGTAGTGAAGGACCGGGGGAGAGGTAGCGTTTTCCGTGGCGTTCGCCCCCGGGAAGTCGATGCACCCGGCCCCGAGCGCCAGGAGCAGCAGCGTAAGGGAGAGAATGAAGATCCGCTTCATCCTGACGCCTCCACGCTTTCGTACCACTCTCTCCCGTACGAGGGGTAGAGGTAGAAGATCGTCGTTTCGTTGTAGACCATCACTACCCGATCGTTGTGGTGATCGAAGACATATATCCAGTCAACGCCCCTTCTGGGCGTCCAGTTCTGGTGATAGTCCTCAGGGTAGGGGCCTGCAAACGGTCCTCCAAGCCAGAGCGGGACGTTGCAGCGCCCCCAGCCGGTGTGCCCCTTCTGTTCGTCCACTTCGATGAAGAACGACGGTGACGGTTCATCGCTCCGGAACTCTACGTCGACATGCGTCCTCAAGTCGTAATCATAACTTGTCTGGACCGAGGCTATCTTCCACCCGCCCTCAAGCAGGGCCCCGGCCCGCTGGTCGGCGAGGAGGATCTCGATCACCTCCGTGACATTGGCGTCGAATCCCCGCACTGGAATCTCAGAGACGTTGATCGGGATCGAGACGCCCCCCCGCTCGTAGTGGAGGACCGGGGCGGGGGTGACGTTTTCCGTTGCATTTGTCTCCGGGGGGTCGATACACCCGGCCCCGAATGCCAGAAGCAGCAGCATAAAAAGGAGAAAGGAAATTAGTCTCATCGTTCATCAGTTGTAGGTATGGAGGCACACCCGCGAAGGATTCTGAATGATCTGCACCTGGCAGTATCGCATGATCTCATAAGGAACCTCGGTTGAGTACCATGGCTCCAGGTCGATGCTCATGGGCGCCCCATAACTCTTGTACACCATGTCGTAGAAGAGCGTGTCGCCCGGCACATCGGTGTTGTCGTCAATATTCCAGCCTTCAAGGACGTAGCCGACACGGCATCCGGCCCCCGGCTGCATGCATTGCGTTGACAGCGAACTGTATTGGCCCGTTGTATGGTCGTAGATGGTGATAGACCAGAGATTGAGACTGCTGCTCCAGTAGATACGCCCTCTCATCGTATGTCCGGTGGCGGTGGCGAACAGGGGCCCATAATAACTATCCTGGTAGTTGGGACTGTATGCCGCCCAGGCCTGCCCTTCCCATTGATGGGTGGATCCGTTGTAGGCCAGCACCGGCTGCAGCAGGTACGTCGTTGACCCGACAGTCCTCTCTATGCCGTTGAAGAGATAGATCCTCTCATTAATCGCAAGACCTGAAGGCGGGCTGGATGGGACCGTCCAGTATGCCGTATACTCGGTAATCTCGGAATTTGGTCTATCCTCTGCTGATTCTACCCAACTATTACCGGTCCACATCTTTGGCTCCGCCACATTCCGACCGGAGGACGGAGTCTTATCAATGACGGTCAGGATCAGCTCTCCGGCAGCATCAAGGACGAAGGTCTGATCTCCGCGGTGATACACTCTTGAGTCGTTCGGGAGTTGATGCAGTCGGGTACAGGATTTTTCGACACCAGCAGGTGTGGGTAGTTTTCCGGATTTTTCGTCACTGATCGAGAGCAACTGGTTCCCATTTTTGTCGAACACCCGGGTGATCCCATCGGCTGCGTGGACGACGATCGAACCGAACGGGATCCCCCCTTCTGTCCTACCGTCTGTGATTCGTCGCTCCGGTTGGGGGCTTAACGCCTCGAAGATGGCTATCGTCTCAATCGACGGATCGACGTTCAATTGAGGAGGCGAGTACCGGTCGAGATCGATTCCGGCGCCTTCGTTCTCGGTTGCGCTTACGAGAGGCATAATCCCTGCGCTCACCAGCAGCACCGCCAGGAGCAGAGGGAATGCCTGCGTTCCGATTCTTCTGTTCATTTGGTTTCCTCCGTTTTTTTACCCGGAGGCAGGCGAAGCATACCTTCAAGTACACAGAGTGCGTACATCCCTTTGCCTCCGGGCATGCGGGGCTCTTCATCCGGGGCGTCAACCGGGGATGGGGGGGTCCCGCGCATCTCGGGATACCGGTACAGGTATCCACGCTGGAGAGCTCAACGTTTCTCTATATACCTTTTCTGTGCCGGGAAGTTACACGTCGGGCCTGCCGGATCGCTTCCTCACCCGGAACGGGGCCCCATGGGCGTAAAATTGGTGCCGCGCCGGACGGCGAGAAACGCAGTCTGAGGAGCAGGCGTCTCTGCCCCTTTCTCACAATTTCAGGCAGCAGCCACCCAACCCACGCGATGGTCTCAGGGTTGGAGGTGCCGTGCCCGATCGTACCCCCGTCGCTCACGAACAGGGTGCGAGTGGCCTGACGTTCCGGAGCGAGTAACTCCGGAGCATAAGTTCCTCCAGTGCAACGGCGTGATCGGGGAGAACGGCCGGCCCGAAAACCCCGTAGTAAACGATGAAATAATCGTCGTGCTCCGGAGACAGCGGCTTTTCAGCGACGGCGAAGTAGCCGGACGATGCCTTGCTCTCGTATTTCGTTACGGCAATGCGGCTAACTATCGGTTCGTCCGGTGACACATTGGATTCTCCGGAAAGGATCAAATCAGCGGAAGCGACGTTCCCGGACGACCGAAGGCGGCTGCAGAGGTCCTCTTCCGCCTGCAGGAGATCCGTGTCATCGTCGAAGTACCAGTTGACGATCAGGTACCGGTCACCCGACACGGTGTCGAGATACGCGGCATGGCTGCAGTACTGGGAGAGATCCGGAAACAGGGATGGACACCCTTCTTTGATGTTGCCTGACGGGACAACATCCCCTTCAATTGTTCTGTTCACGACGACCGACCCGTTCTCTGCATACCCATACTGTGGCTGGGGGATATACCATTTTTGCAGGGCCTCGGGAGGTGGATGTCCGGGACCGATCATGAGATGGTCGAAGAACAGGAAGGTGCCGAGAGCACCGACGGCGATCAGGAGGAGAACCAGTGCGGCCCTGCCGGCTCTATCGCTTTGCAGGAATCTCATGCAGATCATCCGTCCATCGTTCGGGGCGCCAACCGGGGTGGGTATCCCTGCACGTGTCGGGCAGGATGCCGGTTCCGGTACCCGCGCTGGAGAGCTCAACGTTCTTCTATATCCCTTTTCTGTGACAATCATCTACACGTCAGACCCGTGCCGGACCACCCCCCCGAAGACCGGCCTCTATAAGCACGAAAACAGTGCCGCGCCGTCTGGTGAGATCCGTAGCCGAACGGCTGGCACCGCTCCTCTCCCCCTCTCGGACCGATTCCGGACCGGGGGTACGACAATTCCCGACGGCAAAACACAATGCATAAGAAGGTTATACGAGTTATTGTCAATAGTGTGGGCATGGCAGAGGAGACGGGGAGCGACGTAGCGATAGAGCGGCTTGCCGCCGTCATCGGCGAATGCCGGAAATGCCCCCTCTGGGAGGATACCCACCATGCGGTTCCGGGGGAGGGGAATCCCCGGGCCGAACTCATGCTCATCGGCGAAGCGCCGGGAAAACAGGAAGACCTCACCGGGAGGCCGTTTGTCGGTCGGGCGGGGAAACTCCTCGACGGCCTCCTCTCGGGCATCGGCTTATCGCGTGACGATGTCTTCATCGCAAACATCGTCAAGCACCGGCCGCCCGGGAACCGCGACCCCGGCGAGGAGGAGATCCGGGCCTGCACCCCGTATCTTGAGGAGCAGATCCGGATCGTCGGGCCGAAGGTGATCGTGATGCTCGGCCGGCACTCGAGCAGGTATATCCTCTCCTTCCTCTCCGTCGAGTTCGACCGGATCACGGAGATCCGGGGGACGGTCTACCCCGGCCTCCTCTTCGGCCACCCGGTCCGCCTCATCCCCACCCTCCATCCCGCCGCCGCGCTCTATAACCCGGGATACCGGGAGTCTCTGGAAGAGGACTTCCGGATCATCGGGCGCGAACTCGCGGCGGCCGGAGAGTTCACGAGACAGGATTGAAGAAGATCATGGCAAAAGAGCGTTCATGCGGGGCAGTCGTCGTCCGACAGGATACGGATCTCCAGTACCTCATCCTCCAGTACGGGGCCGGGCACTGGGATCTGGTGAAAGGGCACGGTGAGCGCGGCGAGAGCGAGGAAGAGACGGTGCTTCGCGAACTCGAGGAGGAGACCGGGATCACCCGCGCGGAGTTCGTCCCCGGGTTCCGCGAGGAGGTTCACTACTTCTTCCAGCGCCGGGCGCATACGGTCTACAAGGAGGTCGTCTACTACCTGATCGAGACGCCGGAGGAGGAGGTGACGCTCTCGGACGAGCATATCGACTACCGGTGGCTCCCCTACGGCGAGGCGCAACAGACGATCACCTTCGCGAACTCGAGAAGGGTCGTCGAGGGTGCGCACGAGCACCTGAAGGCCGTGCGGAACCCAAAGAACGCGTGACCGGAAGATCCCGCCCCGCCTGTCACTACATTTTTCGTTCCTCGGGGAGTTCCTTCACCTCCTTCCCGAGGAAGTAACCCACGATGGTCCTGATCGTGACGAGCGACCCGAGGATGATCAGGTCCTGGAACGTCGGTTCGAGGATTGTCTTGATGACGTCCGCGGCAACGAAGAACTCGAGGCCGATCAGGATGCGCGTGGTGAACGTCCACCGGATGTCGCGATAACTCTGTTTCCGAATCCGCGTCTCCCGCGCCAGGAGCTCGACGATCGCGATCGCTGCCCCGTAGGCGATGAAGAGTGCCCCGAACGTCCCGAGGACGGTTCCGGTGATCCCGATGAACGTCTCGAGCACCATATGCCCCCCGCCGGGCGTATCGGCGACGGTGGACTTATACGTTATCCCGGAGGGCGCCCCCGGGTTCTCAGGCGCTCTCCGGTTCCAGGGGTACGACGAAGCGGAACCCGTTATATCGCTCGACCGTCACCGGGACACCGTAGACCGCCTCGATGGTCTCCGGCGTCACCACGTCGGGGCCCCCTGCGGCATGGATGACGCCGTCCTTTAAGAGAATGAACCGGTCGGCGTAGCGGAGTGCCATGTTCAGGTCGTGCATCGTCATCACCGCGGCGACGTCGTGCTCCGCCGTCACGTGCCGGACGATCCCGAGGATCTCGATCTGGTTTTTGAGATCGAGGCTGCTCGTCGGTTCGTCGAGGAGCAGCACCCGGGGCTCCTGCACGAGGGCTCGCGCGATGCTCACCTTCTGGAGTTCCCCGCCGCTCATCTCGTCGATGTAGCGGAGTGAAAGAGTTTCGAGGTGAAGCATCCGGAGCGCCGCCTCGACGATCCGGATATCCTTATCCGTCACGTCCCACCCGATATGCGGCCGCCGTCCGAGGAGGACGGCGTCAAAGACGGTCATCCGGCCGGCCTCGCAGCGTTGCGGGACGTAGCCGACCTTCCGGGCGATCTCCATCCTATCCGCGGCGAGGAGATCCGCCCCCTCGATGAGGACGGACCCGGCCTTCGGCCGCAGGATGGTATTCATGCACTTCAGGAGCGTCGTCTTCCCGACACCGTTCGGCCCCAGGATCGCGAGGATCTGGTGGGGCCGGAGATCGAACGTGATATCCCGGATGACCGGGGCGCTCCGGTAGTTGAACGCCACGCCGTCGACGTCGAGGATCATCGCCGGTACCCCCGTAAGAGCAGGTAGATGAAGACCGGTGCTCCCAGGAACGCCGTGAGCACGGCTACCGGGAGGATGTAAGGAGCCACGATGATCCGGGCGACCGTGTCCGAGGCGAGGAGGAGGATCCCGCCCATAACGCAGGAGCCGGGAATGAGGTAGCGCTGGTCGTCGCCGATGAGCCTCCTCACCATATGCGGGCAGACGAGCCCCACAAACCCGATGACCCCGAGGAACGAGACGATCACGGCGGATACGAGCGCCGCGACGACCATCCCGACGTCGCGAACCCGCTCAACGCTGACGCCGAGGCCTTTCGCGGTCTCGTCGCCGGCGTCGATGGCGTTGTAGTTCCAGCGGTTTGCGATGAAGTAGAGCGAGGCCGCTATCGTGACGAAGGCCATGATCCCGAGTTCCTGCCAGCTGGCCCGGCCGACGTCGCCGAACGTCCAGAAGACGACGGCGGCGAGCTGGGTGTCGCTGGCAAAGTACTGCAGAAACATCGTCCCCGCCGTGAAGAGCGAGGAGAGGGCGACGCCGGCGAGCACCATCACCTCGGGGGAGGCCCCGCGTATCCGGGATATGAGGAGGATCACGGCCGTCGCAAGGAGGCAGAAGATGAACGCCACCATCGTCGTCACGTAGGGGTTGTTTAAGGTGACGGCGTCGGCGACCGTGGAATGCATCTGTCCGGTGCCGAGGAGGATGACCGAGACGGCCGCCCCGAACGCGCCGGCGTTTGAGATGCCGAGCGTGAACGGCGAGCCGAGCGGGTTACGAAGGATCGACTGCATGGCGACCCCCGCCACCGAGAGCCCCACTCCGGCGACGACCGCCGCTAGCGCCTGCGGGAGACGGATGTTCCAGACGATCCGGTCGGTGCTGGTGGGGTTGAGAACGGCATCGGGGTTGAGGAGCAGGTGTATCCGATCAACGATACCGTTCACGATGGAGAGGAAGACCTCGTACGGGGGAATGCCTACCGCACCGACCGATATGGATACGATCAGGAGGAAGAAGAGGAGGACCACGCCCCCGAGTATCCAGAGGTGCTTCTTCCGCACGTAGCCCAGGTAGTCCGTGGGAATGGTCCCGTCTGCAAAGTGCATCTCGTCATCTCCTCCTGTTTAGACCCGGGTCTACAGCGTGATCTCCGCGAACCCGAGATTCCGATACTGGTTTTTGTGTTCATCAAAGACTGGTTTCCCGATGAAGAAGGTGTAGATCTCGTCCGCCTTTTCCTCGGGGTCAACATCCTCGAACCGGTCGGGGTAGAGGATCTTGCCGATGAAGTAGGCGTTGGCAAGCACGGTCTCGTAGTTCGTGCTGTAGAAGTTATATGGGAGAACGCCGTAGACCCGGCCTTCCTTTGCGGCAGTAAGTCCCTTGAGCGCGGGATCGGTCTTCAGTTCCCCGATCGCCCCGTCGCTCTCCATCTGGACCGTGCCGACGTCAATGAAGAGATAGTCGGGGTCCCAGTCGACGAGCGCCTCTTTCGCGACGTCTGCGTGAGCCGTGCCGAGTCCGGCCGCGACGTTATTTGCATTCACCCAGGCAAACGGTGGGTAGGCGGGTTCGGTGGAGATGATGCCGTGGGCGCCCGCCGAGGAGACGCCGCCGATGTAGACCGTTTTCTGGTCGGCTTCGGGGATGTCGGCAGTCCGGGCTTCAAGGTCGGCGATCGTCGCCTCGATGTAGGCAATCACCTCTTCGGCGCGGTCCTGCTTGTCGAGAACCTCGCCCATCGTGCGGAGCCCGGCGTACATCTCCACCTTCTCGGCGTCATTCCTGAGCGAGCCGTAGGGGAACGCCACGACCGGGATCCCGATTTTCTCCTGGAGTTTGTCGGCTTCGGCTGCACTGGTACCGTATGCCGTTCCGGTGGACCCTGTCTTGAGGATGACTGCGGGACCGATCCCGAGGATCTTCTCGGGGTCGTCCTTGCCCCGGAACTCACCGATCAGGGGAAGGTCCTTGAATTGCGACCCGTAGGCGAGGGCGTAGGGCCGGCCTTCTATCGCCTGATCTTTCTTTTCGATGTCGTCGACGCCGACGGCGAGGTCCTGGCCCTGCAGGTAGACGAGGTAACGGAGACATCCGGATCCCGAGCAGACGACGCTCTCCGGCGGCGAAGGAACGGTGACCGCCCGGCCGAACCCGTCGGTGATCGTGACGGTCTGGCCAGTGCCGCCCTGAACGGTTCCGGTGCCGGTGCACCCGGCGGCAAGCATGACAAGAACGAGGGCCGCAAGCACTGCGGCCATGAGAGATCCTTTGTATCGTAATGGCTGCATACTAATATTTTTAATAGTAACATTGTTTATTATAGGTATCGGATTGCTGCCTATTGAGTGCGACTTAATTTTGATTCGTAATACTATGCCGATAGCCGGCCGAACTTGTGCAACGCTCCCGCGTCCGGCAGTTCTTTGCCTATTTCGTGCTTTCCGGCCCGTTGCATGCTGCTCTCTCCGGCGGGAACAGGGCTTGTTCCCCCGGGCGGATACTTATTATGGAAGACCCGACCAACCGGTGCATCAGGACGCCGGTCATGCATCCCGGCAGGATCGGCATATCGTGAGGAATGCAGATGCCGGAGAGGATGTTAACCGAATCTGAGGGCTACCGCCTGCTCGAATCGTGCGGGATACCGGTGCCCCCCCATCACCTCGCCACCAGCGCCTCCGATGCGCGGGCGGCCGCCGGGTGGATAGGCTACCCCGTCGTCATGAAGGTCATCTCGCCGGAGATCGTCCACAAAAGCGATGTCGGCGGGGTTATCACCGGGATCGAGAACCCTGAAGGGGTAGATGAGGCGTTCCGGACAATCATGCAGAACGCCGCTGCCCATGCCCCGGAGGCGACGGTCACCGGCATCATCGTCGAGAAACAGATACCTGCGGGGCTCGAAGTGCTGATCGGCGGAAAGACCGACCCGTCGTTCGGGAAGGTGATCACGTTCGGTCTCGGGGGAAAACTGGTGGAACTTCTCGCGGACGTCTCCATCCGGGTGCTGCCCGCGAGTGAGGACGAGATCCGCACGATGATCCGCGAGATCGAGGGCTACCGGCTCATCCGGGGATACCGGGGGGAGGCCCCGAAGGACGAGGAGGCGCTCGTCCGCATCATCGCCGCCATGGCGCAGGCCTTCATCGAGGATCCCCGTATCAGGGAGTTCGACCTGAACCCCGTCATCGTGTATGAGAAAGGTGTCAGCGTCGTCGATGCAAGGATCATCGCCGGGGAGACCGCCGGGGGGGCGGCTGCGCGGCTCAGCGTCCGGGCGCCCCCGGATATCTTCTACCCGGAATCCATCGCCGTGATCGGCGCCTCCGCAAGCCCGAACAAGGTGGGTTACTCGGTTCTCCGGAACCTGCTCTCGTTTTCCGGCAACCTCTACCCGGTCAACCCCTCGCACGGCGAGCTCTTCGGGCGAACAACCTACCCCTCCGTTCTGGATATCCCGGCCCCGGTCGACTGGGCGGTCGTCGCCGTGCCCGCCCGGATCGTCCCGGAGGTGATGGAGGAGTGCGGGAAGAAAGGTGTCCGCCTCGCTGTCATCGTCACCGCCGGGTTCCGCGAGATCGGCGGTGAAGGCACGACTCTCGAAGAGAAGGTCACGGCGATCGCCCGAAGACACTCCATCCGGATCATCGGCCCGAACTGTCTCGGGATCATGATGCCTCACATGAGGATCAACGCCACGTTCGACCCCGTCTCGCCGAGAGCGGGAGACGTCGCCTTCATCTCCCAGAGCGGCGCGATCATCACCACCGTCGTCGACTGGAGCCTCCCCGAGGAGTTCGGGTTCTCGACCGTCATCAGCGTCGGCAACCAGGCGGATCTCGGGTTCGAGCATTTTCTCCGGTTCGCCGAGCAGGACGACATGACCCGGTCGGTCACTCTCTACATCGAGGAGATCCAGGACGGACGCGGGTTCATGCAGATCGTCGGCGAGGTCGCCGGAAGAAAGCCGGTGGTGGCGGTGAAGTCCGGTTCGTCCCGGAAGGGCAAGGCCGCGGCGTCGTCCCACACCGGGTCGCTTGCCGGGAGTTACGAGGTCTACATCGCGGCGTTCCGGCAGGCGGGCGTGATCCCGGCCCGGACCCTGCGGGACGCCTTCAACCTCGCGGAACTCCTGGCGTCAGAGGGTTACCCCCGCGGCAAGCGGGCGATCGCCGTCACCAGTGCGGGAGGGTTCGCCGTCCTCGCCTCCGACTACGCCGAGGCGCACGGGGTCGATATGGTCGACCTCCCCGACGACGTGCTTCGCGAGCTCAATGCCTTCCTCCCGCCGTTCTGGAACCACGCAAACCCCATGGATATCCTCGGGGACGCCGACGCCACCCGGTTCGCCGCTCTCTTCGACGTGCTGATACGCCACCAGGAGTTCTGGGACATCGCGTTCGTGATCGCCGTGCCGACCACGCTCGTCGATCCGGCGCACGTCGCAAACGAGATCGTCCGGTTCTCCCGCAACACGGAGAAGATGGTTGTGGGCTGCATGCTCGGCGGCGACAGCATCAGGAGCGGGCTGCGCATCCTGCGGGGCTCCCGGATCCCGAATTTCGAGGAGCTTGAGGATGCGTTCAAGGCGGTGGGCAGCATCCTCGAGGTCAGGGCCGTCCGGCAGGAGTGAAAGAGTTCTGCTCCCCGGATGCCGGCAGGAAGCGCCCGCTCTCTCCCCGTATCTCCCGGAACCCTTTTATATAACCGCCCCGTATCCCGGCTCATCGGAACGGGTTCCACCACCCGGGAGATGAATACGGATGCTGTTTGAGAAGATTAAGTCCGATATCCTTGCTCACAACTCATACATCGTCGGGGCGGACGGGGAGGCGGCGGTCATCGATCCGAGGCGCGACTGCCTGGTCTACACGAACATCGCCGAACGAGAGGGCATGAAGATCGCGAAGATTTTTGAGACGCATAAAAACGAGGATTACGTCATCGGCTCCCGGGATCTCGCCCGTCCGACCGGGGCGGAGATCCTGCACGGCGCCCGGGAGGAGTTCGGGTTCGGCACCGGCGTCCGGGAGGGGGAGACGTTCTCGGTCGGTTCGCTCGAGATCGAGGTCCTGGAGACGCCCGGCCATACCGTAGAGAGCATATCGCTCCTGCTCCGCGATCGATCGGTCTCCGACGATCCCTTGATGGTCTTTACCGGCGATGCGCTCTTCGCCGGGGATGTGGGAAGGACCGATCTCGCGGGCGAGGATAAGCGGCGGGAGGCCTCGGAGATGCTGTACGAGAGTCTTCACCAGAAGATCCTCCCGCTCCCCGACGGCACGATCGTCTGCCCCGCCCACGGCGCGGGGTCCGTCTGCGGCGGAAAGATCGGCGACCTGGAGTACACGACCATCGGGTTTGAAAAATCGACGAACGGACTGCTCTCCCTCCCGAAGGAGCAGTTCGTCGAGCGCAAAGTGAACGAACGGCTCTACGAGCCGCAGTATTTCAGGATGATGCGCAAGCTCAACCGGGAAGGGCCGCCCCTGATCTACAACCTGCCGCACCTGCGGGCGTATTCGGCCCGGGAGATCCGCTCGCTCATGGATCGGGGCGTGCAGATCGTCGATATCCGGTCCCCGACGAGTTTCGCCGGCGGGCACATCCCCGGAACCATCAGTATCTGGCGGCAGGGCCTCCCCCTCTACATGGGCTACTACCTGAACTACGAGGACCCGATCGTCCTCGTGGACGACTTCAACCTGGACCTGGATCACGTGGTGCGCCACTTTGTCCGGCTCGGCTACGACAAGATCGCGGGATACCTCGCGGGTGGGTTTGCAGCCTGGTTCAAGCAGGGCGAGATCGTCGAGCGCTCCGGCACCTGGTCCCCCTCCGACCTCGCCGAGAACCTGGACGACCCCGCGGTCTGGGTGCTCGACGTCAGGAACGTCAATCACCGGGAGGAGGACGGCTACATCCAGGGATCGCACCACATCTACGTCGGGCATCTCGAGGAGCGTATCGGGGAGATCCCGGAGGATAAGCGGATCGTCGTCCACTGCGACGCCGGGTTCAAGGGGAGCCTTGCGGCGAGCATCCTTGAGAAGCACGGGTTTAGAAACGTCACGAACCTGCTCGGCGGCACGTTCGGGTGGAAGGCGGCGAACTACCCGCTCCTCAAAGACGAGGAGAAACCCCTCTCCGTCCCTCCGGCGATGTAGAGACGGGGTCGGGAGGGCGGTGCAGGTTGTCCGGGCCTGCGTATGCCCACCTCCACCGGATCACCGGGGCGAATTATCGCCCCGAACTGCCCGCCCCCGGAACAGCGGGAGTTAAAGGACCGAAGGTGCGGGCTTCGTCCGGATTATTTCCTGATCCCGCTACTACTATCGCCGTTTCCCTCCTGCCTTGCTCCGGCTGAACCTCTCCCTGTAGCCAGCATGCCGCTCCCGACCATCCGGTTATCGCACGCTGCAAATCTTTATCTGGGTGGTATGCCTCAGGGTGGCCGTGGAGGAATGAACATAGCAGCAACGGGAGGGCCTTCCGTGGCCAAAGTCATCGAGTTGATCGGCAGCTCCCCGACCGGATGGGAGGATGCCGCGGCAAATGCAGTGAAGGAAGCCGCGAAGACCGTTAAAAACATACGACATGTCTACCTGAGCGAATGCACCGCGAAGGTGGACGGCGGTCGGATCGTGGAGTATCGTGCCAACGTGAAAGTTACGTTCGTCGTGGAAAGGGAGAGTTGAGCCTTTCCCATCATTCTTTTTTGAGGTGGTTTTCCGGGTCGGCGAATCATTGATGAAAACCCCGCCTTGACCTGCATCGAGGATCGCCTCGCAGTCATCGCAGCCGCAGAAGGGTGCGCTGAACCGGTTCCGGATCTCGCAGCGGGGTTTTCCTGCGCGTGGAGCGCCGCTTTGTTGTGGGTTATCTTTGCGCCCCGGTCTCCTCCCGCCCGATGCAGACCCTGACCGGCACCCTGCCTTCGAGCGAGGCCGCGACCGGCGAGCGCCGGTAGCCGCGGCCGACGAGTTCCTCGATCAACTCCTGCGGCGCGTCGGCATCCACCCGGACGGTCAGGCGAATCTCCTCTAATCCTGGTCGGGCATCGCCGATTTCAAGGAATCCACCGAGATCGAGGTCGCCCGCAACATCGATCTCGATCGAATCGACCTCGATCCCGTCTTCCGCCGCGCTGTAGGCGATACCGATTGCGATGCAGGCGGAAAGCGCCGTGAGCACCAGTTCCGTCGGACTTGCGCCGCGGCCGGTTCCGCCGAGGGCGACCGGTTCGTCGGCCGGGATGGCGAAGTTCCGGACGATCGTGGTGGAGTGGGCGCCGCCGTTCCAACTCGTGACGCCGGAGAGGGTTCTTCTGCCCGCCGCCGGGTTCTCCTGCATCACTGCTTTGAGGGTGTGCACCCGCTCCATATCAACCCCGTTTCGCGCGATCATCGTATATCCCTCCCTGAAGTCAGACGATCGGTTCCGGCGACCGTCCCGTCGATCTCACGAGCCGCACCATCTCGTCGGGATCGGTTGTCGGGATGTCGCAGGCGTAGTTGGTGCAGACGTATGCCGTCGCCTTCTCCTCGATCGTCACGATATCCCGGGTAAACCCGGCTACTTCCACGATCTCCGGCTCCTCTTCGTCGGAAGGGCGGAAGATGACGACGGCGCCGGGGGCGTAGTGCGACCGGATGGCGTCGATCATCGCTTTCGTGTCCTGTGCACCCGGGACGCCGGATATGATCACCTCGTAGTTCGGCCCCAGCATGAAATCGAGGCCGGTGAGGAAGTGGGAGCAGGCGGTGGGGGACTCGCTGACGGTTCCGGCAAAGACACGCCGTATGCGCTCCGCCGTCTCCTCGAACTCGAGGTTCGCCGTCATCCGACCGAGGACGAAGAGAGCGTACATGGCCACGCTGTTGCCGGAAGGAATCGCCCCGTCGTAGACCGGTTTCTGGCGGACGGGAACGTCCGCATCGTCCGGCACGAAGAAGAACCCTCCCCGGCTGCAGTCCCAGTAGTGCGCGATGAGGTCCCGGGAGAGGTCGACAGCGGTCTGGAGGTAGCGGGGGGTAAACGACGCCTCGTAGACCTCGATGAGCGCCCAGATCATGAACGCGTAGTCGTCGAGGGTTGCCGCGAGTCCCGCCTCGCCGCCCCGGTAGCGGTGGAGGAACCGCCCATCCTGCCGGCGAAGGTTGGCGAGGACGAACGCGGCCGCTCGCTCCGCCGCCGCCAGGTAGTCCGGTTCGTCGAAGACCCGGGCGGCTTTCGCGAGGGCGGCGATCATGAGGCCGTTCCAGTCGGTGAGGATCTTGTCGTCCTTGCCCGGGCGGAGACGCCGCTCGCGGGCCGCGAGAAGTTTCTGCCGTCCCTCTTCGACGAACCACGCCAGATCCTCCTCCGAGATTGCGAACTCGTGCGCCCAGGATGCGAGGGGCCGGCGGAGGCGGAGGATGTTTTTGCCCGTCCTCCTCTCGCCGGGCTGCTCCCGGTAGTTCCCGGGCTCCATGACGCTGAATATCCGGGAGAACCGTTCCCCGTCCTCTTCTCCGACGACCGCGAGGATCTCATCCTTCGTCCAGAGGTAGAACTTCCCCTCCTCCCCCTCGCTGTCGGCGTCCTCCGCCGAGTAAAAGCCGCCGTCCGGATCGGCCATGTCGCGCAGGACGTAGGCGATCGTCTCCCGGGCGGTTCTCGCGAACTCCTCCCTCCCCGTCGCGAGGTAGGCCTCCGTATACGCCATGACGAGGAGCGCCTGGTCGTAGAGCATCTTCTCGAAGTGCGGGACGAACCACTCCGTGTCCGTCGAGTAACGGTGGAACCCGTAACCGACCTGGTCGAAGATCCCGCCCCGGCGCATCGCGTGTAGCGTCTTCTCGACCATCGTGTATGCCGGCTCCTTCCCGGTCCGGTTCCCGTAGCGGAGGAGGAATATGAGGTTGTGCGGCGTGGGGAACCGGGGCGCGTCCCCGAACCCGCCGTTCTCCCCGTCGAAGACCCGGAAGAAGGTGTTATAGGCCTCGTCGAGGACCGCCTCGTCGAGTTCCCCCTCCTCCGGCGGGGTCTTCGCCGCGCTCTGCAGCGCCTGCAGCACCTGGTCGCCGGCGCTCTCGAGTTCCTGCCGCTGAGTCTGCCAGACCTTGCTGATCCGGGGGATGAGGTCCAGCAGGCCGGTCATCCCGTAGCGGCTATCCTTCGGGATGTAACTCGCCGCAAAGAAGGGTTTTTTATCGGCGGTCATCAGAATAGTGAGCGGCCAGCCTCCGGTCCCGGTCAGTGCGTGGGCGGCCGCCATGTAGACCTGGTCGATATCCGGCCGCTCCTCGCGATCCACTTTGACGCAGACGAAGACGTCGTTTAGGAGTTTCGCGACCTGCGGGTCGGCAAACGACTCCTCCTCCATGACGTGGCACCAGTGGCAGGCCGAGTAGCCGATGGAGAGGAATATCGGTTTTCCCTCCTCCCGCGCCCGTGAAAACGCCTCCTCGCCCCAGGGGTACCAGTCGACGGGGTTATGAGCGTGCTGGAGCAAGTAAGGGCTCTGTTCGTTGATCAGCCGGTTCGGTGGTGATCTCTCCCGCACCGATGCTTCCGGTGCTTCCGGGTCGTATCCGCGTGCCGGGTTCATATCCCTGACGTGCGGATGCAGGCTAATAAAGGTGACTCCTCCCGGCGGACGGGGCGGCCCCGGGGTGCGGACGCCTCTCTCCCGCTATCGGGGCGAAGAGCACCCGGCGGTTAAAAAAGGAAGTGCGCCCCTTCACTCCGCAATGGGAATCTGCTTTGTCTCCTCCGCGGCCGGCTGGATGTAGGGGACATCCACGGCCAAGAGGCCGTTTCGAAACGTCGCCTTCGCCTTGCCGGTGTCGACCGGGCATCCGATCGCATAGGTGCCGACGTAGCGCACGTCGCCGCGGGCTGCATCGATGGAGAAACTGGTCTCCTGCATCTTGAACGTGATGTCCTTCTTGTCGACCCCGGGTAGCTCGATCTCGATATGCAGGTTCTCTTCGTTCTCGTCCGCGTACGCGCAGACATAGGGTGCAACTCTCAACGCTGCCATCGCATAACCTCCTATTCGGCAACAGAGGTGCGGGGGTGCTATTTAACGTTTCCCTCTTCCCGTGACCCGGCCCGGGCGCGGCACCAGTCCGCCGTCCCGGAGTGCGGGCGGCCGTACTCCCGAACGGAGGTTTTATCTTACGCTCCTCAAGTATCATGCATGAGCGAGCGGTTCATCTTCACCCGGCACCGCACCCGCTGCTACCACTGCGGCGAGGATGCCGACCAGATCATAAGAGCTGTCTCCGCGCAGGCGCAGGTGATCTGCTCAGCCTGCGGGGCGACCCGGATATTCATCCCGCGGTTCGAGAACACCGGGGTGGTCGGAACCTGCACGCCGATCGGGCGCTACGATCTCTGGACGCTCGATGTCGGCGGGCGATGCAAAAATTGTGGGGTCACGGGCCCGCACGACCTCGCGATCGGGTCCAACCATCTCACGACCCGGTGCCGCAACTGCGGCTACACGCACTTCTACCGGTTCAACCTGGAGTATATAGCGATGCGCCCCGTCGACGACGAGGTCAGCGCTCCTCCCGCACCATAGCGATCGCCCCTTTCGGGCACTCGTTCGCGCAGATGCCGCACCCCTTGCAGTAGTCGAGGTCGATGTTCAGTTCCTCGTCGATGACCCCGTCCGGGCAGTACTGGGCGCAGAGCCCGCAGGCGTTGCACGTCTCCTTATCCACGACGGGCCGGAACGTCCGCCACGTCCCGGTCTTCCCCGACGCGGCCTCCTTCGGCCTGCTGAGCGCAAGTCTCTCTCTCATATCTTCAGCTCCTCGTATGCCGCTCTGGCAGCCTTCACGTTCCGTTCGTCGCTAAACATCTCGCGGATCGCCTGCTCCGCCGACGGGAGGGTGACGACCCCCATCTTCGCGAGCGCCCCGAGCACCGGGGTGTTCAGGATCGGGCTTCCCGCGATCACCAGGTTCTGTGCGAGCGCGATCCCGGTCAGGTCGACGTGACGGCAGGTTCCGTTGCACCCGGCAACCGGATGGGCGCTGTTTAAGAGTACCGTGCCGTCGGCCTTGAGGCCGTCGAGGACGTCCACCACGTCCATAATGCTCGTGTCAAGGACGATCACGAGATCCGGCTCGTGGATCTGGCTGTATACCTTGATCGGCTCGTCGTCGATCCGGACGAACGAGACGACCGGCGCCCCGCGCCGCTCCGCCCCGTAGAACGGGCAGGCGGTCGCGTGCTTACCGTCCCTGAACGCCGCGAGGGCGAGGAGCTTCGCGGCGGTGACGCCGCCCTGCCCGCCCCGGGAGTGGATCCTGATCTCATACATGGTCGCTCACCCCGAACCAGGTCTCGGTGCCGGGACGACGGTTCCGGACGAAGTCCGCGATATCGTTGTAGGTGACCTCCTGGCCGCCGAGGCCGGCGATCACGCTGTAGGGCTCGATGCCGGTCTTCGACTTGAGGGAATGGGCCACCACGCCGCCGAAGCCGAAGGAGTAGTCGCGGTCGATGACGACGACCTCCCTTCCGGCGAGGTCGAGGTCCGGGAAGGGGCGGAACCAGCGCAGGCGCATGGAACCGGCCTTTATCCCCTCATCGCGGAGGCGGTCGATCGCCACCTCCGCCTCTTTGCCGAGGGTTCCCATCGCGACGACGACGACGTCGGCGTCCTCGCACCGGTAGTCCTCCGTGGGGCCGTAGGAGCGGCCGAACCGTTCCGCAAACTCGCGCTCGACCTCCGCGATCACGCCCCGGGCGTCGCGCATCGACCGCTCGATATCCCACCGGAACCGGAAGTGGTCGTCCGGCCCGGTCATGGGCCCGTAGCCGAGCGGGTTCTCCGTATCGATGGCGTGCGGGAGGTGGTAGGGAGGCACGAAGTCGCCGAGTTCCACCGTGTCGAGCGACTGCGTGATGTGGCTCAATGCGAACCCGTCCAGGTTGACCATCATCGGGAGGAGAACCCTCTCGTCCTCGGCGATCCGAAACGCCATCAGGGTGGCGTCGTAGGCCTCCTGGACGGTGCCCACGAAGACCTGCAGCCATCCCGTGTCGCGCTGGGAGAAGGCGTCGGTATGCTCCGCCCAGGTGTTCCACCCGGGCCCGAGGGCACGGTTGACGTTCGCCATGACGATGGGGAGACGCGCGCCCGCGGCCCAGTGGATCATCTCGTGCATATAGAGGAGGCCGTGGGAACTCGTCGCCGTGAACGTCCGGACGCCGCCGACGCTCGCCCCGATGCAGGCCGCCATCGCCGAGTGCTCGCTCTCCACCGGGATGTAGCGGCTCTCAAGGTCGCCGCCGGCGACGTACTCGGCGATCTGCTCGACGATCTCGGTCTGGGGGGTGATCGGGTATGCGGCGATGACGCCCGGTTTTGCAGCCTTCACCGCGGCGGCCACCGCCTTGTTGCCGGTCGCGATCGTCAGCATACGCCTGCCTCCTCACGGGCGAGGCGCTCGATGTTCTGCTGCACCTGCTGGCGCATCAGGTCGAGGATCTCGGGGCTCAGGTTCTTGAACCGGCCCTGGCCCTTGATGTAGTCCTCAAGCGGCGCGGGTTTCTTCATCGCCGCCTTCGACGGGCCGCTGATCGAGAGTTTCCCGAACTCGCGCTCGTAGAGGATCCACGTTCCGGTCTTCACGGCGAGTTTCCCCATTTCGACCGTCTTCTCCGTGGGGTAGCGCCACCCCGGCGGGCACGGTGCGAGGATATGGATGAACTTGGGGCCTTCGATCGAGAGCGCCTTCTTGACCTTCTTGTAGAGGTCGAGGGGGTAGGCGCTGCAGGCGGTCGCCATGTAGGGAGGGTTATGCGCCTCGACGATCCGGTCGAGGTCTTTCTTGGTCGTGGGCTTGCCGCCGGGGGTCGTGGTGGTGCGCGCCCCGAGCGGGGTTGCGCCCGACCGCTGCATGCCGGTGTTGCCGTATGCCTCGTTGTCGTAGCAGATGTAAAGGAAATTGGTGCCGCGCTCAAAAGCACCGGAGAGCGCCTGAATGCCGATGTCGACCGTTCCGCCGTCGCCCGCGTAGACGATGACGTTGGTCTCTTTTCCTGCGGCTGCGAACGCCTCGCTCATACCGGAGGCGCAGGCCGCGGATGCGGCAAACGCCACGTTGTAGACGGGCACGTTCATTGCTGTGCCGGGGTAGATCCCCTGGATGACGCTGGTGCAGCAGGCGGGTATGACCAGGACAGAGTCGGATCCGGCGGCTTTGAGCACGTAACGCAGACATAGGGAAGAGCTGCACCCCGCGCAGGCGGACGTGCATTTATAGAGATACTCTTCCTTTGGAATCGCTGACAAATTGGTTACACTCCTCACGGTTATATTTGTCATCAATTGTAATGAGGGTTTTGCGATCCGGTCCCCGGGCACTCGATGGTTTTCCCGCGGAACGACCGGCCGGAATGCAGGATGCGTTGAAGAACGGGTCGGGGACGGGGTCCGGTTTAACGGGGCTCCTCTGTCCCTCCGTATTCACCTTCGTTCAGTTCCCGGCGTTTTGCCCCGGAGCACGCCTCCTGCGCGCAAGTTCCGGGCGGAAAATCCTCCGGACGAGGCCGGCGCAGCATTTCAGGCAAAACGGCGTGAAGAACCAGGCCCCCATCTCCAGGAGCGGGAAGAGGCCTTTGCGGCGTATCCGGTAGCGGTAACTCTCGAGGTTCATCTTCATGTAGACCGGCGCGATCTCCTCGAACCACCGGGACCGGGTGAGCCTCCCCTCGGCGACCGGCCGCGAGATCTCGGATAGAAAGTTCTGGATCTCCTCGGCCATCGCTCCCTCTGCGGGACGGGGTATGAAGTCGTCGTCGATGATGAGCGGCACCGTCTCATGCCCCCCGACGACGCCGTTCTTCTGCAGGTCGACCGAGAGCATGATCGCCTCCCGCGAGATGTTGTGGGGCCAGCGCGGTTCGAACTGGAACATGCCGAGCGAATAGGCAATGAGCCCCCCGTGGTAGCGCTCGATCGCCTGCATGGTATGCGGGTGGTGCCCGAGGATCAGGGTGGCCCCTGTATCGATGAGCCGGTGGGCGAGGTCGATCTGCTCGGGGGACGGGTAGTAGGCCATCTCCGTCCCCCAGTGCAGCGAGACGGCGATATGGTCGCACCGGCCTTTGAGGGAGACGATATCCCTGAGGACATCCTCCTCGACCAGCCGGTTGACCGAGATCTCGCGTGATATGGCGAGTTTGCCGATCGTATATCCCGCAAACCCGATCGAGATGCCGTTCCTCTCGAGGATGACCGGCTCCTGCCGGTCTTCGGTCGCCGAGCCGCCGACGGCGAGGATGCCCTGCCTCTCGAGTGCACTGAGGGTGTTCCTGAACCCCTCTACCCCGAGGTCGCCGGAGTGGTTGTTTGCAACGCTCATGACGTCGAACCCGGCCTCCTTCAGGTACCGGGCCGCGTCCGGGCACGTGAAGATCACGTGGTGCTTCTCTGCCGGTTCGCCCGTATCCGAGAGGGTGGTCTCCAGGTTCCCGAAGAGGACGTCTTTCCCCTCAAGAAGATGACCGACCTTTCCGAACGGGTATTGATGGTTCGCCGCCCGAACCCATATGTCTCCTACTGCTGTTAGCCTGATCTTTTTCATGGTTCTCACACCGAAATGCCCCACTGATCCAGCGGGAGTTCCTGTATCAGGAACTGGTATTTGCCGCGCCGGGTGCGGGGAATCTCATCGACGAAGCGAATGGTCACGTCCACGTCGCCGTCGAATTTTCTGTCGAGTTCCCGGAGAATGCGTTCCGTGTCACGGTCGCCGTATCCGGATTTTTTCACGATCCGTAGCAGGGTCTCTCCTTCCTTCTCCTGGTGAAACTGGAACTGTGCGACGTTGTCGAAGATGTCGGAGTGCATGTTCACCGCGGTCATCGATACGAACCGGCGGTTCTTCGTCACGATGAACTCCTGGAGCCTTCCTTCGACCCGCTCGAGCATCGGGTAGGAACGGCCGCAGGTGCAGGAGCCTCCCCCGAGAACCGCGACGTCCATGGTGCGGTAGCGGATGAGAGGGCAGACAAGGTTGGTGAGGTTGGTTGTGATCACCTCGCCCATCGCCCCTGGGCCCCGGACGGGCTGTCCGTCCCTGCCGATCAACTCAA
>NZ_FMID01000068.1 GCF_900095385.1 Methanoculleus chikugoensis
TAAACTCTCCCGCCGGTACGTTGACACCTATGCGACGATCTACGTCGAAGACCTGGATATCAAAGGTCTGAAGGAGAACGGTAACTCTCCGGGACTACACAGGAGTATCCATGATGCTTCATGGGGACGATCCTATGCTTACCTCGCGTACAAGGCTGAAAGTGCTGGTACGAACCTTGTCAAAGTCGATCCCCGGAATACATCACAGATGTGCTCGAACTGCGGAAGCATTGTGAAAAAAACGCTCTCTGAGAGAGTTCATGAATGTCCATACTGTGGGTTTGTTGCGGATCGAGATCACAATGCTGCGGTGAATATTCACCGCGTGGGGATGGAACAGCCCTTCGAGCCTGTGGAGACGATACCGCTACATCACATCTCTGTGATGCAAGTGTTGGCCATGAAGCAGGAAACCCCGCCCTTCAGGGCGGGGTAGTTCACAGAGTTCTCGTCTATGAGATGATATCTGTAGCCCCCACCCCGCCCGGCCTTCGGCCTCCTCCCCCGCCCCCAGGGGCGGGGGCAGTGCGTGGCGATAGCCGGTGGAAATCCGTGCTCGGAACGTGATTGACGACGCTCCAGAGTGGGTTTAAAAAATGGTGAACGTCCCTACACAATCTCAACAAGGCGGACGTTGAACGTGAGATCCTCGCCCGCGAGGTGGTGGTTCGCATCGACGGTGACCGCATCGGCCGATACGGCGACGACCTTTGCGGGCAGCATCTGTCCGTTCTGCAGGGGTAATCCGACCTGATCGCCGACCGTCAGGTTCTCCACGCCGGCAATCCCGGCAGGATCAATGGCGAAGATGAGATCCTCGCGGTACGGCCCGTACGCCCGGTCGGCCGGGATCTGAAGGGTCTTCTCCTCTCCAACCTGCATCCCGACGACACCTTCATCGAACCCCGGGATCACCCGGCCGGTGCCGATAGTAAACCGGAGCGGTTCGCGCTCGGCGGAACTGTCGAAGACCGTCCCGTTATCTAGGGTGCCGGTGTAGTGAACCAGCACGGTATCCCCGGGCTTCACCCGCTCCGCTTCGCGGTCGCCTGCGATACAGCCCGAACAGAGGATTAGAGTGCACGCGATCAGCAGCAGGGCGCCGCATGCCAGCCTTCCCTTCATTCTTCTTCGCCTCCGCCCCCGTTCTCGAGCGCCTTTCCGAAGCACTCCACCGCGTCGGCAAACCGGCCCTGCCTATCGAGCGCCCTCCCTTTCAGGTACCATGCCCGGGCGTGGCGGGGTTCGGCTTCGAGAACGCGGTCGAAGCAGGCGGCCGCCCGGTCGGGCTTGCCCAGGTGACCGAGAGCGAGGCCCTTCGCGAGCCAGGCATGAGCGTCTCCCCCGCCCAGATCGATGGCTTTGTCGAACGCTTTGACCGCCTCTTCGTGCCGTCCTATTGCATCCCTGAGTACCCCGGCCGCGTTCCAGATGGCCGCGTTCTTCGGGTCGATCGAGAGCGCTTTCTCGTAGCTCGCGAGGGCGTCGTCGTACCTGCCCGCCTTCTCGAGCACCGCCCCCCGCATGAAGAGCGCGGCGGGATTCTCGTCCTGGATAACGATGATCTTGTCGATCGACTTGACCGCTTCCCCGTATCGCCCGAGGTGGATGAGGGCCGACGAGCGGGCGTGGAGGGTCTCGATGCTGGTCGGTTCCCGGTCGAGCACCTGGGTGTAGGCGGCGAGAGCATCCTCGTACCTGCCGGCCTTCTCGTGGGCCTCGCCGAGCCTTCGCAGGGTGAGAACGTCGGCCGGATCGGCCTCGATCACCTTCTCGAAACACTCCACCGCGTCGGCATAGCGGCCGAGCCACATGAAGACCTCGCCACGCCGCTGCCAGGCAGCCCGGTTCTCCGGGCTCGCCTCGACGATGCTGTCGGAACACTCGAGCGCCTCCTCGTACCGTCCCATGTGCACCAGGGCGCTCTCGAGGGTGTACCATGCTTCGGTGTCGCGCTCGTCGCCCTCGAGCACCAGCGCATACTGCTTGATCGCGTCGCTGAACTTCCCGTCCCGTTCGAGTGCCATGCCGAACGCCATCCTGGCGTCGCGGTCATCGGGAGAGTTCTTCAGATAATGCTCGTATGCTTCCGCCGCCTCTTCGTGCTTGCCGACGGCTTCGAGCATATCCGCCCGGATCCTTGCAACCGCGGCGTTCGAGGCGTCGGCGGCGAGCACCCGGTCGCAGCACTCGATCGCCTTCTGGTGTTTGCCGAGCCGTGCGAGGGTGACGGCGAGCGCAAAGCATGCGCCGGTATCCTCCGGCCGGCCTTCGGTCACTTTCGCGTAGCACTCGGCTGCATCCGCGTACTGCCCCATCCTCTCCAGGGCCCGACCCCGGTTGAACCACGCAAAGAAGTTCTCCGGATCGGCAAGCGTGACCTCCTTGAACCGTCCGGCAGCCTCCTCATACCGTCCGAGCATGGCGAGAACAAACCCGAGACCTGCCGGGTATCCCCCGGCTTTCGGATCGGCTGCAAGGAGGGCTTCGTAACACCCGACGGCTGCATCGTAGCGGCCGAGGGCCTCGAGGATCCATGCTTTCCGAAGAATCGTCCCGGTGTCCCCGTGACCGGCCTGCGTCAACCGGTCGATGGATCCGAGTGCCTCTTCATACCGTCCGAGGCGTTCGAGTGCCGTGCTGCGGCCGAGCAGAGCGGCACGGTCGGCCGGGTCGGCCGAGAGCGCCCCGTCATAGCAGGCGAGCGCCTCCTCGTACCGTCCGAGATGCATGAGCGCCTCTCCCCGGCTGTTCTCCCCCGCCGCATCCCCCGGATTGACGTTGAGGAGGGCTTCGAATGTCTCTGCCGCCTCCGCATACCGTCCAAGGCGCAGGAGAGCGTCTCCCTTCCGGTACAGGATATGGGGTTCGCCGCCGCCGGTTCCCTGCACCGAATCAAGGCACGCCAGCGCATCGTCGTGCCTGCCGAGGTTTATGAGCGCGTCTGCCTTCATCGACACGGCGACGGCGTTATGCGGCTCTTTCTCAAGGACCGCATCCAGGCAGCGTGCAGCCTCCTCATACCTGCCGAGATGGAGAAGCGCTGTGCCGCTCCGCTGCAGGATGGAGACGTTCCCGGGATCGGCCTCAAGCACACGCTCGAAGTCTTTCTGCGCCTCGGCATACCGGCCCAGGTGGAGCAGCGCAGTTCCCCGGCAGTTGTGGACGAGCTCGTTCAACGCATCGAACTTCAGCGGTTTCTGTCTCCGGGGCGCTCCCGCTTCGTCCCGCTCGAAGAGCGCGAGGTCGGTACCGTCCCCGATCCACTTCATCCCGGTCGTCGCCCGGCTCTCGAGCACGCGGTCGAACGACCGGATCGCCTCGGCGTACTGGCCGAGACGGAAGAGCGCCATGCCGCGGGTGTACCATACCTGGACCTGACCCTGGTCGTGCTTCAGGATATGGTCGAAGCTCTTGACCGCCCGCTCGTAGCGGCCGAGGGCGTCGTAGACCATCCCCATGGCGTAGCGCACCGGGACGTGATCCGGGTCGGCGAGGGCGACTTTCTCGAAGCACTCCAGCGCTTCTCCGTACTTTCCTGCGCGGAGAAGCATCGAGCCGCGGTGATACCAGGCGGGGACGTTCTCGGGCTCGACGGCAACGATCTCGCCGCAGCAGTCGGCAGCCTCCTGGAATAGGCCGAGATACTCGAGCGCCCGGGCCTTGCCGTAGAGCGCGTCGATGTTCCCCGGTTCCGTATCGAGCACCCGGTCGAACATACCGGCGGCTTTCGAGTGATCGCCCTGGTAGAGGTATGCTGCTCCGATGCGGGCAAGCATATCGGTGCTGCCGGGATTCGTCCTGAGGACCTTCTCGAAGCATGCCGCCGCTTCCCGGTAGTCCCCGGCCCGCTCGAACATTCTCCCGCACCTCTCCCGCAGGACGACGTTCTCCGGGTCTCCTGCCAGCGCCCGTATATAGGCCGATGCCGCCTCGGCGTACTGTCCAAGCCTCTCAAGCATCTCCCCGTGCCAGTACGAGGCATTCGTATCCGCGGGTTCTCCTTCGACGATCCGTGCGAAACACCCCGCCGCCTCCTCGTACTCGCCGGAGCGAGCGAGGACGTGTCCCAGCACCCGGAGCGTCCCGGCATCGTCGGGAGACGACTCGAGGGCCTTCTTCAGCCACCCGGCGGCTTCGCCGTCCCTGCCGAGACAGGCGAGCGCCCGCCCCATATACAGCCGGGCAAATCCGTTCTCAGGCTCTATCTTGAGCGCCTTCTCGAAACTCTTCACCGCCTCGCTGTAGTTTCCGGCCTCGAACTGAGACGTCCCCTGCTGTATCGAGGGGTTCGCGTTCTTCCCCTGACCCAGAATATTACTGAAGAAATCCATCCGACATCATCTGCCGCTGCTTGTCTGATGCGCGATCATTCAACGCCGCATCCTCTTTGGGCGGCTGCCCGTAACGGAGGCAGCCGGTCTTTTTCTAACATTGATGCGCCGGCCAGTATTTGAAAGGACCGATTATGAGTGAACGGACTGACCCAGGATATAATGGGTGTTCGGGATTCTTAAAAGAGTGCTGCCGCAAAAATCCGTGATCGTGCCGGAGACCGGATCTCCCTGCAAGCCTGCGGGATACCGGCCGGCACGGTTCGGTTCCGGGAGAGAGGCGGGCGGGCCCCCATTCCCCCGTCAGACGTCCAGGATGGGTTCGAACTGCGATTTGCCGACCGGGCCGTGGAACTTCGTGATCTGCGGATCCATCCCGCAGATCGGGCATACGTAGTCCTCCGGAAGATCCTCGAATGCGGTGCCTTTCGGGTAGCCGCGGAGGGGTTCGCCGCGTTTTTTGTCGTAGACGTAGCCGCAGATCTTGCAGACGTACTTGGTCGGCTCCCAGAGTTCGAATCCCCACTTCCCGATCTGTCCTTTTCCGGTTGCGCCGCAGACCGGACATACGTAGTCCTCCGGCAGGTCTTCAAACGCGGTACCCGCCGAAATGCCGCGGTGGGGTTCGCCCCGCATCGGGGAGTAGATGTAGTTGCAGTACTTGCACCGGTATCGTTTCACTTTCTCCATGGGCATCACGTTCACCTCGCGATATTCACCCGGCACGAGGGCGGTCTCACCTGATAAGGTTTCCCGTGATCCGACCGGACCGGCGCAGATCTCCTCCTCTTCTCCGTATCGCGGTGCCGATTGCCCGGAGGAGGGAAGAACCGTCCGGTAAAAATGTGTTCAGGAGTCCTGCTGCCGTCTGTCGCCAAAGAAGGCACGAGAGAGGAGCGACAGGAAGAGCATGAAGACGATCAGGACTCCGCCGAGGAAGAGGAGAAGCATGACGCCGATTCTGCCGGTCCATGAAGCCGGTGCCTGCCCACTCCACGAGAACTCCCGCATCCGGACCGTCTGCCCGCCGGGATGGTACCACCGGTATGTGTTATGCGGCCCCGGTGTGCCGCCGCCACGGAGCGCGAGGTCGTAGCGCGCCCGGGCGTCGGGGTCGATCAGCGTCTCGTACGCCTGCTGGACTGCGATGAACCGCTCGCCCGCATCCGGGTTGTGGTTCACGTCCGGGTGATACTGTTTCGCGAGCCCCCGGTAGGCCGCCCGGATCTCGTCGGGCGTGGCGTCAATGGAGAGGCCCAGGATCTCGTAATGAGTCTCCACGGCGTACCTCACGTATTCTCGTTGCAGGAGACCTCACCCGAATCTCCGTTCACCGTCACGGTGGTGCCGGGCGGGAGGCGGGAGAACTCCGGCGGGAGGCGGTCGACCAGAGGGATCCCCGCGATGATTGCCCCGACCGCGATTATCGGTTCGGCCTCCGTATTGATGATCGCGGCGGGGGCGAGCCCGTTCTGTTTCAGCGCGTAGATCACATAGGATCCGACCGTCGATCCCTTCCCGTACGGGAAGGCCAGCACCCGTCCAGCGACGGATTGGCCTTCGAGCGGGTGGCCGTGCTCGACGACGATGCCGGTCTCGGGGTCGACGCCGGAGAGGAACGATATGGGTTCGGACGAAACGAGGAGTTCTCCGGTTCCGATACCCCTGGATATGCTTCTGCCTTGCATGATCACTCCAACCACATTATAATGTGGTTGGAGAACCAACTATATGAGTGACATGGACGAAACCATTGGCAGCACTCCCGGCAGCGAGCACGACATGCTCACTCTCCAGATCCAGGACCTGAAGGCCCAGATCCTGGACTACAAACTCAAGAACGAGTTGCTGGAGAAGGAGCTTCTGCAGCTCCGGAAAGAGAACGCCCAGTTAAAGCGGGTGCCGCTGTTTGTTGCCGCTGTGGTCGATGTACTTGAGAACGGCGAAGTGTATCTCCGGCAGCAGGGCAACAACCAGGAATACGTCACTACGGTCAGCGAGAAACTCTACCGCACCCTCAAACCCGGAATGAAGGTGGCGGTGAACAACACCCTCTCCATCGTCAAGACGATCGGCAACATCTACGATGCGAGAGTCAGGGTCATGGAACTCGACGAGCAGCCGAGCGTGACGTTCGAGCAGGTCGGCGGCCTGAAGGAGGAGATCGAGGAGGTCCGGGAAGCGGTCGAGTACCCGCTCACGAAACCCGAGATCTACGAGCGCGTGGGCGTGGAGCCCCCGAAGGGCATCCTCCTCTACGGCCCGCCCGGCACGGGGAAGACCCTGATTGCAAAGGCGGTTGCCCGCCAGTCCCAGGCCCGGTTCATACGGATGTCCGGGAGCGAACTCGTCCACAAGTACATCGGGGAGGGCGCGCAGCTCGTGCGCGAGCTCTTCATCCTCGCCCGGGAGCGCGCCCCGGCGATCGTCTTCATCGACGAGATCGATGCGATCGGGAGCATGCGCACGAACGACGGGACCTCCGGGAGCGCTGAGGTCCAGCGGACGCTGATGCAGCTCCTCGCGGAGATGGACGGGTTCGGGAACCGCGGCAACGTCCGGATCATGGCGGCGACGAACCGGATCGATATGCTTGACCCGGCGCTCCTCCGCCCCGGCCGGTTCGACCGCATCATCCAGGTCCCGCTGCCGGATGCCGGAGCGCGCCTTGAGATCTTAAAGATTCACACCGCGAAGATGTCGCTCGCCGGGAGCGTCGACCTGTCCGAGCTCTCCGAACTTACCGAGAACACCACCGGCGCCGAGCTGCAGGCGATCTGCCGTGAGGCCGGGATGATGGCGATCCGGCGGGACGCCGAAGCCATCGAGCGCGAAGACTTCCTCGTGGCGATAAAGAAGGTGAAGCGCGAGGCGGCGGCGCCGGACAGCCGCATGTATCTCTGACGGGGTTTCTTCTTCCCACTATCTTTTTTGTTCGCAACCTGCCGCCGGAGTATGAAAGGGGGCATTCTGAAATCCTGATGCCGAACGGGTTCGAGAATTTCCTGGGTGCTGATATTGGCACAGGTGAACCGTCAGCACGCCTGAACTTCTTCCGGGTTTTTCGCGAATTAAATGGCCGAAGCGACGGAAAATCTCGGTACACTGGACAGTGGGAATATCGCCTCGGGGGGTGGGGACAGGGGAGGGG
>NZ_FMID01000038.1 GCF_900095385.1 Methanoculleus chikugoensis
CCCCTGTCTCCACCATACAGGGATCAGCCTACAACCCCACCCCGCCCGGCCTTCGGCCTCCTCCCCCGCCCAAGGAGCGGGGGCAGTCATGGCGATAGGCGATGCCCCCTACGGGACATCACTGGAGAAAATCGAAGGTCTTGGACTTGCGATGGACGGAACGTCCGGAGCACGAGCACCGCTAGGTGCGCAGCCCAGTGGAAAGCCGTGCTCCTGAGCACCCCTGATTGCGGCCATCTGGAGCGAACAGGGGGTTTCAACAAGGCCGAACTAACTTTCTTCAACGGTTGGACGTGAATAATAGACGCCGGGAGGGAGATTTGAACTCCCGAGGTGCCAGGCACCAGTGGCTTTCAAGGCCACCGCCTTCCCGGACTAGACTATCCCGGCTCGCCTAAACCTATTGGTCGCCGGACAAAAAAAGGTTGTTCATCCTCTGCGCGCGAAGACAACGGCAAGAAGCGCGAGGAGTGCGAGAGCAGCAGGGAGCGGCGCGGCCTGTGCAGGGGTGGGGGTCGCGTCCCCGAAGAGACCGGGCGCGGTCTGGCTCACCCGGACCGAGTCGGCATTCGCGGCCGAGACCTGCACCGTGCCGCTGTCGTTGTAACTCATGGGATAGACCTTGACGTAGACCGGGCCGCCCCGTGCGGCAACCTCCACAGTCTCAGGCTCGAGCATGCCTTTCTCGTTGACCTTGTGGTGCTTGTTCTCCTCATCGATGTACTCGACCACCCAGTCGATCCCGGCCGAGGTTGCGATCGTCACAATACCGCTTCTGGTGTCGACCTCGAAGTAGGCCGGGGCGGACCGGCTGGCGGGGGAACTCGCGGATATCATCGCCTCCGTCGGCTTCGGACCGGGTGTCCCGGTCACCACGAATACGGCGTCGCCGATGTAGCCTTTGGTGTCGGAGAAGGTGACCTCGTACGAGCCTCCTTCGGAGATGGGCACCTCAACGGAGAACGCTCCGTTCTTGTCGGTCGCTACGTACTGCGGCCCGTAAACGGTAAAGCCGTCTCGTTCGACCCGGACCTGTACGCCTGCGTCACTGAGATCCGCGATCGAACCCCGGAGGTCGAGCGTGCCGTCGAAGTCCTGGTTGCCCGGAGAGTTGATCTTGAGACTCCCGGACCGGTCGACCAGATTGACGATCTGCTGTTTCTTCGAACTGCTCCCGAAGGTGGAGAGCGTGGGATCGACGATCTCGACCGAGTACTGCCCCGGTTCGAGGCCGTCGGTCTCGAACGTCGTGGAGAACGACCCGTCATTCTGGACGACGATTGTCTTCCGTTCAATCTCGTGCTTCATGTACTGGGCACGATACAGTATAATCTCCGTGCTGAACCCGGGATTGACCGTCGGCTTGGGAAGTCCCTCCACGATCGTGGTACCGGTGATGTCGAGTGTATCGCCGATGTACACCGTCTGCGGGGCACTGAATGAGATATATGCGGCCGATGCCGTACCGACGAGCATCATCGCGGCGATGATCGTCAGCCATGCGATCCTTTTCATATCATAACATCCTCGAATATGAGGTATAATGGTATCCAAATTAACCGAGAAGCCGCTGGCGTCCTGGCGGGGGAAAGACCGCTTTGACGGGCGGATCCTCGATACGCTGACGGTTATCTTTCGAAGCGGCGGGTGCTCCTGGAACCGGTGCCGGATGTGCGGCTACCGGCACGAGCGGTATCCCGACCTCCCGGAGGACGAAATCGCCGAACGGATGATCCGCCAGGTCCGCTGGGTGAAAGAGAACTTCCGCGACGAGGACTACCAGGTGCTCAAGATCTTCACGTCGGGGAGTTTCTTCGACCCCGGCGAGGTCCCCCCCGCCGTCCGGCGCGCAGTCGCGGAGACGTTCCGCGGCAAGGCCGTGATTGCCGAGACACGGCCCGAGTACGTCGAGGCCGACGCAGTCCGCGAGTTCCGGGAAGGGATCGATACCGGCGACTGGGATAAACCACTCCATGTCGCCGTGGGCCTCGAGACCACGAACGATCTCATCCGGGAGAGGAGCATCGACAAGGGGTTCTCGTACGCCGACTTCCTCCGCGCCGCAGAGGTCGCCCACGCCGCCGGTGCGGGCATGAAGGCCTACCTGCTGATGAAACCGCCGTTCCTGACCGAACGCGAGGCACGCGACGACATGATACGCTCGATCAGGGACGTCGCTCCCGTTGCGGACAGCATCTCCATGAACCTCTGCACCGTCCAGAGCAGGACCGAGGTCGAACACCTCTGGAAGCAGCACGCATACCGGCCGCCGTACCTCTGGAGCGTCCTTGACGTGCTGATCGCCTCTCCGGTGCATATCCTCTGCGATCCCGTCGGCGGCGGACAGATGCGAGGGCCGCACAACTGCGGCGGCTGCGACCGCCCGATCGTGAAGGGGATCGCCGACTACTCGCTAACCGGCGACGTCGAACTCCTGCGCGCCCTTGCGGAGACGGAGTGCGGATGCAAAGAAGAGTGGGAGTTCGTGCTGGATCAGGAAGAGCCGTTCTGTATGCCGCTCAGCCGCTAGCACTTCTCCAGTTTCTCCAGCTGCTCGCAGAGCAGCGGGAGGAACGTCCCCGCATCGCTCACGACGCCGATCGCCTGCGTCGTGCCTCTGTCCATTAGTTTCGTAACCGATGCGGGGTTGATGTCGACGCAGACGGTCTTGACGTACGACGGGAGGCAGTTCCCGACGGCGATCGAGTGCAGAAGCGTTCCCACCATCACCACCATCCCGAGATCGTGGATATGGCCGCGCATGGTGTCCTGCGCCTCGACGACGTCCGTGATCGTGTCGGGGAGCGGGCCGTCGTCCCGGATGGAGCCGGCGAGCACGAACGGGATGCCCTTCTTCACGCACTCGTACATGATCCCGCCGGTGACGACCCCCTGGTCGACCGCGTTCTTGATGGAGCCCGCCCGCATGATCTCGCTGATGGCGCGGATGTGGTGCTTGTGCCCGCCGGTGACGAGCGTGCCCGTTTTGACGTTCATCCCGAGCGACGTGCCGAAGAGGTTGGACTCGATATCGTGGGTGGCGAGCGCGTTCCCCGCGAAGAGCACGTCGATGTAGCCTTCACGGATCATCGTTGCGAGGGCGTCGGCCGCTCCGGTATGGACGATGGCGGGGCCGCCGACGAGCGCGATCTTCTCGCCTTTCTTCTTCGACTTCAGGATCTCGCGGGCGATCTTTCCGATGATCGCCTCGCTCGGCCGCTCGGACGAGACGGTTCCGTGCATGAACTCGAACGTGCTGACTTTCCTCGGCCGCTCGGGGTAGACCACGCGAACCCCGGTCTCGCTGACAACGACCGCATCCCCTGCCTTGATCTTCGCTATCGGGGTGCATATCGCGCGTCTCTCCTTCTCGTCGACCACGATATGGCAGTCCATCTCGATGCGTTCGACGGGCAGCCATTCGTCCCGGTATTTCACGAAGGTCGGGTGATTGGTGGTCGAATAGAACCCCTTCGGCAGGATCCGGTCGCCCTCTGCCGGTACGAGGGTGACGTCGCCGATCTCGGGGGCACGCGCCCCGAGCCGGTGCAGTTCGGAGAGGATGGCGTCGAGCAGGTGATCGTCGGGCGCCGTCACGCGCAGACGTGCGTAACTGGTGTCTGTCTTCAGCTTCCCGACATTGAACGTGAGGATCTCGAATTCGCCTCCCATATCCATGATCCTGTCAAACACCAGGGTCATGACGCCCGAATCGATGATATGGCCTTCTAGCTCGATTTCCCGGCAGGATTCCATGTTATAAAGATGGGTGATAGTCCGATAATACAGTTTCCCCGTGTGCCGACTGCTGGTATCCGCTCTCCAGAGCGTCACCTCCGTTTGCTCAGCGGGATGGCGAGCAGCCCCGGGCGTGCATCGCCGCGCACCGGTCCCGAGGCTGGAAAACCTTTGGCGCTCAAATTTCGGCCTTATTGAAACGCTCTCAGGAGAGTCATCGATTACACCCGGACACGGATTCCGGGGGGACTGCGCACCTTGACGGTGCTCATGCTCCGGACGTCCCGTCCATCGCAAGTCCGAGACCTTCGGTCTTCTCCTGCTCCGGTTCTAACGAACCATCGCAATCGCCACGCACTGCCCGCCCCCCGGGGGCGGGAGGAGCGCGAAGCGCGGGTGGTGGGGGGCTTTTGAGGGAGCCATCTGGTGTGAAGAGACAGGGGAGGGGGGATGCTCCCCCCCTCGAAACCCTTCGGGTTTCTCAAGCTCGCTACGCTCGCACTCCCCGTCAGCCCCACCTCGCACCTTCGGTGCTCGAACTCCGCTCCTACGGAGCGTCGTTCCCCCAGTGGGGATTCTCCCACGGTCCACTGCACTGTGAGATTTTTCCGTTTTGGTCACTGTGTTTGCCGGACAGCCACACGTCCCTCAATTACGGCCTCCAGAGCCAATACATGTCAGCGGGGTTGGAACTCCTCAATCGTGCACCATGACCGTCAGAACAACCGGAAGACTACTCACCCCGCTTCCGGCAGAGGTACTCCTGCACCAGCGCCAGTTCCTCACGGGTGTTGACGTTGAAGGCAAGCCGTCTGTCGTGCAGGAGAAGTTGCAGTTCGTCCTGGGCCGCACCGGAACCGCCCGCCGTCAGGATGTTGATCCCGGCGGGGCAGGCCGGGACGCCGTCGACCGTTTCCGCGTACCTGGTGCGGCAGCCGTGCTCCTCGCAGAGGTCGCGGGGCACCCACGTCGAGCATGCCGGCGTTCCCGCCCGGCGCCAGGCGTCCTCGACGGCGGTGACGATATCGGGCGCAAGACAGGGGAGGTCGGATACGCAGGTGAAGAAAGGCGTTCCTTCTTCCTCCAGGTCCGCCGCAGCGGCGTTGATGTCTTCGATGTAGCCGAGCCCCTCCGCTTCGTACAGGCCGACCCCCTGCGCCCGGCACCAGTTCTTGGTGAACGGCGTCCGGTACGAGGCGACCACGACCACCTCGTGGCCTGCGGCCGTGAAGGCGTCGGTGACGTAAGAGAGCATCGGCCGGCCGCAGATGGTGACCAGGGGTTTCTCACCCATCCGGAGACGGGTACCTCGCCCCCCGGCCATGATCAGGGCAAGCATGCTTCGAGCGCCTCAATGAGTTGCCTGTTCTCCTCGTGGGTCCGGACGGCCACGCGGATGTGACGGGGGAGCCCGAACGACCGGCAGTCCCGGACAAGAAGGCCGCGGGAGAGGAGCCGCCCAACGAGCACCTCCGCCTCCATCGGGATTTCAAGAAGGATATAGTTCGCAGAGGGGGGCGCATAGCCGAGATTGAGATCGACCAGACGGCTGCAGAGCCAGGCACGCTCCCGGGCAATCCGCTCCCGCGACTCCTCAAGGAGGTCGTAGTGCCGGAAAGCCTCGATCGCGAACGACTCGGCGAACGCGTTCACCGTCCAGGGAAGGCGCACCGTCTCCACCCTCTCGATGAGCTCGGGCGCGCCGAAGGCGTAGCCGAACCGGATGCCCGGCACGGCGAAGCTCTTCGTGAGGGAACGCAACAGAAAGAGGTTCTCGTGGGAGACGTCGACAACGCTCTGGGCCGGGTCGGAGAGTTCAATGAAGGCTTCGTCGAGGAAGAGGCACGCTCCCCGGCCGGCGACCCCCTCAAGCAACCGGAGGACTTCCACCCGGGTCAGAAGTTTCCCGGTGGGGTTGTTCGGGTTGCAGAGGAACCGAACGGCAGCCCCGTTCTCATCCGCCGTACACCGGGCACCGGCAAGCCTCACCGACACCCCGTACTCGGCAAACGTCGGCGACTCGACATAGGCGGCATCACCGGTCCCGAGCACGGCAGAACAGAACGCGCGAATCAACTCGACGGAACCGTTGCCGACGGCGACCTCTGCGGCATCGCGCCCGAATGTTCTGCCTATTTCCTCTTTGAGCGTCACATACCGGTCGTCGGGGTAATCTTTCAGCGCCGAAACGTCCGGTATCCAGGGGATATCTGGAGGATACGGATTCACGTTAGCACTGAAATCAAGCAGCTCGCCCCTCTCCCGGGTGCGGTGCCAGCGCACCCGACCGCCATGTTCCGCCCTTTCGGGGAGATTATCTCTCATATTCGTGGCAACTCTTTGAGGATACGTTGTCGGCTGCTATCCATAAAACCGTTATGTCGGGCAAAATTCCATACCGACAGATATATATACCATCCAGATATTATTATGCTTTATCTGATGCAGTCAGACGAAAAGGTTACGATTGTCTGACAAATGGCCGACAAGGGGCAGCCGCATGTCAGATATGAGTGATTGAAATGATGGATCGGATAACAATCAGATTGCCACGACAACAGGTCGAGATGCTCGAGAGGCTGGTGGAAGCCGGCGAATTCCCCACGGTATCGGAGGCTGTGCGGTATTCGGTCAGGGCGCTTCTTGAAAGGCATGGAAACCGTGTTCTACGTGAGGCCGACCAGATTTCATTCAAAGTTTAGGAGGTATATTGATGCAGACGATCATCAACGAAGCGTTAAGACACGCAGAACGTGAGAAGTACCTGAAGACGGACATGGCCGACGGCGAAGACGACATCATCGGCCAGCCACGTATTGTCATCGTAGGATGCGGTGGTGCGGGCAACAACACCGTCAACCGGCTGTACCACATGCAGGTCAGCGGTGCGGAGACAATCGCGATCAACACGGACAAGCAGCACCTGGACATGATCCAGGCCGACAAGAGAGTCCTTGTCGGCAAGTCGCTCACCAAAGGCCTTGGTGCCGGCGGTTTCCCCGACGTCGGCAGGCGTGCAGCCGAGATGGCCCGACCGACTCTGGAGGGCCTTCTCGCAGACGCCGACCTCGTCTTCATCACCGCAGGCATGGGCGGAGGCACCGGTACGGGCACCGCCCCGGTCGTCGCGCAGATCGCAAAGGAGCAGGGCGCCATCGTCGTCGGCATGGTCAGTTACCCCTTCCAGGTCGAGAAAGCCCGGCTTCTCCGCGCGGAAGAGGGGCTTGAACAGCTCTCTTCCGCTGCCGACTCGGTGATCGTGCTCGACAACAACCGCCTCATCAAGTACGTGCCGAACCTCCCGCTCGGCCAGGCGTTCTCGGTCATGGACCAGCTCATCGCGGAGACCGTCAAGGGCATCAGCGAGACGATCACAGAGCCTTCTCTCATCAACATCGACTACGCCGACGTGCGTGCCATCATGAGCAAGGGAGGCGTCGCCGTGATGCTCGTCGGCGAGAGCAAGCAGCAGAACAAAGCCGAGAGCGTCGTTCACGAGTGCCTCAACCACCCCCTGCTGGACATCGACTACCGCGGAGCCACGGGCAGCCTCATCCACATCACGGGCGGAAACGACCTGACCCTCCAGGACGCCGAGGAGATCGCAAGCTCCCTGACCTACGAACTCGACCCCCACGCGGACGTCATCTGGGGAGCGCGGGTGAACAGCGAGTACGAAGGAAGAGTTCGCGTCATGGCGGTCATGACCGGCGTGAAAAGTGCACAGATCCTCGGAAGCCACCGCGCCTACGAACCCGCGACCCAGCGGTCCGGCGCATCTGTCAACAGGCGCATGGCCAGGGACGCCCCGAGCGGGGGCGGCCTCATAGACTTCCTCTGAAATCCCCTACCCTCTATCATACCTTTCTTAAATCGGAATCGTTTCACGGAGGCGTCCCCCATGCTCCTACGAAATACTTAAGAGCACAGGTGACGTTTGAATTATAGACGTTCTTGTATAATCCCTCCAGCACGGGGTGTATTGTGCAGGGCATAGATCCACCGGATCTGCGATTGCCAAAGTACCGGGGTTGAACACATGAGCAGACAGATGAACGACGGTCTCGGTCACCGAGTCCGGGAAGCGTCTTTTCTTGTGGTGTGGCCGCTACACGAGCCTCCGGCATCCTGCAGCACACGGGAGCGGTCTTTTGCTGGCGGGGATATGAGACAGGTACCGAATGTCGAGGATTGGTAAAGAATGCTGAACGATCTGATTGAAAAGAGAAAAAAGGTCCTTGCGGAGTCTGAACAGCACAAAGACCGGCGCAACGAGTTGAACGCGCTTGCCAGCAAAAACGCCCGGGAACGCAACACGTTGAATGCCCAGACCCGCGAGTTCGTCGAGGAGGCGCAACAGCACAAGGAGCAGCGGGATAAGATCAACGAAGAAGTCCAGGCGCTGAAAGACCAGAGAAACGATTACAACGACAAGGCAAACGCGCTCTTCGAGGAGATCGAGTCCTTCAAGAGAGAGCACGGCAACCTCCAGAACCGGGGCATCAAGGAACTGCAGAAGCAGATCGAGCACCTGGAGTTCAAGCAGCAGACTGAGGTCTACAGCACCGATAAGGAACGCGAGCTGATCGAGAAGATCAAGCAGCTCAAGGCGGCAGCGAAGGACCAGGAGGCCGAGCTCGAACAGAACAAGGAGATGCGGACGAAGCTTACCGACGCCCGCGAGTTTCGCAGACTGGCTTCCGAGATCCACAAGGAAGTCACCGAGAAGGCCGAGGCCGCACAGCAGCACCACGACCTGATGGTGGAGTCTTACAGGAAGGCCGACAAATCCCGCGAAGAGGCCGATCAGGCCCACCAGCAGTTCGTCGAGGCCCAGGAGGCTGCGGACGAAGAGCACAAGCAGTTCATCGCCTGCCAGAAGGAGCTCCGCGACTACGACAAGGTTATCTCGGGTCTCCGGAAGAAGACCAGGAAGACCAAAGTCACCAAAGAGCAGAAGGCCGTCCGGAAAGAGGCGGAACGTGTCTTCCAGCAGTTCCGTGACGGTGAGAAGATCACCACCGACGATCTGCTCCTGCTTCAGCGTGCAAAACTCATCTAATACTTTTTTACCGCGCCGCAAATCATTTAATAGATCTGAGGCGATGTTCTATTGAATGGCGAAAGAGCGGACGCTTGTCCTCTGTGTCGATCGCGATGACGATCTCGGGTTTAAAGCCGGGATCGATGGTCCCATCGTGGGCAGAGAGGCATGCCTCCATGCGGCGACCTCGCTCGCCCTGGCCGATCCCGAGGACTCCGACGTCAATGCAATCTTCGAGACGATCAAACTTCACGACGAACTTGCCGGGAAAGGGGAAGAGGTCGCCGTCGCCGTCATCTGCGGCAACCATATGAACCTGCTCGAGGGCGACCGGCGGGTAGCGTCCAGTCTCGATGCAATTCTCTCCGCAACGGGTTCTACATCCTGCATCATCGTGACGGACGGAGCCGAGGACGAGTACGTCCTCCCCATCATCCAGTCCCGGGTGCCGGTCAGCAGCGTGCGGAGGGTCGTGGTCAACCAGATGCCGAACCTCGAGGGGACGTATTATATCTTACGACGTCTGCTCGACGACCCGAAGGTCTCGAAGATTGTGCTCGTCCCGCTCGGTCTCGCGATGCTCCTCTATGCCGTGGGATACCTCCTCGGGTACCCCGAGGGTGCGACCATCGTCGTCGTCGGCGTCATCGGCACCTACCTGCTCTTCAAGGGCATCGGAATAGACGAAGTCTTCGGTTACCTGATCACCTCGCTGAAGGCATCGCTCCACGGCGGGAGGTTCACGTTCGTCTCCTACATCGCTGCGATACTCCTCGGTATCGTCGGGATTATCCTCGGGCTCATAAGCCTCCTCGAATACTACTCCCCGTTCGGCATCGTCATCCAGGTGCTCGCGTTCATCTACGGTGCCGTCGCCTGGTTCACCGCCGCCGGCCTCGTGGCATCGGTGGGAAAGATCATCGACATTTTCTTGAACGAACGCGAAGCCATCCAGCGGGTGATTGCCCTGCCGTTCTTCGTTCTGGCGATCGGGGCCATCGCCTACGGGGCAAGCGTCTACATCCTCTCGATCAGCAGCGAGATCTCCGGGTTCCCCATAACGAGTACGACCGGTGCGCTGTATATCCTCTTCGCGATAATCGGAGGACTCTTCTGCGCCTTCTTTGGCGTATACCTCCAGTCGTTCCTGGGCCGCTGGGTCGACGAACGCGAACCGGTTGCGAACCGGTCGCACTGAAGAGACGTAGCGACGCCCGGACACCTTTCAAACCCGGGTTCTCCCTATCTTGCAGGAGATTCCCGCCCCTTACTTCCCGACGACGTAGCGGATGAAGCATTTCGGCCAGATGACGGCCGTAGTTATAGACAGGACTCATCGGGCCGTGCGACGACGGCGATCGCCCCCGGATCGTCTCTGCCGCGAAGTAACAGCGGCCCCGAAAGACTCTCAATTCGCCCGTCACACCCACCGCGCCCTCGCGGAGACCGGGCTGCTGTCGCAGGCGTGAGCGCGGCCGAACGCCGTACTCGAAAGACCTGAAGGTAGCGTCAAAAGATCGGCATCCCAATCCGGCTTACCGACGGTCAGGCAAAATAGCCGAATCCATCGGGAAATTCGCTGACGTTCTCGTAGTGTTTGACGTCCTGGGAGGTAACGATGGTGAGCGAGGGCACGACCACACCGAACCGGTGAGCGGGGAACCAGTACGACCCCTGCCCGTAGTCGTTCGACGCGTCCTTCACGCGCACCTCGATACGCTCGAGATCGAGATACTGAACGCTGGCGTTGTTGAAGTTCAGTACCTCGAGTGCTTTCTGCCTCAGATCGGATTTCCCAAGGAGGAGAACGAGGAACCCGATGCCGTCGTCTATCGTATAGTTCATGGTGACGACGGCATCCGCCTTCTCCAGCCGGACGGTGACGTCTTTGACGGTGATGTAACTGTACCGCTCCTCGCCCGCCGCCACCGCGGGAGCAATGAGAGCAGCCACCAGCAGCAGCACCATGCCGACCGCCAACCGTTTCATGGTATAGCGTATATGGAGCGGCTCATAAAGCCTTTATGGTCGATCCGCACCAAATCGGCCGTATACACGACCGTCTGACGGATAGGGCGCGCAAGAGAGGTTTTTTCCGGAGCGCCGGATGCCGCCGATGCAGTGTGCGGGAGCATCCGCGAGAATAACTCCCGGGCGGAGAGATTCCACCGACATCCGGCCGCTACGCTCTCCTCACGAGTATCAAAAAGTGCTTCGGGATCTCACTTCGCATGAGCGAGGACAATCTCGATGCTTGATACGTTAGTCTTGCCGGTATCGGTGTCAATCATCTCGGTCGACGTGAAGATCTCTTTCTTGTCCACGTTTGCAAGGAACCGGTTGAGCGCGATCTCCGCCGTATCGACCGCACGTGAAATTGCCTTCCCCCGGGCCTTAATCGCGACTTCCTCCGCTCCGTTATTGAACTGAGTGACTACCGCAAGCACGTAGTTCATGACCGGTTTGTTTCCTACGAATACTGTGTTGTCCTTTATCATTAGCCCACCTCGTCTAAAGGTACTTCCTCGAGCATATCAGTTCTGCGTTGAGGACGGATGCGCCTGCGGCCCCACGGATGGTGTTGTGGCCGAGCGCAACGAACCGTAATCCTTCACGGATTCTCCCGACCGACACCGTCATGCCCCGTCCGCGGTTACGGTCGAGCCGTGGCTGCGGACGGTCGGGCAGGTCGAGGAACTCAACGGCCTTCTCCGGCTGTAAGGGTAGATTGTTGAAGGGTGACTTAAAGTTTGCGTAAGCTTTTTTCACTTCAGCAACCGGCTCCTTCACGTCGACCCAGACCGCAATGGTATGCCCGTCGATGACGGGAACCCGGTGGCAGCTTGCGCTCACGCCGAACGAAGCCGGAGTCACCTCGGAACCGTCAAACGATCCCATGATCTTCAGCGTCTCGATCTCCATCTTCTCCTCTTCGGAGCCGATGTAGGGAACGACGTTATCATAGATGTCCATAGCGGAGACGCCGGCAAACCCGCCCCCGGAGATAGCCTGCATGGTCGCCACGCGCACGTCATGGAACTCGAACGATCTCAAGGGTGCAAGGGCCAGCGCAAGGACGATCGTCGAACAGTTCGGGTTCGTCACGATGAATCCCCCACGCCCGCGATCCCGCTGGACGTCGATCAGACCGAGGTGATCCGGGTTGACCTCCGGGATCACCAGCGGAACGTCCGCATCCATACGGTGCGACCGGGCGTTGCTGCAGACGCCGATACCTGCATCAGCGATCTCCGTCTCAAGAGACGCCGCCACCTCAGGCGGAAGCGCCGAGAAGACGAGATCGCAGTCCTTCAGGCTCTCGACGGTTGTGGGAGTGACGGCGATATCACTGACATTGTCCGGGTACGGCGCATCGAGGCGCCAGTTGACCACTTTGCCGTACGGTTTTCCCGCACTCCGCTCAGATGCGGTCAGCGTCTGGAGATGAAACCAGGGATGATCCGCCAGCAACTGAACAAAGCGCTGTCCTACCGCTCCTGTGGCACCAAGCACTCCTACATTGATCATAGACAAAAATATCTGTAGTGTAGGAGGTATTAAAAGAGTTGGTTTCTTTATTCCATGGAGATCGCTTCTGACGGGCACTCGTCGACGCAGGTCTCGCAATCGACGCAGAGATCGATGTCGACCTTCGCCTTCCCGTCTTCCATGGTGATGGCGGAAGCTGGACAGACGTCCACGCAGGTTTCACAACCGGTACACTTTTCAATATCAACAACTGCTGCCAATTTGGTTCCTCCGAATGTACATAGTTTACAACCGCATCAAAAATAAATTTCGCTTCCCTTATCACAGCCCGAGGACATCCTGCATACTATAGATGCGCGGTTCCCTGCCGACGACCCAGCGTGCGGCCCGGACGGCGCCCTGGGCGAAGACCGCCCGGTCGTAGGCCCGGTGGGAGACCTCGATGCACTCGAAGTTCCCGGCAAAGAGGACGGAGTGATCGCCGACGATATCGCCGCCGCGGACAACGTGGACGCCGATCTCCCCTTTCCGCTCGGTCTCGCCGACGCGACCGTAGACTTTTTCGCGGCTTCCGAGTTCCTGGTCGAGGATCTCGAGGATGGTCTTTGCCGTGCCGCTCGGGGCGTCCTTCTTGTAGCGGTGATGGGCTTCGGTGACCTCGATATCATAGTCGCCGAGCTCGCGTGCCGCTTCCCGCACGAGTTTCCAGAAGATGTTGACGCCGACGGAGAAGTTGCTCGATATCACCGCAGGGACGTGTCCCTCGACGGCGCTCGCGATCGTCGTCCGCTGCTCGGGGGAGAATCCCGTCGTCCCGACGATGAGCGCCACGTCGTTTCGGGCGGCGGCTTTGATGTTCTCGACCGCAGCGGCCGCAACGGTGAAGTCGATCAGGACATCGGGCTTCTTCTCGTTCAGGAACGCATCTATCTTCGCCGCCGGGACGACCTCGGTCCCGAACAGCGTTCCTTCCCGTATATCGATGCCGCCGACCAGTTCCATGTCGGGGGCTTCATCGACGATCCGGCCGATGTTGGTGCCCATACGGCCCAGAGCACCGGATACGACTACCTTAACCATGGTTTACCAGCACCTTTCTCAGTTGTTCCGTCTTTGCTTCGTCGAGTTCGTCGAGCGGCAGCCTGACCGGTCCCGCGGCCATCCCGATGAGCCCCACCGCCTTCTTCACGGGGATGGGGTTCGTGTCGATGAACATTGCCCGCATGAGCGGAGCAAGTTCATAGTGCAGAGCGCGCGCGCGGGCAAGGTCGCCGGCCCGGTAAGCCTCGTACATCCCCACCATCCGGCCGGGGTCGACGTTTGCCGTCACCGATATCACGCCAGCACCCCCTAAGGCGAGGACGGGGAGGGTCATTGCGTCGTCTCCGGAGATCACGCCGAACTCCTCGTCCTGCGTCTCCTCGATGATACGGGAGATCTGGGTGATGTCGCCGCTTGCCTCCTTGATCCCGACGATGTTCGGGTGCCTCGCGAGCTCGGCCACCAGGTCGGGCTGGAGGTTCTGCCCCGTCCGGCCAGGGACGTTGTAGAGGATGATCGGGAGATCAAGGTCGGCGAGCTTCGTGAAGTGCTTGACGAGCCCGGAGCGGTTCGGCTTGTTGTAGTACGGGCTGATGACGAGCGCACCGTCCGCACCCGCGTCCTTCGCCGACCGGGTCAGGCGAACGGCCTCCTCCGTGTTGTTCGATCCCGTCCCGGCAAGCACCGGCACCCGCCCGTCGACGACCTCGACGGTCTTGCCGATCACCAGTTCGTGCTCCTCGAACGTGAGCGTCGCGGACTCGCCGGTCGACCCGCAGGGCACGATACCGTGAACCCCGCGCTGCAGGAGTGACTCTATGTTGGACTGTAATCCTTCAATATCGAGACTCGCTCTCGAGTCCCGGTAAAAAGGGGTAATGATTGCCGGAAGGATTCCCTCAAACATATAGTTTGGTTTAACGCTTCCTGGTATTTATCTTTCTTGAGATGTACCCGGCAACCCGGTTCCGAACGGTCTTGCTATCAATCATGGCAACTTCAGCGACCGCGTGTTTATTCTCTTCAAAGTCTCCACTGAATCTGCCACGGTGCTTGACGATCAGTTCTTCGCCGAGGTTCTTGATATATGACGGTTTTATTCCCATGTGGACCTACCCTTACAATTGTGCATAGGTAATGCGATTTGACAGTTTAAGAATATTTTGTGCGACCGTGACCGGATCCTCCCCGAGAACCCGGATCATCGGCTCTTTCCCCATGGCCCCCCGGTCGTAGATGACGTCGGGCACGCCCTCCCCGCAGCAGGAGGCGACCCCCCAGTCCATCGTCTGCACGCCCACCGGTTCTTTCTCCCGGTCGAACGAGCAGACCTCGAAGAGGAGGTTATCGAGCTCCGGGAGGATCGCTTCCGAGAAACGGATATTTGCGGCGCTCCGGATGCGCGGGTCGAAACGCATGGCCGTGATGACGATCCGGGCTATATGATCGCTTGCCCCGAACGCGATCTCCCCGACGGGATGCACCGCCTCGCCGAGCCTGACGATCCGGCCGAGGACTCCCGCCACGTCGTCTTTGCTCCGCGCATCGGGCAGGGCGTAGACGATGTTCATCCCGACCTCCGCGATGAGCCGGGCGTCCATCCGCTCGACCAGGAGCCCTACGGCCTCTTCCAGGCGATCGACAACCTTCTCGCGCTCTTCCTGCATCATGCCTTCTATCCTCGGCCCGGGAGTCATATATGGATTGCGCTCAGCCGAGAGCTACGTCGCCGCGGACTTCCGCGAGCCCCTCGATCGCGAGGCGGTAGAACGTCTCCATGTCCATGAGCGGTTCGATCATCCGGATCCTCTCGCGCTCGCAGCCGGCGGCAAACGACTTCTCCTTAACCTTCTTCTTCACCGTCCGGGGGGTGACCTCGTCGATCGCCCCGCCTTTCACCAGGGCGCAGGCGATGATCAAGCCTGACGCGCTGTCCGCCGCCTGGAGCGCAACCTCGACGGGCCGAACGTAGTCCCCGAAGAGCATGTCGTTGTGGCGCCTGACGATATCCGCGGTCTCTTCCGGGACACCGTTCTCGATGAGAATCCGGTAGCCCTCGATGCCGTGCCGCTCCATATCCCCGCCGACGATGTCGTAGTCGATGTCGTGCAGAAGGCCGATGACCTCCCACTCCCCGGCATCCTCGCCGAGATGCTCCGCGACCTTCCTCATGACGGCCGCCGTGGCATGGCTGTGCGCAATGTGGGATGGCGACGTCACGTAACGCCGGAGCAGGGCCAGTGCCTCGTCCCTCTCCATACGCGTGGGATTGTCGGCCGACCCGGATAAGCGTGCGGGTCGCCCCCACCCTATGGATAGAGATATACCTGCACGTACCCCACCTGTTTACATGAATCTACGGGTTCTTGAGGTGCTGGCCGCATTCGGGTGTCTTGCACTGTTTGTCGTGCTGCTGGTGACGCTGCCCGATCTTATGGTAGAGATGGAGGGGCTTGCATACGTCGCCGCACTGGTCGCCTTCATCGCCGCGCTCAGTATCGCCGGCTACCTGATCGATAAAAAGGTCGCTTAACTCCGCTTTTTCTTTATATTTTTCTTGAGCCGGTAGTAACTCAGCGGATGGTTGACCCGTTCGCAGTCCTTATCCCGGTTGGCGCAGAGCCCGAACGTGCGCATGGTGGCGCACGACGGCGGGGTATACTCGGTGCCGCCCCGGCCGGAGATGTGCTCCACCTGGTACATCGTCATGTCCGGGTCGAAGTCCGGAGCCCGCGCGAACACGTCCGCTATCTGCGCGACGTTCATCCCGATGGTGTGGAGGAACGCCGTGATGGCGAACCGACCCATGTGCGTCAGGTTCGTTCCCGCGGTGATCGCCTGGATGAGCGCGCCGATACAGGGCGGGAACGCTTCCTCCCTGACCTCGCCGAACTGCTCGAGGGCCTGCTGCTGCTGCAGCGCGGCAATCTCGCCCGTCACCGGCGCGAGACGTTCGCAGATCCCCCCCGGAACCCGGAGCGGCAGCTGGTCGGCGATGATCGCCCGGATCCGTTCCCGGATGAGTTCGTCGATCTCGCCCGGCTCGAGGTTCACGCCTCCCTGCCGGACATCCCGGTTGACGAGCCGCCAGCGCTTGTCGCGCAGGTGCGGAACCAGTTCGACGTACCGGGTGACCGGCATTGAAACCGCCCGGGTATCGATGCCGACACTCTTGGCAACGAACCGCCGTATCTCCGGCTCTTCGGCCGCGAGGAAGAAGGATGCGCGTTCGGCCTCGTAGCGGGCAAGGCGGTCGATGAGCGACCGGTCGCCGACGCAGGAGACGAGCATCCGGGCAAGCGCGTAGCTCGCAATCTCAAGCTCGGGCTTGAGGTTCCGGGTATCTTCGTCCCCAAACTCCTTTTTGAACGTGACCGCGGCAACGACCCGCTCCTTCGCCCGCTCGAGCGCCGCGGCGCCCGGGCTGCTTCCGAGAAACTCTTCGAGCGACTCGACGTGCCGGCGGGCTAGCTGCTGCGATTCTTTCAAAAAGGGATATTTGATGAGTTCTTTGCGATCGAGTACTATATCCATCAATCGGCCTCGATCCGAGGAGCAAGGAGGTACTCGACGCGGCCGTTGCCGTCCGCAATGTCAAAGACAAACCTTACGGGGTGATCGATGCCGAGGTAGACCTCCACCTTGTCCGCGCGCGCCATGACCCGGCCCATGTCCTTCAGGTAATCGATCGAGAAGAGAGAGCGGGCCCGCGCCGGGTTTAACGCGACGAGTTCGTCCTCGCCGAGCGCGAGTTTGATGTGGTCGGTGTCGCCCTCCGCCTCCATGTAGAAGGTCATGGCATCGGGATCGATCCCGAGCGCGATCTTATCGGAGATGACGGCGGCGGCTTTGATAGCGTTGTTCAGCGCGTCGCCCGGGACGACCGCCTTGCCGGGGAGGTCGATTCCCGGCGGGTTCGGGTCTTTCCGGATGGTGTTAACGTCAAGGAGCGAGATGGAGTAGCGGTAGCCGCCGAAACTCAGTTCCAGTTTCCGCTCTTCGTCGAGCAGGTTCAGGGTCAGCGCGTCGCCCTTCCCCATCATCCCGATGATGTTCTTCATCTTTGCGATATCCAGACCCAGCTCCCCGGCCGTTGCCGAGAAAGAGTTGAACGCCGTGCTCTGGAGTTCCAGGGAGACCATGGCCACGTTTGCGGTATCGACGGAGCGTGTCCGGATCTGGTCCTCGGCCGTGTGCAGGCGGCATTCCGTCACCAGTGCGGCGATCGCGTCGATGGATTCCCGAAATATTTCTGCGTCAATCGTTGCCTTTAACATTGTGACCCCTTATTAAACTCTCGTTGAAAGTATATAATCACCCTATTCATTATAGTGCTTTACGATCAAAATCGGCAAAAGGCTCATGACGCCGGTCGCGGAGGCGGTCGCGGCAGAGACCGATCGCCCGTACTCCGGAACCGTATCATTGATGTTTAACAGCATCGAATACTATACATAATCTTCTTGATTGTGCCGGCGGTGCGGGCAGCCATCCGTCGACCTCAGGTGGAGGGTAGCTCCTGATGGGTTCTCAATGGACTAAAGACAGCGTCTATCGAAAGGCGATGAAAGCGGGATACCGGGCACGTGCCGCCTACAAACTGCTGGAGATCCAGCAGCGAAACGGCATCATCAGGCCCGGCGACAACATCGTCGACCTCGGGGCGGCGCCGGGCAGCTGGCTGCAGGTGCTTCGCGACCTGACCGACGGGAAGGTCATCGGCGTGGATCTCAATCCCATCGCGCCCATGGAAGGCGTCACCACCATCGTCGGGGACTTCACCGACCCTCTCGTTCAGGAGCGTATCCGCGAGGAGGCCGGCGGCGTCGTCAGCGTCGTGGTCTCCGACGCCTCGCCGAAACTCTCCGGCCAGAAGAGCTACGACCAGGCCCGTGCAATCGGGCTCGGCGAGGATGCACTGGCGTTTGCCTGCACGATCTTGAAACCCGGCGGCAACATGGTGATCAAGTCGTTCCAGGGCGAGCTCTTCGGCGAACTGATTGCCGAGGTGAGGAAGCATTTCTATTCCGTCCGGGGCTACAGGACGAAGGCGTCGCGGAAAGGGAGTGCCGAGACCTATATTATTGCAAAAAATTTCAAAGGAACCTGCGATGGTGCTGAAAGACCCCTATAACCGAACCGTAACCAACCTCAGGATCAGCCTCACCCAGCGGTGCAACCTGCGGTGCATCTACTGCCACGCCGAGGGCGAGGTGAACCCGGAGGAGCAGATGAGCGCCGAGGATATCGCCGAGCTGATGCGGGTGGGCGTGCAGTTCGGGATCAGGAGCATCAAGTTCACCGGCGGGGAGCCGTTGCTCCGCCGCGACCTCGTCGATATCATCCGCTCGGTGCCGCCGGGAGTGGAGTCGTCCCTGACGACGAACGGGACGCTGCTTGCGGCGAAGGCCGCGGATCTCAAAGAGGCCGGGCTTGCACGGGTGAACGTCAGCCTTGACACCCTCCGCCCCGAGCGCTACCGGCAGATCACGGGCAAAGACTGTCTTGCGGACGTTCTTGAGGGAATCGACGCGGCGATCGAGGTCGGGCTGACCCCGGTCAAGCTCAACATGGTGCTCCTCGACGGTATCAACGAGGACGAACTGGACGACTTCATGGCGTTCGTCCGGAGCAAGCGCGACGTCATCCTCCAGGTCATCGAGCTGATGGAGTTCAACGAGTGCAAGTTCCACGGGGACGTGGACGGCGTCGAGCAGGACCTGAACGAGCGAGCGAAACGGGTCGTCACCCGCCGGATGCACCACCGCAAGAAGTACTGCCTCGACGGCGCCGAGGTCGAGGTGGTGCGCCCGCTCCACAACACGGAGTTCTGCGCATTCTGCAACCGCCTGCGCGTGACCTCAGACGGGAAACTCAAGCCCTGCCTTCTCCGGAGCGACAACCTGATCGATATCCGGGGCAAGCACGGCAAGGAACTCGAAGATGCCTTCCGCGAAGCCGTCGGCAGGCGAAAGCCGTTCTTTACGTAAGCGATGTTCGGCCGCGATCGCGGCCGAACGGAGCTTGAGAAAATTGCGCAGCAATTTTCGATGCGCGACTGGCCGGAGGGCAGGAGCGTGAGCACCGGAGGTGCGAAGGCGATGTTCGGTCTTCTCGAACTCCGGCCCTGTGACCCGTCATTACTCGAAGACCACCGGCCATCTCACACTCCGATTCGGTAGAACAGAGCCCCCACCGCCCCGTATCACCGCCATTGTTACCTGGAAGGAATACTTTTTGTACCTCTCTCCCCAATAGGAGAGAATATGCTGGAAATGAACGAGTACGTCCGCGTCATGCAGAAGTTGTACAGCAAATCGCTGATCCTGGAGAGCCCCGCCGAGTTCCATCCGGTCCTGCACTTCTACTTCACCGATGCCCTCGCCCACATCGACTACACGCTCAGCACGCTCGCCTACAACTACATGTCGCCCCGGAACATCATGAGCGTGGAATACATGCGGTGGCGTCTGGACGAGGAGAAGGTCGGCGACCGGGTGCACTTCCCCGGGTTCGTCAACTGGCTCAAAGAGGAGCAGCCGGAGAAGTACGAGGCGCTCCCGATGCTCTGGACCGGCGTCTACGACAACGACGACCCCGCCCAGTACCGGAGTTTCCGGATCGTGCTCAACCCCGACGACAAGAGGGCAATTCCGGCTGATTACCTCTCGACGTTCATCGACGAGTTCTTCGATCCGAAGTTCATCAAACAACTCTATAAAACCTCGTCGCTTGCCCGGCTCTTCGACGAATATATCCGGAACAGGCCGGCATAAGGTGACCGCTCTATGGATGTCGCCCGACTCGCTTCTGCGCTCATCCGGATCAGGAGCGAGAACCCCCCGGGGAGCACGGCGGATGTCGTCGCGTTCATCGGAGAGTTCTTCGACTCCCTCGGGGTGAAGAACCGCATCGTCTCCCATCCCGGCGGGCGGGAGAACCTCGTCACGACCGGGGCCGGTTCCCGGCTCCTCCTCTGCGGCCACGTCGACGTCGTCCCCGCCATCCCCGACGACTGGACGCACGACCCCCATAGCGGGGAGGTTGCCGACGGTTACGTCTGGGGGAGAGGCGCCACCGATATGAAAGGGGGATGCGCCGCCCTCCTCATCGCCTGCCGCGACCTCATCGAGAGCGGGGTGGAGCCGGACGTCCAGTTCGCCTTCGTCTGCGACGAGGAGACCGGCGGGGAGCACGGAATCCGGTCGCTGCTTGCACAGGGCCTGCTCGAACCCCGCGAATGCCTGATCGCCGAACCGACGCCGGAGACCAGCCCGGCCGTCGGCCAGAAAGGCCTCTACCGGGTCGACCTCTCCTTCCGCGGCAGGCCGGGCCACAGTTCCCTCTACCCCCTGGTCGGGAAGAGCGCTGTCATGGCGGCGTTTGACCTGATCGGGTATTTGCGGGAGGTTCACGCCCGTCCGTTCCCCGTCGGCGAAGACCTGCGGCCGCTCATCGACCAGTCCGCACGGGTCTTCTCCGAGATCTTCGGGATCGAGGGAGGGGACGATATCCTCACGAGGGTGATGTTCAACCCGGGCCGCATCGAAGGCGGCGAGAAGGCGAACATCGTGGCGGAGCAGTGTCGGATGGAACTCGACATCCGGGTGCCGTGGGGCTGCTCCCTTGACGAACTCCGGAAGGGCATCGCCGAACATGCACCGGACGCCGTGATACGCGAGACGGACGTGGCCGAGCCGACCCTGACGCCTCCGGACGCCCGGATCGTCCGGACGGTCTCCCGCGAGGTGGAGCGGGTCTACGGGACGGTGACGCCGTTTCTCCAGTGGGCGGCAAGCGACGCGAAGTACCTTCGCGACGTGGGGTTCGACGTCGTTGAGTACGGCCCGGGGGAGATCCCGACGCTGCACGCGGTGGACGAGCGGGTTTCGTTAGAGCAGCTCGAGAAGGCGGTGGATGTCTACCGGGGGGTTATCCGGGAGTACTCGGGGTGACCGGCGGCTGCAGCAAACCGTCGGCTGCTGGAGATGGGTTATCCGGGCGTACTCGGGGTGACCCCCTCCCACTGACGCGGCGCACCCGGATCTCAACCCTGCTGCCCCCCAATCCTCCATCTTCTCGTCTCGATCCAGTTGAGGAAGCAGTCGGATCCTGACCGCTCAGATCTTCATGCACCCTTGAGAGCATCGAAAGAGAGTTTCGAGAAGATGAAGCCCAGCACTAGGGCGAAATACATCGAGACCATGCGATCAACAAGGACGATAGCGATCGCCGTGACCGAGGGAACGCCCATGGCCGTGATGAAGTAGCTCAGCGAGCCCTCCATCGCCCCCACGCCGAGAGGTATCTGCGAGACAAGCCCGATAATGAAGGCAAGGCTCATCAAGATCGATAACTGAATCGGGTTTACGAGAAAGCCGAATGCCAGTGCTACACACCAGAGCCGGGCAAACTCCAGAACCAGTGAGAGCAGCGTTATCAGGAAGACTACCAAGATCTTGGAAAGCGGCATCTTCCGGATGTGCAGGTTGGGCTCCAGTTCTCTCTTCTCAATAGGCAGCCTGACCAGAACCTTCTCCGCCAGCCCCATGAAGAAATCTGCTTTGTAGTAGAGAACCAGCAACAGGAACAGCACCAGCAGAGTGAACTCGAGCACAATTACCGTCACGGCCTTGAGCTGGATCATGACGATGCCGGCAGCAACCAGGAAGAGGATGGTTAATTCGAAAAAACGCTCGTAAAAGAGCATGGATATCCCATCCAGAAACTGCACGCCGTACCTGCGGTTCATGAAGTACGCTTTGTAGAGGTCGCCGACCTTTCCGGGAGTAATATTCGCAAAAAACAGGCTGGATACACTCACCAGGGAGGCATCGTACCATGATATCTCTTGATAATAGTATCTGCTAAGGTACTTCCAGCGATAGACTTTCGATCCTATATTTGCAATAGAGAGCAGAAACGCCAGGGTAAACAGAGGAATGCTGATTGTTGTAATAATCCAGAGGTTGCCGATGATGCCTGACTGCAGGATGAAATATGCCAGGATCACGAGACCGATCAAGAGGAGCAGTAACTGAATGAATCCCTGGCGAGATACGTGAAACTTCATGGCATCCTCAGGACTCCGAGGCTCTCTGGAGGTCGTCACCTAATTTCCTGCTCTCCGGCTGGCTGTACCTCACATCCAGAGAACATATCCCAGCCAGAGAAATTTCGGGATGCCCTCTCCGGGAACAGGATAGTTCAACGGGCATGGGTCATATACATTGTATGTCTCTTTGATACATTAAGCCAGCGAAGATATCCACCGAGAATCGGATTTTATGCATATCAACGCCTCTCCGTGTAAAAGCTATTCAATCGCCTAGGGTTTATCAGGTCAGGATGCCAATGATAATTAATCCATGCAGCTTACGGAGGATATCTGATGATCTCCATAGTCATTCCACTCTACAACGAGAGAGACAACATACTGACGTACAGGGATGAGCTTTTTCCAAAGATCGATCGTATTGCGGGTGCTACGGGGGAATCCTTCCAATATGTTATGGTTGACGATGGGAGTCGTGACGATACATATCCGTTGCTGCAGGGCCTCGCTCGCGAACGATCCGACGTTATCGCGGTGACCAATGGAACAAATAAAGGTATGGGAGCGGCGATAAAGCACGGCCTGCAGTACTGTAAAGGCGATCTTGTTGTAACCATGGACTCGGACCTCACTTTTCGTCCGGAGGATGTCGAAGCCCTTATCGCCGCATACCGGGCGTCGCATCCGGATTGCGTATCGGGATCTCCGTACCTCAAACAGGGATTAATGGAGGAGGTCAGTTTTATCCGGTTTCTGCCGAGCAAAGTAGTGAACACGCTGTACCAGATCCTGCTTGGTGCGAAAATCACCTGTGTAAGCCCCATCTTCCGGCTCTACAGGAAGGACGTCCTTGACGAGATACGCATACAGAGCAATAACTTTGAGATCAACGCCGAGATACTGGCCAAACTGATCCTGAGCGGCAGATCGGTGGTGGAAGTCCCAGTCGTACTCCATACGCGCAGGTACGGCGAATCGAAGATCAACGTCAGCAAGGAGATCCGGAACCATGTGCGGCTTCTGACCAAGATCTTCAAGATTCGAGTTTTCAAAGGGAACTGGGACTGATGCGGATCGGATTTTGCGTCGGTCTCGCCGCACAACAAAAATCATGACACCCAGAGGTGATATAGCATGCACGTTGCTGTTGTTCTTGGAACCCGCCCCGAGATCATTAAGATGTCCCCCATCATCCGGTATTGCGAGGAACTCGACCTAGACTACTCTCTCATCCATACCGGCCAGCACTACTCGTATGAGATGGATGCAGCATTTTTTCACGATCTCAAACTGCCGAAACCCGGGCATAAGCTGAATGTAGGATCAGGGACGCATGCCGAGCAGACGGGTAAGATTATGGTCGGCCTGGAGCGCATCCTTATCCACGATAGACCCGACGTTGTGCTCGTACAGGGTGACACCAACACGGTTCTGGGTTCGGCGTTATCTGCTGCGAAGTTGAACGTAGACGTCGGGCATGTGGAAGCCGGATTACGGAGTTGGGATAGAACGATGCCTGAAGAGATTAACCGCATCCTAACAGACCATTTATCGAGATACCTGTTTGCCCCTACAGAGAAGGCACGGACCAACCTTCTGCAGGAGGGAATCGACGGGGAGAAAATTCGGGTAACTGGAAACACTGTCGTCGATGCGGTTCTTCAGAATATCGAGATTGCAGAGCAGCGATCGCACATTCTTCACGATCTCGATCTGGAACCGGGGAAATACTTTTTACTCACTGCTCATAGGCAGGAGAACGTCGACGATCGTGCGAAATTGGAGAACCTGATCGTTGCAATGCAGGATCTCTATTCGATCTACGGGCTCCCGATACTGTTCCCCGCGCATCCGCGTACATTGAAGCGCCTCAATGAGTTTGGCCTGCCAGTACCGGAGGGCGTATACGTACTCGAACCACAGGGATATCTGGAATTTCTGCTCTTAGAAAAATCCGCAAGGGCTATCCTGACGGACTCCGGCGGCATCCAGGAAGAGGCATGCATATTGCATGTTCCCTGCATAACGTTGCGGGAGAATACGGAACGGCCCGAGGCTCTTGATACTGGGGGAAACATCCTCGCAGGGACTGAACCCAAACGGATTTTACAGGCCGTGTCAACCACGCTGTCGACCGAGGCGACATGGATGAATCCTTTCGGTGACGGGCAGTCGGGTAAAAGGATTATAGAGGTGCTTCTCAGCGACCGATAGTGTCGTCCGCCGTTTTTCCGGTCTATGTTTTTCACCGGCAGAGCCGCAGGGCGCAGTCATCGTAACCACCCCTCTAGGTCGACACAAAGAGATAGATCCCCCCACGCTGCCTGACGAACTCTGCATTTTCATTAAGCCAGTCCACCGCATCCCCGGTGGGGTCCACGGCAAAGATATCCCAGGTCACGATGTAGAACGCACGCTGTTCTGGATGCCAGTCCCGGATCGCCTCGAGATCCTTCCCGGTTGTCGCCCCGAGTTCGATGGTTCCGTCGGTTGCGTTGCTGTAGTAGTAGTCGAGCGGTTGCGCCATGTAGGACGGCAGCATGACGACAAGATCCCCTTCTCCGGTCATCTCGCCCAGTTCCATGGAGAATCCCCGCCAGTCGTTCTTCTGCAGTGTCGTGTAGTAGGTTGCAAGGAAGGGTGCGCTGACGAGAAACACCAGCGTGATAGCGAGATAGACCGCTCTCCTGTCCCTGACGAGGGCATGGAGTCCGGGATACGCCGACGCGATCCCGATGAAGTAGATAGGAAGGAGGAAGATAAGGTGGCGCGGGATCATCGGCATCCGTGAAGAGAGGATAAGGCTCGCCACCAGCGGGAGAACCATCATGAAGACGAGGAGGAGCGCTTCGTTCCTGTCCTCGCGCCAGGTATAGGCGACGCCGAGCAGAAAGAGGAGGAGGAAGGGAACCATGATGAAGTCGCTGAACCCCGATATCTGCGAGAGGGTCATGTGGATGACGTCGAGTCCCTGCATGCCGAAGGTCGGGGTGGATGACGTCCTCGCCATGAAGAGGTTGAACGTGACGATGAGCAGGGGAAGGGTGGCAACGATGAAGGCAGCGAGCGCGAGGATGGGGCTCCTCACGTTCCTGACATCCTTTCGGATCTCGCCGACGCGGGTGACCAGGGCGTGGAGAACGAGGACAGCAACCGGCACGATGGCGTAGAAGTGCATCCAGAAGGCAATTGCGGAGAAGAAGCCGAAGAGAGCCCAGGAGCGGGTCTCGTTCGATCTGTTTGCCCGCACGTAAAAGAGTAGTGCGAAGGAGAAGAAGAAGAGCATCGGGGCGTATGCCCGGGCTTCCTGGGAGTAGAAGATATGAAAGGGCGAGAACGTGAGGAGGGCGGCGGCGATGAGCCCGACGTTCCTGTCCCGGAACTCAGAGCCGATGTAGTATATAACCGGGATCGTCAGGACGCCGAAGAGTGCGGGGAGAAACCGGAGCACGAACTCACTCTCGCCGAAGAAGAGCATGCCGTGTTCCAGCCAGTAGAAGAGCGGTGGGTTGAACTCGCCGCCAGCGGTGCTCCCCCATATGCCGAGGAGTGACTGCCGGGCAAATGTGAGGGTCGCAGCCTCGTCGAGCCAGAGCGAGTTGCCGGCGAGGTTATAGAACCGGAGGAGAAAACCGGCGAGTGTCAACCCAAGAAGAGCCTGGACATACCTGCTGGTTTTTATGGATGCCACAACGGTATCGAGGGCGGATGCACCCGGGCGTACCGAAGTGGAGATCCCTGAATCAAGATCCCTTCCGCCATCGTGCACGTCTGCCTTGCGTTTGGCCCGTTTCTCCTGCTTTTTACCCATCGTTATCATCAACCGTTGGCCATGGGTGCAGATATACGTTACTGGATTGATTTGATAATGGGATCCAGGTCTGGTGAGCATTCCTCCCCGAACACTGCATGTTACATCCGTTTGTGTATGCATTATATTCGAAATACAGCAGACATTTTTTGGTGGATATAAAAATCCTTTCCGGTAAATCTCCCCGGAAAAAAACACGACCATCCTCTTTGAGATGGCCCTTCAGAGGCCGGGTTGATATAATCCTTAATCCGGCTGGATTTCGGGCTACAACACCTGACTCAGATCCACATCTCCCGTATAAAATATTTCACCGAATATCCAAGAGTAAAAACATAAATATCCCCCTGCATAATCCCTCTACGATGAGCATGGTATATAAGTCGCTCTTTGCAGCTGCGGTGATGATCCTGGTTCTCGCATCCGCCGGGTGCACGGAGATGCCGACCGGCAACGATCCGGGCTGGTCCGGAAGCCTTTCACCGGAGGAGACGGCCGGAGAGGATGACGAACCCGGATACCTGACCCCGGCAACCCCGTATCCGACTGCAACAAGCGCTATGGCCGGCCCCACGCTCAGCAGACCGACGGAGGTCCCACCGACGCCGGACCCCTACGTGACGCTCTACGACAGGACAACAGAGTTCGGTCCCGCTCACCCGAGAGACGCCTACTCCTTCAACCTGACCGCGCCCCCGCTCATCATCGAGTTCGATGTGGAGCCGAAGATGGTCACACGGGAGAAGCATACTACAAGCGATTACGGCAGCAAAAAGGACATAGTCGTCAAACAGGAATACCCGAGCGAGGATGCATGGTTTACGGTGACCGTCAGGGAGCGCGAGTCCGGCAAGATCGTGGCCGAGGACGGGTTCGGAAAAGGTTTCGGCACGGCGACCGATAAGCGGATCTACCTCGGCAAGTATGGGGACTACCTGATCGAGCTCTCCGGAAACGAAGTAAAGGTGCACGTAGAGATGCGCGCCGGGGGCGTGTAGCCTCGGGGGCAGGTCGTTGAACGGGTTTTTTCCGTCGAATTCCGGCATCTGCAGTCATTGCCATGGCGTTCTCATCGCCTGGTGAGCAATCCTTTTTAACCTGGAGAACCTAGTTATTAGGGGAAAGACACTTATTCTCGTGTCCCGGTAGGGTAGTGGATATCCTAGAAGCCTGCGGAGCTTTTGACCCGGGTTCAAATCCCGGCCGGGGCGCTTTTTGATTTTGTATTCTATTTATCATCGCAGCCAGAACCTGCAGATCTGTGCTCTTTCGGTCCTGATCTCGCACGCTGCCCCGTTTGCGCGCAGGTCCGGAAACCAACCGCGCACCCGGATCTCCCGGCCAGGAGACGCGCCCGGGCCGGAGGGGACAGTCCAGAACGGGACGCAGGCAGAAGGTAGTTGGCGACGGAGCAGAAACATCCGCCGGGCGTCCGAACTGCGGCTGAACGTGAGGCACGGCCGGACAGAAATACGGTGAACCTGCATGAGCGGTGGGAAAGGGCGGATGCTGTCCGATCTCCCGTGACACCTACGGGAGGGTTCACGGTTCGGGTCATCTCGCCGGAAAGCCTCTCCCTGACGGCGTAGCCTTCCCACTCTTCCTCCTGTTTGCGCCGGACGGCGATCCGCAGCTTCCCCGGGCCGAATGCCCTCTGAAACGGGCACGATGATCCTTTCTGCCTCCATACTCTCAACGCCTCCAGGTGTCGTGCAGCCTACACACTCCCCCTCATACAAGCTGTTCCCGGGGCACTCTCTCGGCAGGCCGAACGACCACTCCCTTCTTCACCCCCCGCCCCAATACCACCTCCAATGCCCAACGACCAGGAGATCATCGGGGCGGCCATCCGAAAGGCCTGTGAACTCGGGGCGGACGTAGCAGGCGCCGTGGCGGCGGCACGGCTCATCGACTGCCCCTCGGCGGTCGCGGAAAAACGCCCGGGATCAGAGGAAGACCGGGGGACCTACATCGTCCTCGGCCTCTCCCACGACCCCGGGCACCCCGAACTCGACCTCTGGGAGCCGGGCCGGGGGACGCCCGGCGACCGGATACTCGGAAAGATCGGCAAAGAACTCGCCCGCTGGCTGCAGAAAGAGTACGGAACCAGCGCCCGACTTATCCCCTACCGGATCGAGGAGGGCGGGATCTACCTCAAAGACGCGGCCTCTCTGGCAGGGATTGGGCGGATGGGGAGGAGCAACCTCATCATCGTCCCGGGCTACGGGCCGCGGGTTCGGTTCCGGGCGGTATGGGCTGACCTGGACAGCCCGGATGTGGAACCGCCGGAGGGAGACGACCCCTGCACCGGCTGCGAGAACTCCTGCGCCCGCGCCTGCCCGATGGACGCCTTCTCCACCGGGAGATTTAGCCGGACGCGGTGCCTGGCACGGATGGATGCCGACAGGAACTCCGGGAGGGAACGGATCGACCACTGCCGGGCCTGCGAACTCGCCTGCCCCGCCGGAGACAAAGGGTAGATAATCCGGCGGGTAAAACACTCCGGGAGCCACCGAGGAGAGCCTGATCCGGGTGGAGCCGGACGCTGGAGAGGATATCATGAAGGTGCTCGTGAGAACCCCTGACGGGGCTGAAGAGGTCAGGGAAGTCGACTCCGAATGGGTCATCCCCGGCGACGTCCTGGACGACGGCTCGGTCGTCCTCGAACTCTGGGACGAACTCTCGGACGACGACTATCTGGCGATCGGCCTCTACGACTGAGCGGTGAGGCAGGGCGCAGAAGTGCCCGTTGCGACTCGTTTCGGCCGGGAAGCGCCGCGTCCCGTGTTTCTCCTCCGGAACCCCGCCGTTAAAGATTCTCCTCTTCAATCCCCCGGACCGCTCGACCAATCTCGGCAAAGACCCGCTCCTCGTCCACCTCAATCTCCGCCCAGCGGTCGGCATCGACGAAGTAGAGGTAGGGCGTGACCGGACTCCCGAGGAACTGGCCGGCGGCATGGCAGTAGACCGTCATCTGGATCGCATAATCCGCGGCGTCCCCCGGCGTCCCGGTCTTGTAGTCGATGAGCATCCAGGCGCCGTTCAGCCGCTGCACCAGCCGGTCGATGACCCCCCTGAACGCAATCCCGTTCACCCGCACCAGAAACGGCACCTCGCGGTGGTCGCGGACGATCCCCTGCATCAGGGGGGAGGCGAGGAACCGGGAGTAGAGTTCCCGGTACTCCGGTGCCCGGATGGGATCCAGCCCATGCCGCCGCAGCACCGCGGCGGGATCGCGGCCGCGGAAGACCTCGTGGACGGCGAGACCTCGAATTAGGGCGTCATCCCCGGCGGCGAACCCCGGCAGCCGGGACTCTGCCGGGCCGCGGAGGTGCGCCTCGATCTCGCTTGCCGAGTAGACACGCTCCCCCTCTCCGTTCGGGGGAACGCCCGGCGGGACAACCGCCGTGGGGATATCGTCCCGTAGCGGGAGACCGGGCGGGGTGGTCTCCCGCGCGTCGGCCGGGATCGCCGCGGGATCGAGAGCAGGCGGGATGCGGAGCGTCTCGGTGACGGACTCACCCCGCGCGATGGAGGCACAGGCCTGCCGGATTGCCGCGAGCCCGGAGTCCGGGAGATCGCCGTCCCCCCACATCCCCGGGGAGAATGCCTCACGGACGGCGTCCACAAACCCGGAACGGATCACCGGGGTCGCACCGTCGGTCGCGGGGTAACTCAGGTAGATCCTGGAGCGGGCGGAGAGCAAGGCGGCGGTGAAGTAATACCGCTCCTCCCGGAGGATATCCTCCCTCGACCGCGCCCCAGAGCGCCGGGTCCCGGCATCGGCGGTGAACGGGGGCGGGGTGGTCAGCTGCGGCATCACGCCCTCGACGAGGTTGCCGACGAAGAGGTAGGGGACGGCGAGGTGCGCAACCTCCCGGACGCCGACCACCTGGACGCCGCCGCTGTTCCGGCGACGGGCTGTCCGGGTTCCGGCGGCAAGTTGCGCGAGCAGGGAGGAGAACTCCGCAAGAGACATCTTCTCTTCCGGCAGCAACCGGACGAGGCGTTCGAACGACGCGAGAAGATTGATGAACTCCCCGAGAAGATCGGGATCGCCCATCTTTGACATAACCGGAGCCTGCCACCGCTCGATGAGCGAGCGATAGACGGCGATATGGCCGGCGAGCGTCTTCGTCCCTTCGAGCATCGAGAGATCGGCAAAGAGCGTCCCGACGGCGTCCCGTGCCGACGCTATCGAGACCGCCTTTGCTGCGAGCCGGGATCTCGCGGGTTCCGGGGTTTCCGGTCGGTCTCGCTCATCTTCGACGGTGCGGAGAAGCGCGGCAAACTGCTCGTCCCAGGAGGCCGCCCCGGCGGTTATCCGAGCCTCCCGGGAGAGGAGATCGAGATCGCAGCCGCATGTGATCGGTAGGAATGGAGAGGCCGCGAGCGCGACGACGTCCTCCCGCCGGTAACCGCGGGCAGGAACCGCGGCGACGTCGAGCAGTGCCCTGACGAGCGGCAATGCAGAGAGCGGCCGGCCGTCGGACGCAACGTATGGAACCCCGAATTCGGGGAAGACCGCCTCCACGCAAGGCAGCGCCGATGATAAGTCAGGGAACGCGACCGCGATCTCGCCCGGCCGCACGCCGGCGGCGACCAGATCGCGGATCTCCTGCGCGATCGCCCGGACTTCGTCGAGCCCGTCACGTCGTTCTGCGAGGCGGATGCAGCCGCCGCAGTCGGCGGACTTGGCCCGGGAGAAGAGGAGGGCAAGGCGTGAGCGGCGCGTGTCCGGGGCATCCCCGGAGATGACCGTATCCGGGAGCAGCCATTCGCCGTCATCGGCAAAGACCACCGGATTTCTGGCGTAGGGGATCGAGTAATGAAAATCCTCCGCAGATTCCCGCAAGGAAAGAAGCAGGTCGCGCTCGAGCGGCATCGGCTCGAAGAGACCGTAGACGAAGACCGTCCGGGGAGGGCGGGCATAATACCTGCCGGCTGTCCGCGGCATCGGCTCGAAGAGGCCGTAGATATAGACCGTCCGGAACCAGCCTGTGTCGGAGAGTATCCTGACCACACGGGCAAAGAGCGCGCGCTCGTCGACGAGGTCGTGCTCGTCGAGGAACCGGCGGTAGGCATCGAAGAGGCGGGCGATCTCGACGCATCTGGCGGTCGCGAGATCGTCGAGAGCGGCCGGATAATCGACCTTCCACATGAGGATGGCCTCAAAAAGGGTCGCGAGTTCGTCGACCGCACCGGTGCCGGAAAGAAGCGGGTACTTGCCGGCGTCGAGGAGGCGGGCGAGGATGAGCCGGGACTCGGCCCCGGAGATCAGCGTTTCCGACGTCGCATAATCGAGAAAGATCTTCCGGGCGAACCCGGAGAGGGTCGTGACCGTGTCGGCGACGACCGGGACATCCTCTTCCCTGAGGCGGCGGACGATCTCCCGGGCAAGATGAGAGGTCGGGACGATGAAGACGGTGCCGAACGGATCGCGGGCGGCGGCTTTCCGGAACTCTGCGATGAACGCGTCGAGACCCTCTCCGGGCAACTGGCGGTACAGGACGGCGGGGGACATCCGATCTTCTCTCCTGAAGAGAGGTTGGGAGTGGAAGAGGGATGAGTGTTGTTATTTGGGTCGGGGAGGCGACCGGGATCATCCGGTTTAAGTGCGGGTGCAGAAGAGTAATGAATGCTTATGGATCTGAACTTCTGCCGCCACTATACCGGCGACGGCACCCCGCCGTCGAACCGCTACTGCCGGATCTGCCCGGAGATCGCCTGCGGCCGGCTGTGGCGCCGGGTCCTCAGTCTTGCCGTATCGAACGGTGGGAACCCAATCCCGCTCCCAGGGACGCGAGCAGTCCTCTTCCCGAATCCGAAGAACCCTGATTTCGTCCGGCTGCAGGTCAACTGCCGCTGGGGTCTCCCGAAGGAGGACTTCCTGCACTACATCGCCACCGGCCACGCGAAGATGGGTCGGCAAGGGCAGCGGAGCGAGCCCCGTGCATCCCCGAGCTGCACCCGGCAGGAGCCCTATGTGCAGGCGATCGTCGAACTGCTCGGCGGGATGGGTATACCGGAGATACGGGCGGTGCGGGAGGCGCAGAAGGGGGCTGAGCCGGCCCATAGTGCCGCGCCCTCAACCCCACTCAAGTCCGTACGCCAGCACGGCGACCAAACAGGCCATGATGCCGTTACGGAGCACCGTCGAGACGAGCATGATCTCCGTTCCCGTCCGCATGCCGAAGATCGCGACGTAAGAAGAGCCGAGCCAGCGGATGCTCCGTGTCACGCTGGTGAGGACGTTCCCGACGAGGAGGGTGAGGACGATCTGTTGCCAGGTCATATCCCCCGCGGCGAGCAGGGCGGAGGCGACGCTCGCGCCCGCGACGAAACTGCCGAACTGGGCGGCGATGATGGCAAACCCCTCCGGCGGCACGGGGAATATCGCTCCAGCGCCCTGCATCATCCCGGCGAGCCGGTCGAAGACACCCGCGTTGATGAGGAACGCGACGATGACGATGGTGGGGACGGTGATCGAGAGCAGGCGCACAAGGATCTTTTTTGAGGACGTACATGCCGTCCGTAGCGCCTCCTGGAGCGTGACGGCCGGTCCCTCCGCCGGAATGACCTGCGTGCACGAGGTGGGGGTGAGGATGACCCGGCCGAGGACCATGACGAACGCGGTCTTTGCAAGGCCGACGAGCATCAACAGGCCGAAGTAGATGAGGCCGGGGATGCCGAGAAGAGGGATGTAGACCGGGAGGAGGTAACGCCAGTGCATGACGACCGTCGGAAACGAGTTCATGACGGCAGCGATGACGAGCTCCTTACGGCTGATGATCTCCTTTGCGTGGTAGTCCATCAGCATGGCGTTCGCGGCAGGGGGAGAGACGAAGGCCATGAGGAAACTGGTGCCGCACTCCTCCCGCAGGCAGGCGAACGAGGTGAGCGGACGGGAGAGGGCAGCAATCCGCCCGGCGACATTCAGGGCGACGAGCACCTCGGCGAGGAAGACCCCGGCAATCATCATCGGGACCATCTCGCCGAGCAGGCCGGCAGCGAGCGTCGCTGTCTGAATGATGCCGTCGTACATGGTTCCCCGGGGACCGCCGCGTCCCTGCGATATGAAAAACCTGGGTTTAGACTCTAATAAATAATCGTATTTACACGATTAAATTCCACCAAATATGATTTAGGACAATATTAATAGCACTCAGAACCCGATACGTCATTTGCCCCTCCAGCACAGCGACTGCGTTCATAATTGTAAGTCGGATGAGTATCATGTACATATTAATTATTTTTACTAAAGAATATTAAAAATATATTTTTCTATATCAAATGATACCAATATAAATAATCGTGTTACTAAAATGACGGTGTCCACGCAGGTACACTGAAACAGGCAAACGAAGGAAGTAAAAACGAAATGAAGATCGCTATTTGTGGAAAAGGAGGCAGCGGGAAGAGCACGCTCGCTGCCCTGCTCGCACGTGAGTACGCACGGCGGAACCGCCCCGTGCTGGTCATCGATACCGACGAGTCGAACCTCGGGCTGCACCGTCTACTCGGGACGGACGCACCGCCCGACCTGATGAACTACTTCGGGGGCAAGATGACCGTAGGAGCGAAGATTATGGCGGCGATGCCCGACCTGACATCTGTCCACCTGATCGAGGATGCCTGGACGCTCGACGACCTTCCAAAGGACTATGTCGCCGAAGACCACGGCGTTCGGCTCGTCGCCATCGGCAAGATCCACGATGCGGGAGAGGGATGTGCATGCCCGATGGGAATGCTTGCCAAACAGTTTCTCGGCGGTCTTCGCCTCGGTGACAACGATGTTGTTATCGCAGACACCGAGGCGGGGATCGAGCACTTCGGCCGCGGAATCGATCAGGAGGCCGACGTGATCCTCATGGTGCTCGACCCCTCATTCGAGTCGCTGCGGCTCGCAGAGAAGATTACGGGAATGGCGGGGGGGATCGGCATTCCGCTCTACTATGTGCTGAATAAAACGGATCCGGCCATGGCTGCCCGGATGCGCGAGGGGATTGCGGATCCGTCCCGGATCATTTGCGAAATCCCGCAGGAGCCAGGCATCCTTGAAGCGGGTCTCGGCGGACAGGCCTTGACGGACGGGCGCCCGGCCATCGGCTTACTGGTCGAGGTGCTGGAAGGGCGGTAGCCGCCCGTAGAGAATAATGCCGACGTAAAGGACGTAAAAACCATGCACCTACCACCGCACAGCCGTGAAAACGTCCTGCCGCTCCCCGTGGTGCTCATCTCGACGATCTCGAAGGCCGGGATCCGGAATGCCGCACCCTGGGGGAACATCACCCCGATCCTCCGGCCCCTCGACGAGATCGTCCTTGCCTCCTGGCTGCGGCGCGACACCCTCGACAACATCAGGGAGACCGGCGAGTTCGTCGTCAACGTGCCGCCGGCCACGATGGTCGAGGAAGTGATGATCTGCTCCCGGAACTTCCCGCCCGAGGTCGACGAGTTCGAAGAGGCAGGGCTTACCTCCCGGCCTTCAGCCGTCGTCGCGCCGCCCGGCATCGAGGGGTCGGTCGCGTGGATGGAGTGCCGGCTCGTCGAGGAGATCACGAGGGAGAAGTTTGCGCTCGTCATCGGCAACGTCGTCCGTCTTGAGGTGAACGACCGGTATGTCACCGCCCAGGGCAACCTGGACATCGATGCCGCCCGGCCCCTCTGCATGGTCTGCAGCAACGACGGGATCCGGTTCGCTTACCCCGTCGATGCAGGACGGTTTGCGCCCTACTCTGAGATGTTCGTCCGGAGATCCTGATCGTCCCCCACCGGCCGGCAAAACTTATATCCCTGGGGCGGAAAAAGAGGCCTTTATGCCGGCCTGCAGTGACTGCGCCCTCTATACGAAGAAGACCGGGACCGAGGGGGAGTGCAGCATCAACGGCCCCGTTCCCGCTGACCGGGACGCCGGGCGGTGCCCGTCCCGGACGTTTCGGCCACGCGGATGACGTCGTGACGTTTGAGGGGCATGACCATATTCGTCGGGAGCGGATGCCCTGCGTCACACTACGCTTGAGAAACGATTGCTATGCATCAGAGAGCCGGAACTCTGCCGATGCAGTTCCAGGGGGAGATAGAATGATCCGAACCCTGCGATATGAATTCCAGGATAAATAAATAAGATTAAGTATGAGATCCATTAACAATTTTAACACTTGAAAGAAGTGTCACAGGCGGGCGCTTCTGTCCTTTCCGCCCGCTTCTTTCCAGTATCGTATGTACGGTGATTCGAGAATGGATGTGACTCATGATTCTTCCGGACCATTGACTGCCGCCCCCTGGTCCCTTCTCCGAGACTATAGAGAATTCCTGCTCGCTCCGGGCACAATCTTCACGCTTGTCAGCGGCACCCTCCTGTTGATTGCTATTCTGTGCCAGTTTTCCGGCCTCTTTCCCGGTATGGCCCTGGAAATCTATGCGGATTGGATCTACCTTGCAGCCGCTCTGGTGGGATCTTCGTTCATCTGGTACAGCGCCGCCCAGGGGATCCGCGAACGCGATTTCACCGCAGATATCCCCGTTTCCCTTGCTACGGCCGCAGCCATCGCGATCGGGGAATATTCCGCTGCTGCCGTTGTCGCCGTGCTCCTCCTCTTCGGCGGGATGCTCGAAGAGCTCGTCGCCGCCCGCGCCGACCGGGCGCTTGACGCGCTTGCCCGGTTGCTACCTGACCGGGTGACCGTTCGGCGCAACGGCAGAGACCTTTCCCTTCCTCTCGAAGAACTGGTCGTCGGTGATCTTCTCATCGTGCATTCCGGGGAGCGGATCGCCGTCGACGGGGAGATCCAGTTCGGGACGGCTTCCGTCAACCAGTCGGCGATCACCGGAGAAAGCGTGCCGGTGGAGAAGCAGAAAGGGGACACCGTCTTCGCCGGCACCCTCAACGAGATCGGGGCGATCGAGGTCCGTGCAACCCGGGTCGGGACCGAGACCACGCTCGGCCAGATCCGCAGGCTTGTTGCGGACGCCCAGGAAGAGAAAGCGCCTGTCGAGCGGGTGCTCGACCGCTACGCAAAGTTGTATACGCCGGCCGCCATCATCCTGGGGCTGCTCCTCTGGTGGTGGACCGGGAACGTCCTGCAGGCGATCACCATGCTCATCGTCTTCTGCCCGTGCGTGATCGTCCTCGCGACACCGACGGCACTCGTCGCCTCAATAGGGAATGCCGCGCTCAGGGGCAGCCTCGTGAAGAAGGGAGCGGCTGTGGAGACGCTGGCCCATGTTGATACCGTGATCTTCGACAAGACCGGGACGCTCACGCTCGGGGAGCTGCGGCTCGCCGCCGCGGTTCCTTTCGATGACGTCCTCGAAACCAGCCTGATAGGGTACGCCGCATCCGCCGAGAAGTTCAGCGAACACCCTGTAGGTAGGGCGATCGTGCAGGCTGCCATAGAGCGTGAGATCACAGTCCCGGACCCCGACTCCTGCGAGTTATTGACCGGGCTCGGCGTGAAGGCCGAAATAGGGGGGCGGATGGTCCTGCTCGGACGCCCGAAGCTCTTCGCCGGGATGGGAATCACCCTTTCCGAGACCGTTCTCCGGGAGATCGATGCCAGAACCCACGAGGGAAAGAGTGTCATCGTCGTGATGATCGACGATATGGTCAGCGGTCTCCTGATCTTTGAGGACACGCTCCGGGAGCATGCACAGGAGACCGTTGCCGCCCTCAACACGGCAGGCATCAGGACGGTCATCGTAACGGGAGACAACCGGGGGGCAGCCGCCAGGATCGCAGAAAAAACCGGGATATCTGAGACCCATGCCGAGATGATGCCGGAGGAGAAGGTCGGAGTCGTGAAGCGGTTTCAGGAAGCAGGGCACCGGGTGGCATTCGTTGGCGACGGGGTGAACGACGGCCCGGCACTCGCGACCGCCGACGTGGGTGTGGCGATGGGGAATGCCGGCACGGACGTCGCCATCGAGACTGCAGATGTGGTGCTGTTATCGGACGAGCTCCTCAAACTCCCGCATCTCATCGGCACCTCGCAAAAAACTCTCCGGACCATCCGGCAGAACCTCATCTTTGCTGTGGGAGTTCTTCTCCTTGCCGTGTGCCTTACCGTCTTCAACATCCTCACGCCGGTGACCGGGGCGCTCCTGCACGAACTCTCCTCAATTCCGGTGATTGCCAACTCGGCACGGCTGATCGGGCTGAAGTGAAAACCGGTTCATTTTTTAGACCGCTCCCCGGGAACGGGAGGGGTCAACAAAAGTCGGGGGACTCCCCCGGCAAAAGTGCTGGAAGCAGCCCTATCCGATCACTTCGGACAGTCGATCTCTTCCGAGTAGGGTTTGATGTCGAGAACCGGTGTCCCGTCGAGAGCTTCCAGCCCCCTGACCCGGATCGTCCCGCCCGTTATGTTGATGACATCGACGAGCGACAGGCTGATCGGATTCGGCCGGTTGGGGGAACGGGTTGCAAACACACCATGCTCCACCGGTTTGTGCGGGGGTGTCACACGGAGCACCGTCCGGTCGGACCGGTCAAACCAGCAGAGCACGAAGAGGTGTTTCTTCTCCTCAACCCTGAAAAGGCCGGGGAGGTATCGCTCGTCGATGACAATCTCCGCTTCGGTGTCGGTCAGCCTGCCCTGCCGTGGAGCATCCTCTTTCTTCTTATACGGCGAAGAAACGTACCCGATAGGGTTCAAGTCGACGTTCGTGATGCTCCCCTCCCGGTAATGGCGACGGCACTGCAACTCTCTTCACAGAACGGCGATACACCGATTTTCGTGATCCCAATCTGTAGTTCCATGGTTTTCTCCGTAATCAAAAGGTAGCGGTAAGAGGATCTCCTACCGCCTGCGGGTGAGCAGCAGGGAGCTGCCTCCAAGGATTGCCGCAACGGCCAGGATTCCGGGCAGCGGAGCAGCAGTCGCGGCCGGTGCAGCCGCTTCTCCCGACGCAGCCTGCACCGGTGTGACCAGACCCTTGTTGTAGCGGATGACGTCGGGGAGCGAGTCGACGCCCGGGAGCGACTTGGGGAAGTTGGTGAAGATGATCCGCTCTGCAGGCACCCCGTTGTCGTGAAGCGCCTCCTCGAGGCCCTTTGCCAACTCCCCCGACTGCATGTTCTCGATGACGTACTTCACGTTCCGATACTTTTCGGGATGATTGCGGATATCGTCAACGACAACCCGCGGGGTGAATTTTCCACCCTGATAGAACTCCGGCGCATAGATGGACACCAGGTTCAGCCCGAGCCAGCCGACCGCTGCGTCCTCCTGCCAGACCATCACCACGGCATCCTGACCGGGAATCGTCTCCTGCTCCTCAGAGGAGAGATCCGCAGCATCGATCTCCGCAAGGTAATCATCCAGCCGCGCTTCATAGTACGTCCGGTTTGCCGGATCCGCAGCAATCAGCCATCCCGCCACCTCGTGGGAGAGGTTTCTCGCCCCCGACGGGGTGTTCCAGATCATGGAGGGGTTCTCCAGGGTCACCCACTCCACCGTGCCGTAGTCGTTGGCAGTCATAAAATCGGCGACATACGGCATCACGTAGGACTGATCGACCGATCCGTTGTGGGCAACGAAGAGGTCGGCATCGCGAATGAACTCCTTCTGCAACTGGATGCGGTTCGGGATGATGTCCGCCTGCATGTGGGGGCAGATGGTCGGATCGGCGATGTAGACGGCCTCGACCTTCTCCCCGCCGATGTATTGGATGGGATCCCAGAGAACGGTGGTCGTGGAGACCACCGTTATGGCGTTTACCCCGGGTGCTACGAAAAGTAAGGCAAGTAGGAAAGATAGGATACGAATTCTATTCATATTGAGAATAGTTGTGATTGACATATTAAATCTTGCGAAAGGTAACCCGTCGCCTGGGTGAGAGGAGCACCGCGGCGATGAAGACGACGGAGAAGAGAACGGCGGTCAGGGGAGCGACGGGGAGGGAATATTCCAGGCCGACAAGGGCGCCGGATATACTGATCACGGCGGCTACAGTCGGGGCGACCACAAACATCGCGGCCAATCGGTTACAAAACTGGAGTGCGATTGCCGCCGGGGTGACCAGCCAGACGTAGAGCAGGAGGCCCCCGATGATGGGGAGGCAGAGGGCGACGGTGAGCGCAATGACGAAGAGCATCGCGTAGTAAACCGGTTTCACCCGAATCCCGACCGATTCCGCGATCCTCTTGTCGAAGATTATCGCGGTGATCTCCTTGTAGAGGACAACGATAAAGGCGATCGCAACGACGCAGATGACCGCGAGGACGTATATCTCTTCGCGGTAGAGGGAGATGACGTCCCCGAAGAGGAGACCCATGGCGGAGAACCCCTGCCCAAGGGTCTGCATGTAGGCGATGAAGAAGATGGCCACGGCCATGCAGATCCCGAACAGCAGCCCGAGCGACGTATCGGGAGAGAGCCGGGCCTTATCCGAGAGAGGGCCGATGAGGAAGGCGACGGCGACGCCGGCCACGATGGAGCAGACGGTTGGATTGAGGGAGAGGAACATTCCCACCGCCGCACCGGCAAAGGCGGCATGGGCCATGGTGAACCCGATGGAGGAGATCTGCACCTGGGTGATGATCACGCTGAGGACGGCGCAGGCGACGGAGGCGAAGAGCATGGCCTCCACGGCATGGCAGACGATGTTGTTCTGGATGATGAACTCAAGCATGTAAAGCCCCTTTTCCGGCACTCCGGACGACCTGCTCCACCTCTTTTGGGGGGCACTCCCGGCTGACCACGATCTTCCCCTCCTGCATCACCACGACCCGCACCGGCCTGTCAGGCAGGTCGTCAAAGGCATGCGATACGATCAGCACCGTTATCCCGCTCCCGACCAGACGGGCGAGAAGGCGGTTGATCTCCTCCCGGGCAAACATATCCAGGTTGGAGAAAGGCTCGTCCAGAAGGAGGACCTCTGGATTGCGGGCCAGGTTCTGGGCCATGAGCACCTTCTGCTGCTGCCCGCCGGAGAGCTGCCCGATGGGGCGGGTGGCGAGATCCTCGATGCCGAGCAGATGCAGGGCTTTTTTCACCTCCACGTAATCCTCCGTCCGGGGCTTCCGGAAGAGACCGATCGTGCCGTAGCATCCCATCAAGACGACCTCCTCGACCGTGAACGGCGTGAGCGGATCAAAGGCAAAGTTCTGGAGGAGGTAGCCGACCCGGCACCGTACCTGCACCCCGTCTCCCCGCACGTCTTGCCCGCATACGATAGCCTTTCCGTGGGTGATGGCGAGCATCCCGTTGATGGTCTCGAGCAGCGTGGTCTTCCCGGCCCCGTTCGGACCACCTATCACCACGAACTCGCCCTTCCCTATCGAGAGGGAGATGTCCGTCAGGGTGGGGCGGTCTGCACCCTCGTAGGCGGTGTACACGTTTTCAAGCCTGATGACAGGGTCCGACGGAGTCATGGCCCTTCAGGACGAGGAGAGGTCGAAGAGTTCATCGTCGCGCCTGTAGTACATCTCCTCGGCCACGGCTTCGATCGCGGCCTCGTAGTCCATATCCCGCCCGGGGAGGGGGAACGGGTGCGGAGTGACGGTGATCCGTCTCCCGTCGGCTTCAAAGGTGCAACTGACGGTCTCCGAGGGGATGATCTCGATGTTTCGCTTTCCAAGCGTACACCCGCTCCCGAGCTGGACCCCGTCTGCCAGGCAGGACTGCGGGGGCACCCCGGCACAGCGGATCTCGGCCTTCATCCGGAACGGGTCGTCGCAGAAGGTACCCCGTACATACTTTCCGATTCGGTACCCAAGGACGATATAAGGCCCCAGGTGACCGTGGAACGCGGCAAGGTCGGCTACGGAGAAGTCATTTTTGATATTATAGTATTTGCAGTGGCGGTGGGTCTCTGCATCCATGGAGTATCGTCTGTAGAGATAATATTTAATAATTGTTCATTCTGATTACGTATGAAAGAAACACAATTATTTCCCACCACATTCAGGAGGTTTTACCTATGGATAACCTGGAACAAACATACAGGACGGCTGATGAAGCATGACCGAAACGCACCAGGTCCACGGAGCCATGGATGCAGAGGATTACGACCATCTCGTCAGGGCCATTGTTCCCGGCCAGCCTCTCCTCCTTGCCACCATCATCGATTACCTGCCTCCCCACCCACGGCGGATTCTTGAACTTGGCTGCGGGACCGGGATCCTCACCGCGATGGTTCGGGAGGAGTATCCCGACGCGGAGATAACCGGGATCGACCTCTCCCCGGAGATGCTGAAGACGGCAGCGGCAAAACCCGATCTTGCCGGGGTCGAGTTTCTTGCACAGGATCTGCGGGATGCGTGGCCGACCGATCGCTACGATGCGATCGTCACCTCCCTCTGCCTCCACCACGTCTCAAAGGAGGACCGGGTTATGGTCGCCCGCCGGGCCTTGCAGGCGCTTTCGCCGGGAGGCCGGTTCATCTGCGGGGACATCTTCCGGGCCGGAGACGACCGGGAGGAGCAGATGCAGAGGGAGATCTGGTGCCGGGGCATGGAACGGCAGGGAGTTCCCGGCGACGTCATCCGGGGAATGGTGGCACAGCGGGAGAAGCACATGTCTACGTTCACCACGGTATCAGAGTTCCGGGAGATGCTGGTGGAGTCGGGGTTCGGCAATGCGATTGTGCCGTTCACCTCAGGCTTCGTAGGCCTGGGGGTGGGGTTTGCAGGAGAACCTGAGGGGGTTTGATGGGAGATAACCTCCCATCCTTCTGCATTTCCCGCCCGTGCCCGCGGACACTTGCATGCCACAGGCAGAGGCCGCCGTACAATCCCGGGCCTGACAGGTGCATGCCTCCTGCCGTGGCCCCGGATTTGTCCGTGATACAAGAAAGCGGGAAAGCACCGCTGTCCAATCATTCAACCGTCTGCCCGGATACGACTCCCATCTTTTCCGGCCGTGCAACCGGAAGCAGTCGTGCACTGGACCCCAGACAATAGGGTGCCGTCCCGTGACTGCCTCCGGGAAAGAAAAAGGAGATTTGGATTGGACGTGCAGTGGAACGCCGGGACGGACATGGGTTGAGGCGATAGATACATGCTGTACGAAATATTCAGAGGGTGCATCGACCCTCTGAAATAAGTATTACTTTAATAAATAAAAATATTACTAATTGTGTATCAGTTGTGAAATAGTAATAATCGTGCAGGAATGGCTGCACTTCCCCTGACAACGCCCGGGGAGCGCGGTCGCATCGGGCTCTCTGCACCCCCTCGTGCGGGCCGGCCGCCGGAGCAGCCGCCGCAGTCGAAAACAATCAACGTTAATACTCCTCCGCACCATCGGATAGTTATATGAAGGATCCCCGGCACATCGCCGGTTTCCCTGTTCTCAAGGAGTTCAAGGCTGTCCATGAGGAGGAGGAAGCGGCATGACGGCTGCACCTATGTCCCGGAGCCGCTGCCCCCGGCCGGCATCGACTGGGAGACCCACATCCCCCGGATAGCGTCGGCGAACCGCGCTCTCGCCCGGTACTCGAAGCGAACCCGCGAGACGCGCTCTTCGCAACGCCGATCTTCATCCCATCCGAGTTTTACGAGCAGACAGGGATGCCGAAGAAGACGGCAAACCGACTCCTCCAGCAACTCCGGGAACAGGAGATCATCACCGTCATCGCCGAGGGCGGGGGACGGCGTGCCACGACCTACGTTTTTTCGCGCCTGATCGCCGTCACCGAGGGAGACCGGCTGTAAGTATTCTGATACCTGCAAACCCGGTTGCGTATATGAAAACCCGATCAGATATACGCAAGCCATAGTTCCGGGAACGTTTGTGGGTCATCTACGATCCACAACATGGTTTGTGAGTCATGAAACGCAAAATATGACCCATAATTAGTGTTGTGGGACACCGGTGACGGACAACGGTCGGCCACCGGGGCCGTGACCTGCGGCGGTGGCGGCATGAAGGTGGGAACAGGACGGCCGAAAGCGAATCTTTTCGATCCCGGAAGATAGAGATCTACCATGCATGAAGAGACGGCCGCGATGCTCGACCACGTCAGGACAGCGCTCCCGGAGTCAGGGGCGCACGGGTTCGACCACACCCTCCGGGTCGTGCGCCTCTGCGAGCGGATCGGTGCCCGGGAGGGAGCGGATATGGCGATCCTCATTCCGGCCGCCCTCTTCCATGATATCGCCCGGCCCCTTGAGGAGGAGAAAGGCGTTCCTCACGAGGAGGAAGGAGCGCGGATGGCGGAGTCCTACCTCCGCTCCGTCCGCTACCCCGAGGAGTGCATCCCGGGCATCGTCCATGCCATCCGTGCGCACCGCTACAGTTCAGGCATCGCCCCGGGGACGCTCGAGGCCCGGGTGCTCTCGGATGCGGACAACCTCGACGCGATGGGCGCGGTCGGGATCGCGAGGACGTTCATGCAATCCGGGGAGCAGGGACGGGACATTGCAGACGCAACCGGTCACTTTCACGACAAACTGCTCAATCTCAGAGATCGCATGTACACAGAGACCGCCCGGAAGATCGCCGAAGAGAGGCACGCGTTCCTCGTCGCGTTTCTCGATGCACTGGATGACGAGATGGGCGCCCGAATACCCCAGGATGTGTAATAGAGGGGACACCTCCGGCACGGGCCTCCTTCACGCATCCGAACAGAACCGTAGCCCCACGATCCCCGATACGATCAGGAGAATACAGAGGAGGCGGAGGACGCTCCTTGACTCGCCGAAGAGCACGATCCCGGCGATGACCGTCCCGATAGCCCCGATACCCGTCCAGACGGCATACGCCGTCCCGAGCGGGAGGGTCGAGAGCGATCGCGAGAGGAGGTAGATGCTCCCGGCCATGACGGCGAGGGTCGCCACCGACGGCCAGACCTTTGTGAACCCTTCGGTATACTTGAGGCCGAGCGCCCAGCCGGTCTCCAGGAGCCCGGCAAAGAACAGAGTGATCCAGGCGGTATTCTGCATGATTCCTTTTTCATTTGGTCCGAAAAATGATATACTTTCTCCGACCTGAAGATCATGCGGTTCATCCGCTTCCGTCACGTTTAACAGGGAAGAGTGCCCTCCCGGAGATCCAGAGGAGGTATGGAGTGTGGTGAAAATAACCATCGACAGGCCGGGATGCATCAGCTGCGAGTCGTGCTGGACGCTCTGTCCGGACGTCTTCGAACAGGATCCGAACGACGACCTGAGTTCGGTCACGGAACAGTACCGGGTCGACGGCAACCCCGCGGAGGGGGAGGTGCCCGACGACCTCGCCGACTGCGCCCTGGAGGCTGCCGACGCGTGCCCGGTCGCGGTCATCGTTGTGGAAGACTGAGATCGTTAAAGGGAGGATAAAGCCGGCCTGGACGATAGGGCACAGGACAACTAGTATTCGCGCTCCGAGATAAAATTATATACTTCCAGCGCTATGGGGGATCTTGCCTGAGAGTGGGGTCAACCAGAAGGCACATCATCACATGATGCAGCGGGTTCACAGGCCAGGACGGTAACGGCCTGCGAACACAAAAAAAACACTGCACCATGAACCGAAATGTGCCCGGGCGTAAGGCCTTATCTCTCGGGCACCCTGTTTTCACCGATCCGTCACCGCCGGACCCCTGCCACATCGACCAGCACCCCCATGCCGTCGCTCTCCGTAAGCACCGAGAGGTTTCCGTTCGTCTCGAGGACGATCGAGCGCACGCTCACGGGGGAGGCGATCCCTTCCGACCGCAACGCCTGCCGGATCTCGCCTTCGGCGATCCGCTCCCGCCGCATCGCGTCGTGCAGGAACGCTCCCGCGTGGAAGAGGAGGCGGGGTTCCGACTTCACCGCCTTCTGCACCCTCTTCGACCGGACGGACGACCAGGAGACGGCGTACTGCAGCACGACCAGGATGCCGAGGGCGAGCACCCCCTCTGCAAGCGAGACGTCCCTTGAGACGATCGTCGAGGCAAGGATCGAGCCGACGGCCACGTTCACGATGAAGTCGAAGGCGTTCATCGCCGAGAGCGTCCGCTTCCCCGAGAGGCGGACGATGATCACAAGGGCCACATACGCACATACCCCGACGATCAGAACCCGCACCAGAAAGGCAGGGTCGCCGAAGAAGATCTCCTGCAGGAATCCGCCGCTCATACCCCGCACTGCACGAGGGACGGCATAGCACTTTCTGCAGGCGGGTCCTCAAAGAGGCTTTGTTGAAATCCTCCCCCAGAGGATGAATAACCTTCAAATTATCCATACGCCCTCGACTCACGCGAAGTCGCGAAGAACGCGAAGGAAACTGTCAATATCCATCCAGACTTCGCGACTTCGCGGCTTCACGTGAGACCACACTACCGATCCCTATGGTAACCGGGAATTATCCGGAGGTTGGGGAAAGCATTTCAGCAGAGCCAAAAAGAGGGTTATTCAGAGCGCCGGCCTGCTCTTCAGCGCCTCGACGAGGAGCCGGACCCCCGCCTCGATGTCGGCGGTATCGACTACCTCGACCGGGGAGTGGATGTAGCGGGCCGGGATCGAGAACGGAATGCTCGGGATACCGCCCCGCTCCAGGTGGATGATCGTCGCGTCGGTGTTGCCGCCGGTGCCGACCTCGAGCTGGCAGGGGATGTCGTTCTTCTCCGCGGTCTCGCGGAGCCACGCGGTCATCCTCGGATCGGCCATGAGCCCGCGGCCGCTCGCGCTGACGAGGACAAGAACCGGCCCTTTGCCCATCTCGACGCTCGCGTCCTTCTTCTCGATCCCGGGGTGGTCGCCGGGGATGGTGACGTCGGTCGCGATCGCGCAGTCGGGGTTTAACGAGTAGGCGCTCACTTTCGCGCCTTTCAGCCCCAGCTCCTCCTGGACGGTAAAGACAGCGTAGATCGTGTGGGGCGACTTCGCCTGCTGCAGCGCCCGGATGAGCATCGCGACGCCGACCCGGTTATCGAGCGCTTTACCCGTGACGCGGGTGCCGGCAAGTTCGGTGTACTCGCGGTCGATGGTGATCGGGGTGCCGATCTCGATCCCGAGACCCTTCACCTCCTCCTCGCTCGTTGCGCCCACGTCGACGAACATATTCTCGATCTTGATCTCCTTCTTGCGCTCCTCCTCTTTCATGACGTGCGGGGGTTTTGCGCCGAGGACGCCCGGGACCGATCCTTTCTTCCCGTGCAGGATCACCCGCTGGCAGTAGAGCACCGGCCCGAACCATCCCCCGATGGGGACGACCCGGATGAACCCTTTCTCATCGATGTACTGCACCATCAGGCCGATCTCGTCCATGTGGGCGGCGAGCATGACGGAGAAGTCGTCGCCGCGCTTCACGGCAATCAGGTTCCCCATCGTGTCCTCGCGGAGCTCGTCGACGACACCTGCAAGTTCCGCCCTGACGATATCCCTGATGTTTCCTTCACTGCTGCTGACGCCGTGGGCGTCGGATAACTTCCTGAGTAACTCTTTCACCATTCTTCTCTCACCCCATCAGTTCCCCGAGACGCCCGACCGCGCGGGAGAGGTTCTCCCGGGAGGTCGCGTAGCTGAAGCGCGCGTACTCGGGTGCCCTCGAACCGAATGCCCCGCCCGGCACAATGATGACGCCCGCATCGATGGCCTTCTCGATAAGGTTTCGCCCCATCGGGACGAACATGTAGAACGCACCTTCCGGCCGGGGGAAATCGAACCCGAGACCGGTCAGCCCGTCGTAGAGGAGGTCGCGTCGGGCGCGGTATTCACTCCGCATCCGCATGACCGGCTCCTGGTCGCCGGTGTATGCGGCGAGCGCGGCATACTGCGAGATCGAGGTCGCGCACGCCTGGGCGTACTGGTGCACCTTGAGGAACTCCGGGATGTAGTCCTCGGGTGCTGCAAGGTAGCCGACCCGCCACCCGGTCATGGCGTAGGTCTTGCTCGCGGCGTTGACGGTGATGACGTCGTCGCCGAACCGGGCTGCGCTGAAGTGTTCTTTCTCGTAGACGAAGTGCTCGTAGACCTCGTCGGAGACGACGGTGACCTTACGATCGTTTGCATACTCCACGAGGGCGCGGATCGACTCCTCGCTCTCGACCGCGCCCGTCGGGTTTGCGGGAGAGTTCAGGACGAAGATCCGTGCACCGTCCATCTGCTCCTTCGCCCGTTCAACGTCGATGTGCAGGGTCGCGTCGAGCCCGACGCCCTCGGGCTTTCCGCCGGCAATGGTCGCAAGGGCGGCATAGGAGACGAAACCCGGGTCGGTGAAGAGGACGCGGTCGCCCGGGTCGACGAGCGCCTCCATCACGAGGTGGAGCGCCTCGCTTCCGCCCGCCGTGACCAGGATCTGCTCCGGCCGGCAGGCGAGGCTGTTCTCGCGCGCGAGTTTCTCGCAGATAGCCTCCCGGAGTTCAATGATCCCGGCATTCGGGGTGTAGCCGGTTCTCCCCTCCCTGATGGCGTCGATCGCGGCCATCTTGATGTGATCGGGCGTATCGAAGTCCGGCTGTCCGATGCCGAGGTTGATCGCGTCCGGGCCTCCGACTTCGAAGAGCTTGCGGATCCCCGACATCTCCACGCTTTTGACCCGGTCGGCATACCTGTGTTCGTTCATGATTGCCTCACTCGATGTTCGCGTGGCGGCACTGGAGGTCTTCGGGCCGGCACTGGGTGATCTCCATCAGCCGCGATATGATCGCGTCCGCAAAGACCATGGCGGTCGTCTCGAAGATGGTGCCGAGCGGCGCGAACGACTTGTGCTCGCCCATCATCTGCCGGATCTCAAACTCCGCAGACTCGTCGGCCACCTTATCCCGCTGACTCTCGATGATGACGATGCAGTCGGCGATGCGCCCGATCCGCGAGTCTTTCTTTGACGTGATGAGGCAGATCCTCCCACCGATCTCCTTTGCGGTCTCCGAGATATCCGCAACCGTCTTGGTCGCGCCGGACCCGGAGAAGACGATAATGACGTCTCCCGGCTTCATGGCCGGGGTCACGGTCTCCCCGACGACGAATGCGGAGAGCCCGAGGTGCATCAGGCGCATGGCAAACGATTTCGCTACAAGCCCGGAGCGCCCGGCGCCCATGGTGTAGATGCGGTTTGCGTTCAGGATCTCGGTGAGAAGCGTATCGATCTCGTCGTCGGACATCACATCCGCAATCGTCCTGATCTTGGTCGCCATCAACCGCATCATGTTCTTAACCGGGTGATTTGTCATCGTAATTCCGTTATTAGGTTTCACCAGATCATACATTAGAATATCCCAGACGCCCCGTGACAGGGGCGGGCGCCCTCTTCCCCCCGGGTTTGCCGGGACCCGGCACAGGAGGGGACGATGATTACCGAAAATTCGGACAACAACCATTATCCCGCAGAGAGGGGATCGCGGTTTTCACCCGGCCGCCCGGCGGATTAGATATCGGCGAAATAGGGCAATAAATCAAATATGGGCGCAACAAACCCGCAATATATCATCCATCCACCACGGCAGATCGCTTCTGGAGATGCAAAAGGCTATTGTGGATGATTGCAAAATACATACAAAATTCGGCACGACGCTCCGGCCGCAACAGGAGAATTACAGCTGTCAGAACTCATTTTTGCAGCACCACACCCCAATTTCGACGCCCCATTGCGCCGATGCGGGTAAATTCTCCCGGATAAGGAGCGGATCAGGGATTACGCGGGCCTGCCGTTCCCCGCAACCATATGCGGGAGGGCGCACGGCGGGGCTCAAGGGACGACAAGAGGTAACAGGATGGAGAAGCGGCTGGAAAGGCATTCGAACGAGAAGATCCTCGATCTCCTCGACGAGAACGTACGGGAATGGTGCATACGAAGACTGGACGGGCGGTTCACCCCGCCGCAGCGGATGGCGGTCCCGCTCATCCACGAGAGGAAGGACGTCCTCATCTGTTCGCCGACCGGGTCGGGAAAGACCCTCTCGGCGTTTCTTGCAATCATCGACGACCTCTTCGTCCGGGCACGGGCGGGGGCGCTCGAAGACAGCGTCTACTGCCTTTATGTCTCGCCGCTCAAGTCGCTTGCAAACGACATCCATAAAAACCTCAGCCAGCCGCTCGACGGGATCGCCGAGGTTGCCCGCGAGCGCGGGATCGACCACACCCCGCTCCGCCACGCCATCCGGCACGGGGACGTCTCGCGGGCGGATAAGGCAAAGATGGCGCGAAAACCCCCGCACATCCTCAACATCACCCCCGAGACCCTCGGGATCCTCTTGAACTCCCCGAAGTTCCGCGAGAATCTCCGGACGGTCCGGTGGGTTGTCGTCGACGAGATCCACTCCCTCGCGGGCTCGAAACGCGGCGTGCACCTCTCGGTGAGCCTTGAGCGGCTCGAGGAACTGGTGAAAGAGACCGGCGGCGGTTTTACCCGGATCGGGTGCTCGGCGACGATCGAGCCCCTTGAGGAAGTCGGCCGGTTCCTGGTCGGCGCCGGGCGCGAGGTGGAGGTCGTCGACACCCGGTTCGCGCGGGAGTTCGACCTCAAACTCCTCTGTCCGGTCCCCGATCTCATCGACACCACTCCCGAAGACTTCTCGCGGCACCTCTATTCGACGATCCACCGTCTCGTCCAGGAGCACAGCAATACGCTCGTCTTCACGAACACCCGGAACGGCGCCGAACGGATCCTCTACAACCTCCGCGTCCGTTACCCCGAATGGTACACGGCGGAGAACACGGGATGCCACCACGGCTCGATGGGAACGGAAGGGAGGCTCTCCGTCGAGGAGCGGCTCAAGTCCGGGAGGGTGAAGGTGGTGACGACCTCGACGTCGCTCGAACTCGGGGTCGACATGCCGCACGTCGACCTCGTCCTCCAGGTGGGCTCCCCGAAGTCCGTCGCGGCGCTCCTCCAGCGGGTCGGGCGGGCCGGCCACCGCCTCGGCGAGGTGGTGAAGGGGCGGATCGTCGTCCTCGACCGGGACGAACTCGTCGAGTGCGCGGTGATGCTCCGGGAGGGGCAGAACGGGTTTGTGGACCGGATCCACATCCCGGAGAACTGCCTCGACGTTCTCGCGCAGCACGTCTTCGGGATGGCGCTCGAAGGGGAGGCGCGGATCGATGGGATGCTCGAGGTGATCCGCCGGTCGTACTGCTACCGGGATCTCGATGAGGAGGACCTGATGAGCGTCGTCCGCTACCTCGCCGGGGAGTACGCGGGGCTCGAGGAGCGGCGGATCTATGCGAAGATCTGGCACGACGAGGAGACCGGGACGGTGCGAAAGCGGGGGAGGAACGCTCGGATGATATACTTCCTCAACTCCGGGACGATCCCGGACGAGTTCTCCTGCGACGTCCTCACCCGTGACGGAGTCTTTGCCGGCAACCTGGACGAGAAGTACCTGGAACGGATGAACAAAGGCGACGTCTTCGTCCTCGGCGGGCGGCGCTACCGGTTCGCCTACCGCCGGGGCGGGAAACTCTACGTCGACCCGACGACCGACCGGCCGACGATCCCGAGCTGGTTCTCGGAGAAACTCCCCCTCTCGTTCGATCTCGGCCTGCACGTCCTCCGGTTCAAGGAGATGATGCTTCGCGCGATGGAGACGGCCGGGACAGATGAGATCGTCGAGGACCTCCTCGCCGACTACCCGATCGACGAGAACAGCGCCCGGAGCATCTGCGCGATCTTCGAGCAGCAGGTGCTTTATATGGGCGACGAAGCCGTCCCGACGTTGAACCGGATCGTCGTCGAGGAGCAGGTCGATCAAGAGAATCATCGCCGGCTCTACTACTTCATGACCAACTACGGGCTGCGGTTCAACGACGGGTTCTCCCGGATCGTCGCCTTCACGATCGCCCGCGACGTGACGACGAACGTCTCGGTCGGGATCAGCGACACCGGGTTTCTGGTTTCGATCCCGCTCGAGAAGCAGGTCGATCCCGCACGCATCCTCCGGGGCATCCGGGCCGACGAGTGCAACGAGATCCTCAAAGAGGCCGTCGGGGATACCCAGCTCTTAAAGCGAGTCTTCCGGATCAACGCCGCCCGGTCGTTCATGATCCTCCGTAACTACATGGGGAAGCGAAGGAGCGCCCGGCGCCAGCAGGTGAGCGCGGACATGCTGATCTCGTTTGCCAAACGCCTCCCGGGCTTCGCCGTGATGCGGGAGACCTACCGGGAGGTGATCGAGGATAGGTTCGAGGCGGAGAACATCCGGCGGATCGTCGACGGGATCGGTGCCGGTGAGATCGAGGTTGTCCTGACCCGCGCCGCGTCCCCGAGCCCGCTCGCGTTCGGGATCGCGACGCTCGGCGTCTCCGACGCGGTCTACGCGCAGGACAAACTCTCGATGCTCCGCGAGTTCCAGCGCCGGGTGATGAGCAGCATCAGCGGCGAGGCGGCGGCATGAACGCGGTCACGGAGACCGAACTCCTATCCCGGTTCGGTTTTTATAAGGGCGCGCTCTACGTCAGGGAGGAGTCCCTCTGCGTCGTCTCCGACGTCCATATCGGGCTTGCAGAGGCGCTCTACCGGCAGGGGCTCCACTTCCCGCTCCACGAGGAGGAGACGCTGCTCGAGCGGTTCGAGGCGATCCTCGGCCGGTTCAAGCCGGGGGTCTTCGTACTCGGCGGAGACATCTTCCACGCCTTCGATCGGGTGAGCCGGGATGTGAAGGAGACATTTGAGACGATCCTCGCGACGCTCCGGGCGGAGTGCGAGGTCGTCCTCGTCCGGGGATCGCACGACGTCATGCTGCCGACGATCCGGGGAGGGACGGTCGAGCGCTACGACCGCGGCGGCTACACGGTGGTTCACGGCGATCAGGCGGTCGACGACCACGGGACGCTCATCATCGGCCACGACCACCCGGCGATCGAGATCGATCTCGCCCGGTTCCCCTGCTTCCTCTACGGCGAGGGCGTGGTGCGCGGGAACGACCTCATCGTATTGCCGGCCTATAACCCGCTCTCTCCGGGCGTCACGATCAACTACGCAAAGAGCCGCGACTTCCTCTCGCCCGTCCTCCGCCGCGTGGATGCAGGCGCCCTGCAACCGGTGGTGGAGGTCGACGGCGAGACGGTTGTCCTCCCGCCGCTCGCGGGCATCCGGCGGTTTGCATAAGATTACGCCGCCGGGACCAGGACACTCATTCAAAACTTATCGAGTTTTCATGCGAAGGACGACGGCCCTTCGGCCTGTCGCCCTTCGCGGCTTCGCGTCTTTCGCGTGAGGCCGTATTGTTACCCATCCCGGTTATCTTACGCGAGGCCGCGAAGGGCGACTTCCCCGCAGGGTGCGACGGAGACAGCCGGCATCTCCAGATTTGACGGCTTCGCGCGAGAGATCAGCGCCCCCTCAGGGAAAATGGGAAAACGGGGGTGTGAAACAGTCCTGTAGCACCGCGATAACCTACGAAAGGCTTACTTCCCCCTCCGGATGACTCTTCCGAAGGAGAACGGTGTGGGGCCCGGCACGGTTGCCGGAAACGTCCCCTCCGCCGCCCGCCGGACGTCCTCGATCGAGTAGAACGCCCTGGGGTTGAACTCATGGATGGCGTCCTCCACGTCGCGCATGTTTTTGCGCTTGACCACCGAGAAGATCACCTTGCCCGGCCCCTGCTTCCCGTGGGCGTCGAGGACGGTCACCCCGTAGCCTGCGGCGCGGAGGTAGTCGATAAGGTTCGTCGCGTCGCGCTGGGTGATGATCCGGATGAGCGCGAGCCCCATCGCCAGCCGCTCCTCGACAAGCATCCCGACGTAGTTCCCGGTGGCGAACCCGGCCGCGTAGGCGAAGTAGTTGAGGGGGTTCGTGAGGTTCTGAAAGATCTGGCCGACGGCAATGATCCAGATGAAGACCTCGACGAACCCGAGGATAGGGGCGACCACCTTCATCCCGCGGGAGACGAAGATGATCCGCATCGTCCCGATGGTGACGTCGCAGATGCGTGCGAGAAAGATGAAGACCGGGACGACGACCAGGGAGAAGAACTCCGGGTCGATACCTGGGACGGCACCGAGCATGGATCATGGTTGACGAGCAGGTGATATATTATTATCCATATTCAAATATATGTCGGACACAAAAAATCCCATAAATTCAATATTTGAAGATATTAGTCGAAAATAACAGGAGAACAGGAGAGTCCGGAACGCAGATCGTACGGAAGAGCGCGGTACCCGGATCGTCGCCCGCTTCGCGAACGGGGTACCTCTTTCCGCCGGTGCCGGAAGCGGCCGGGGATCCGCCCGCCGTACGCGCGAGCGCATGAGCACCGTGAGATCGCCGTAAACCGCATTTCAACCACGTTTCCGGCCGATTTCTCCCTGCAGCCGGGGTTAGTGCCGGAATAATCAAGAGATAGCCTTATGGCATCAGGGTCCAATCAGGCACAGTGTGGTGATATGCCATGCCGAAATGCTACAGTTGCGGAGCGGAGATCAACCCGAAGAAGACGCGATGTCCCAGGTGCGGGGCGAAAGTAGAAGCAGGGACCGGAGAACAACCACAAGCAGGAGTTGCAAGGGGGCGACGGTAAAGACCCCTTAAGAACCCTCTCACCGGATCTTTTTTTATTCTTCCTGCTCTTCTTCCACCCGGTAGCGCGGGGATGTGCGCCACCAGTAGTAGACCTCATAGGCCAGCAACGCGAGCAGCACCGCGCAGGCGCCGAAGAAGAAGCCCATTACGATATCGTGGACCGGCAACGCCCCGGCGCCGTCCAGAGCCGGGACGGGAGACTGGAGCGTCGAGACATCCTCTCCGGTGCCGCCGGGGTATTTATCCCCGTTCTCGGACATCACCCGTGAAACGGGCGTAGAACCGCCGAGCGGCAGCACCGCCGGGAGGAGTGACCAGAGCCCGATGCTCGCGAGGACGACGACTCCAAAGAGCGTTGCGTACTTCTGCAGCACCGACCGGAGATCGCTTGCCGGGGACGCGATGATGAGAACCTGGTTCGCGAGCCCGTAGACCTTCACTTCGCGTCCCTTCTCGCTCCAGCGGGTCTCCATGACCTCGAGGAGCCCGGCGTCGAGAAGGTTCTCAATATGGTAAGAAGCGGTGGTTATAGGGATCTTCATCCGCCGGGCGACCTCCGACGACGTCAGCGGCCCGCCGCCGAAGGCCTGGATAATCGCGTTTGCCGTCTGGCTCGCCATCGCCCGGGCGATCTTCTGTGCCCGTTCATCGCCCGGCTGGACAACTACAACATCATTCGCCATGGAGTGCTTCAATAATTCTGTTGCGCCCGTACTCGAGCGCCTCCTCAAGCCGGGAGGCGTCCGTGCCCGCGCCCTGGGCAAGGTTCGGCTTGCCGCCCCCCTTCCCGCCGAGGATGCCGCAGACCTCCCGCACGATCTCGACGGCGTTCACCGCCGGGACGCCCGACGTCGCCACCACCTTCACGGTTCCGTCCGCCGACGCAAAGAGCGCCACGCCGCCCTCGGCGGCGACGGTCGTGGCGAGTGCGACGAGTTCTTTATGGGTCGCGTCGAGCGTTCTGACAACGACCCGGACCCCGTCCACCACTTCGCCGTCGAGATTCTGCATCTCGAGGTCCACCACTTTCTTGCGGAGACGTTCGATCTCCTTCTTCTGTTCCTTCCATTCCGAGAAGAAGCGCGCTACCGTCGGCGGCAGGTTCTCGGGCTGGACGCTCACCACGTCGGCGGACTCCTGGAGGAGGTCGGCCTGGTGCTGCACGACATGCACGGCGGCGATACCGGCCGCAAAGACCAGCCGCTCGACGCCGTCCTGGATATGCTCGACGGCGATGATCCGGATCGGCCCGATCTCACCGGTTGCTCGGACGTGCGTTCCCGCACATGCCTGCACGTCGACACCGACCTGCACCGTCCTGATCTCCCGGCCCGGCGGGACGCCGCCCTGGTAGAGACCGAACCCGTACTTCTGCTCGGCCTTCGTCCGCTCCTCGACGTGGACATAGACCGGCGTATCGGCCATGACCAGCCGGTTCGCCTCAATCTCGATCCTCTTGAGTTCATCGGGCGTGATGTGCTTGTAGTGCCGGATGTCCAGGCGGGACGCCTCGCTTCCCTTCTGGGCGCCCGCCTGATGAACGTGGACGCCGAGCACCTCCTTTGCGGCGTGGAGGAGGACGTGGGTCGCCGAGTGATGGCGCATCAGCGACCACCGGCGTTCCTCGTCCACCATGCCCTTCACCCGGTCGCCGCGCTTCAGGGGGCCGCCCGTGACCCGGTGAAGGATCACCTCGCCGAGTTTCACGACCTCCTCCACCCGCACCATGCTCTCGGATGTCACCAGGGTTCCGGTATCGGACGGTTGACCGCCGCCCTCCGGGTAGAAGAGCGTCTGGTCGAGCACCACTATCCCGTCGAAGTAGTCCAGCACCATCGCCTCGAACTCGATCTCGTTCGGCAGCTCGTAGTAGAGTTTCTTCGTCGGGGGGAGGGAGGCTGCACGCTCGCGGTAGACTTCGAGCGGGTCTTCTCCCTTCGCCTCCTTCTGCGCCTCCGAGTGCGTCTCGGCGATCAGCGAGTAGAAGTTGTCGGGGATCTCCACGACGGCGCCCTCGGCGGCGGCGACCTCCTTCACCATCTCGGGCGGGATGCCGTGCGAGTCGTAGAGGGTGATGACCTCTTCGAGGGGCACCCGGGAACTCTTTGCCTTGTAGTTCCGGGCGATCTTCTGGACGATCCGGGCCCCGCGCTCGAGCGTGCTTGCGTACCTCGCCTCCTCGCTCTCCACGATCTCCCGTACCGCGTCCACGTCCTGCTCGAAGTTCTCGGCCCCCACGACCTGCATCTGTGCTTCGATCAGGTCGGCGAGATCCTCGTCCATCGAGAGGTCGTTCATCATCCGGAGCGTCCGTCGAAGCACGAGCCGTGCGAGGTAGCCCTCGCGGACGTTCGAGGGGACGATGCAGTCGCCGAGCATGTAGGCGAGGCAACGGGTGTGGTCGGCGATCGAGTAGATCTTCTCGATCGGGACGACGATCCGCTCGAGCCGATCGACCGGCACGCTGATTGCATCGGCGACCTTCCTCCGGAGGTTGTAGAGGTTCGTCCCGGAGATGTCCATCACCCCGGCGAACCGGGCGCTGAGCCCCATGATCTTCGTGAACTCCGGGTTGTCGAGGAGATCCTCGAGATGAGCCGACCGCATCAGGCGGCTCACCATCTCCGGGAAGACCGCGTCGTAGATCGTCGGCGAACCCTTCGAAGCCCAGACGAACCGTTCAAGGCCGTAACCAGTGTCCACGATGTTCAGCCGCATCGGGTAGTACGGCACCCCATTCACGTCGACGGGCGGCTGGTCGGTCTTCTGCCGCCCGAGGTTCATGAAGACCAGCGTCGCGACCTCAAGGCCGCCGATGAGCACCTCGACTGATGCTCCGGCGTTTCCGCCGCCGTACCAGGGGTGCTCCTTGTAGCTGACCCGGGTGGGATCGCCGCCGATGGACTTGATGAACTCGTCGCAGAGGGCGACCGTCTCATCCTTCCAGTAGATCCGCTCCTCCGGGGTGTTGAAGGCGTGGTGCGCCATCATCTCAAAAAGCGTCAGGTGGCGCCCCGACCGGCCGACCGAGTCGAGGTCGTTTAAGCGGATGCAGGGCTGGGAGATGGTCAGCGGGTTCGCCGGCGGGGGAACGACCCCGCTCGTGACGAACGGCTGAAAATCGGCGATGGATGCGATGGTGAGGTAGATGTCGTCTCTCCATCGGGCGGCTACGGGATATCGTTCGAGGCGTGTATGGCCGTGCCGCTCGAAGAACGAGAGGAACGCCTCCCGCATCTCGCTGACGTTATGAGGTTTGAAGACCGGATTGCCGATGAAGTTATACGTCACGCACGGGGCGTCGCCGCAGAACTCCTGTTCGGGGTCCCGGGTCCAGAAGGCCGACCCGCAACTCTTGCAGACCTTCCGCTCAAACCCCTCTGACTTGAAATAATCGAGCGTATATTCTTCCTCGAGCATTGAAAATCACGCAGCATAAATCTGTTGGATTGTGCGCGATATAGTTGTTTGTGCAGCCTATTCATACTTTCCATGTATCCTGATACCAGAGGTCGTAGGATTCATATAATCCCGTCCTCTCGGCGATACGCACCGCAAGGATGTGCCAGCATTCGCGCCCCCGGAAGAGGAAGTCGCTGCAGGTGCAGAAGTCCCCCTCGACGATGTACTCGCTGCTCCGGCCCACCACGACGAAGAAGTCGAGGTAACGCTTCACCTGCCCTGCATCGACGGCCTCGAGCGCCTTTCTCCCTCGCTCGCCGTAGACGCGCTCGATGCAAGCGCGGAACTCCGGCGTCAGCGCCCGGTCCTGCTCCATCTTCTGCCAGAGACCCCTCATGGAACTACCACTACGTGTGGCGGATCAGGGATATAATGCCACCCCATGCGTGATGCGAGAGCCTCCATGGCCGGGGCCTCAAGCGCATAGTGAGTGGATTCGAGGCAGGGGATGGGCGAAGCACGGGCTACGCTGTGCTTGAGTTCCGCCGAGAGGAATGCTTCCGCCCCGAGACCGGCGGCCTCCCGGATCAGGCCGGGGTCAAACCCGCTCCCCCCCACGACGGCGAGGCGCCGGATCGTTCCCACCTCGCCGTAGACCCGGATCCCGCCGCCCGGGAGGCGGCGGGCGATCTCCCGGGCATCAAGGGAGCAGTCGCCGACGAGCCCGACGGTCATCCGCTCTACTCCGGTGAAACCGAGCCTGGCCGCGAGGACGTCGTTGACGCCGCCCTCGGCACGATCGAAGTTCGTGTGCATGACGTAGAGATTCATATCGGCGGCAAGGAGCGTCCGGAGCAGGCGCAACGTCGCCCCCCGGACTGCCGTGACCGGACTCCAGAGGGGCGTATGGTGGACGACCAGCATATCCGCGCCGGCACCGGCGGCGGCATCCACCACCATCTGTGTGGCATCGAGCGCACAACAGACGGTTCCGATCTCTTCTCTTCCCTCGACGACGAGGCCGATCCTCCCGGCATCGTACTCCTCGGCCAGTTCGGGCGGAGCAACCTGCTCCAGTGCGGCGATGAACCTCTCGATATCCATACGGTACCTCATATGGCACTCACAAAATAAAAGGGTGAACGAGGACGCCACCCTGCACCCAGAAAAATCCCATCGAGTGAACTACCCCGCCCTGAAGGGCGCGGCTTCCTGCTTCATCGAACCCGCCCCGGAGGGCCTTACATGATCTCCACAGGCGTTGATTACCCTGTTCGGGCCGTCCCGGCCCTACAGCAGATTGTATATTCCGGTTGCTTGGTTCTCGCAACGCAGACAAGGCATTTTTGGATGGGCGGATAGAAAAATGTATTGTCTCGAAACGTATTACGGGAAGGGCGGCTCTGCTTTCATCCCCACCCTGAAGGGCGGGGTCTTCCCGCTCCGCCCCCTTCACCCCCGCGAGATAAAATTTCTTTCCCAGGAAGTTTTGAGCATAATTCGAGAGAAAATGGACCATTATCAGATAAAGGCAGCAGGTATGGAATAGATCAAATAGAAATAATTATCTCTAAAAGAACCGAGATTCGATCATCGTCTTTCGGAGACAGAACATGTTGAGACCACTTATTATCGGAGCAATACTCCTCGTTCTCTGCGCCGGCATCCCCGCCGTGTCCGCACTGGGAGGAGATGAAGGATGGTACCGCGTCCACTGCAACGTCGACGGTGCCAACGTCTACTTCGACGGACAGTACCAGGGTACCACCTACGGTGGGTCGCTCGACGTCCCGGTCTACACCACCGGGGCGCCCTACAGTTCCTACCGTGTCGAGAAGAGCGGGTACAACTCGTATTCCGGCAGCCTGCCCTCGGGCCCCGCGGCAGGCCAGACCGTGGACGTCTACGCGACACTGCAGCCGGTCGAGACTACCGGCTCGATCCACGTCACGTCAAGCCCCTCGGGTGCGGCGATCTACCTGAACGGAAACTACCGGGGCACAGCGCCGCTCACGATTCAGAGCCTCTCCCCCGGAACCTACTCCCTTGACGCCGAGCGATCCGGCTACAACTCCGACCACGCCACCGTCACGGTCAGGTCAGGGCAGCAGTCGAACATCCAGTTCACCCTGACGCCGATCGAGCAGTACGGGTCGATCAAGGTCACCTCCAGCCCATCGGGTGCGTACGTCTACATGGACGGCGTCTACAAGGGCCGGACGCCCCTGACGCTCACGAGCGTCTCGGCAAAGAAACACAATATCGAACTTGATCATAGCGGCTACTACGACTGGAGGTCGACCGTGACCGTGAGCCCCGGCGTGACCAGTTACGTCAACGCCTACCTGACGACCGTCCCCTCCGAGACCACCGGCGCCATCGACGTGGTCTCCTACCCGGCAGGCGCGGATGTCTTCCTCGACGACAGGTACCAGGGCAAGACCCCCTCGGCCGGAGTATACGCGATCTCGAACGTCGCGGTCGGCTCCCACACGGTGAGAGTGGCTCTCTCCGGCTACCAGGACTACACGACGTCGGTCATCGTCAGCGGGGCGACCACGAGCCACGTCACCGCGACGCTCCAGCCCGGCCAGTCGACCTCGACGGGCTCGATCTCGGTCACCTCCTCTCCTTCGGGAGCCGAGGTCTACGTCGACAACGTCTATAAGGGTATCACCCCGCTGAACCTCGACGGGATTGCCACCGGAACCCACGCGGTCAGGGTGGCGCTCGGCGGCTACGGCGACTGGTCGACCACCGTTCAGGTCGGCGCCGGAAGCACCGCCTCGGCCTCGGCTTCGCTCTCGCCTGTGCCGACCCAGCCCCCCCACGCGGGCGTGGCGCCCTTCGCCGCGATAGGCGCGCTCGGCGTCCTCGGGCTCCTCGTCGCGCTGCGCAGGCGGGACTGAAACACAAAGAACCCCACTCTTTTTTGAGAAGCGTAAATCTCCCGGATGTTATCGATTGACCGTTGCCGGTAAGGTCCATACCCGGACCTGATATTACCTAAAGTAATAATCAACACCTATAAATATTCCAAAATGAATATACGTTCATGGCAAAGTCCCTCGACCTCATCAATGCCCGGATACGCGACGGTAGTGCACGAGTGGTTACCGCCGACGAGATGCCGGCCATCGTCGACGAACTGGGAGAGGAAGGGGCACTGGCGGAGGTCGACGTCGTCACGACCGGGACGTTCGGGGCAATGTGCTCTACCGGTGCCTTCTTCAACTTCGGGCACGCCGACCCCCCCATCCGGATGGAGCGCGTCTGGCTCAACGACGTTGAGGCCTACGCGGGAATTGCAGCGGTCGACGCCTACCTGGGCGCAACCCAGGAGGCCGTGTCCAGGGACCAGGTCTACGGCGGCGCCCACGTCCTCGAAGAACTCGTCGCAGGAGGCACCGTCGAACTGCGGGCAACCTCCCACGGGACCGACTGCTACCCGCGCCGGAGCATCACGACGGAGCTGCTGCTCGAGGATATGAACCAGGCGATCATGGTCAATCCGAGGAACTCCTACCAGTGTTACAACGCAGCCTCGAACGCCACCGACCGGACACTCAACACCTACATGGGCACCCTTCTCCCGCAGTGCGGCAACGTCTCCTACTCCGGGGCAGGGACTCTCTCCCCGCTCGTAAACGACCCCGGTTTCCGGGTCATCGGGAGCGGCGTCCCGATCTTCCTTGCGGGTGCAGAGGGGATTATCGTCGGCGAGGGGACGCAGCACTCGGCGGGCGGCGGGTTTGGAACCCTGATGGTGACCGGGGACATGAAGCAGATGCGCCAGGAGTTCCTGCGGGCGGCGGTGATGAACGGTTACGGGGTGACGATGTACGTCGGCGTCGGCGTCCCGATACCGGTGCTCGATACCGGGATCGTCCGGAGCACCGCGGTGCGTGACGAGGATATCCTGACCGAGATCATCGATTACGGCACGCCCCGGCGTGACCGCCCGTCGCTTGCGAGGGTCAGTTACGCCGACCTCAAGAGCGGCTCGGTCGAGATCGGCGGTGAGACCGTCCGGACGTCGTCGCTCTCCAGTTACCGGCGGGCACGGGCGGTTGCGACGGAACTCAAAGACTGGATCGAGCGGGGGAAGATGGAACTTGCGCTTCCCACCCGCCGGATCGACCCGGCAAAACGCGCAAAACCCATGCGGGAGACAGCCGTCACCCCCCGCGTCCGCGACATCATGAACAGGCAGGTGATCAGCATCACGGAGGACGAGGAGATCCGGGTGGCGGCGAAGCGGCTCCTCAAAGACGAGACGAACCATCTCCCGGTTCTCGACGGGAACGGCACGCTGGTCGGGATCATCACCACCTACGACGTCTCGAAGGCGGTGGTGACGGACGGGAGGCTCCGTCAGGTGAAGGACATCATGACCCGGAACGTGATCAAGACGACACCCGACGAGCCGGTGGACGTCGCCGCCCAGAAACTTGAGCAGAACAACATCAGCGCTCTTCCCGTGGTGGACGCGACGAACCGGGTGGTCGGCATCCTATCGGCGATCGATCTCGGGAAACTCTTCGGCGGGAGGCGGCGGCGATGAAACTCCTGCTGACGTTCTCCCGGAAAGGAAGAGCCGACCCGGGAAGAGAACCGGTTATCGCCCGGGTGGTGAAGGAGACCGGCGTTCTCATCAACGTCGAGAAGGCCAACATCGACTCGATGGCCGGCGAGGTGTTGATCGACGTCCCGGACAGCAGCGCAGACCAGATCCGGCGGCGCCTTGAGGATCTCGGAGTCTCGGTTCGTGTGATGGAGAACGCTATTGCCCGCGACGAGGAGGAGTGCGTCGACTGCGGGGCGTGCATCAGCATCTGTCCCCAGGAGGTCTTCTCGTTCGATGCGGAGTGGGGTCTTTCCGTGCGCGCCGAACGCTGCGTCCTCTGCGGCAAGTGCATCCGGGCGTGCCCGCACGGCGCCCTCTCGCAACAGGGATGATCCGGGAGCACTTCGAGTTCCGCCAGACGATCGTGACGATCCTCGCCGACGAACCGCGGCAGATCGAGGCGGCGAAATCCGGCATACTGGCCGCCCGGCAGGAGGTCGAGCGGCAGATTGCCGGCGACCCGTATTTTTCGGCCACACTCGAACCGTATACTCCGAAGAACCCTGCAGAGATACCGGCGAGCATGGCCCGGGCAGCCGCGGAGGCCGGGGTCGGGCCGATGGCGGCGGTGGCGGGCGCCATAGCCCGGGCCGGGGTGGAGGCGATGGTCGAGGCCGGCGCAGCCTTCGGCCTCGTCGACAACGGGGGCGACATCGCTCTCGTAAGCGACCGCGAGGTGACGATCGGCATCTACGCGGGGGCATCACCGTTGAGCGGGCGTTTTGCGTTCCTGATCCCTCCGAGCGAGGAGATCCTCGGCATCTGCACCTCTTCGGCGACGGTGGGGCCGTCGATCAGTTTCGGCATTGCCGACGCCGTGACGGTCATCTCCCCCGACGTCGCCGCCGCGGACGCATGGGCGACGGCGATCTGCAACCGGATCACGGTTGACGACACCTCCGTCCTCGACGACCTTCCGGGGACAAAGATCTCGGGCGTGCTTGCCGTCATCGGCGATGCGGTGATCCGATGGGGGGATCTCCCGCCGGTCATGCGGGCAAGGGTGGACGAGCGGCTGATCACAGCCGGGAGATCGCCGGTCTAGTGCTACTGGCTTCAATTTGCGTGAGGCCGCACCCACCTTTATGTACCGTCAGCTCACGCAAAGAACGCGAAGGGAAGGTAGGGTACAATCAACAATCTTCGCGGCTTCGCGGCTTCGCGCCTTCGCGTGAGACCGCATCATCATCCCTATGCCGTCAATTCACGCGAAGACGCGAAGTATGTGGTCTATTGACGACCTTCAAACCTCGCAAAAGACTATGCCCTCAAACGAAGGCGGCCCGACGTATCAGAGGCACTCCTCCATGTAGCGGGCAATTTCTGCGTATGCCTCCGTGCCGCTGAACCGTGCGAGCGTGTTCTCCCCGTCGGTGAGGAGGACGACCGGCTCCCCGTCTTCCATCAAAAAGATCACCTCGTAGAGGTCGACCTCGTCGATGACGAGCCCCCGTGCGAGGTCCGATGCGGCGTGGAGCTGCAGCCGCTCCATCGTCAGTTCGTCCGGCGTCTCCCGGAAGTAGTAGTAAAAGACCTGGTACGCGTTGAGGAGGTCGGAGGAGAGCAGCGCTCCGCGGGTCTCTTCGTCAAGCGTATCCAGCATCTTCGCGAGAAGCTCGTCGTCGTCATCGCTCGCCTCAAAGAGGCTGTCGGCAAGTTCCGCCAGTTCCATATAGTCGGTCATACCCGGTTCCCACCTGCACATCCAATCTCCCGCACCGGCAAACTGCGCCGATAGCGGCCGACAGAGCCGGAACGGTGCATGAATAACTATATCGGTCTCCCCGGAAAAAAGAATAGGTGTGCGTGAGGAAGATCTGGACTGGGCCGTATATCACCGGATTCCCGAAACCGGCGACATTACGGTCGAAGACCTGGTAGCAGACACCGGATTTGAGCCCGGTGCGGTGACGGCATCGCTCGAGCGTCTTGAACATTACCTTCTTATCAGAAAGACGGGGAAGATGGTGCGCCTTCTCTCCATCCAGGAATCGCTGATAGAGTGCCAGTGCCGCCATACCAGAGAAGACCTGCCGTTCGTCATCGAGAACGGGGTTATCCGGGCAAAAAGGAGCGAGGAATGAGCGGGATGCCCGAAGTAGCCGTGCTCCGGATAGGCCACCGGCCCGAACGCGACCAGCGGGTGACGACCCACGTCGGGCTCGCGGCGCGGGCGCTCGGTGCCCGGGGGATGTACCTCGCCGCAGACGATCCCGGTGTCGCTTTGAGCATAACGGACGTGGCAGACCGGTGGGGAGGAGACTTCTTCATCGAGAACGACGTGAAGTGGCGACGGTGTATCCAGGACTGGAAGGCCGCCGGCGGCAAGGTCGCCCACCTCACGATGTACGGGCTCCGGATGACCGACGTCATCGACGAGATCCGCGGAGAGGAGCGGGTGCTCGTCGTGGTGGGGGCGGAGAAGGTGCCGGGCGACATCTACGGGCTCGCCGATTACAACGTCTCGGTGACGACCCAGCCTCACTCCGAGATATCGAGCCTCGCCCTCTTCCTCGACCACCTCTTCGAGGGGAAGGAACTCAACCGGGAGTACCCGGACGCGAGGATCCGGATCGAGCCGGCAAAAGCAGGCAAGAAGACGGTGGAGCGGTGAAGGGGCGGGTTCTGGTTGCGGGGTTCGCCACGCGGCATGTGGCGCAGTCGGCCCGCCGGGCAGGTTATGCGGTCTACGCCGTCGACCACTTCTGCGACCAGGATCTCCGCTGGTACACGGAAGACTGCCTCTCGTTCGACGAACTCGACGAACTCCCGGGAAAGATCGCCGAACTCGCCATCCGTCATCCGGTCGACGCGCTGGTCGTCGCTTCGGGCGCCGAGGCCATCGGGACGACGATCCCGCTCTGCGGCACGCCGCCCGCGAAGGTGGAGCGGTTCCTCGACAAACTGGAGATCCAGCGGTTCTTCGAGGAACTGGACGTTCCGGTTCCGCCGCTCGCCGGGGACGACCGCTACCCGGCGATGATCAAGCCGCGCCGGGGAGCGGGGGGATGGAGGAACGCTGTCGTGAGAGCGGAGGAGGAACTCCGGCGGTGGGAGGAGGCCTGGCCGGACGTCCCCTACGTCGCGCAGGCCCTCGTCGACGGGATTCCGTCGAGCGTCTCCTGCGTCACGGACGGCCGGCGTGCGCGGGCAATCGCGGTCAACCGGCAGATCCTCCGGGGCGAGGGGGAGAGCGCGCACGGGTTTGCCGGGTCGGTCACCCCGTTCTCCCATCCCCTTGGCGGGGAGATGATCGCGGCGGCGGAGCGGATCTCTGCCGCAAGTGGGTGCGTGGGCTCGATCGGGATCGATTTCGTCGCGGGTGAGAAAACCTGGGCGATCGAGATCAATCCCCGGTTCCAGGCCACTCTGGACACCGTCGAGATGGCGATCCAGAAGAGTGTCTTTGCCATGCACATGAACGCCTGCCGCGGGGTGATCCCGGCGACGGTGCCCGCCCCGCGGCAGGTCGCGGTCCGGCGGATCCTCTTTGCCAAGCGGGATATGCGGCTTGACGCCGACCTCTCGGACCTTGCGCCCCGCATCGCCGATATCCCCTGGCCCGGAACCGAGTTCGAGGAGGGGCACGCCGTCGTGAGCGTCTACGGCTGCGGCAAGACGGAAGAGGAGGCGTATGCCGACCTCGAGAGGAACACCGCGGCCGTCCGGAAGCGGATCGGGTGGTGAGCCCGCCGCCTCAGGACGGGAAAAGTGAATTAAAGGTTAAGAGCAGAGTATGGTAGGCATCGATGCGGCATATAAACTCTTATATGATAATTCAACTACGGGAGAGATTTGAGTATGGTATCCGTCACTGAACTGTTGGACGATCCGGCAATCAACACCTATATTCTGCGCATGATCGGGGAAGAGGGAATCGAACTTCTCAGGCGGTTCCCTGAAGAAGGAGAGCACAGTGACGAGGAACTTGCCGAAATGACCGGTGTCAACCTCAACACCGTTCGCCATACCCTTTACACGCTCTACGAGCAGCGCCTCGCCGAATACCGGCGGCTGAAGAACTCCGAGACCGGCTGGCTCACCTACCTCTGGCACCTCCGCCTCGACCGTCTCCACGATGTGCTCGAGGAGCAGGTCCGGGACGTGCTCGAACATCTCGACGCCCGGCTCGCCTACGAGGAGAAGAACGATTTTTACATGTGCAAGAACTGCGGCGTCATCTACACCTTCACGGACGCGGCGAACTGGAACTTCGAGTGTCCGAACTGCGAGGAGATGCTCGAACACTTCGACAACGAACTCATCGCCGTCGCTCTCAGGAAGAGAATCGACAGGATCAAGGAGAGCCTCGGGAGTGCGTGAAGAAGACTGCATCGATCTCCTCAGGCGGGCGGGCTGTTCCGACGGGGTCATCGCACACTGCCGGGCGGTGCGCGACCTTGCGCTCGCCTACGCGTCCGACCCACTGGTCGACCGCGACCTGGTCGAGACCGGCGCCCTCCTCCACGATATCGGCCGGGGAGTGACGCACGACCTCTGCCACGCCGAGGTGGGCGGCGAGATATGCCGGTCGCTCGGTCTCGACGAGGCGGTCGCCGCCATCGTCGAGCGGCACATCGGGGCCGGGCTGACGGCCGACGAGTCTTCGCTGCTGGGTCTCGTCCCGCGCGACTGCATGCCCCGCACGCTCGAAGAGAAGATCGTCGCCCACGCGGATAACCTGGTGAAGGGAACCCGCGCCATCACACTCGAAGAGCGGCTGCAGCATATAGTCGCCCTCCCGCGAAGGCAGAGGAAGCGGATCTTCAGGCTCGCGCAGGAGATGGAACTTTTCAGATAACCAGCCGGTTTACCTGCGGAAGGGCCCGCATCTCTTCGTAGACCGAAGCCGGGATCCGCGGTTCGTCGACGATCATCACGAGTCTGGGCTCCTCCGCAAGGTAGGGGTCGGTGACGAAGATCTGGCGGATGGAGAGGTTGTGCTCGACGAGGACTTCGACCGCCGCGCCGACGATCCCTTTCTGCTGCGCGTCCTTCGGGTAGAGGGTGATGACCGAGAGGCCGAGGGCCTCGGCGACCCGGGTGAGGTCGGGCGCAGCGCGCATCCGGATGAAGATCTCGCGCAGTTCGGGATTATCGAGGATGCGCCGGGCGGTGGCGTCGACGACTCTCCGGTCGGTCTCGATCGCCCTGCCGATGTGCGTCGCGGGGATCTCGATGCCGTTGCAGACGATGCGCCCCTCTTCGTTGATGCCGAACCCGTTCTCCAGCAGAAAACGGACTACCCTGCCCTGGGACGGCGAATCGGCGAACTCCCGTGAGATGTCAGCCCACATGCGGGATCGTTGGATCCGGGCGCATAAATACACATCGAAGGCGGTTCCGGGGCGCTGGGGTACAGGTGTCGCAGGAGGGATCCGCCCGGGAAACGGCTCCCTGCCCCGCGCCCGCGGGAGCCCGGGTTCCGGCAGAGCAAGATATTTCTGGTTGCAGCGCATTGTATAGAGAAGCACAGGGCGAGGGTTGCCAAGCCAGGTCAAAGGCGCCAGGTTGAGGGCCTGGTCTCGTAGGAGTTCGTGAGTTCGAATCTCACCCCTCGCATTCGGTTCTTGTTTTAGATGTTTCCCGGGCAGATCCGGCACCGATCAGTCAGTAATCAGTCTTCACCGAATCCCTCCGATTCTGTCGGTAGTGCTTGTTGCCGCTTAAATCTATAAATCTCGCACTGCCACCTTTCACATCCTTCGCCCCTTTTGCGTGAGGCGTTGATGCTCTCTATTACTCCTCACGCGAAGAGCGCGAAGCCGCGAAGGGGCGTTGCATTTCACGCACCGGAATCTCCAAATTAAAGTGGCACGACCCAGTAATTTATCCCGGGACTCTGCCATTACTCCGCAGCCCTGAGGAACAGAAGAGCGACTAATCCCGGCAAGAGAGGGCAGGGCTACGACATCGGTAAATCAGGAGCCTATTTACCCCGGGCCGGCCGTGTATGACGCTGATCTGATCCGGGCGACCCTCCCGCGGGTATTTTATCTCTGCGATGATTACGATTGGATAACGAGCATGTTCGCACATCAACTGCCCGGCATCCGGGGAGACGGCCGCCATGGCGTGTAGGTGCTGCCAGTGCGGCAGCTGCTGCAGCAGCATGAGAAACGTCCACACGATCATCGAAGAGCGCGGCAACCACACCTTCGTCGTGCGCAACGCCTACAGCGGGGACGTGAAGGAGGTGCGGGTCGACCCGGACAAGATCGCGCTCTTCGAGGATGAGAGCAGCATCGCGGAACTGCCGGACGCATGCCCCTTTCTGAGGTTCGAGACCCCCCGGGATTCTCCTGCTCCGTTCCATGGGAACGTCGCATTCGACGGAAAGAAGGGAAAGGCATGGTGCACCGTCCACCTGACGCGCCCCGAGATCTGCCGCGATTACTGCTGCTGGCGTCTCCTCATCCTCGATTCTGAGGGCAAAAGGGCCGGGCGCGTGATGTACCAAACAACGTTTCTCCCGGACACCGACGAACTCCGCCGGCTCTGGGAACGGGTGCAGCCGACGCTGAACGGGCTCTCCGGCACCGAATGGGACGATGCCGTCATCGATACTCTCACGGCGGCCGGATACCGTGTCCGCCGGTGACTGCCGGGATTACGGGCGCTTCCGCCGCCTGCGGGTGAAAGGAGATAGGAACTCTTCCCTTCGCCTGCCGGGGATCTGCACAACCCTGATATACCGGGATAACAACAATTCCGGCCGAGGTCGAGCATATGAGAGCATCGATGAGACTGCTGGCGGGCTGTTGCCTGTTGCTGATGGTGTGCCAGGTCTCCGCCATGGCCCCGCCCACCTGGGCAGAGCCCGGAACGAAGGTGACGTATCAGGCCGCGCTGACCCCGTACTACGCCATCGATCCCGACGACCCGATGGACCGGTGGGTGCATCACGAGGGGACCGGGGTATTCGGGTATCTGACCGACACGATCACCGCCGGGGACGCCGCGGGGGGCTATTCCGGCGACTCGGTCGTGGTGAGCGGCATCGACGGGGGCACCCTGTACACGGGTTCGTGGTCATATCTGCCGGGGGACCCGGGGATGGGGCTCGTACCGTTCTGGGTCGACCTCGACAGTTCTGCCTTCAGCCCCGAGTTCATGGTTCTTGAGGGGCCGCTGGAACTCGCCGGTACGGAATGGAATGCGCAGGTGTATTACTATGCAAACCTCGGGACGAGTTTTGACATACGCTACGTCGTCGATAAGGAGAGCGGCCTCGTGCTGATCAAGAACGCGGGGCTGACGGGCGCAAACAACCAGATGCAGAGGGAGATCTACATCCTGCAGTCGCTTGAGACCGGGTACCCCGGAAGCGGTATGCCGGAGAACGTCACCTTCCCCATCATCTGGAACTCCACGCACCCGGAACGCGGTATGCCGGAGAACGTTACCCGGCCTATCGGTGAAATGGTCGGGAACTCCGGGTGGGCAATGAGGCATTTGGGGGAGGAAACTCCACCCCATCACCATGCCTCTCATGATGGCGCTGAACATCCCCACAATCCCGGAGGTGACGGCAACTGAGGGGGAATTTCAGGATCTTGTCGAGGCGACAATCGAAGAGCGGGATCTCCCGTTCCCGGAACCCCTGCGAGAGGAGGAAAGGCTTCCGGTAGAAGATGGTAATCGAGCGCGGCCCCGAGAGAGACTTATGCTCTATGGTCGGGTCGTACGGCAAGCAGCCCCCGGAAATTACTCTCGCTGCTCCTCCCGAGCCCGGATCCGCTCCACCGCATTCTCGGCGGCTTTCCGGGCGTACCAGTCCTCGTCGTCAAAGGTGCGCTCGAGGGGCGCAATCGCCCGTGCATCCCCGATCTCGGCGAGCACGTCCGCCGCCCGTTTCCGGACATCGCCGTCCGGGTCGCAGAGTGCGGAGACGACCGGATCCACCGCCGGGGATCCAATGGCGACGAGCGCCGCCGCAACCTCTCGCCGGACGCTGTAGTAGTCGTCGTGGAGGAGGTTCATGAGCCCCGGAATCGCGCGCGGGTCGCCGATCTCGCCGAGAATCATCGCCGCCCGCCGCCGGATACTGTCGTCGCGGTCGCCGAGCACACGCACCAGCGGTTCGACCGCGGCCGCTCCCACCCGGGCGAGATCGCCCCATCGCTCCTTCGCGATCAGGTAGACGACCGTCTCCTCCCCCGTCGCAGGCGACCAGCCCAGGTGGTCGAGGGCGTCCGCGACCCCGGCACGGACACGGAAATGCTCGTCGGTGAGCGCACCGGGGAGCAGGCGTGCCGCGGGCTCGCCGATCAGCACAAGCGCCGCCACCGCACCCTTCCGGGCCGCCTCGTTCCCGTCCCTGAGAACCCGCAGGAGCGGCCTGACCGCCGGCTCGCCCATCATCCCGAGCGCACGCACCACGACGCGCCCCAGGCGGCGGTCGTCGTGCAGGAGCGCGTCGATCAGTGGCTCGATGGCCGCCGGGTTCCCGATCTTGCCGAGCGTCGCGGCCGCTCCCATCCGGATTGTCGGGGGGGCGGCGCGGAGAGCCCGGACCAGCGGTTCGACGGCCGGATCTCCGATGCCGACGAGCGCCCGAGCCGCACCCAGGCGGATCTGCCAGTCGCGATCCTGGAGAGCCTCGATGAGCGGAATGACCGCTGGTTCGCCGATCATCTTGAGGGCCTCGACCGCCTTTCTCTGCGTGCCGTCCTGTTCGATACGGAGTTCGTAGATCAGCCTCACCACCGCGGGAGCTCCGATCAGCCCGAGCGCACGTGCCGCACCCATCTGGATTGCGCTGTCCGGGTCGTTGAGCGTCCGGATCAGCGGTCCGACCGCACCGGGCCCGATCCCGGCGACGGAAGCCCACTGTTCCTTCGCGATCAGGTAGCTGACGGTCTCGCTCTCCGTCCGCGGTTCCCACCCGGCCCTGCCGAGAACCTCCGCCGCGCCCAGCCGCACCAGGTAGCGTTCATCGTTGAGCGCCTGCATAAGCAGATCGACGACCGGGCTCCCGAGGCGGGTGAGAACGTCGATTGCCCCGAGCCTGACGGCATCGTCGGGGTGCCCCAGCGCCCCGACAAGCGGGGCCGCAACCGCTTCCCCGAGACCCGCGAGCAGATCTCCCGCCCGCTGCCGGATCAGGGCGTCGTCGTTCCCGAGCGCCTCGACCAGGAGATCGAAGGCCTCCTCCCCCATCGCCTCGAGGATCCCGGCGGCGGTCTGCCCGATCTCAGGGTGCCCGAGAACCGGGACGAGCGCGCCGGCCGCGGGTCTCCCGATCCGGACAAGCACTCCGGCGGCCGTCTTGCGGAGCCGGGTCTTCTCCAGGGCCTGGATCAGCGGTTCCACCGCGGGTTCGCCGATCCCAACAAGCGTCTCTATCGCCGGATCGCGGAGCGCCTTCCTGCCGAGCAGGAGGATCAGGGAGGGGACCGCAGGGGCCCCGAGGCCGACCAGCGCCTCCATTGCTCCGGCCTGCACTGCCGGATCAAGGTCGCCGAGCCGCGGCATCAGGAGATCGACGGCGGGAGCACCGATATCCACGATCTCCGGCCATCGCTGCAGCGCGATCAGGTGGACGGTCTCCTCCGCCGTCCCCGCTTCGGGGACCCACCCGAGTTTTTCGAGGACTCTTGCGGCTCCCATGCGGATCGACGAGTTCTCATCGCCGAGTGCCCCGGCAAGCGGTTCGAGCGCCGGAACGCCGATTCCGGTGAGCACCGCCGCCGCTCCTGCCTGACCGTCGCCCTCCTCGCCGAGGAGAGGGATGAGGGCGTCTACCGCAGGCGCACCGATCCCGATCAGGGCGTCGACGGCCTTCCGGTGAAGGCGGTCCTCGCCGGTCCTGACGAGTTCGACGATGGCCGGAACCGCCTCCGGCGTCCCGAGTCGGCCCAGAACCTCGACGGCGCTCTCCCGGGCGCCCCCGGCCCCACCTTCAAGCAGTTCGAGGACGGGCGCCACGACCGGTTCCCCGATGGCAACGAGCGCATCCGCCGCCACCGGGGCGACGGCCTCGTCGGCGAGGGCATCCACGAGCGCCCCTACCGCCGCCGGATCGCCGATCTCGCCGAGCGTCGCTGCAGCCTCGCACCGTATGCGGGCGTCATCGCCGCTGAGCATCCGGATCAGCGGCTCAACGGCCGGCGAGCCCATCAGGGCGAGTTCCATCCACTCCTCCCGGGCAACCAGGTACCAGGCCCGTTCAGAGTCGCTCCAGGGCTCCCAGTTCATCCTGCCGAGAATCTCGGCGACACGCGACCGGATACGGGACTTCCCGGACGTCAACGACTGGATCAGGGCCGGTACCGCCGGCTCGCCGAGCGCACCGAGAACCTCCTGAAGCGTCTCCTGCGCCTTCCCGTCCGTGGAGTCCAGGGCGCGGATGCACGCCTCCGCTGCCGGTTCACCGATCTTCGCCAGAGCCGCCGCCGCCGTTCTGCGGAGGGAGGGGACGGAGAGCAACTCGATGAGCGGCTCGACCGCAGGAGAACCGATCTCCGTGAGCGCCATGGCCGCCAGCGGCCGGATCTCGTCGCTCGCTTCGTGCAGAAGTTCGACCAGAGGATCGACCGCGGCCGCGCCGATCTCCCCGAGAGTCCGGGCGGCGTTCCACCACACCCCCCTGTCGGGGGACTTCAGGATGCGGATGAGGGGATCGACCGCGGTTTCACCGTAATCCGCAACGTCGAGCCACGCTTCGTCGGCGACGAGGTAGCGTATCGCACCGGCGTCGTCGGGGGCTTTCCACCCGAGTTCCCGGAGGACGGAGGCCGCCGACCTTCGGATGCTCCGCTCAGGCGCACCGATGGCCTCGATGAGGAAGGGAATTGCTTCGTCGCCGATCTCCCGGAGCGCGTAGCGGGCACCGAACTGCACCTCGCCGTCATCGCTGGCAAGCGCTGCGATGAGCGGCGGCACAGCGGGAGACCCGATGCGCACGAGCGTGGCTGCCGCCCCGATCTGCGCAGTAACGTCCCCGAGCGCAGCAATCAACGCAGGGATTGAATCCTCCCCGATCAGAGCGAGGGCCTCGGCGACGCACCACCGACGCCCGTCGTCCGCAAGGGCAAGGGCCCGAACCAGTGGTTCCACGGCGTCGGCTCCACGCTCTGCGATGGCACTGACGGCACGCCCGCGAACCCCGGCATCGTCACTCCCGAGGTCATCGATGAGCGACTCTATCGGGCGCTCATCGTCTCCCCCCGCAGCCTCACAGATGGGAGGGAGAGGGGCGGTCACGGTCGCCGGCCCTTCCTCTGAGAGATCGAGTTCGGCAAGCCCGGGAGAGGGATCGACATCTCCGTCCTCGAACCCCAGCATCTGCATGAGTTCATCGTCGCTGAGGGAGTCGGGATGCGGCGCAGGCTGATCGTCCGGAACGCCGGGCATGCCGTCATCCAGGAGAGAAAAGTCCGGGAAGTCTTCTGCCGCAGGATCCTCCGTGGGGAAGAGAGCATCGACTTCGTCCGGGGAGGCAAGACCCCCGGGGCCGTCTGCAGGAGGCTCCTCCGGGGAAGAAACGGTAACCGTTTCGCCCGGCGAGACGAGTTCGTCGAACCGCCGAAGAGCATCGGGGACGTTCTCAAGCCTCTCGAGGACGCTCGTCCTACCGTCGGCCGGGGCATGCCTGCGCGGGGGTGCCTCGATGGAGACGTCGGCAACCGGGGGTTTGGGGGCGTCCTTATTATCGCTCTTTTCGGTATCCTTCTTTATCCAGTGCCTGATAAGCGAAGAGCCGTTCGGCCCGAAGAGCCCGGGCAGGCAAACGATGGGAAATACGGATTCAATCGCCGGCATACTCGGCACTCCCGCACCGGGCAAAAGAAGGAGAAGAGATACGATCCCGAAGATCGCGCAGATCAGGGCACGGAGCGCCGGAAAAGGTGCACGACCGTCATCGGACACGCACTCGTCCGCGGATACCGGCAACACCATCACTACATCGCGGATACCGGCTACCGGATCGGCGGATTGGCTGTCCGGGAATGCTCGTCGCCCCTCGATGCACATAATGAAAACTCTACGTCTAAAAATTAAATATGTTTGTTTCTCTTGCCGCGGAAATAAAAAAAAGTTTTATATATCACCTGTGTCAGGAAAGAATATTAGCTCCCTGGGCTCCGAGGTCACCGGGCAGCGCCCGCATCGGACTGATGAGGCGTACCAGGTGGCGGTCACAGGTACGGTGCCGCATGGAGCGTTGCAGCGACGTGACCGATCAACCGCTATCTGCGGCATGGGCAGGCACACCCGGAGAACTACGGCCCTGCTGCTGAATTAACCCCATCGACGGCATCCACCAACGGCCGATCAGAACCCTTCGTTCATGATCCGGTTGAGTTCCGAGCGTTTGATCCGCCAGGATCCCCCGCACTTGACCGCCGGAATCCGCTCCTCCCGGATGAACTCCCGGATCCGGCCGGGGGTGAAGTTCAGGGTCGAAGCAACGTCATCGACGGTGAGCATTGCGTCGCCCGCGTTATGGTGGTGGCCGCATCCGATCGTCTCCCAGTTCTCGTCCGGCAGCATGATGGTGATGACCGGTTCGCCGTCATCCCCGGGGGAGACCGCGGCCTTGAAGGTCAGGGTGGGAACAAGGCCGTTCTGGTAGAGGCTGACCCGAAACTCGAACTCCTCCTCGGTCGTCGTGTGGGCTTTGGCCCGGAACGCGTGAAGGGTGTCCCAGAGGTTCTCCGTAACGGTCTCCTGCGGGATGTTCGGGAACGGAACCATACTCTGTGCGGCCCGTGCCGAGACGGCAAGCGGATAGGTGATGCCCAGATCCCTTCCCATCCGGGTGATCTCGATCAGATCGCCGTCGTCGATGGCGTCCTGACGTGTCTTCCTCTGCTGTTCCGGGTCGGCCAACCCCCAGGTGTCTTCCGGTGTCCGCAATCGTACTCTTCTTATCTCCATGGGTCTATCTCTCCGGGGTAATTTCGCGCTCTACTATACCACTATAGGGACATCGATCATAAAATATTTACCAAATATTTTGCGGTATTTTCCGATTTATTCCGCGTTAAAGGCTTATTTAGAAAGGGCCGCAAGTGAAATGCCGCCATGAACCGGCAAGAACTGCCATCCAACTCCAGGAAACGCAGATACAGAGCCAATAATGCAAAAATAACGAAGCAAAAGGTTCAGAATGACTCCCATGAATCCCAATTCAGGGAGGGCTGCTCCGACAAAGCCTATATAGCATCAGGGTGAGTCTTGAAGCAGTGATTGCCCACGTGACACCCGCCTCCGGCGACGCCTACATAGCACTTCTCGGCCGCTCAACATGGGCGCTCGTCAACGCTTATCACGCAGTCCTGCGTGAGAAGGGACTGCGCCCCGAACGGGTCATTATCGTCACCGAAGAACCCTACGCGCAGGAAGCATCGGTCGCGGTCGAAGCAATCGGAGTCGTCTCGGAGGGATACGGGTTCTCCCCCGCTATCGAAACGGAGATCCTGCCTGAAGCGGACTTCGTGAGGACCGGACAGACGATCAGGTCGCTTGCCGGCGATCTCATCCGTCAGGGACTCCACGTGGCGATCGACATCACCTCCGGCAGGAAGGTCACGGTCGCCGGGGCGCTCATTGCAGTCTCGGTCGCGGGACTGGATATCCGGCACATCTATTATCTCGCCATGAAGAACACCGACGATGTTGCAAAGCCCTACATGATGATCCCGCACCAGATCCAGCAGATCCGGGATATCATGGAAGACGCGGGGGCGAGAGGATGAACGATGCGGTCATCAGGGAAGACGAACTGCAGGTTCTCATCAACAGCCTCGACGAGATCCGCGTCAGGTACCCGCTCTACGAGGGCGATATCCTGGTCGCACGTCCAGAAGGAGCCGGGTTTGCGCTCGAACTGCCCGCGTCACGCGAGACCTTCCAGGAATGGGTCGCCGAATACGAGCCTGTCTCCGCGGAACTTCCTTCCTACGCCGATCTCCAGGAGTGCATGTTTGCAAGCGGGGTCGCCCGCTACGTGAACCAGGCCGCTTTTGAATCGATGCTCGCATCGTATGGGCAGCTCAAGAAGGCCGTCTTCTTCGGCCTGGATACGAACCTCTTCTACCACGGGTTTGCATCGAACAATCCCCGGATCGAGCACGCCTCATACCTGATCGTCGATACCGTCCGGGACGAGATCGCGTATGCCATCAACCGCAAGTACCCGGCAAAGACGATCGGGGAGATGACGGCACTGGCGCCCGACTGCCGGGAATATATCACACAACTCGAGAACAAACGGATGAAGCGGTCACGCAAAGCGGCGTATCTCGCGCTGAAGGAGTACCGCACCATCCGTGACCGGGCAACGGAGATTGCGGCGCCGGGCCAGCACACACACCTCTCCGAAGAGAACGACTATAACATCGTCCGGGCGCTCCGGAAGTTCGAGGATGAGCGGTACGCCCTCCCGGTTCTTCTGACCGCCGACATCTACATGGCCGACCTCTGCATGGCCGAGGGGCTCGAGTACTTCTACTTCGACCGCCCATATAGGTTGGAGGCAACAGCCTGCACGGCACCGGCGTTCCGGCGGCTGCTCTTCAATCTCGCCGCAGTCTTCGGGTTCGTGAACTGCAACGGCACCACGATCTTCGGCGAGTACGGCGGGAAGGGCAACGATCTCGACGAACTCAAAGTCCGGTTCCGGGACGACGAGGCGTACCGTGCATTCATGAGGGAACTCAAGATATGCAGACACCTTACAGCACTCGGCATACCGCGGTAGAGGCGGTCCTCTGCGACATGGACAACACCCTCTTCGACTTCGTCGGAGCGAAGCGGGAGGCGTGCCGGTGCGTGGTCGACTACCTCGGAACCGGCGACCCCGAATCGCTCTTCAGGCAGTTTCTCCGGGGGATTCACGGGTTCGAGGGCCACGAGAACATACGCGATTATCTCGAAAGTCTCGGGGTGTACGAGGAGCGGGCGTTCGAGGTCTGCTGCCGCACCTACGAAGACGTGAAACTCAGCCTGGTCGAGGCATACCCGGGCGTCGAGGAGACGCTGCGGTACCTCCGGGACGCCGGGATCGCTCTCGCGGTCGTGACCGACGCGGAGTCGTCCCAGGCACACCGGCGGCTCACAAAGACCGGGCTCATCGATTACTTCGAGACCGTGGTGACCCCGGAGGTCTCGGGCCGGCGGAAACCGGAGCCCGACTCCCTCCTCTACGCTCTCCGGCGACTCGATGCGGCTCCGGCGCGGGCGATGATGGTGGGCGACAGCCTGGTCCGCGACATCGCTCCCGGGAGGCACCTCGGGATGACGACCGCGTTCGCCGCCTACGGCGACTGGCGCGACGGCAACGTGGCGGAGATAAAGGCCGATATCGTTCTAACCGAGTTCGCCGAACTCGCGGGCCACGTGGGCATTACGGGCCGATAGTCCATTACTATTGGGCTCTCGCAAAGTGCTTCGTTCAATCCCGGATAGTCCGTGGTGCAGGTCCGAAATAAAAAATCAAGGTCCTTCGAGTTTGTGAAGAGGGCTGCTAACAATACAACTCCCCTTCGCGACCTTCGCGGCTTCGCGTGAGACCGTATCGTTATCTCCACAATCCACTCACGCGAAGTGCGAGCGCAGCGAGCTTGAGCACCGTAGGTGCGAGCCGCGAAGGTCGCGAAGTCTGGATGGAGACCTTTGGGTGCCTTCGCGTGAGTTAATGATACAGAGATCATTTGGGATCAGCGGAGCGGGGAGGGCGACTGCGACCCCGGCACCGGGAGGCGCGCTCCGTGGACGATGATCTGCTGGTCGGTCTCCGCGACCTTCCCGAGGATGATTGCTTTCCCCGCGGCCGTCATCGCAAAGACCGGAATCGACGTCCCCGCCTGGAGGAGCGCGGTCTTCGCCGCTTCTTCCCGGACGTGCCGTGAGGCGCAGGCGGTGAGGAGATCGGCCGAGCGGGCCATCAGGGCGGCGTCCTCCCGCGAGATCCCGGTCGTGTGAACGGCGACGATCACGGCACCGGGGAACCGCTCCCGGATAGCCGCCGCCTCGGCGGCAACGGCGGTGGTCACGGCTATCCGGCGATGGCCGAGTTCTGCCGCCAGGGCGACGCCGGCGGCCTGGTCGATCACGGCGGTTGCCGGATCGAGGACGACGCCCCCGTTCTCTTCGATCCGCGCGACCACCTCCGGGATGGGGCTTGTCTTCACGAGCCCCGACATCCGGCCGCCGATCCCCTGGATGAGAGCGGGGTTCGTCGCAACGAGCGTCCCCGCCCCGTCGGAGGCGATCACCGCGGCGTCGAGGTCTCCCCGGCGGACGGCGCTGCTCAGGAGTTCCGATGCCCCGAAGATGACGAAGTCCGGCCCGGCAAGAATCTCGCGCTTTGGCGTGCACATCCCGAACGACCTGATACGCCCTTCGATGTTCGCGCGTATCGCCTCCGGCGTCATCTCCGGAACAGGGCAGGCAAACCGCCGCGCAAGCGGGCAGTCCTCTATCTGCGGCGTCCCGACCTCGACCACCCGGCCGTCCCGGATCACGACCCGGCATCTGCCGGCGGCTTCTACGATATGCTCATCCTGATCGCTCATGAAGAAAGTAGGGCAGGCATGGGAATAATGGTGCCTCCCCCCAGCCCACGGGTAAACCCTTATCAGATAACCATCCCATGAAATTGTAGGCAAGCCATGATACGCTTACGGCAGCAAGGCGGGGTGAGGGGAGATGGGCAGGATCTGTAGTCCGTTCGTCGTGATCGAGTGCAGCCGGCAGTGCGGCTTCTCCCGGCTCTACAACGAGCCCACCGAGGAGCAGAGCCGGGAGATATCCGATACGAAGACCTGTCCTGCCTGCGGCGCTCCCGTCCGGCGAAGGCTCTTTTAACGGTGCGGAGCATGCCGGGAGAGCGTTACTGGGAGATCGACCTCGCCCGGGGCGTCGCCGTCGTGACGATGATCGTCTTCCACTCGGCCTTCGACCTCAACTTCTTCGGCGTCCTGCCGCTCAACGTCTCCGGCGGGTTTCTCCGGATGCTCGCCTACCTGACCGCATCGACGTTCATCTTCCTCGTCGGGGTCTCCTTCACCATCAGTTACGCCCGGGCAGCACGAAGGCTTGATAAGCGCGGCCTCACGCTCAAGTACGTCCGGCGCGGCCTCACCATCTTCGGCTACGGCCTCGTCATCACCGTCGTCACCCGGCTATTTCTCCCTGACGTCTACATCGTCTTCGGCATCCTGCACTTCATCGGGATCGCGATCCTCCTCGCGCCGTTCTTCGTCCGGTTCGATTCAGAGAGACTCATCATCACGAGTATCGCCTTCCTCATCGCGGGCTATGCGGCAAGCCTCGTCTCCGGCCCGTGGCCGCTCCTCTGGCTCGGCATCCGGCCGGAATCCTTCACGAGCCTCGATTACGTCCCGCTCCTCCCCTGGTTCGCCCTCGTCCTGGTCGGGATGGCAGTCGGGCATCTCTTCTACCCCGACGGGAAACGGGGTTTTCCGCTCCCGGTTACGGAGCCGGCGTTTGCCCGGCCGCTCGAGTTCCTGGGCCGGCACTCGCTCTTCATTTACTTTCTGCATCAGCCGGTCATCCTCTTCGTGATCGCGGTGCTGGCGCCGGGGGCGGTGACGGGGTTTTGGTGAGAAAAGACCCGGGGAACAGACGAGACTTTATTATTACGTGGACATCGATAGGGGTGCTCAAGATACTCCAAGATACGAGAAACGGCACTCAGATGAGTAGGGGCTTCGGTTGCAAGTGTTAACCTTGAAGACGAGGAAAAAGCCCGGTACACTGGACCGTGGGGACATCGCGTTTGAGGGGTGGGGACAGGGGAGGGGGCGCGCCCCCCTCCCCGTCAGCCCCTCCCCAGTGGCGATATCCACTGGAAAACCGTGTACGGGATTGTACAATATTCAGAAGGGAAAACACTTTACAGAAACTGAGTCCAAGCACCGTAGGAACGGCGTTCGAGAAGATTTCAAATTTCGGATCACGATCAAAAAGGGTTGAGAGTATCTTCAGGGGAGATTACCCCTGCACGCCCCATCACTCCTCAAACAGCGGAACGTCCGTAAACGCCCCGACGTCGAAGACACCGCGCTCCGTGACCCGGACTTCAGGGATGACCGTCAGCGCGAGGAACGAGAGGTACATAAAGGGATTTTCGATCGCGCCGAGCCGCCGGGCATGCTCCTCGAGAGCCGCAAGCCGCTGCACGACCTCGCCGTAGGGAAGGGCCGACATCAGCCCGGCGCACTCGAGGGGAAGCGCGGTTACGTCCCCGTTCGAGACCACCGCAAGGCCCCCGCCGAGCCGGACCACCTCGGCGACGGCGCGGACGATATCGGCGTCGCCGGCACCGACCGCGACGATGTTGTGGGAGTCGTGGGAGACCGAACCGGCGATCGCCCCTTCCTGCAGGTGAAAGCCGTGCACAAGCCCGACGCCGGAGCCCGACGCCCGGTAGCGGTCGGTGACCACCGCTTTGAGGATGTCGCGGCCGAGATCCGGGATCCCGGCGGCGTCGACCGAACAGCGCATATCCCGGGTCGTGATCTGGCCGGGCACGATCCCGATCACCCGCGCCTCCCCCCGCCCGGTTATCCGGATATCGCCGGGCTCCGGCACGCGGGCGTGCATGGGGGCCGCCGGGCAGGCAGGCCGCCGGTAGCCGGCGTCGATGACCTCGGCGCCGCGCTTGAACGTTTTGAGGACGCGGAAGCGATCGGGGTCGTCGACGACGCAGAAGTCGGCAAGCCTTCCCGGTGCAAGAGCGCCACGGTCGTGGAGCCCGAACCTTCCGGCGGCGGAGAGCGTGGCCATACGGAGCGCCTGCTCGACTTCGAGGCCGCCTGCGACCGCTTTCCTCACGCAGTCGTCGATATGCCCCTCCCCGGCAAGCATGTCGGCGTGCCGGTCGTCGGTGGCAAAGCAGCACCGCGGCGCCGTGCAGGCGTCGACGAGCGGGAGGAGGTCGCGGAGATTTCGCTCCGTCGAGCCCTCCCGGATCATGACGTACATCCCCCGGAGGAGTTTCTCCCGAGCTTCGGGAAGCGTCGTGCACTCGTGGTCGCTCTGGACACCGGCATAGATGTAGGCATTCAGGTCTTTACCCGAGAGGAACGGTGCGTGGCCGTCGATGACCTCGAAGAGGTCCACCTTCGCCCGGAGATCCTCGTCGCCGAAGAGGACGCCGGGGACGTTCATCACCTCGGCGAGCCCGACGACTCCCTCCCGTCCCCGGAACCGGGCGAGGTCCGCGGCCGTAAGCACGGCGCCGCCCGCGTCAAACGGCGTTGCCGGGACACAGGAGGGGAGCATGACCAGGATATCGAGCGGCGTTCGCGCACCTTCGGCAAGCATGTAGTCGATCCCCGGCGCCCCGCAGACGTTTGCTATCTCGTGGGGGTCGGCGATCACCGTCGTCGTGCCGTGCGCGAGGACGAGCCGGGCATACTCCGCCGGCGCGAGGAGCGAACTCTCGATGTGGACGTGAGCGTCGATCAGCCCGGGCACCACGTATGTGCCGGAGAGGTCATACTCCCGTGTCCCCCGGTAATCACCGAAGCCGACGACGCGGCCGCCCTTCACCGCGAAGTCCGTGCGCTCCCAGGAGCACGCGAACGGGTTGAATACCTCCGCTCCAGAGAAGACGGCATCCGCGGGTTCGAGCCCCCGCGCCGCCGCGAGTCCCGCCGCGATCAGGCTGTTACCTCCATGTCGCGGATGACGGATGCTCTCCGTTCGTTGCCGACGAATACAGTCAGAAAGACCTTGTATGAGCCGGGCTGCAGGTCGGCCCGGATCGTGTACTCGTTCTCTCCCCGTTCAAGGTCGATATACCGCGCTTCGGAGAAAGCCTCGTGCTGTTCGAGCGCGCTCACCTCCATGATCATGATCTGGAGCACAGCGTTCTCGACGGGCTCGCCGGCGTTCTCTACCTGGACCTGCAGAGCACCGCCGCTGTAGGTCACCTCACCAAACGACGTGGAGAGGCATCCGGCAGCCCCGGTGAGGGCGGCAAGGGCCAGTATCAGCAAGATCGTATATTTTCTGGACATCTGCTCGGAGGACCGGGGATCCGCACACCGTGCCGGCGCAAGCACGGCCGTATGGCCCCCTCCAGCCCTCCAGATTCACCTCCACTCTACTCATTCAGAATTTTGGTTGCTATTATTAAAATATTGTGAAAAAAACGGAGATTGTAGAGGTTTCAAACCAGGAGCCCGAAACCACACGACACGGTACGAGATCCGCCCGGATTCATGGAGACCGTGAGGGTGCATCCCCCTTCTCTTCTGAGGTTGCCCGGGAGAGAGACTGCACCAGACCGGACGCTGCTTCGCCGGGGAAAACCTGCATCGTAGAATTACTGATGGTAAAATCAGGAAATTAACGGAGAAGGAGCGATCTGACCGGGAGCAATATCTAATATATGATAATTAATATAATCAATTGTCAATGAATAGAGCCGATCGCGATCCCCGCTTGTACCGGATATTCCGGGAACTTCAGGAGAAGGGATTGATAAACCGCAGGACGAGACTGGTGAGATGCCCTCTCACCGTCTCTATACGGGGATCTCCGGCACTCAACTGCATCCGCTACCGTCATTCATTCTTCGAAAGAAACCTCTCAGGGGCAAGCGACGATGCGCTCCGCTTCGTGCTGCTCCACGAAGAGGGGCACGTAAGAAAAGGCTCCTCTCTCCTCTCTGCCCTCCCTGGCCTCCCGGTTCTCCTCTGCCTCGCCTTCCTCGGGCACCCGTCGCTGCTGGCCGGAGGCCTCCCGCTTGCAAAACCGGTCTTCGTCGTCCTCCTCCTCCTGACCGTCTTCTTCGCCTACCGGACCTATTACCGCGGCATGGACGATGAGGAGTTTACCGCCGACCGCTACGCCGCCGATGCGATGAGGCGCTGCTACCGGACGAGGGATCCCGGAACTCTCCTCCAGAACCTTCTCTTTGGTCTGCTGGCGAGAGAGTCATCTGTCAATCGTAAAGGCACGATATCCGGAGTTCTTCGTTCCGGGACCGATTATCGACCATCGATCTCCGAGCGCGTACAGAGGCTCCGGGCTGCAAACGATCCCGGCGATAGAAGACCCGGTATACGCTCTACCGACAGCGAATTTCCCCAGTGAAATCTGCTGCCGGTACGCGCCGAACTTCCCGGGAGCGACCAGCACATACGCCGCTCTCTTCGGCACCCCCGGAGCCCTCGATATACAGTGGTGAAGATACCTTCGATCCACCCTTTCGCGCGAAAAAATATTTCAAAAAATTTAAGACGCTCAGAATATATCGCTTCAGAAAAGTAAGTTTAATAACACCTATTTCAAATAAGGATACTGAGGGGTGCTGGACATTACGATTATAGCGTTCGCCCACCATAAAGGCGGCACAGGAAAGACGACATCATGCCTCAACGTTGCAGGATACCTCCAGAAAGATGGAAAGAGCGTTCTGGTTGTAGACTGCGACCCACAGGCCAATGCCACCACGGGTCTCGGAATCAACCCCGAAACCCTCGAACTGAGCATGTATGACGTCTTCATGAGCATCTTTGAGGGCTTTCCCGACGTCGCTATCGCCGACGTGATCGTCCCTACGACGTCGGGGATCGATCTCGCTCCGTCAACCCTCGATCTTGTGGGGGTCGAGCCCTACCTCTACGGTATCGAGGACCGGACGGGGATACTCAGGGAAGCACTCGCGCAGGTAAGGGACGCCTACGACTTCATACTGATCGACACGCCCCCGAGCATGGGCCAGTTCGTCATCAACGGCCTCGTCGCCGCGGACCACACCATCGTCACCCTCGATTCCGGCACGTTCGCTCTGAAAGGCATGGAGGCCCTGTCCACGATCTTTGGCGACATCAAGCAGATGCTCGGGGAAGACGTCGCCGCGGATTTCGCCATTCTGACCCGCTGGAAAGGATCGGGCGATCCGGCTGCCGGAACAGGCGGGCTTGCGCTCTTCCTGAAGCGGATCTTCTCGCCCGCTTCCGCCGCAGAAGAGGAGCGGGAGAGGGAGCGGCTGAAGGCGTTCGAGTCCGAGGTAAAAAAATCGTTCAAGCAGGTCTTTGCAGTCCCATACTCGCCTGCAATCTACGAGACACAGCAAAAGGGGCTTCCCATATCCCATTACGCACCCGAGAGCGATGCCGGCAGGGAGTACCGGGCAATAGCAACTGCGCTCGCGGAGCGGGACAAAAATCACGAGGAGGTTGTGTAAACCATGATCGATAAACCTGGAAGGAAAGCACTATTCACCGGGCCGGTTGTGCCGGGTATGACAGGACAGGCGCAGGAACAGGGGGCGGTGGTGCTCCCCGAGGCGATCGAGGCCGCACTCCATGCGGCGCTTGAAGGCGACGACTCCGTTCAGATCGACCTTGCAGGCGTTCCGGAGAATTACCGGCCGCTGGCCACCTCGATCAACGCGCTGCTCGAGAAGAAGCAGGAGGAGAAGCAGCGCTTCAAACGCCGGCTGGACGAGGCCAGGATGCTCCTGAAGGGATCTGATACGATCATCCAGCAGAATCCGATGCCCATTCTGGTCGTCAATCAGGACTTCAAGGTGACCATGGCAAACGCGGCCTACGCCGAGATGAGCGGGATCCCGATGGATCAGGTGCTCGGCAGGAGCCTGAGGGACTTCAAGATAACGTCGCAGAAGGGTTCCGGCCTCCGGCAGGCAATCCAGGAGAAGAAGCGCGTGTATGGGGAGATCGTCGTCGAACTGCCCTCGGGCACCCGCACGCTCGAGCAGTACGCTATCCCGCTGCTCGACAACGAGAATGCGGTCGAGAGCATCCTCATCGTCTACAACGACCTCACCGAAAAACGGCAGGAGGAGGAGGAGATCCAGAGGATGCAGCATCGCATCGACACGATGATCAAGTTAAACCCGCTTGCGATCGCGCTCCTCCGCCCCGACAAGAGCCGGATCGACATCAACGACGAGTACGCCCGGATGTGGCGGGGGACCCGCGAAGAGACGCTTGCAAAGAAACTCTACGACTACGACATCACCATTCTCAGCGGCGACCACTTCTACGCCTGCTACGAGACGAAGAAACTCGCCCGGACGGACGTCATGGTCAAGTGGCCCGACGGCGCCAGGAAATACCTCACCCTGAACGCCATCCCCATCCTCGATCAGAAAGGCGAGATCGAGATGGCCTTCTACGTCTGGAACGACTGGACCGACCTGCAGGAGCAGAAGGAGGAGGTCGAGAAGATCAAACATAGCGTCGACACGATGATCAAGTTAAACCCGCTTGCGATCGCGACGCTCCGCGCGGACAAGAGCCGGATCGACATCAACGACGAGTACGCCCGGATGTGGCGGGGGACCCGGGAAGAGACCCTCGCAAAGAAACTCTACGACTATGACATCACCGTCGTCGGCGGTGACCACTTCTACGCCTGCTACGAGACGAAGAAACCCGCGCGAACGGACGTCATGGTCAAATGGCCCGACGGCGTCAGGAAGTACCTCACCTTAAACGCCATCCCCATCCTCGATCAGAAAGGCGAGATCGAGATGGCCTTCTACGTCTGGAACGACTGGACCGACCTGAAGAAGAAGGAAGAGGAGGTCAAGGATACCGAGCACCGGGTGGATGCGATGATCAAGCAGAACCCGCTCGCTATCGCGACCCTTCGTCCCGACAAGAGCCGGATCGACATCAACGACGAGTACGCCCGGATGTGGCGCGGCACCCGCGAAGAGACGCTTGCAAAGAAACTCTACGACTACGACATCACCATCCTCAACGGTGAAGACTTCTACGCCTGCTACGAGACGAAGAAACTCGCCCGGACGGACGTCATGGTCAAGTGGCCCGACGGCGCCAGGAAATACCTCACCCTGAACGCCATCCCCATCCTCGATAAGAGCGGCGCGATCGAGATGGCCTTCTACGTCTGGAACGACTGGACCGAGCAGCGGGAGAGAGAAGACCAGATCCGCGACCTGATGGAGACCGCAAAGAAGGAGAGCGAGAGGCTTGGAGCGAGCGCCAGGGAACTCGGGGACGCACTCGCCGCCATGGCAAAGGGCGACCTGACGGCGTTCGTGGAAGCAGAGAACGACGATCCTCTCCACGCAGTCAAGAGCGACTACAACGCCTCCCTGACCGCTATCCGGGCGCTCCTCGCCGACGTGGCGAAAGCCGCTCACCAGGTTGACATGACGACGAGGGAGGTCAGCAAGAGCACCGATGAGATCATCCGGGCGACAGAGCAGGTCGCTGTCTCGACGCAGCAGTCGTCGGAAGACGCACGCCGCCAGCTTGAGAAGATCGAGGAGATCGGGATGGATATCAACGATCTCTCGGCATCCATCGAGGAGATTGCAAGCACGACGCAGTCGGTCATGGAGCAGGCATCGAAGGCATCGAAGGAAGGAAACGACGCGGCAACACTTGGTGAAGTCGCGACGAAGAAGATGCAGCTCGTCGAGGAGATCTCCACGCAGACCGTGGGGGAGATCAGCACCCTCAACACCCAGATGCGGGAGATCAACAACATCGTCAAGTTGATCGCCGACATCGCAAATCAGACCAACCTTCTCGCGCTGAACGCCGCGATCGAGGCTGCCCGTGCCGGGGAGCACGGCCGCGGATTCGCTGTGGTCGCCGGCGAGATCAGGAACCTCGCCGGAGAGTCCAAGCGTGCAAGCCAGGACATCGAGGATCTGATCCGGACAATCCAGGCAAGTACCGAGAAGACCACCGACTCAATGCAGGCGTCTCACCAGGAGATCCAGGCAGGCATCGAGAGCGTCAATAAGGTCATCGTGAGCCTGAACCGGATCGTCGACAGCGTGGCGGTGGTCACCACCGGCATCTCCGAGATCACCAAGGCTACCGAGGACCAGGCGAACTCCACCAACAACGTCATGCAGAAGATGGACGAGTCCACCCACATGACCAAGGAGAGCCTGAACCGCACCGAGGACATGGCGGCACTCGCCGAAGAGGTCAGCGCATCGACCGAGGAAGTCGGAAGCGCTTCCCACGAACTGGCAGGCATGGCCGGACAACTCGAGAAGATAATGAAGCAGTTCAAGCTGAACTAGGGAGGAGATGATGGCAGCATCCGTAGACGTAGTGGAGTTCCAGCTCGGGGAGGAGCACTACGCACTGGATATCCAGATTGCACGAGAGATCGTGGAGATGATGCCGATCACTCCCCTTCCCCGTGCTCCCGACTACCTCGCGGGCATCATTAACCTGCGGGGCGAGATCACGAACATCATCGATCTCCGCGACCTTCTCGGTCTCCCTGGATCGGAGGAGACCGAGAACCGAAAGATCGTCGTGCTGATGCCGGACGTGACGAACGGATCGAACGTGGGGATCATCGTCGACGACGTGCACAGCGTCGTATCGGTCAGGAACGAACAGATCGAACGTATCAGCGACGGCATTACGTCGTCTATCAGCAGTTACGTCAAAGCAATCATCAAGATAGGGGACGAAGAGGACGAGAAGGCCAAGACCCTCATCATATGGCTCGATGTCCAGAAAGTAATCGGCGATCTCGGCGGCGATCAAGCAAATCGCTAGATCGTCTCCGTAATTCAACACCCGGCATAAGCAGGTTACCCCATGGATGAATTCGCATCACTCCAGAGAAGCATCGAGAGACTGATACGGATCAAGTGCTCGAACTACAAGGAAGATTATATCAAACGGCGCATCCTCTCCCGGATGCGCCTGACGAACACCACGGATTTCGAGGCGTATCACAAGTACCTCCTCGCGAACCCGCAGGAACTCGACCTACTCAGGAACGCACTCACCATCAACGTCACCAAATTTTTCCGCGACCCGGAGGTCTTCGAAGTGATACGCCGGGAGATGCTGCCGGATCTCGCCCGCCGCAAAGACTCTATCCGGATCTGGTGCGCCGGCTGCTCCACGGGTGAAGAACCCTATTCGATCGCCATCCTCGCCCACGAACTGATGGCCCTTCATAAAAACGTCAGAATAACGATATACGCGACCGATATCGATACCGTGGTGCTGCAGAAGGCCATGGCCGGGGTCTACGACAGGAAGGCGCTCGAGAACGTCGACGACAAAAGGCTCCGCAAGCATTTCATCAGCCACGAAGACGGCACGTTCGAGGTCTGTTCCCATATCAAAAGCCTGGTTAAATTCCGGGAGCACGACCTGATGTCGGGCGTTCCCATTGCCCGGTACCTCGACGCCATCACCTGCCGCAACGTCACCATCTACTTCACCGAGAAGCAGAAGAACGACCTTACGCATCTTTTCTATTCAGCGCTTGCCACCGACGGGTACTACGTCATAGGGAAGACCGAGTACCTGGCAAGAGAGGTGGAGCACCTTTTTGTGCCGTACAACACCATGCAGAAGATACTGCGCAGGGCCGCCTGAGCGTCACCAGAGGTAGCCGGATTCCACGTCCGTCTCGGTCTCCTCGAACTGCGACATCCGGTGCATGAAGGCCTTCCTGGCCTGGTAACGCTTCAACTCGGAGAAGAGCAGGTAAAAGTTTACGCCGACGACGATGATGATGAGCATCAGGCTGATCCAGAGCTGGCTACCGCTCTGGGTTGTGATGAAGGTCGCCGCAAGGAGCACCACGAAGGAGATCAGGTAAAATATCACCCACGTGCGCACCTCAGTGATATCCATGCTCTCACAGGATTGTGGTCGTGGCTTCATATTAACGATTCCGTTTTAGGGATTCTATCATGAAGGAGGGGTCTGAAAAACCGGGTCAACCCGGCCCATAAACGATCTTCCCCGTCGATCTCCGGGCGAGGGCAAACCCGAAGGACTTTTTACCCCGTACATCCTTTTAAATCTGTGGATAAAGGCGACGTCTTCAGCATTCTTGCCGCCCTGATCATCGTCTCCGTGCTGGCACTGCTCTTTCGGCCGCCCGTAGCGGAGGCCGGGCCGGAGATCCCCGAGATCCCCGCCCCGGCGCCTCCCGTCACCGTCACCCCCGCCCCGACGCCTGCCGCGCCGCTCGAACCCACCAGGCTCTCCTACGCGACCGGGGTCTGGGACTACCCCTGCTGCCGTCTCCCTGACAACCTCATGCTCTACGGTGGTTCCGACCCGCCATGGCAGGGAGCTCGGGAGATCATCCCGTTCGCCTACATCGAGGAGGGGCGAGGCGGCATCACCGAGGTGTTTCACGTGCCGTACGCGGTATGGAGGCTTAACTGCAGTGTCTCCTCAACGATACGGCCCCAGGCGGCGCATTTCAGGATGGCACTCGTGGAGTTCGAGAGCGGGACCGTCATAGAGGGAGCCGACCTGCATTACCCCGGCAATATCGTCAAAAACGTCGAGAGAGGAGGGAAAGACTTTTACCTCATCGTCAGTGTGGATGAAGTGGATTCGTACCGCATCACCCTGGAGACGCTCCCCGAATATTTCTCTGCCCCTCTCGGATGAGATCGGGGGCATCCCGGCGATGCGGTTGTAGTTGCGGGGACTTTAGATCTTTTCGACGGTCACCCTGACGCGGTCGCCGGCCCGCACGCCGTGTCCCTTGGGAACGTCGATGTTGAACCAGAGCACCTCCGGGTTTTCGTGGTTCTTGTCCTGGGACATGAGGCAGTCTTTCTGATCGTTGATGTTGGCCACAAATTCGACGGGTGCTTCGAACTCAATGATCTTCATGCCGTAGAATAGAGCGTACCAGGATAAAATTATGATGCACGGGAGGTGACGCGCCACGTCGTACTGTTCGAATAACTCCAGCGCCGGATATCCAGCTCGTCGCAGATCTCAGAGAGGATAGCAAGGTTGATACCGACCTCTTTTGCGGAAAGGCCAAGATCGGTTGCGATATACTTGGATTTAAAGTAGGATTTGCCGGCTCGCAGCCCTGCCTTGAGGTGATACAGGATCTTTCGCTGGGTGTCGCTATATTTCTCTTTAATACGGTCTTTTGTCGACATCGACTGATTCCCTCGTGAGCAAGTGTTTTTTGTCCAGATCAATATTTATATCTACCCATTTGTGTCCGAAAAATAACACGAGAGATATACTAATCGTTGCATATTATTGAGCATCGTCGTGCCGATCCGGGGGGCAGGGAGTACCATCTGCAGCCCCGAGAGCGTAGCACGGTCATCGCGAGCGCGGGAACCGGAGGGGGGAGGGGCGCTTTCGATAGCCCCCCCGCGTCCCAAACGGCACCGGGCGACGACCGCCCGGCATGCCGCCGTCACTTCCGGTTCCGCCCGAACACGACGACGAGCGCGGCGACGAGAGCGGCCAGGATGACGCCGGCTATCGAGAGGGGGGCGGCCTGTGTCGCACTCCCGTTGACCTGTGCCGCCTGGATCGGCGTGAACGTCGGCAGCTCGGCCGTGGCGGTATCTACCGGCGTCGCCTCGTCCGTCCCGACTACGACGAGAGGACCGGTCTCGTTGGTCGTGTTGTTACCTGTCCCGGCCGGAGTCTCCTCAGGTGTCTCGTTCTCCACCGGCCCGACCGGGGTTTCTTCCGGAGTCGCGTTCTCCATCGCCCCAACTAAGGTTTCTTCTGGAGTCTCATCCTCGATTGCCCCGGACAGAGTCTCCTCAGGAGTCTCGTTCTCCGTCTCGTCCGGCGTAACGTCGGAAGCCTCATCATCGGCGGTCTCTTCCGGGGTTTCCTCCGTCAGGGTCTCTTCGGGGGTCTCACCGGGTGTCGGACTGAGTGTCCAGGTCAGGGGTTCCGTGGCTGCCGTGCTCTGGGCCGCTGCGGGGAGCACAACAGCCGCTGCCGCCAGAAGCAGCACGACCAGGAGTGCTCTCCACGCCCGTAAGTTTCCGGTCATGAGAACCCACGTAGGGAATAAGTCTATTTTTATATTTCGGTCATCATCAAAATTGCATCGACGGGTAACTACCCGGTGCGTCCCACAACATAGCGACAGCATGCATCGCCCCATAGCGGCGACGATCCGGGAAGAATATATAGCGGCAGTGGTGCACCGGCGCCCGAAGGCCCTGAATGCAGCCAATCGCGGACGGGGCTCCAGAAGAGATCAGACAGCCCGGCCGCAACCTCACGAAAAAGTGGTAGCGATCAGATTGGCGATTCACCAATCTTCTTGATCAGGCTGTCAATCACCACGTCACGCATCCCTTCCACGAACTTGATGCTCCCGACGACAAGGTGACCCC
>NZ_FMID01000001.1 GCF_900095385.1 Methanoculleus chikugoensis
GGACGTACAGGATGCCGTTGATCAGCCCGCGGGGGTCGCACCGGGGTCGGCCAATGTGCGGCTTTGTTGGGGGGAGGCGTTTTCGAACAATTTCCCAGAGATAATCGTCAATTTCCCGGAATACCATGATCCCCGGTTTTATCTGAGGAGCCTTATAATTATAGGATCACCTCGTATTATCACGCATCACTGCTACCCTCAATGATGATATCCGGTTCGCTGAATTTCTCGAAGACACCAACGGTGGCAAACATCTCCTCAATCAGTTTTTCCTTCTCTTCAGGATGCTGCTGGAAATAGTAATAGAGCCGCAGTAATTGTGTCGTCGTCATCAGACAGTGCTCGTTCCTTATTGAATACCGGAGCATGCTGTCCGGGAAGATCGTCTTCCCCGCTCGTTCAAAAAGTGGTGTGTCGCAATATGCATTCAGAAACAGGAATCCCTTACATTCCGTCTGTTCCTTATGCCCGCTCATATACTCGCTCACCCAAGTTTCCAATTGCCGTGCATCCTCTTCCTTCCCACTTTTTGTCCGGCCTTTCACTTCTACGACTGCGACCTTTCCGTTATACTCAATTATGTGATCCTGCCGGTTGGTCATCCCGGGTTGCACTGCAAAACCGATCTCTTCCAGCACCTTCGCCACCTGATTTTCGAGAGGCGGCCCCTGACCGGCGAGTAGAATCTTATTCTTCGTAATCTCTGTCAACCGAGCCTGCTTCTCGTCCTGTAGTGAGTGCAACTGCTCGATTTCTTTTTCGATCGTTCTGATACTTTCCACAATCTTGCTCTCACCGGGAAGCGATACTTCATCCGCCCACCCTGGCAGCAAATAGTCCGTTGTGCCTTTTCTAAGCTCATTTGCAAGCTCACGTATTGCATCGATGAAGTAGTCTATCTCGTCAGGATTGCACTCCTCGTTCAAATCAGGCAATATTACGATATGCCCATTGCCGACGGGGATATACGTGCCTACGGCCTTATCCATATGCCCCTGTATGAATAAAAACGGTCCCCCAATCGACGGATCGAAGTATGCATTATAGGTGTGCAGCTCCGCGCACTTCTCCCAATAACTCTTGAATGGCTCGGAGCCCCTAAAAGCAATTTTCTTTCCGTTCGCCTCAGTGCTTGCAAAGTCCTTGATTGGAATAAGGCGGTCTGTTGAACTTGTCCTACCATAGATCTCGATAATTTGTGGGGTCGGGCACAAAATAACGAGGCATCCTGAAGACTCCAAAAATGAACGAATTTCGCCAATTCTCCTCGGAAAACAGGAATCGGACATTATACTACGAAGTGCGCCCAATTCAGATAATCCCCAGATCACAATATGATAATCAAAAAACGACGTTGGGGATTCAAAATCACACCAATCGCATTCAGGGTGATCGAATTCATAATCGCCCATGAACAAAAGAGTATTCTCTGTCATTCGGCCACCCCCTCCGGCACCCGCACTTTCCCCGTGAGCAGGTTGACCATCAACTCTGTCCCCACCTGCCGGAACTTCTCGCTCGTCTCAACGATTTTGGAAAGGATAAAAGAGACGACTCTATGGTTGAGCCAGCCACAGATGGGAATTTCCACGGAAGCCTCTTTGTTCCAAGCCATCTTCTAACACAGTCCCGGACTCAATCTTTCTTCAAAACAGGCTTTAAGGTATCTTTCAAAATCCTGAAAAGACGGCAAACATCGTAATTTTTCTAAAGATCCATCTTTCCGGATCTCCTTGACCTTCCTCTCAATTGCACCTTCGTCAATGAAAGTTCCTCTGAAGACGCACTTTTTACCATACGTCTCTTCCTTTATTCTTTCTCTAGGAATATTCATCGCAGGGAGGATTTCGTTACAATCGGATTTTCTTTCAGAGATTGCTTTCATCCAATAGTCGATCGTAGAAACTGGAACTGCACAGACAAGGCACGGAGGATTTTGGTAGAATGTGTTTTTCTCCAGAAATTTCTCATAAAAGACAGATATTTGGGTTATAATATCCTCTCCAACTCCTTCTTTCACAGGTCTTCTGTCATTGTCGACACACACCACAATAATATCTGCATCTGCAGAGCATCCGTGATGTAAAAATTTAGAAAAGATCGAATGGTTATTTAGAATTGCCTGTTTTCCAGTTCTGACTCTCTGTGTCGAGCTTATTTCAACGAACTGAAGGAGGCGATCCTCGAGCATCTCAGGAATAAGAGCGGACAGTAATTTTCTATCTGTTGGACCTTCTGTAATAAGATGAATACATACCGTGGAGGTCTCAAACTGTGTCATTATAGGCCTCCAATCAGCCCTTCTAACCACAACTCCACAAGCGACTCCCCTGGAGTATAATCATCTCGGAATTTTTTAAGGATCTCAGGGAGAGGGATATATTCTGACTGTCCATCACGTTGTTCACAGACAAAGACAAGCTCAGGGAATGCGTTAAGGCAGTCAAGTAATACCGGCGAATGCGTTGTTATAAAAAATTGCATGTCGCAAGCCTCTGAAGTTATCAGTATTTTTTTAAGGATCTTACCTAAAGTTAACGGATTTAATCCATTTTCAATCTCCTCAATAAGTATAATTCTATTCGTTTGGTGTAAGTGAATTAAAGTCAGTATCGCAAGCGTGATTACAAAACCATCTGATACCTGCGGTGAAAGGAAGCTCCAGTTTTTGTTACTGATCTCTCTGCTAAATTCGAGTGCGTATCGATAATCTCCTAAATGAGTAAAGGAAAGACCAGTAACATCTGGATAAATTTCTTTGAAATCATCAATTATATCTCTATAGACCTGCGGTTTGACATCCCTCATCGCAAAGAGAACGTTGACAAGGTTCTCTCCGTTATGTTTTAAGAAGGGAACGTTAGTTTCAAGAGGATCGATCTCACGCTCTTTTTTTATTTCTTTTGGGACAAATTGGAATTTTCGGATGCTTCTGCAGGCGTTGTACATTTCAACAAATTCCTGCGGAAGATCTCTGTTAACCCCCTTTTCTCTCATTAGCAGGAAATCTTTATGATCACGTTCAATATGAGTTTTTGAGGAGTCTAGAGACTCGTTAATGATTTCAAGGCGAAATTTGGAACGCCCCCTTGGGGGGTTGCGTAGAGAATCTATCCGGTAAGAGTGAGAGGTATCATCGTAATTTCCATGGAATGCTATGTCAATCTCAATTCCTTCCTTATTGACATCAGAACCCCTGTGCAGTATCTGTGAAAATGAAAACGGACCCGGACCAAATAGTTCCTCCAGCGGAACTGTAAGAGATCGCGAATAATACTCTAGTGACTCCAAAATATTGGATTTTCCGGAGTTATTTGCACCGATGATAATATTTACACCATTACAACGTAGGTTCGCTTCCTTGATGCTCTTAAAATTCCTTATACCAATTTGAGTAATCATTATTGGCGTATCGCATTTCAAAGGTTAAACGACTTTCCCTTTGGCACCCGCACCTTCCCGGTGAGCAGGTCGGCCATCAACCCCTTCTTCATGGCGAGCAGTTTGTCACGGTATGCCTCCTCGCGGGCGATCTGGTCGTCGGCAGTGGTAAGGACAGCGGCGAGACGGTGTTGTTCGGGAAGCGGGGAGAGGGGAAGCGGGAGGTTTCCGATAATTTTTTGGTCAATCTTCTTCATGCTCCCCGACGTCCCCTTTGCAAAACGCTGGAAGTATGCTCGACTCTTCGGATGTAGCAGAATATAAAGGAGTATTTTCGGCAGGATTAACTCCGAACTCGCTCGTATTCGGATTAACAAGTCCGGATAAATAGCAAATGGAATATCTCCTTCGTACAAAGCTGCAAGGCCAACGAATTCTAACGTGTTCGATCTTTCGACGAAGATATCATTTTTGTTGATGAACAAATCTTTTACTCTTTTGTAATCTGCTTCGATATATTTTGTATTGCTAATATCAATTTTGTTTTCTGTCACTGCCGTAAGTGTCAATGCCCTCAAGCCGTTATCTCCGTCAGTCTCAGGCCCAGAGTATCCATTCTGTAACTTTTCGGAAATTACGTCTTTTAATTGAGTGACCTCCCACTCCACCGGCACCCGCCCGAGTTCCGAGTCCTTGAACGCGTGCGTCTCCTCGCTCCGCACCCTACCCTCCTCGTCGATGCCCTTCGTGAGCAGGTCCTGCATCAGCCCCGCCTTCACCTGCCGGAGTTTGTCGATCAGCGCTTCGGTCTTCTCGATCGCCTCGTCGATGGTGGAGAGGACGGCGGCGATACGGTGTTGTTCGGGGAGCGGGGGAACAGCAAATTTGAATTGTATTAGGTCATTTCTCGTTATTCCATTGATTGAAGTTCCCTGAGTTAAATTTTGAAAGTAATATCTTGAAGCGTTCAGTACCCAGAATAGGTATTCAATGTCGTAATCTTTTTTTGGAATCACCCCTGTTATATCCTGACTTATTGCGACATCAAACGGAGTAATTGCTAGTTTTCCAACACCCGTTCGTGTTACCACTAATAGGCACTCCTTTGGAATCACGCTTGTAGAGCTATCCTCTACGGCTTGCTCTGTAATGTATCTTCTAATATTTTCGATTTTTTGATTAACCACGTCTGCGCCAGTAATCCAAGGTATTGAGCCGTCCCAATATTTTGGCACCTGTGTATTAGGCGTCCCACCATTGATTAGGAGGTCACATGCTTCCGAAAATGACTCAACCACCCACTCCACCGGGATCTCCCCGATCTCCGTCTCCTTATACCCCTCACGCACCATACCCGAGCTCCCGCAGGTAACCGTCCAGCCGTTCCTTCGCCGCGTCCCGCTCCGCCTCGATCTCGCGGGCGGTCACCCGGTACTTGTCCCACCAGTTCTCATAGATCGCCACGAGCTCCTGCCGTGATTGAGTCAGATAGCGCTCCAGCCCGGCGGCCAGGCGGTCATAGAGCTGGGAGAGTATCAGACCCCGTACCTCGTCCTCGGGAAGGGTTGTCCGGAGCCGTTCGATGAGGGCGCCGCGCTCCTCTTCGACGGCCTTCACCGCTTTCTTCTGTGCGGTGATCCTGTGCTTCAGCGCCTTCAACTCCGCCGTATCCGGGACTTCGTCCTCGTCCTCCGGCTCGCCCTGAAGTTCCGCCATCTCCGCCTCCAGGCTGCGGAGCCTGTCCTCGGCGGCATCCAGTCGCGCAAGGAGGGCTGCCCCATCGCTCGTCCCGAGCAGCGTATCGTCGGCGAGGATCGAGGACGTCCAGCCCGTCGACCGGATCGCCTTCAGATCGTACTGCGAGTCGACCCACCAGTTCACGAAGATCCCGGCCACCTGGTAGGCGTCCAGCAGCCCCACCGGTACGAGGGCGTCCTTCAGCGACGCGAGGAACTCCTGCCGGAGGGCGAAAAGATTGTTCGACTCGGAAAACGCCTTCAGGCGGGGCAGCCGCTCCTCCCACCAGGCTGCAAGCCGGCGGCGCATCTCCGCCTCGACACCGACAACGCCGCTGTCTGCCTCGATGACCTTCCGGATATCCTCTTTCGCCGTAACCTCCGGCACAAACTCGAGGTACGTATCGTCCCGCTCCCGGAGCAGCACCGTACCGTCCAGAGCGTACCGGTCGAAGACCGCCGCCTTCGCCGCCGCTTCAGAGCGCGGCACCCCGCCGAAGAGGTGTGCCCGGACATCATGCGGCTCGGGCTCGGGGGAATTGTCCACGTACCTGCGGATATTCAGGTTGTAGTCCTGCGCCGCGATCTCCTCGACGCTCACGATCCGGGAGTACTTCGGCACCTCCTCGCGGTGGTGGTAGACCCGCGTGGTCTTCTCGATATCCTCGGGGCGCAGGTGGTTCTGCGCCTTCCCCTCGCCGTACTCCGCGTCCGCGTTGATGAAGAGGATCTTCCCGGCGAGCTCCGGCGGCTTGTCCCTGTTAATCACCAGGATGCACGCCGGAATGCCCGTCCCATAGAAGAGTGCCGGCGGCAGGCCGACAATAGCCTCGATGATGTCGTCCTCCACCATCCCCCGCCGGATCTCCTTCTCGGCACCGCCCCGGAAGAGCACCCCGTGCGGCATGACCGTCGCCATCTTTCCCCGGGCGTTCAGGCTCGCAACCATATGCTGGGCGAACATCAGGTCGGCCTTCTTCCCGCTCTCCGGGGCAAATCCGTACACAAATCGCTCCGGATGCTCCATCCCCGCCCGTGTGTAGTTCTGCGAGAAAGGAGGATTTGCGAGCACCCGGTCGAAGTGCATCAGTTCGCCCCCGTCCGTATGCTGCGGTCGGGCGATGGTATCCTCGTTCCGGATGTCGGCGTCGTTCACCCCGTGCAGGATCATATTCATCTTGCAGATCGACCAGGTGCCGCCGTTGCTCTCCTGCCCAAAGAGCGAAAGGTTGCGGGCGTCCTGCCCCTGTTCCTCGACGTAGCTCTTCGACTGGATCAGCATGCCCCCCGACCCGCAGGTCGGATCGTAGACCCGCATCCCCTCCTGCGGCGCCATGAGCAGCACCATCAGCCGAACCACATTTGCCGGAGTGTAAAATTCCCCTCCCTTCTTCCCCGCCGAGTCGGCGAAGAATTTGATCAGGTATTCATACGCGGCGCCGAGCATATCCGGGAATTCAAAATCCTCGTTCCGGAGCCGGTACTTGTTAAAGTGATGGATGAATGCCTGGAGCTTTGCGTCCGAGAGACGGGTTCTCCCGATCGTCGCATTATAATTGATATGCTTGAGAACACCCTCCAGCTTATCCGGGTTATCTTCCTCAAGCGCATAGAGCGCCTTGTTGAGGCTGTTGCCGATATCCGTCTTCAGATCCTTGATCTCAGACCACCGGGCGCGTTGCGGGACGTAGAATGTGTACTCATCCGGGTCTTCGGCGAGTTCTTCGGCCTCGGCTTTGGATTTCCCCCGCTCTCTCCAGGACCGGACAACCTCCTCGCGGCGTTCCTCGAACTGGTCAGAGAGCCGACGCAGAAAGAGCATCCCAAATATATAGACCTTGAACTCCGAGGCGTCCATGTTCCCCCGGAGGATGTCTGCGGCGGCGAAGAGGTGAGATTCGAGTTGTTGAAGCGTGAGTTTTACCGTGGCTATACCCTCCCATAGTTCCCGGTCGTTGTCGCGGGATTGTTGTTAGAGATCTCCTCTTTTACAGAAGATACAATTATCCAATGGCTTCAAAAGGTTTTTTATACGATTATTTGAATTTCCTTGTATGACCCACTGGATCGCCTCCTCCAACCGGGACAACTGGAGGATCCTCGAAAAGAAGCACGTCTGGGGAGTTCCAAAGCGGAACAAAACCCTCATGCAACGGGTGAAGCCCGGCGACACCATCCTCGTCTACGTCCGGCAGGAGAAAGAGGACGACACGATCCTCCCCTCGGCGGTAACCGGCGCCTACGAGGTCATCTCCGAGCCCTACGAAGACCACTCCCGCCTCTTCGTCACCCCACCGCAGATGGGCGACGAGGTCTTCCCCTTCCGCATGAAGGTCAGACCGGTCGCGGTCTTTGCCGAGCCGCTGGAGTTCAAGCCGCTGATTCAAGACCTCATATTCATCACGAACAAGACGATGTGGAGCGGCCACCTCAGGATAGCCATGCGCGAGATCCCCGAGGAGGACTACCGGCTCATCCTCAAGCGGGCCGGAGTGGAGGTGTAACCGATGTCCGAGATCACCGGCGTCACCTTCCCCGTCCCAAAACATCTCATGCCCCGGTTCTTCAAGGACAAAAAGACCGTCTTCATCAAGCCCGCCACCGTCTTCAAGGAACTCCGGAGCGGAATGAAACTCGTCTTCTACCAGTCCCACGAGGATACCGGCTACGTCGGGGAGGCGACGATCAAGCGGATCGTCATCGACGACGACCCCCTCGCGTTCTTCGAGACCTTCGGGGACGCGGTCTTCCTGACGAAAGAGGAGGCAAAAGCCTACGTCAGGAACCAGGAGCGCTGGCAGGGGGTCCGGGTCAGAAAGGAGGTGCCCCGAAAGCGGCCCTGGATGGCACTGGAACTTGAGGGGATCCGGAAGTACGATACGGTGAAGAAGCCGGAGCGGTTTGTGCCGGTCGGGGGAAGGTATCTGCGGGCGTAAAATTTATGGGCAATATCCCGAAATCGATATGCTGGACCGAGACCAGCTGCACTCTCCCGCTCCTGATCCCACACCTCTAGGGCCTATTCCTTGGCGAGCTTTTTATGAGGCTGCACGGAGTTGTATGCTGCCTCAAATGCAACAAAGTAATCCGCAATCTCGCCTTGCAAGCGCTTGCAAGTTGAGCATCCACAAAACCTGATAGCGAGATCGCCGGTTCCCACACGGTGCATGGCCGTATAGCGATAACCAAAGGGTTGTCGTTCGAACTCGCAGGCAAAGATGCTCTCGATGTTTTCGGTTTTATGAACAGTTTGTGGAGCCTTAAATTCGATGAATTTTTCAAGGTACGTCAGAATTCGTGGTATGTGGATAAGGTTTCCGCATCCACCACAGAAAAGTCCCCCACCGACATTGCATTCACCGCAATGAGGACATTTTATCGGGTAATGAAAATACCTCTCGCGATCCATAAGGATCAATCATAATAGGGTCAATATCGATGTTGTGGTTATCTTCACTATCACAAGATTGGATACATCCGACAATACGCCATCGACCGGGAAGGCTCTCTCCGGCCCTCCGCTCACCACCATATTTATCGGTTCTCCCTCCCATCCCTTATTCATCAGGTGAAGCGGCTATGACCGATATTACCATCACCGTCCCCCAGGATATCGTACAGGCGCTCCGGCTCCCCCCCGACGCCGTTGCCGCCGAGTTGCAGCGGGAGCTTGCCGTGGCGCTCTACCAGCGGGGCATCCTCTCCTCCGGGAAGGCGGCGGCGCTGGCGGAGATGACCCGGTGGGAGTGGGAGGAACTGCTCGGGGCACGGAAGATCCCCCGGCACTATGCCGATGAGGACCTCGACCGGGACATCGCTTATGCCGCTCGCAGTTAGCAATTCTTCGCCGCTCATCCACCTCTCACTGATCGGTCGTATCAGCCTGCTCCAGCGTTTTTCAGAAGTAGTCATTCCTCCTGCGGTCTGGCAGGAGGTCGTGGAACAGGGCGGCGATCGTCCGGGTACAACCGAGATCCGGGAAGCCCGTGAGTCAGGAGGGCTGCGCGTGGTTGAGCCCTCCAACAGGGCTCTGGTGCGCCTGCTAAAACAGGAACTCCACCCCGGCGAAGCAGAGAGCATCGTCCTTGCCATCGAGGTCAGGCCCGACGTGCTCCTCCTTGACGAGGCCGAGGCCCGCCGCGTAGCAGGGCTCTATGACCTTCCGGTCACCGGTATCATCGGCCTCTTAATCCAGGCAAAGCGTGAAGGACTGGTCGCATCACTTGCGGAGGAGATGGACCGGCTGCGGGAGCAGGGGAGCTTCCGGATCCATGATGCCCTCTACAGGCGTGTTCTTGAGATGGAGAAGGAAGAGTAAACCGGAGATCGAATACCTCACCGGCACGGACGAAGTTCGGATCGGAACACTCCTACCGCCACATCCCCTACTTCTTCGACGCGACCGACGCAGAACTCACCGCCCTCCTCGCCCTCGTCCGGGAGGCAAAAGCCCTCCTCGACGAACACTTACACCCCGACGGCTACAACGTCGGCGTGAATGTGGGAAAAACCGCCGGCCAAACGGTGATGCACCTCCACGTCATCCCCCGGTATGCCGGACAACCGAACCGACGGACGGGAGAACGCTCAGTCATCTCCTCGCCTCCCCCGGGGCAATCTTCATCATCTCCTCGCCCCCAGGTACGATCGGGAGGAGAACAGGACCCGCATGACAGACCCGATGCACCAGGGGGAGAAGAGCGTCTTCGTCGCCCGGCTCGAAGAAGTGCTCCCGCTACTCCGTGAACGGTTCGGCGTGGAGAAGATCGGCATCTTCGGATCGACCGCCCCGGGCGAAGACCGGCCGGAGAGCGATGTCGATGTGCTGGTCGAGTTCGCACCGGGGCAGGCGACGTTCCGGAACTTCATGGAACTCGCGTTCTACCTCGAGGACCTCTTTTGCCGCCGTGTGGACCTCGTCACCGAACAGGGGCTCAGCCGGCACCTTCGGCCGTATGTCGAACAGGAGGTCGTCTGGTGTGAAGCGTGGCGACCTCTTTCTTCGCCACATCCTCGAAGAGACCATATTCCTCCGCGAGATCGGCAAAGGGCTGACGTATGACGGGTTGCTCACAGATCCGCTACAGCAGCGTGCCATTGTTCGCTCAATCGAGATCATAGGAGAGGCGACGAAGAATCTCTCCGAGCCCCTGAAAGAACAACACCCCGAGATCCCCTGGAGGTTGATCGCCGGTTCCCGGGACAAACTCATCCATGCTTACTTCGAGGTCGATTGGAGGATCGTCTGGAACATCCTCCAGAACGAGGTCCCTAATCTGGAGCAGGGAGTGCAGGCCATTCTCGGGGAACCTGACACCCCGGCAGAGGAAGCGGATTAACCGCTCCGTCTCGATCGGCTGGAATGAAAGCCGCCTGCTCGGCCAGAGGCCGGCGTATGACGCCGACTTGAGCGTGTTATCGCCTCACGCGGGGCATAGACATCCTTGCAGGTTTCTTCAACGGACTCGCGAAAGATCGGGTTTCTGATCGCCGATCCAGAGCCCCCGGGCTCAGACCGGGATCTCCTCGAGCGGCAACCGGATCTTCGGCCCCGGGCTGTCCGCGGCGTAGCCGACCGGGCAGAGGATGACCGGCACGAGCGGGGCGGGGATCGCCAGGATCCGGCTGAACGCCGTGGGGTCGAACCCGGTCATCGGGCACGAGTCGAACCCGAGCGACTTCGCCCCGTTCAGGGCGTTGGACAGGGCGAGATAGGTCTGGGCCTCCGACCAGGCGAGCCGCTGCTCGGGCGTCATCGTCCCGGCGAACCGGGCGGCCATCTCCACAATGGCGTTGCGGGTCTCTTCGGGGACGCCGTTCGTCTTCAGCAGGGCATCGAGCCGCCGGATCAGCCCGTCATAATCAGGGTCTGCGCAGAAGACCAGAAGGTGCGAGCAGGTCGTGATCTGCTCCTGGCCGAAGGCCGCCGGCTTCAGGGCCTTCTTCTGGGCCGGGTCCGAGACCACCCTGATCCGCCGGGGCTGGAGGTTGAGCGCCGAGGGGGCCAGGCGGACCAGTTCCAGGAGTTCCCTGACGGCCGCATCAGGGATCGGTCTGCCGTCAAACCGCTTCATCGCGTAGTGCTGCTGCACGCACTCGTTGAAGTCCATGCCACTCATCATCCCGGACAGCGGATTTATACCCTGCTGCCGGACCCCGCCGGTCCGGTGAAAGACCGGCACCCGGGGAGCCCGGAGAGGCGGGTCCCGTCAGCCCCGGTTGTTCCGCGAGAAGAACTCCTTCACGCCCCCCGCAACGGTGAAGGCCACCCCCTGGAACCAGACCGTAACGAACTCCAGGGCGACGGAGACAAGCGTCTCATCCGGAAACGCATGGTCGCGGACGTTCCGGAGCGAGAAGCAGGCGAGCAGCATCCAGACGGTCGCGGTGAGCCCCTGGCCGAAGACCGAGATCCAGAGGCCGAGGGTCGCAAAGACCAGGGCCAGCAGGTAACCGAGGAGGCTCGTGAAGAGCGCCGTGAAGACGTTCAGCACGCCGCCGCGTGTCATCACATCGCGGAGCTGCGGAAGAAGCATGACCGCGAAGAGTACCGTGATGCCGGTGATAGCAAAATCCTGCCAGGTCGTTTCGATCACGCCGTCCCGTGCGCACGCGGCGCAGCATACAGGTATCGCCGTGCGAGGATATCAGACCGGCAGATCCGGCCCGGAGGTACGCCCGCCCCGACCCGTGCATACCCAGGAACCGCGGGGAGACAGCACCGGCGACGGCAGCGCGATTGCACCGATCCGGCGACCGGGTTCGGGAGCGGGACGCAGGGTCGTATGCCGCCGCCCCCGCACGGAACCCCTCGACGCACCCCGTCCGGGACCGCAACCTGCCGGCGACCGGAGCCCCGGAAGGGACGAGAACGCTCCATACCGCCCCGCACCGCCCGGGGAGAGGTCGTCACGCGGCATTACGCCATACCGGAAGCAGGGGCGGGGGTCGTTTTGTACCGGCAGATCGGGTCCGGGGAACGGGGCGCCTCTCCCGGGGAGGATCCGCAACAGATAAGAACCATCCCACGGCTAACGATATTCATTATGGCTGTGACCACCATGAAACCCGTCCGCATCCGCACCGAGCGCCTGGACCTGATCCCGGCGACGCTCGAGCTCCTCGAGAGCGACCGTAACGACCGCCGGAAACTTGCCCGTCTCCTCGATGCCGAGATCCCGGGGTCGTGGCCGCCGCCGCTCCTCGACGACGAGACGCTCGTGGCATTCATCCAGATGATGGCCGAAGGCGGCGACCCGCTCTTCGCCGCCTGGTACTGGGTGCTTGACGACCCGGCAGTTGGCGGACGGGTCCTCATCGGCACCGGGGGGACCGCCACACCCCCGACAGTCGAGGAGACGGAGGACCGGGTGCTGATCGGCTACTCGGTGCTCGACGAGTTCCAGGGCCGGGGGTATGCGACCGAGGCGGTCCGCCACCTCATCACCGCGATTTTCTCCATCCCGGGCATCCGGCGGATCGAGGCGGCGACATACCCGGACCTCGCCGCATCCATCCAGGTGCTGGAGAAGAACGGGTTCGTCCGTGCCGGCGAGGGGTTCGAGGAGGGCACGGTCGCCTACGTGCTGGAGAACCCCGGCGCATCGGTCTGACGGACACCCCCACTCTTTTGACCCCCGGGGGAGCGACCCCGGCCCTCCGGTATTCCCGCACAGGAACCTATATGAAGTGCTCGCACCCTGTGGGCCTGTCGATATCGACAAAGAGTGAGGCAGGAAGTGCGAATCATGGCATGGAGAAGACCGTCGCGCGAGATCTGGGGTGAATTCGACCAGATGATCGGGGATATGCAGAGACAGTTCTCCGAGGTGATGGAGCGGCTCTCGGGAGCCGCACAGCAGGTGCCCATGCTCGGGGGAACCGGAGCGGTGGTCGACGTCGTTGAGCACGAGGACGACGTCGTGGTCGTTGCCGACCTCCCCGGCGTCGACAGGGAGGGGATATCCGTCCGGCTTCTCGATCCGAGGACGCTCAGGGTCGCCGCCCGAAGGGAGGAGGCGAAGGAGGAGAGAGAGGCCGGGTACCACGTGCGGGAACGGAGGTTCGGCGCGATATCCCGGACGGTTTCCCTCCCCACCGACGTCCGCGACGAAGAGGCGACCGCCACGTTCAAGAACGGCGTCCTCGAGGTGCGGCTGAAGAAGGTGGCCGGGACCCGCGGGAAAGAGATCGCCCTGAGCGAAGGGGCCGCGGAGCAGCACAGAGAGCAGGTGGAGGCAGAATACCGGGAGGCGCGGGAGAAGATGGAGCCGTCCGGGTACCCGCGCTCCCGCGACGTGATGAAAGCGGCGGAGGGGATCGAACTCGAGGAGCGGGGGAGTCCCGAGGAGCAGGAGACGGCCGCGAGGCTCCGCGAGCAGAAAGAGAGGCTCTACGAGGAGGGAAAGAGGAAAATTTCGGGGTAACCCCGTCATCCCGCGAGATCCCGGAGGACCGCGAACCCCGACTCGATCGTATCCAGGTACCGCCGGTTGCGCCCGCCGGGGTAGGGCAGGCAGAGGAGCCGGCTCTCCGCGAAGATCGCCTCCCGGGAGAGCCCGGTGATCGTCCCCGCGCCACAGAGAGCGCTCGCGTAGGGCTCGATACACCGGAGGCCGGTGAGCGCCGTATTCCCGAGGGCGACGACGTACTCCGGGGCGAGGGCGGCAATCTCGGGCGCGAGGGTCGTTCGGGCGCTCATCCGGACGAGATCGGCCGGGATGGCGGGCTTACGGTTCTTCCGAAAGACGCACCGTACCGTATCGGTGAGGAAGAGACCCTTCGCCGCGAAGAGGTCGAGGTTCTCCCGGCGCGACCTGCCGTCGAGTTCAAGCAGACGAAAGATGTTCTCCGCGAGCCCGCGGGAGAGCGGCGCGGCGCCGGGACGGGGCGGCGCGTCGTAACGATCGTTCCAGAAGTAGGGGTAGGCAGGGCTCCGGCAGTCGGCCGGTTCCGCGATCTCGCGCCGCCCGGCGGCCCAGGGCGGGGATTCGGCGACAAAGAGCACCTTCACGCGGCCGGGCCTCCGGGATGCGGCATCGCAGGCGTCGTGAGGCAGGAGCCCGGGCAGGAGGATGCCGCAGAGATCGGGGCGTTCGTCCGCGTAGCGGCGGTAGGCATCGCGCATCGCCGCCGGAGAGTGTCGGGGATCCATCACTGCAGGTTCGCCGCGAAGGCAGATATCTGTGCGGGCGGATCCCGGGTGTGAGATGCGACATATAAAGAGGGTTCAGCACCAAGAGGTGGAAGAATGGAGCAGAATATTACCTTCCAGGAACTCAATATCTCGCCAAAGACACTCCGCGCAATAGAAGATATGGGTTTTGAGGAGCCCACGCCCATCCAGGTCAGCACCATCCCGGCGATACTCGACGGGCGCGACGTTACCGGCCAGGCACAGACCGGAACCGGGAAGACGGCGGCGTTCGGCGTCCCGGCAATCGAGCGCGTCGACCCCGACAGCCGGGAGACACAGGTCATCGTCCTCTCCCCCACCCGGGAACTCGCCATCCAGACCGCCGAAGAGTTTGCCCGCCTCGCGAAATACCACCGGGGCATCAACATCCTCCCGATCTACGGCGGCCAGCCGATCGACCGGCAGTTCCGGGCGCTGGAACGCGGCGTCCAGATCGTCGTCGGGACGCCCGGCCGGGTGCTCGACCACCTCGATCGCGGGACGCTCTCGTTTGGCGGGGTGAAACTCGTCGTCCTCGACGAGGCCGACCAGATGCTCGACATGGGCTTCCGGGAAGACATCGAGAAGATCCTCGACGAGACCCCGGATGACCGCCAGACGGTCCTCTTCTCGGCCACCCTCCCAAAACCGATTCTCGAGATCTCGAAGAGGTTCCAGAAGGATCCCGAGTTCATATCGGTCGCGCGCCGGGAGGTGACCGTCCCGCAGATCGAGCAGCTCTACCTTGAGGTGCGGAGCCGCGACAGACTCGAGGTCCTCACCCGGCTGCTCGACATGTACGACCCCGACCTGACATTGATCTTCTCGAACACCAAGAGGGGCGTCGACGACCTGACCACCCACCTTCAGGCCCGCGGCTACTTCGCCGAGGGGCTCCACGGGGACATGAAACAGATGCTGCGCGACCGGGTGATGGCAAAGTTCCGCGGCGGGAACATCGACATCCTGATCGCGACCGACGTCGCCGCCCGGGGCATCGATGTCGATGACGTCGACCTGGTCATCAACTACGACGTCCCGCAGGATATCGAGTACTACATCCACCGCATCGGCAGGACGGCGCGGGCCGGACGCACCGGGCGGGCCGTCACGTTCGTCGGCCCGAAAGAGTACTTCAAACTCCGGACGATCCAGAACTACACGAAGATCAAGATCGGCCGGATCCCGCTCCCGACGCAGGGAGACGTCGAGGAGAGCCGGACCCGAAAACTGATCGACCGGGTGCATCAGACCATCGACGAGGGCGATCTCGACAAATACGTCAACCTCGTCGAGCGGATCGTCGCCGACGACTACACATCGCTCGAGGTCGCCGCCGCCCTCCTGAAACAGGAACTCGGCGGGCTCGGCCAGGGCCAGCCGCAGGATATCAGGCCCGCCCGGGGGCTCGCCCTCCTCAGGATCCCGGTCGGGAGGGAGCACCAGATCCGGCCGAAGGATATCGTCGGAGCGATCGCGGGAGAGACCGGGATCCCGGGTAACGTCATCGGCGCGATCAACATCTACGACTCCTACTCCACCGTCGACGTGCCGGTCGAGGTCGCCGAACAGGTCGTCGAGGGGATGAAAGGGAAGACGATCGCGCGGGCCCGGCTGACCCGGCCGATCGAGATCGTCGATCCGTCCAGCGGGCGATAGGCCGGCAGAACCGTCGTCGAGCCGGGACGGTTCTCCCGAAACCGGTGCGCCGTCCGCTATCAACCGCGGGGATCGCCGCACGGCAGCGCGGAGGTGCGGGCGATTCTCCGGGGTAGCGGCACCCGTCCCGCCCGGGAGAAACGGTTATATACACAGACGCGTATCCTACAGCGTCGGGGGGTGGTGGCGTCAATAGGTTACGGTACAATCTCTTGTCTTCCGAAGTCTCATCGCCATCGAAGAAATTTCGAGGATTATCTGCCCTAAGACCCGTGACCGCTCCCACGACTCAAGTCGTGGGCATCTACGGATGTTATCCGAGAGATTGCAGTCCCAATCTCAATATATTGACCGCCGCGTTCTGGTCCCGATCCATCACCAGCCCGCAATATGGGCAGGCGTGGACCCGGTCAGAAAGTGTCTTTTTGACGATCATACCACATCTGGAGCACATCTGCGAGGTGTTTCTGGGGTTCACCAGGATCACATGCGAGCCAGCGTCTTCCGCTTTGCTCGTTGTGATCGTGACGAACTGGTTCCAGGCGACATCGGCAATGCTTTTCGCCAGACAATGGTTCTTTTGCATATTTGTGATATTCAGATCCTCGAACACGATTGTACCGAACCGGTTCACCAGTTGACGGGAGGTTTGATGAGCAAAATTGAGCCGTCTATTAGCAATCCGTTCGTGAACGCGTGCGACGATCTTCCGGGCCGTCTTTCGTTCAGGGGTTCCTTTCTCTGCTTTCGAGAGTCTTCTCTGGGCTTTCGCAAGCGCCTTCTCGTCGGTGCGGAAGAACCGTGGGTTCTCGATCTTCTCGCCGTTTGAGAGCGTGGCGAAAGAGGTCAGCCCGACATCAACCCCCATCGTGGTTTCCTTCCGGGGTGCCAGATCAGGATCATACTCGACCGAAAAACAGGCATACCACTTCCCGGTTGCAGAACGGCGGATCGTGAGGGCCTTGTTCGTCCCTTCGATCGGACGGTGGAGAACGACCCTCACATCTCCGATCTTCGAGAGGTTAAGGCGGGATTCATTAAGATGAAATCCAGACTGGGGGTATGTGAAACTGTCGTATCGTCCTTTCCCCTTAAAACGAGGATAGCCGGGTTGTTCTCCAGACTTTAAACGTCGGAAGAAGGCTTTGAAGGCAAGATCGATACGCATCTGGACATTCTGAAGAACCTGAGAATGAACCTGTTTCAGTTCAGGTTGTTCGCGCTTCCATCCTGTCAGGATCTTGTTCGTCTCATACAGGGAGACCGAACGCTGCTCCCGTTCCCAGGCGTTCTTTCTCAATGCAAGCGTATCGTTATAGACCCATCGACAAATCTCAAGCGTCCGCTCGAACAGAGTGACCTGGGATTTTGTTGGGTAGAGTCGATAGCGATACGTTTTAAGCATTATAGCATATCTTTGTTGTATGCTTAACTATAGTTGTCGACGGCATTCATCCCACGGCTAAAGCTGTGGGCTTTCTGCCTGTTTGCTCGTAAATACCATACATCAGTGATGGTGTGCTGCAAACTCCTGCCCGGGTTCGACCGGCCACCTCTGCTGTCTGCCCTTGCATCGGGAGGCGCGACGGGCAACCCGACCCAAAGCGCCTCCTCTGAAAAAAATTCGGATCCCCGGAAATATCCACACGAATCTACCGGACGGGTGTGGCCGCGTTCACGGCCTCACCCGGAGCAGATGAATGTCCGCTTTTGCGATCAGGTGTTCTGAACGCCGAGCTCCGCGCTCAGCATCTCCAGGTAGTCGGAGAGGAGGCGGGTGATCAGGAAGTTCTGCCTGACATATTCTTTTCCCGCCCGGCCGAGCCGCTCCCCGAGTTCCGGGTTCTCGAGGACCTCCCGGATCCTCCAGGCAAACCCGTCGATATCGGTCGCTTCGAGGAGGAACCCGGTCTCGCCATCCTGGATCTGGAGCGGTATCCCCCCGACCCGGGACGCGATGACCGGCCGCCCCTTCCAGAGCCCTTCGGTGACGGTCAGGCCGAACCCTTCGCGGAGCGACTTCTGGAGGATGACGCACGAGACCCGCTGCAGGGCGTTGACGAGCAGGTGGTCTTCGGCGGTGATCAGGATGACGTCGCCCGTCTCGATGAACTCCCGTGCCTTCTCCTCGACGCTGCGGTAGATCTCCCAGCCTTCGGGGTCGTCGGGGGCCATGCTCCCGCAGAGGACCAGCCTGCAGTCGACGTGCTCGCGCACCCGCAGGAAGACGTCGACGACGCCTTCGGGGTCCTTCCACTTGTCGAACCGCGAGATCTGGGTGATCAGCGGTTTGTCCGTCGGCACGTTGTACTTCTCAAGGAGGCCTGCGATCTCCGCGTCGGTGAGGTCGCGGTTCTTCTCCGAGAGAGGGTCGATCGCCGGGCGGCAGATCCACTGCTCCATCGGCATCCCGCGGCGCCGGTACTCGTCGTGCGAGATGACCATCCGGTCGTAGTCCAGAACGAAGTTCTTAAGGAACTCCCAGAGACCGGGATCGGGGTTCGAGAGATCGACGTGGCACCGCCAGACCCAGGGCTGGGTCTTCTCGTAGAACCGGATCAGCGGCAGGGGCTGCGGGTCGTGGATGACCACGAGGTCGTGGTCGATCGTCATCTGCCCGGAGAAGCACTCGTTCGTCTTGAGATAGAGATCCTTCTCGGCGTCCGAGAAGGGTATCGCCTGCCCCTGGAGCGCGTTGTGGAAGTTCTTCGTGATGACGAAGAAGTCCCCCTCGCCGGTCAGGATATTCCACTGCGTCCTGATCCCGACGTCGTTCATGAGCGGAACGAGCGAGAGGATCATCTCCGCCACGCCGCCGCTCTGGTAGGTCGAGTTCACGTGAAGGACCCGTTTCCCCTGGAGCGCCGCCGCCTTGCGGTAGATCCCGGAGATGACATCGTCGCCGACGATGGGCCGGTGGTCCTCGAGTGTCCGGCCGTTGTCGCAGATACAGGTTATTCCGTCCATATAGGCCATCAAAAAACTCCCCCTCAAAGGTAGCGCAGAGACTTACTGCACAGGACATATATAATTGTATAATAATAAATGTATGTTTATAAAAATACTCCCTCCACCGTGAGATCTCGCTCGTTAAGCGGAATTTGCCGGTGCGATGTGGATTTGCACGGTGCAGGGCGATGACGGGAGAGCAAAAAAGATTAATAAAATGAGGAGATTCTGAGCCTGGAGGTGATGTGGATCCAGAGAGCGCGCAGCCGGAACAAAAGAAGAAATGCCCATATAGAGAAGAACCCCAACGTTATCCAGCGCGATGTATCGAGAGCAGAACGGAGGAGACGGCACCGGCCCAAAGACGCCCCTCTTCACCACGCACGACGGCATAACCTTCCGGAGGATGCCGCCCGGGGCGGACGCCGTCTACGTCGTCGGCGAGTATCGCTTCGACGACATCCGGCCCGACGATATTGTTCTGGACCTCGGGGCCAACGTGGGCGCCTTCTCCATCCGGGCCGCCCGCCGCTCAGGGCACGTGACGGCCATTGAGCCCATCCTCACGGAGGCGCTCCGGGAGAACGTCGAGCGGAACGGCGGCGGTGTCGAGGTGGTGGACGGGGCGCTCGGGACGGGGGAGAGCGTCCGGATAACCTGGGGGAAAAAGACCCTCGCCGTGACGACCCGCACCCTCGGCGAGTTCGCCGCAGCGGCCGGGGGATGCGACTTCCTGAAGTGCGACTGCGAGGGCGCGGAGTGGTCGATCAGGCCGGATGACCTCGATGGGGTGCGCCGTATCGAGATGGAACTCCACATCCCCCCGATCGGGGGGCCGGTGAACCGGAGACTCCTCGACTACATCGGGGAGCATTACGACTTTGAGATAGAGCGGACGCCCGGATACGACGTGATGGGTGTGATGGGGGTCCTGCACGCCGTCCGCAAGGACGGTCACCGAAGATCCGCAGGCCAACGCCTGACGCGGCGGTTCAGGTAATCCCGGCCGGGATACCATCGCCGGTAAATTCTCTGAGATACGGCTGATCGCAGCCCACCGGCATGAATAAATAGAGACCGATAACAACGCACCCGATGGTGATGCAGTATGGCGCAGGCAAAAGCAGGCGACACCGTAAAGGTGCACTACACCGGAAAACTGGAAGACGGGACGGTCTTTGATACGTCGGAAGAACGGACGCCGCTTGAGTTCACCATCGGCAGCGGCCAGATCATCCCCGGGTTCGAGCGCGCCGTGGTCGGCATGGAGCCGGGAGAGACGAAGACGGCGACCATCTCACCCGAAGAGGCATATGGCCAGCACCGCGAGGATATGACCATCACGGTGGAGAGAGGGCAGTTCCCCGAGGATATCAACCCCGAGCCCGGTCAGCAGCTCCAGGTCCAGCAGCCGGACGGCAGGGCGGCGATCGTCGTCGTCAGCGACGTAACGGAATCGACCGTGACCCTGGACGCAAACCACCCCCTCGCCGGACAGCCCCTGACGTTCGATATCGAGCTCGTGGATATCATCGGCGCCAGACAGGAGCAGGTGGCCGGATAATCCTAAGAGCGGAGAATCCGTCTTAACTCCGGAAGCGGCCGGGTGTTGGCGATATCGCCGGCCGTTAGCCACCCCCGCCGGGCGGTCGCAACCCCGAGTTCCATACACCGGAGGTTCTCGCGGCGATGGGCGTCCGAGGCGACGGAGAACCGGACGCCCGCTCCAAGGGCCGCACGGGCGTTGACGTCGGAGAGGTCGAGCCTCCCGGGGAAGGCGTTGATCTCCATAAGGACCCCGAGCGCTGCTGCGGCGTCGAAGACCGCGGCGAGATCGATCCGGTAGGGTTCGCGGGAGAGGAGGACCCGGCCCGTCGGGTGGCCGATGATATCGACGTGCTCGTTCTGCATCGCCGCGAGCACCCGTTCGGTCATCTCCTTCTCGGACAGTTTGAACCCCGAGTGGACGCTCGCCACCACCACGTCGAGGTCGGCGAGGGTGCTGTCGGGGAGATCGACCGTGCCGTCCATGCCGATGTTGCACTCGGTGCCGGTGAGGATGGTGAACTCCTCATCGCTCTCCCGATTGATCCGCTCGATCTCCCGCACCTGGTCGGCAAGCCGTTCGGGGGAGAGGCCGCGGGCGACGTGGAGGGTCTCCGCGTGGTCGCAGACGGCGATGTATTCGTAGCCGAGCGCCCGCGCGGCGTCTGCCATCTCCTCGATGGAGTGAGCGCCCTCGCTCCAGCGGGTATGGACGTGGAGGTCGCCGCGGATCGCGTCGTAGCCGACCAGATCGGGGAGCGTCCCCGCCCGGGCGGCCTCAACCTCGCCCCGATCTTCCCGGAGTTCCGGTTCGATCCAGGCGAGACCGAGAGCGCGGTAGATCCCGGCCTCGTCCTCTCCCGCGACCGTCCGGCCGGTCTCGAGATCGACGAGCCCGTACTCGTTCAGCCGCCAGTTCCTTGCGATCGCGAGTCGCCGCAGAGCGATGTTGTGCTCCTTCGAGCCCGTGAAATACTGGAGGGCGGCCCCGAAATGTTCGTCCTCCACAACCCGGAGATCGACCTGGATGCCGGTCGAGAGCGCCACCGAGGTCTTCGTCGGCCCCCGGACGAGGACGCGCTCGACCCCGGGGAGGGTGGTGAAGGCCTCCATCACCTCCTCGGGTCGGGGAGAGGTCACGAGGATGTCGACGTCCCCGATCGTCTCCTTCCTTCGCCGGATCGACCCGGCGAGGTTCAAGCGGCGGACAGAGGCAAGCGAGGCAAGCCGCCGCTCGATCTCCCGGGCGACGGGGAGGATCTTCCCGAGAAGGCGGCGCCCCTCTGCCGTCCGGCTCACGTGGATGCTCGCGAGGATGTTCGCCTCGGTCTTCTCACCGAACCCGGGGAGATCACGGATCCGGCCGGCCTTTGCCGCCGCCTCCAGGTCGTCGACCGTCCTGACGCCGAGTTCCCGGGAGAGGGCGATCGCCTTCTTCGGCCCGATCCCCGGAACGCGGGTGAGGTGTTGTGCACCCTCCGGGAGCTCCTCACGGAGAGCGGCGAGATACCCAAGATCGCCGGTCTCGACGATCTCGTGGATCTTCTCGGCGATGGCCCGACCCACCCCGGGGATATCCTCGAGCTCGCCTCGCTCTGCGACGTCGGCGATACGCTCCGGCAGGCCCTCGACCGCCATCGCCGCCCGCCGGTATGCCTGCGGCCTGAACCGGACGCCCTTGATCTCCAGGAGGGTGGCGACCTCGTAGAGAATAGCCGCGACCTCGACGTTCGTCACCCTTGAGTGGTTCTCCATGACGCTCACCGGAAGGCAGAGACTGTGCGCCCTCCAACCCCGGGTTAATTCATCGTCGGTGCCGACTTGAAGGTTGTGGTCTTTGACGGAAGAAGCCCCGGCCGGTAACTCCATAAGATTGAAATGCTTTTTACACCTGGGAGGATCGCATGGCAGGGCACAGGAAGGAGTCGGTTGCCGAAGTCCTCATATCGGGAGTCATCGGGATCGTCGTCTTCCTGATCGTGCTCGCCGTATTGAACATCCTCGCGGGCGCCTACATCCAGGCACCGATCTTCCTCCAGATCGTCGAGTTCCTCAACGCCAACCTCGGGCTGCTCATCCTGATATCGGCCCTCTTCCTCATCGGCGACCTCTTTGGGGCGCTTCCACTCCCGCTGAGCCTTCCCGGCCCGGTCTTTTTCGCATCCGGCGCCGTGCTCCTGGTCACCTTTCTCGTCCGGCTCTTTCTGCTCATCGGCGAGATCACCGGCGTCGGGGTCTTCTCCGTCCTTGAGGGGGCGCTCTCGCTCCCGGTCTACCTCTTCGTCTTCGTCGTCGCGCTCATCGCGGGGTACATCGGGCTCATTGCAGACCGGGCATGACCCGGGGCTACTCGAACCCCTCCACCTCCTCGAAGGTGCTCACCGCGTAGTCGCGCGGCGTCCCGGTCTTCGGGTCGATGTGCACCAGCACAAAGAGCTCGTGCTCGCCGTTCTCCCAGAGGGCGAGGGCGGGCCTGTCCTCCTTCGCCTGGAACCCGAGCGTCTCGAGGAACTCCCGGACCTCGTCGTAGGTGGGGTTCGCGGCGAGACTCTCCCTGATCCTGGCCATCATGGCCTCCTGTGCGTCCCGGTTGAGGGGTACCTGTTCCGGCATACGCCGACCATACCGTGTATGCCGGGATAAACCTGACCCGCGGGGGTGAAGAAGAGTGAGCCTGCCGGCGGGCCCCGGAAAGAGGTTATCGGGCGTTGAACCCGGCAGGCCCGCCTTCGCTCTCTTCCAGGTCGGCGTAGGAGGCCACCCGGTAGCCCGCGTACCCGCCCCCGAGGTTTATCTGCAGGAGGACGAAGATCTCGAGTTCAGGCTGCACCCATATCGCGATCTTCTCCTCGTCCCGCTCCGGTATGAAGTTGCGCGACCGGAGCGCCTCCCTGACGTCGGTGTAGTCGGGCGTCGCCTGGATGATCTCCTCGATCTCCACCATCATGGCCTGCCGCTGCAGGGTCTCGAACTCGCCAATCATGCCGCCCCCGAACACCCCCTTCGTATAAAAGATGATCCGGGGCGGGGTCGTGCACCCGGTAGCGACGGCCGGACGGCGAGCCGGTGCTCCAGAAGGGGGAGCGACAGGGCAATCCCGGAGCAAAACGACCTATTTCCGGATCCGCCCGGTTAAAACTACGAAAAATCTCGTAGTTAAAGCAAGATATTTATTTCGACCGATTCAAGAGATGATTGATACGTATGCGAGGAAAAGCAGCACTTCTGGGGATCGCCCTGATGGTTCTCTGCGCCGCGGTGATCGGCAGCGTCACCGCACAGTTGCCGCAGGAATCCAGGGACAAACTGATCCACGTCTCCGGCACGGGCAAAGTAACGACCACGCCTGATGAGGCCGTCGTCGTCTTCGCGGTCGAGACCGAGAACGCCGACGTCAAGACAGCACAGCAGCAGAACGCCGAGAGGATGGACGCCGTGGTCAATGCGCTGAAGAAGGCCGGCATCCCGGAGAAGGATATCAGGACCGCCGGCTACAACATCATCCCGGTGACCGAGACCGACAGCCGGGGCCTGACAACGTCGAAGGTCAAGTACTACCGGGTCGTCAACAGCCTCGAAGTCACGATGAACGACGTGAACCGCGCCGGCGAGATCGTCGACCTCGCGGTAGAGAACGGTGCAAACAAGGTCAATCGGTTCGCGTTCACCCTGAGCGACGCAAAGCAGCAGGAGTTCCGGTCGCAGGCCCTGACCGCCGCGGTCGCACAGGCACGGGGTGACGCGGACGCCGTCGCCGCGGCCATCGGCAAGACCATCGTCGACGTCAAAGAGGTCAACGTCGGCGGCAGCTACGTGCCCATGGCCTACGACACCCGCTACACGGGCATGGAGAAGGCGGCGGGCTCAGCCGTCGCAACCCCGCTCGAGGTCGGCGATATCGACGTGACCGCCACCGTCTCCATCTCCTACATCATCTCCTGATCACCTCTACCACCTCTTTTCGTCTGCGAGATCCGGGGCCTCCGAACCCCGGACTGCCCCATCGGAAAGCATAATCCCCTCAGAGGAGAGATCTGAAAGTCTCTCCTATGTTCACGATAACCGAGGTCTACAACAACATCCCCTGCCGGGAGGGGCTCACGGCAGACTGGGGATTTTCCTGCCTGATAGAAGAGGCGGGGCTGCTCTTTGACACCGGGGCCAAAGGAGACGTGCTCGTATCCAATATGCGGGCGCTCGGCATCGACCCTGCGGCCATCCGGCGCCTCGTCCTCTCCCACGACCACTGGGACCATATCGGCGGCATCGAAGCGGTTCTTGCCGCGAACCCGGCGGCAGAGGTCTATGTCCACGACGCATTCTCAGAAAAGACGCTCTCGGAGATACGGAAGTATACCGAGCCGCGGATCGTGACAGAGTGGACGGAGGTCGCGAACGGTATCGCCGTGACCGGGCCGCTCGGGACGGATACCCGGGAGCAGTCGCTCGTACTATCGACGCCGGGCGGTCACCTGGTCGTCACCGGGTGCGCACACCCCCATATCGGCCGGATCATCGAGCGGGTCTCGGCGGTCGGGCCGGTTCGGGGCGTCATCGGTGGGCTCCACACCGTCACGGGCGAGGACATCGACGCGCTCGCAGGGGTGGCCTACCTCGCGACATCGCACTGCACCGACCGGATCGGGGAACTCGCGGAGCGCTACCCGGGGTCGTTCGTGCCCGGCGGCGTCGGGAAGACGCACCGGGTGTAAAAAAGGGTTACTCTTCCCCTCTGTTCGTCTCAACACCCCGGTTCTTCCCCTCAAGCCCGTCCACAAACCGGACGGTGCGCTGCGGGATGGGTATCTCGATGCCGTTCTCTTCAAGCGCCTGTTTGATCTTCCAGAGGAGATCTGTGCGGACGTCCCACCAGTTCCGGGCCGGCGCCCATATATAGGCAGTCAGGTTGACGCTGTGCTCGCCGAAGTTGTCGACGAAGACCGAGGGGGCCGGGTTCTTGAGTGCGAAGGGGTGCTTCTCGATGACCTCCCTGGCAATCCGGATCGCCGCATCGGCGTCGTCCTCATACCGGATACGGATCTCATACGTGAACCGTCGGGCTGCGTTATGGACGTAGTTCGTGATGTTCGAGGTGAAGACCTTCTCGTTCGGGATCCGGATATAGATCCCGTCGTAGGTCTTGATGACCGTCGAAAGGATACGGACATCCTCGACGCTGCCGGTGACGTCCGCGACGTTGATGTTGTCGCCGAGCTTGATCGGACGCTCGAACATCAGGAAGAGGCCGGAGATCAGGTTCGAGACGACGCTCTGGCTGGCAAAACCGATGACCAGACCGGCGACTCCTCCCGCTACCAGGAGTCCGGAGAGGTCGAACTTCAGCTGCGGGAGCGCGATGACGAATGCCCATATGATGATGATATAGTAGATCAGTTTTGCAAACAGTTCGGATTCATTCTTGGGCAGCCGCTCAGCGAGGATTCTGCGGACGTTTATCGCGACGATCTTCGCAATGATCACGCCGACGGTGAGGACGACGGTAAAATACAGGATATTTTCGAGGGTAATCTCGCCGATCCCAAGCGGGATCTCCAGGATCTCGGTCACGTTGAATGCCATCAGTGCCCCCACTCCATCAGGTGGCCCCGGTTGAGCACCGGAATCTTGCGGGCCTTGTTCAACTCCACGGCCTTCTCCATGCCGGGCCGGAGAGGCGCGTCGACGAAGTCGGTCTCTGCGAGCGTCCTGGAGAGAACCCTCATCGTGGCGGAGGTCGCGACGAAGTCGCCGTAGTAGATCATCATATCGACGCTGTTAAAGACCGCACACGAGACCTCCATCCACTCGAGGGAGAGGTTCTGGATGGAGAGTTCCATCACTCCCTCGCGGTAGAACTCGACCGGAGGGATATCCGGGTAGATCGCGCTCCGGCAGTACAGGGCAATGACCCCGTCTGCCGGAGGCCCATAGAGCGTATACTTCTGGTTGCCGAGACCGAAGATATCGAGCACCTCGATATCCCTTGCGGACTCTATAAATACGCCGATCTCGACGGGAAACTTCAGGTAGACCGTCTGGGTGGCGCCGGGTTCGATCATCATCGGGGGGAACTCCATCATCAGGAGGTCCGTGATGTCCTTGGGGAGGCTGCCCGGCTCCACCGGGTTGATGACGATCTCACCCGTCTTTGAGACCAGGATTCGCTCGAACGTCCGCCCTTCGCATCTGCGCCGGTACGTCAGGAGACCGTCGACGCTCCCGGTTTCCACCATAATATCACCGGATTCCTGGTGAAAAGTGTCCCTGTAACGCCCGAACATCATCTATGATCTGCAAATACTCAAATATTAATCTACGCGATAGACGCGATCTCGGGGGTTCGCGTTCCGCCACCCGATCCCGGCAGATGGATAAATGCGGCCGTTTATGGCGATACTCGAACGGAATAAAGCGTTTGTGGGAATACTTTCCGATTATCAGGAGAACGAACTGGGAAGGTATAAATAATAAATCTTTTTGATAGTATATTTCGCAGAAGATAAATAGACACTCTTTTAAGCGACCGCTCCAGACATTTTTCCTGTGCGTTCGCCCCGAAGAGTGATATACAGGGGGCGTGCATCGGCCGGCATGGAGGGCTTACCCGGAGTTCCGGGCGAGAGAGCCTATTCGCGGCGTTGCGGGACGAGAAGAGTTCCCGGGTGATACGGTGAAGATAGAACAGAAAAGGGTCAGTGAATCCATGAACCACAGCCAGATACCCGTGAGTATCTTCGCCCACCTCCAGCAGCCGACGCTCGTCCTCGACTGCGAGGGGCGGGTGATCGTCTGGAACGAGAGCATGGAGCGGTCCACCGGCGTCCCGGCGGAAGAGATCGTGGGAAAAGGCGGGTACGCTCATGGAAAGGCGTTGTTCGGCGAGGCATACCCCACACTGGCAAACAGCATCCTGACTCACGAGGATGTCGGGAGCGCCCATTACCGCCTGTTGCAGCACGAAGGTGAAGAACTGCTCGCGGAGTCGCAGATCCCGGCGTTCTCCGGGAGAACGGCCGTCTGCGTGGCAGCCCCCCTCTACGATACCGGCGGCCGACAGATCGGTGCGGTCGAGACCTTCCGCGAGGCCCCGCACGAGGAGGCGGCCGACGAGTCCCGCGGCGTGCCGGAGGAGCAGGTGCAGATCCTGGCGAGCGCCCTGCCCGACATGATCTTCACGCTCGACGGGGACGGCATCTTCACCCAGTTCTTCTGGGGCGGCGGCTGGAACCTGGGCGTAAACCCGGATGAAATCGTGGGCAAGACGCCCTATGCCCTGTTTCCGCCGGAAGAGGCTGACTTTCTGGCCGGGGCGGCGTCCCGGGTCATCGAGACGGGGGAGAGCGTAGCGGAGACCCGGGCGTTCTCATGGCGCGATGAGGAGCGGTCGGTGCAGATCGCCATCCATCCCCTGCACAACGCTTCCGGGAGGACCGTGGCCGCGACCGGGGTGGGCCGGGACCTCACCCGGGAGATCGCCTGCGAACAGGCCAGCCGGCTCTCCAGCCTCTACCTCGACCTGCTCGGCACCGATATCTACAACACCAGCATGGTTGCGGCAACGATCATCGAGATGCTCCGCGACCGGCTCTCCGGCGAGGAGGCGGAACTCGCCCAGAGGGTCAAGATCACGATCGAGCAGGGGATCAACGTCATCAAGAACGTCGAACTGCTGACCACGCTCGACCGGCACAGCATCCGCCTGGAGCCGGTCGACCTCTCCGCCACCATCCGCGACCAGGTGCAGCGGTATGCGGGCATCGATATCCGGTACGAGGGGGGGACCTGCATGGTCTGGGCAACCCCCCTTCTCGAGCACACCATATCGAACCTGATCAGCAACAGCATCAAGTTCGGCGGCATGAAGGTCAGGATCGATATATCCGTCATGGAGACCACCGACACCGTGATACTCACCGTCGCCGACACCGGCATCGGCATACCGGACCACGCAAAGCCGAACATCTTCGACCGTTTCAGCCGTGAGGGGAGCAAAACCCCCTCCGGGGGCAGGGGTCTCGGGCTGCACATCGTCAAGACCCTCGTGAACCGGTACGGCGGGCGCGTCTGGGCGGCCGACCGGGTTCCCGGGAGACCGGAGGAAGGGGCGGCAATCAAGATCATCTTCCAGAAGTGTTAGCGGGGATATCGCCACTGGGGATGGGCCGGCGGGAAGGGGGGAGCAGCCCATATTCCCCGTCTCTACCCATCCTGAACATTTGTAGCCCCCACCCCGCCCGGCCTTCGGCCTCCTCCCCCGCCCCGAGGGGGCGGGGGCAGTCATGGCGATAGCCGGTGGAAAGCCGTGCACGGTTCTTTTCCAGAGTCTCCCATGCAGTGGACCGTAGGAATATCGCCACCGGGGGTGGGGCCGACGGGGAGGGGGTTCACCCCCTCCCC
>NZ_FMID01000004.1 GCF_900095385.1 Methanoculleus chikugoensis
CATGGAGCAGACGAGAGAAGGACGTTCGTGGGAGTTCGCGCCGTTCGACCCCTGGTCCCCGGACGGGAAAACTCTCCTTTTTCTCTCCACCGACGCAGATCTCTGGAGAATGAACCCGGGCGGGACCGAAAGGATGCGCCTGACCGACGGAGGCCGGATCGTTCCCGGTCTGCCGCTCGCGGGATATGGAGCCGACTGGAGCGACGACGGGAGGCAAATCGTCTACACCTCCTGCCTCTTCGACAATTCAGCTGTCTGGAAGACCCTCGTGGCGACCACCGCGGAAGGGTCGCCTGCAGTGAACTACTCGGATATCCGGAAAGACGCCGACATCTGGATCATGGATGCGGACGGCAGCAATAAGAGCCAGCTGACGACCGGCGGGGATGCACGGCTCCCCCTCTGGGAGCCCCACGGCGACCGGATCGCATACCTTTCGACGAAGTCCGGGGGCCAGGGGGTTTGGGTCACGGACCGCGGCGGGAGAGCGGAACAGGTAACGTTCTTCGAAGGGAATGTCACCGGGTATGCGTGGTCGCCGGACGGGAGTGCGATCGTCTGTGTTGTCGGAGCTCCGGCGGGAGAGTGGCCGGAATTTTCTCTCTGGGTTGTCCCCCTTGACGGATCGGGTGTGCGACAGTTGACTTCCGGGAACCTGGATCAGGCTCCGGCCTGGTCGCCCGACGGCGACAGGATCGCGTTTAGGTCGATGTCGCGGAACCAATCGGCGCTCTGGGTGATGAAGAGCGGCGGCTCGGACCTCGAACCGCTCGCTCCCGGCAATGCCATAATGCACCAGTGGTCGCCCGACGGCCGGATGATTGCCGTCAGTGACGGCGACGATATCTCCGTGATCGCGTTCGACGACCGGACAACGCCCGCGTCCCCGGGGTTCGGGGTTACAGGAGCGTTGGCGGCGCTCGTTCTCCTCCCGATGCTCGGCCGGAGATCCGGGAGGCGGCCATGAGCGACGCCGAGCCCTTTCAGTACGGCAGGCAGGGAAAATTCGATATAACTGCCGCCATCGAACCGATAAAACCGAATTGCCCCAAGACTGCGGGAGACATCCGGATCGACATGCTTTTATCCGATTATTGATATGATCACATGCTAATATCCTTCACTATCGTGTTATGTGATCGGTGGATCTTCACAAGCCGTACCTACGTGATTGCATCGGTCCCGGGTACCGGCAGGACGACCATGCCGATGCTGCTCGAACAGTACTTCCGCGGGCAGGCAACGACGAACCGGCTCAATAGAACGGGAATCCCACGAAGTGCATTATGGTCATCGTTCTCCTGAAGGGGACTGCGGAGCAGGAGTCCGGAACTCATGACGGGTCAGTACAGGGTTTCACATGCCCACATTGCGGGCGCAGGAGTAGGGAGTTTCGTTCCATCTGTCCGGAGTGCGGCCGTCCGTTCATGCGGGATTACATCGACTGGCGGATGCACCCCCGGGACCCGGAACTGCGGGGAACATGGTATTACAATCGGTTCTGGGCACGGGTCGGGCTGGTGCTTATGATCCTCGGACTGGCATTTTCGGTGCTGGTGATGGCCATCCGGGCACTGGATTGAACCTGAGGGACCACGAAATAATCTATCGCTCTACTTCAGTCTACAATGTAGGGGTGGATTGCACCGGGTGATAGTCAGGGTGAGAGGACGAGCAGGCAGCGCTACCTCAGGAGATGATATACACGAGAGGTCGTGTGTCTCGGCTGAGGTTAACAAAGACTTCGCCGGGGGTGGCTACGTGGAGATAACGGGAGTCTATGTGATGGAGTGCTGAAATGCCGATCGATGAGATGCCGGGACACCTCTTCCGGAACCTCCGGAAGTTGTTGTTCCACCCGTTTCAATTCTTCGACGGCAGGTTGGAGCATCCACGCCTCCTGCCGCCGCTGCTCCTCATACTGGGTATCTGCTTGGTGCGGAGCGTATGGCATTTCCAGGTACTCGCAGACTACACGGTACGACTGCTCGAAGGAAGCAGTTTTCCCGCCGGCGGGTTTGCGCTCTGGTCGATGGTACTGCTCATGATCGGCCCCGCCATTCACTGGGTCTCATTACCGGTGTTGTCTTCGGGATATCGGTGCTGTTTCGCGGAGAAGGGTCTTTTACCCGACTTCTCACATTCACAGCGTATGGTCTCCTTGTGGGATATATGATCAGTCTTATTCAGGCAATTTTCAGCGTTCTCGCCGGACGACAGATCATGCATGAAGTGTCTCGTTTGATGATGGGCTCTGGCTATCTTTCCCTTCCAAATCTTTCAACCGATCCCACAATAGCGGTATTCTGGATGGTCTTCTGGTTAATAGGCACCATCAGCTTTGTATGGACGTTCATTGTCCATGTCGCAGCCACCCAGTACAGCAGATATATCCCTCGAACGCATGCACTTCTCACCGTTATCCTCGCGTTCGTCTGTATGTATGGCGTGGTATGGATGCAGGTACTATTCGTTCGACATATAATTACATGATTGTACCGAGATGCCCAGTCAGGAGTGCTTGAGGATATGAAGGGGCAAGAGAGATGTGAGACAGAGGGAGGAGAACCCCCGGTGGTGACTCTGATCAACCCGGCAGGTCCCGGCATCGGCGACCCCGTCGGGATGGAACGAATGTTCACAGCGACATGCGACCAGCCACGACAACGGGAGTTTACCTCAACGGCAACCCGAGACATACGGAGCGAACCGGGCGTCCGGGAAGCGCGTTCCGGTTTGAACGGTTTATTGTCATCGTCGGGAAGGCGATCCGGGCATCGATGAGGCTGGTGAAAGAACCCCTGTGTTACCCCAACCAACGGGTACGATCATAGTTTAGCAGTGCGGGTACTGAAACGGATCCACGTTTTGAAACGGCCTAAACCCTGACGAATCGTCCGGCAGGCGGAACACCGGGTCGGGAAATTCCCGCCGTACTGCCGGTGAAAAGGGTTGGCGGCCGCTCAGGCAGGGTACACCGCCGCATCCCGTTCGGCCGCCGTGATCTTCTGCAGGAGGCCAGCAGAGAGGTCGGCGATCGGGTAGTACCCGCCGCCGGCATGTTCCGCGACGACTCTGCAGTAGCCCAGCCGGAACTCCAGAAAAGAGTTCCCCGCCTCCTCTGTATCGATGACCACCATCCGGATGCCGTGCGATCGAATCTCCTCTGCTACACCGAGAACCTCATTGCGCACGTCTCCCGACACAGGAACGTTTGCCCGACCATCGGAGATGACGACCATCATCGGGATCACCTCGCCGTTCTTCCGCCGCTCCTGCAGGAGAACCTCCATGCCTTTCATCAGCCCGGCGCAAAGCGGCGTCTTCCCGCCGGTGGGGAGATCTTCCAGTTGCTTCTGCGCGAGATCGACACTTGAGCAGAGCGGGAGGAGGGTTTCGGCGCCGCTCCCCCGGAACGCCACAAGACCGATGCGGTCGCGATGCCGGTAGGAGTCCAGCAGCATCGAGAGGACCGCGCCCTTGGCCGACTCCATTCTCTTTGCGGCTCCCATCGAACCGCTGGCGTCGACCACGAAGACGCATGCGATGGAAACTCTCCCCACCCGGACCCGCTCGCGGACGTCTTCTTCGCGAACGGCGACCGCCATGCCCTTTCGGTCGCGCACCGACTGGTGCGGAGCGGCGGCCCGGAGCGTGGCGTCGAGTGCGACATCAGCAGTTCCGGTGGGAAACCGTGCAGAAACATATCTCCCCACGCTATCCGCTGAGAACGTCTCGAGTCGCCTGCCGGATGGTCTCAGCCGTTCAAGGGTATCCCGTCGTTTCGGCAGGCTCATCTTTCCGACATCGACCGGGTTTCCAACCTGGAAAACGGTTTCGTGCATACCGTTTCCTTGGGAAGGGGGGGGTTCCCCACCACGCCCGCCGGGGTGCTCGTCACCGCCCTGCTCCCCACCGTCCCGGGGAGAGTCGTCATGCCTCCTCCCGGCGTCATCCAGTGCTTTGTCGATATCTTCGGGATCAATCCTGGGCTCTTCAAACGGTTTTCGACGCATCCGGTGCGGGAGCGCAAGCTCCATGGCTTCCCGGACATCGTCGCGGGTAACCGCGGTTCGTCCGTCAAGAGCGGCGATCGTCTTCGCCGTGCGGACGACGGCGATATCGGCACGGTGGGTCCTGACTCCTAGCCGGATGCATGCTTCCGCCACAGCATTCAAAAGCGTGTCGTCGGTCGTGACTGCCGGGAGCAGCGCACGTGCATCGGTAATCTTTTTGCGCAGTTCCTCCTGTGCCGCCTGGTATGCCCCCCGACACCCGTCGGGGTCGCACGCGAACGCCTCGGCGGCCCTGATAATCGCCACCCGCTCGGCGACCTCCTCGATCCCCTCCACGGCCACCTGTAGCCCGAACCGGTCGAGCAGTTGCGGCCGCAGTTCTCCCTCCTCCGGGTTCATGGTGCCGACCAGGATGAACCGGGCAGGGTGGGAGAACGATATACCTTCCCGTTCCACCACGTTGACGCCCATCGCGGCGGCATCCAGGAGCACGTCGGCAACATGGTCGTCGAGCAGGTTGACCTCGTCGATGTAGAGGATGCCGCGATTAACCGCCGCGAGGATGCCCGGATCGATGGTTACCTTCCCCTCCCGGATCGCTCGCTCCACGTCGACGGTGCCCACCACCCGGTCTTCGGTCACCCCGAGCGGGAGATCAATGACGCGGACACGGCGCCGTTCCACTTCCAGGTCATCGCCCAAGGCCTCCCTTTCGGTACAGGCAGTACACAGGCCACCGTTGCCTGTGGGATCGCAACTGTACGGACAGTCCCGGATCACATCGATCTCGGGGAGCACGTCGGCAAGCGCCCTGACTGCTGTAGATTTTGCGGTTCCTTTCTCGCCACGGATGAGCACGCCGCCGATCCCCGGATTAACGGCATTGAGAATGAGCGCACGTTTCATTATCTCCTGACCGACAATAGCGGTGAACGGAAGGACACTCCTTCGCGCCGAGTATGACATATGAGAGAATATGATGCAATTGATGTTAAATAGTTTCTATTTCGTAATAACCAATAGCGGACGAGGGCGGCCCTGCCCCCGCCCGGAACCATGTGGTCTCAGAACTCTTCCGCGATGCCGTAGCCGTATGACCGCAGTACCTCGCTCCCCCGCTGCTCCGGGTATGCGGCAAGCACGAGCCCCCGCGACTCCAGAAACTCCTCGGCGGAGACGATGGAGATGGGCTGAAGCTGCTCGTCTTCGCCGGGCACCATCGACCAGGTATGGATGTAGTAGATGTCCGGCAGCCCCTCCTCTTCGTGCAGGTAAAGATCCCTTCCGCGCCCGAATGCCCCGCCTGCGTCACCGCCCCGCGGCGCGAGGTAGAGCCAGGCGTCGCGGTCGGTGTCGAGGAGGATCTCGCCTTTCTCGGATTGAATACATCTCTTCATGTTCAGTCACCTCTGCCCCGCCAGCCGTGCAGGGCAGTTCGGCAGGCGGCGACGATGAGCTCCGGGAGCCCGGCGAGGTGGCCATGGCCCTTCCGCAGCCCGGGTCGAACTGGAGATTTTGCCACCGCCCGCCGGTTGGGGATAGAACAGCAGGTAACATATATCTTTCGAGTAGTAGCACCAAATATTATAAAATAAGATCTTAGTAGCAAACCGCCCGACCGGCATGCCCTAGGTCACTCGAAGGGGGCGCTGCATGCACCCACCAGAGTCTTTAAAACCAGTCGAGCCAGCAATACTCCCTCTTACAGATCTCCGTTGCGATCACCCCGGAGTGCAACAGATGATACTGTGTGCCATGAAGCGCAGGACCGGCGGTGCCGGCTCCTTCGCTACGCATCGTGAGGGACAGGATCCCGGAAAATGTGGGGGCCAGGACAGGGGACACGCCGAATCGAAGGGGAAACCCCTGGCCCGGCCTATCCGGGGACGTTCACCTTCTCGGTGCCCATCGTCACCTTCACATCGACGAACCGCCCGTCAAGGGTCACGATATAGCGCCCCGGACTGTAGAGTTTGATCGACTTCTCCCGGGCGCTCCCGTATATCCCGTGGTAGCCCTCATCGGCGATGAGCCGGAGGGTTTCGGGGTCGCGGACGGTGACGACGAGCCGGGAGTTCGCGTCCGGCTCGGGATGTCTCGGGGTCGCAGAGAAGGTGATGATGAACGGCACGTCGACGACGTCCACCTGCAGCCCCCTGGCGGAATAAACGAGGGAATATTGCTCCTCGAAGACAGTCGTCGTCTCTACGAGGGGTTTTGCGACATCCACCCGGGTCATCGGCAGAGATGAGACGTTGCACGGGTTCGGATCCGGCAGGTGCTCGCCGGGCTGAACCGGCACCGGATCGACCGGAACCACCAGATTCAAATTCTGCGTCACGGAGGGGGTCGGGCGGTTCTCCCGGGACGGTTCCAATGAGCCCGACCACGGTTGATCGACGGCGTCGGAGGGGATCGGCTCATCGTCCTTCTCGAGGGCGATACATCCGGAGCACGCGGCGACAAGGACGACGATCAGGATGAGTGCGGCGGTTCGGGCAGGTGCGCTACGGAAGTCTCCGCCGCGCCGTGGCACACGTCCTTTTCCATCGTTTCGCCGGTACAGCCCCGCATGTCGGCAGGGCAGTGATCTCTTCCCCATACTCTTCATTCACCCTTCTGCCCCTTCCGAAACGCTCTCACCTCTTCGACAGTCACCACGCGAACCGCGCCTCCCTGGACATCGCCGCCGACAGCTCCCATCCGATCCTCGATCCAGCCCTCCATCTCCAGGTATGCCGTCCGCAACCCCTCAAGAACGTCAGGGTCGGCATCCCAGAGACCGCGTTCGTGCGCCTCAAGCAGCCTCCTCCCGATCTCCTCGAGTGCCCAGGGATTCTCGTCCGCGAAGAACTGCCGCATCTCCGAGTTCAGGACGAACGTGCGGGTGATATCGTCGAAGATCCGGTCGTCCACCTCCTGCGTCGTCGCCTCCCACCCATAGACAGTGCCCACCTGCCGCGAGATATCGCCGGCACCCTTGTAGCCGTGCCGCTTCATCCCCTCGATCCACTTCGGGTTGAGAAGCCTCGCCCTGACGACCCGCCGCACTTCCTCAGCGACCGTCCTGACCTCCACGCGGTCCCGGTCACGCGTATCGCCGTAATAGGCGGGCACGTCCCGGTTCGAGAGAGCCCGCACCGCCCCGGTCAGCCCACCGTGCGTCCCGAAGTAGCAGCAGCACCCGAGGAGATCGTACTCGTCGGTTACCGTCTTATTGAAGGTCAGGTCGACGGCGGCAAGTTGCGCGGAGAAGGTCTCGGGGGACTCTTCACCGAAACTCCCCCGCCCGTAGGCATAACTGTTCCACCGGACAAAGACCTCCGCAAGATCCGCCTCCCCCTTCCAGGCCGATGCGTAGACCGCCAGGCTGACGCCGTTGCCGTAGGTTCCCGGCCGGCTCCCGAAGATCCGGGCCGTGCCGCTCCCCTGCAGGGCGTGCTTCCGTATGAAGTTCATCTCGGGCGGTTCGTCCAGCGCGGCGACCTCCCTGATAGCGTCGTCCAGGAGTTCGATGGAGGTGTAGAAGCAGTCCCGGAGGATCCCGCTCATCCTGACAGTGACGTCGATCCTCGGGCGTCCGAGTTCTTCGAGGGCGATCACCCGGTAGGACCTGACCCTGCCGTCCGTCCAGACCGGCTCGACCCCGATGAGGGAGAAGATCTGGGCAAGCTGCTCGCCGTCGGCCCACATAACATCGGATGCCATCCAGTACATGCCGATATTCTCCGGAATCCGCCCATTTTCATCGACGTATTTCGCAACGACGCTTTCCGCAAGCCGCGTCCCGATCCGCCACGCGGCACGGGTGGGAACCCGGAAGGGGTCGAGCGAGTAGAAGTTCCGCCCGGTGGGGAGCACCTCAGGCTTGCCCCGCGTGATCAACCCTGAAGGGCCCGGCGGGATGTAGCCTCCGGCGAACCCCGACAGAAGGCTCCCGATCTCGTCGGAGGCGTCCATCCGTGCCGCGATATCGATAACACCCGCCCGGGTTGCTTCAAGCGCCTCATGGTCGTGCCTGCACAGGCAGTCGGAGAGTGCCTGCTCCGCCGCCCGGTCAGGGGGCTCCCCCGCAAGGATCGCGGCTATCAGACTTTTTGCCGCAACGTCGGCATCCCGCAACCGGGCCTCGTCCGCAGTCAAGGCGTCATGCCCCATCATCCGGAGCACCGCTTCCCTCACCTTGCCGTCGTAGCGCATGACGGCATGAATGAACTCCACCCGGCGCTCGCCCTCCGGCACCTCTCCAAAGACATGCATTCCCTCCGGGATCCGGGTATCGGCGATCCGGGTTACGGCGGTATGGGCGGCGGCAACCACTTCCCCAAACGATTTCCCCTCTTCGCGCATGGCCGCAAACCCGATCTCGTCGGCTATGCCGGTCTGCTCAAGCAGGTCGGCGATGGTATGCTCGAGCGCGTGCGCCCTTGCCCGATCGACGTCCTTCGCCCGGTGATAGTCCGCGATCTGCTCTTCGAGTTCTTTTAACCCCGCATAGAGGTCGCTTGCAACCATCACCGTCTGCATATGGTCGACCAGGGTTGCGTAACTCCGCCGCTTGGCGAGCGTCCCCTCCGGCGGGTTGTCGGCGTTGTAGATGTAGAGGTGAGGGACAGTCCCGATGGCGATATCGGGGAAACAGGCATCCGAGGGGGCGACCGATTTGCCGGGGAGGAACTCGAGGTTCCCATGCGTGCCGACATGGACGATCACGTCCGCACCGAACGTCTCCTCGATGTAGCGGTAGGTCGCAAGGTACTGGTGAGTCGGCGGAACGCCCGGGTCGTGGAGGATCTTACAGACCTCGCCGTCGCACCGCGCGCCTGCGCACCCGCGTTTGGGCTGGACGCAGACGACGGCGTTCCCGTAGCGTATCCCGGTGACGACGATCTTCCCCTCGTAGACCATCGCCGGCGGAACCCCGTCCACCTCTTCGCCCGGGGGCCGTCCCCACGCCTCACAGATGCGGGTTCGAATCCCGGAAGGCAGGGTTTCAAACCAGAGAGCATAATCCTCGGGCTCTACCAGCGCGAGGGCGCCCCCTCTCCGGACGATCTCCGCAACCGACGTCCAGCGGAAGTCACTGATCGCCTTTCTCTCCATGATCGTCTCGATCAGGGCTTTCCCGCTCTCCGGGCATTTGACCGCATACCCCCTGTCGCGCATCGCCTTGAGGATTCTTGCGACACTCTCCAGCGTATCGAGATGCGCCCCGGACCCGACCGTCGCCTCGACCGATGAACAGGGTTTGTTGTGGAGGATAAAGGCCACCCGCCTCTCTTCAGCCGGTTTTTGCGCAAGATTGACCCACTTCCGGACCCGGCCCACGAATTTCTCTACCCGCTCAGCGATAGGGACGTGCCGCTCTCCCTCGGTGCCCACCGGGTCACGGCTCTCCGCCGCGCCGACCGGCAGCATCTCGATCGCGCCCAGGAACTCGGGCAGCGCAACGTACCAGGAGACGTCGCTCCCACGCATCCCGTCCGTATCGGCCTTCCAATCGGCCTCGGTCCGGTGATAGAGGATCAGAGGGTGAAAGACCGGCACCCCGAGTTTCACGAGCGCCGCGGTGCAGGCATCGCCGTCACGGGGCGGCGTGAACGTCCGTGCATCAATGAGCGCAGAGATCCGGCCTTTGAAGAAGGTATCTATCACTTCCGGGTCGGAACGCGCCCCGATCCCCTGATCCTGTACCCCGAAGCAGAAGACCGGGAGGACGTCGTAATACTTCTCGAACTCCCGGATCAGGGCATCTTCGACGGCCAGGTCCCCGTTTACCCAGTGCGTCCGGGAAAAGAGAAGGCCGACACGGACACTGTGCCGGGACGGATACCCGGCGAGGTACTCATCGGGATCATCAAAGACACACCCAATGTCCGGGTGATAGATCCCTTCCCAGCGGGTCTCGTGCGGAGGATCGTAAGCGACGTCCATACCGGTAACTTCAGCCTGGACATACCTGATCAGGTTCCGGATGTTCTCGGGCCCCCCGTAGAGGAAGTAAGCGCTCACCGTGGAGACGACGGCGAGCGGCACGGTCGAGGCCGACCACGAGGCATCGGTGTAGCCGAACGGTATAACCGGAACACCTTCCCGGAGACCGCCCAGGATCTCGTCCCAGACCGGGTCGTGTGACGGGTGGATCAGGACGACATCCGCCCCGTTGCACGACTCGATGCATCGCTTCCGTTGCTCCGGATCGTCTTTCAGTTCATGTACCTGCCACGCGGCAAGAGCGATCCCCGCCTCCCGCGCTGCACCGGAAAACTGCAGCAGTTCGCTGCCCCAGGCTACTATAGTTACTTTCATTCGATCTTCACCGGATCATCGTTGTTTGACGGACGAAGGGGGACCACGTACGGCACGCCCATCTCGTCCTTTACGGACGCCTCGATGCTATAGGCTGCGCGCACCATCTCCCCACTCAGGAGAGAGGACGGCGTCCCCCAGCCGAGCACCAGCCCTTCTTTCAGGATCAGGAGCCGGTGGCAGTAGCGGGCGGCGAGGTTCAGGTCATGGATCGCAGCCACCACTGCAAGCCGGCGTTCTTCGGCGAGCCGGCGCAGGAGATCCATCACCTCAATCTGGTTGCGGACGTCAAGCGCGCTCGTCGGCTCGTCGAGGAGAAGGATCCGGGCATCCTGCGCGATTGCTCGTGCAATCAGCACCCGCTGCCGCTCCCCGCCCGAGAGGCGATCGACCCTGCGTGATGCGAAGTCGCCGATACCGAGAAGCGAGAGCGCTTCCGAGACCTTCTGTTTGTCTTCTTCGGAGACACTCCAGCGCAGGTGCGGCCGTCTGCCCATCAGGACAGTCTCAAAGACCGTCGCGGAACCGGATACACCGCCGTTCTGCGGGACGTAGGCAACCGCCCGCGCGATCTCCGTCCGGTTCATGGAACACATCTCCCTCCCTTCAAGGAAAACGGCTCCTTCCGGGTCGAGGATCCGGTCCAGACACCGGAGCAGCGTCGTCTTCCCCGAGCCGTTCGGCCCGACGAGACCGATGACCTCCCCCGCATCGAGGACGAACGAAACGTCCTCGAGCACCTGTCGGTCGCGGTAGGCAAACGAGACCCTCCTTGCACAGAGCAGCGGCATCAGGCATCCCTCCTGCGCATGAAGAGGTAGAGGAAGAACGGTATGCCGAGGAACGCGGTCATGATCCCGACCGGAATGATGGTCCCCGGGATCAGGGTGCGGGCGAGGCAGTCGGCGCCGAGGAGGAGGACGGCACCCACGAGCCCGGACGCGGGGAGGAGGGTGCGGTGATCGGTTCCGATCACCATCCGGGTGATGTGGGGCGCCACGAGGCCGATGAACCCGATAGTGCCGGTGAAGCAGATGATCACCGCCGTCACGAGGGAGGCGGCGAGCATGAACCCGGCCATGGACCGCTCCACCGGCACACCGAGGCTTTTGGCCGTCTCGTCGCCCTCGGCGAGGGCGTTGAGGTCCCACGCACGCCAGAGGAGGGGCGGGACGGCTGCGGCGACGACGACCGTCACGATCGCCAGTTTCGGCCAGGATGACTTGTCCAGGGACCCGAACATCCAGAAGACGACCGCCTGCACCTTTTCCGAGTTACCCAGGTACTGAAGAAGAGAGGTGACGGCCGAGAAGAGGTACATGAGCGCGATGCCGGCGAGGATCATCGTCTCGCTCCCCATGCCCCGCAGGCGGGCCATGCCATAGATGGCGCCGGCAGCGAGCATGGCAAAGAGGAAGGCGTTGCCGACGACGAGGTAGCCGGAGAGAAAACCGGCCCCGAGAATGATGGCAACCGATGCGCCGCACGAAGCAGCTGAGGCGATCCCGAGGGTGAAGGGGCTTGCAAGCGGGTTTCGGAGGACTCCCTGCATCACCGAGCCTGCAATCGCAAGCCCGAATCCTGCCGCAATCGCAAAGAGCACCCGGTGCAGCCGCCAGCCCCAGACGATCCCGACAGCGTTGGACTCAATCATCCGGTCAGGCAGGTCGACCGCGTCGGGGAAGAGCCCGGCGAGGACCGCGAGGTAGGAGTCGGCGACCGAGAGGTCGGCCGACCCGAGGGTGACCGCGACCCCGGCGAGCGCTATGAGGATCAGAATGAGGCTAGTGATGAAGAGGGCTCGCTTCTCGGTGAGCCGCGCGTATTCCTGCCTGCCGGTATCGGTTATCATGCCGGGTACACAAACGTTCCGTGTTCGTCGAGGTCGTAGTCGAGCCGCTGGAATTCGTCCAGGTACTGCCGGTGGACGGCACGGGGATCCAGGTCGGGGAAACGGTCTGGGTAGAACCATTTCGCCATGTATGCGACGCCGATGAAGTATTCTGGCCCTCCGATGACGTCGGAGTGGATGATATGCACCCGGTCGTCCCTGACCGCACCGATCCTATCCCAGACCGGGCGGTTCGCGATCGAACGACGGACGTTCTCGAAGGACGACGGGTCGTCGTCGCCGTAGCCGCCGAACACCAGTTCGCCGGCACCCACAATCTTGACGATGACGTCGGGGTTCCTGCTGATGACCGCCTCGGGGTCGACCACAGGGTACTCGACCGGGTTGTCGGCGAAGATGTTTCTGCCGCCGGCAAGTTCGATTTTCTCGTCGTAGCCCGAGCCCTTTCCAGCGCTCTTGTAGTCGTTCCAGCTCTCCAGGTAGACAGGAACCCGGTCGTCGACCGGGATTGCGTTGACCACTTCTGCCACCGTATTCGTAACGTTCCCATGGAACGCAAGGAACCGCTCTGCTCCCTCTTCTTTCCCGAGAAGGAGCCCGAGCGTCCGCACCTCGTCGGCGTATACCGCCGGCCGGTAACTGTCGAACCGGAAGAAACGGATGCCGGGATCGATGGACCCGAGGGTCTCTTCGATCTCGGTGCACGAACTCTCGGAGAGGGTTGCGTAGAGGAAGACCGCATCGGGACGAGCCCCGGTAACCTGCTCGTAGTCAGGCGACCAGATCGATCCGAGGTTTGCCTTACCCTGGTACTCGGGGAAGAATGTCGGGTCTTCAAGGGTGTACTTGCTCACACCCACGAAACGGTCGGGTTCGATCCCGATCGACCGCATCATCTCGAGGGTATCGCTATTAAAGACCGCAATCCTCCGGAGCGGGCGGGAAAGTGTCGTTGTTCGCCCGGAGGAGTCGGTTATTGTGAGCGGCCGGCCGTCCCAGTGCTCATGGACGAACGCAGCGTCCCGGAGGTCGCCGGGCGTCGGACCCTCAACCGTTCCGCCCATGAACCGGGCATCCAATGAATCAAGGATTGCAGTCCCGAGTTCCGATGCTGTCAGGGTGCCGTCACCGTCACGGTCGCACGGGACTGTCGCCGCCGCTGTCGCCCCGGCCAGGAGGCAGATGCAGCAGGCGAGCAGGAGGAATCGCCGGGTCACCGACAGCACCCCCGCCCGAATACCACGGTAAGCGCCGCCAGGGCGACTGCATACCCGAAACCGGGTGTTTCCAGAGCAGTTGTCTGCGCAGCCTGCCCTGAGTCACGGGGTTCGTCCGAGCCCACGACGCCCGACTCACCGGTCAACAGGTCTTCCCACGTGCCGGCGAACGCTTCTCCGGCCTCCGGCGGCCCCTGCACCCGGTAGCAGATCGTTTCTTCGCCGATAACGGCGAAGGCGACGTGCTGGTCGGAGACCCGGGTGCGGTTGTCCGGGTGGTCGCACCCGGCCCACGTGCAGCTGTCGGGGATGGTCTCGACGATACCCCCGACAGGGATATCGTTCACCGTGAGCGTCACCTCAAGACCACCCTCCGGGCTTTCCGGGAGGGGAGCGGCGATCCTTTCGACGCTACCGGCCGCTACGGGAACCGCGAGCACAAGGATCAGAATATACAGGAGTGCTGCTCTGTTCGGTGTCACTGCAGGGAGTTTGGTGTATAGTATTAAATATCTTATTATTTGTATTACTTATTCCGAGTGGTTCCAATTTTGTATGACATGATGCTAACAAATATCAAAAAGTCATTACATCCGAGTTTTTCGGCACATCGACAATCGTTGTGCAGGCCGGGAGTGCGACCGCGGGGTGTTGAGATTTGGAAGAGATCCCGAAGAAATGGCGGTTGTCCTCTCCCGGTTTAGGGCTCAAATCCGGCATAAATCAACGATATAGCAAGAATGAAATTTTCCGGCTGTCTGATAGGGAGGATTGACCCAAAGGAGCATGAGCACCACGAGGCCGCGAGTAGGTTTTCCCCTCCCGGCGTCCACTGCACCGGAACACACCGGAGCGGATACAGGATGTTCAGGGATACCCCCTTCCCCCGGGCGGCACTCCGGACGGCTTTACTAAATAAAAACATTAATATTCCACTTAGTGTTATTTATCGATCGATCTGTAATACCAGATCTCACGAAACTGAAAAGGAGTAGAAACACATGAAAGAACAGCACATAACCGAAGACGCTGTTTCGCCGGTGATTGGGGTGATGCTGATGCTGGTCGTCACGATAATCATCGCCGCCGTTGTCTCCACGTTTGCAGGCGGCATGATGAAGAGCGAGCAAACAGCGCCTCAAGCCTCTTTCGAGTGCGTCATTTCAAACGACGGTTCCTGGGGCGGGAGCAGTTTCGACCTGACCTGCCTTGGTACCAGCGAAGGCATCCCCACAAAGGACCTGAGACTGGTGACCAGCTGGAAGGCATCGGACGGTACCACAGGAGGGGCAACGATCACCGGACCTTCGATAGAGCCGAACACACATTACAAGAACGCTACCGGCACCCCTGAAAGTACATACCACTCGCCACTGGGCTTCGGTCCAGGTGCAGGAGACTGGGTGGCATCCGGCAATTACACATCATCGCAGCATTTCGGGAATTACACTATCATGGCCGGAACAGCGATGCACAACAGTGCATACGGATGGAACGAGACTTACGGCGGCTACGGGGTCACGCCTGGATCGCGATACCAATACACAGATGGCTCGACGTTCAGCCTCGCAAACCAGGATTGCGACGCGATGATGGCAATCCTCGGCGAGGACTGGTACCATCTCCGGCCGGGAGATGTGGTTAGCGTGAAACTTGCACATATCCCGAGCGGGAAGGTCATCTTCGAGAAAAATGTCGTGGTGGAGGGATAGACAATGAGAAGACAACGTGACGATGCGGTGTCCCCGGTGGTGGGCGTGATGCTGATGCTCGTGGTGACGGTCATCATCGCGGCAGTGGTGAGCGCCTTCGCTGGCGGCATGGGTAGCGGATCGGAGAAACTCCAGCAGGTGCAGCTCAGAGCGACGTACAGCCAGGCTGACGGCATGACCATCGAACATCTCGGTGGCGACGCCATCGCAACGATATCGACCAACGTGATCGTCCGGCCCTCAAAGACCTTCGGGAACGCCGAGCACATGAGATGGGTCGTGAACAAGACAAGCATCACCGACGAGAAGAAAACTACTGCCTACCCAGATGGAACTCCCTGGTTAGCAGCAAGCGGTGTGACAGGCGCAAAGGCCTTCCGACCCGGGGAAACGCATCATATCCTTTCACCCTATCACAATTCTACATTCCTGCAGCCCGGAGCAAGCGCAACCTACAAGTTCGACAATCTCGACAATATCGGAAGAACATTCTATGTGGAGTTTGTCGACGATGCAGGCCGGGTCTTTGGACAGACTGAAGTGATCATCAAACCCTGAACCCCACCACATTTTTCTGTACTCATTTCTCTCAGAACAGAAGAAGCACCAGCGTGATCGTAACCACTTTCGCAGCCATGCTCGCCGCGTACGTGACCAGCGCCACCCGGACGCCGAACCGACCGAAGAGCGAGAGGTAGAGCGGCACGGAGTACTTGACGTAGATCATGGTGATGACCACCATGCTCCCGAGGACGAGCGTGACGAGCGCCGTCTCGAGCGTGAGGACGCCCCCGTCCAGCAGGGACGCAACGATCGCGTAGCCCGCCGAGAAGTGGACGAACTGCGCCACGAGCGCCGCGGCGCTCTCGCCGGGAAGGCCGACGGCCCGGAGGAGCGGGTCGAACGCGGCAGCGACGCCGTCCATGACCCCCGTCGCGGAGAGAAGCGAAAAAACGATCAGCGCGACCAGGGTGATGGGAACGACCCGCCGGAGCGGCGGGACCGCCTTCCTGCACCCGGCGATGACAGAACCCCGATTGAGCGCGAGCGCGGCCACGGGGGCAGCAGGAACCGGGGCGATCACATGTCCGGGATCTGCGAGGAACCGGCGGCTGTAGAGGAGGGCGAAAAGCGCCTGGATGCCGCTTGAGAAGAGGTTCAGCCCCGTGTAGATCCCCCCGACAACAGGGCCGAGGAGGATCAGGGCCGCAGGGAGCTGGACGCGGAAGAGCGATTCCCCGAGCACCACCGGGAAGGCGCCCATGATAAGGATCGGGATCACCTCCCGCTCTGTCACCTTCCCGTCGCGGTAGTATTCGGCGAGCATCGACTTTCCTGCCGTGGCGTTGACCCCCATCGCGACGATCGAGAGGACGCACGCATCGGAGAGGCCGGAGATCTTGCAAAACGGCCCGGTGAACGATGAAAGCCGGGAAAAGACCCCGGTCTCGGCGAGGATGTTCGCGACGACGATGCCCACGGTTACCAGCAGGACGGCGTTCACCGCGGAAAAGAATACCTGCACGGCCCTACCCTTCCCCGAATACCATCTTTTATTCTCCCGGACGTATCTGCACCAGTATTACAATCTATTATAATTTATATAATAAGTGTTACTACACATAACCAACAGATGAACTCATAGAAAAACATCCGTGCCGTCCGGGTTCTCATCGATTGTGGCAGACGCGACGATCGGGCCACCATCACCGCCACGCACAAGGAGATCGTCACCCAGGAAAGACCCTCGCGAGTATACATAAGATAGTTAACTTAGGGGACTAATTAACTATAAAAAATACTCCAGGAGATTAGAGGTGTTGCAGCGCAGGGAGCAGGGCTCGACAGAGGAAGCATACGGAGCTACCCCGACCGCAGGGCTCAGGATACCCGGGAGTATCAAGGCGCTGACCGAACGCTTCAGGCACCGGGATCAGGGTTCGACGGAAGAAAACGGAAGCATCCCGAACGGAGGAGTTCCGTCCAGGATACTTGGTGGCGTCAAAACCCTGGCCGCACGCTTCAGGGCGCGCGACGCGCCGGGGGCAGAGATCGCCTTCGATAGCCTGGCCCTCCCCTCCGCCGGCGACGGCACGGTCAATACCTACTGGCTGGACCCCGGGTTCTCGTACGCCGTCGTCACCCGGGATAAAAACTCAAGTCTGAAGTATGAGGTCTTCGAACCCGCTCTGGAACCCTCGGAGTACATCCTCCTCAACGAAGCCCATGACTACATACGCGATGTATTCCTCTTCGACTCGCCCCGGGAAAAGAACGAGATCAGCCTCACGTACGACGACGTGGTGCCGATCCTGCGGCGGTTCGCACCGAAACTGGCCAAAGACCGGATCGCTGTCCTCTACTACTACCTGAAGCGCAACTTCCAGGGGTTCGGCAGGATCGAACCCCTGATGCACGACGACTACCTCGAGGACATCAGCTGCAACGGCGTCGGCGTCCCGGTCTATGTCTATCACAGGCTCTACGAGAGTATGCCGACGAACATCACGTTTAAGGGCGACGAACTGAACCGGTTCGTCCTCAAGATCGCCCAGAAGGCGGACCGGCAGATATCGCTCACGACGCCGCTCGTCGATGCGTCGCTCCCCGACGGCTCCCGTATCCAGCTGACGTTCTCCGACATCGTCTCCACCAGGGGGAGCTCGTTCACCGTCCGGAAGTTCCGCAAAGACCCGATGACGCCCGTCTCGCTCATCGAGTACGGGACCTACAGCCCGGAGGTGCTCGCGTGCATCTGGCTTGCCGTCGAGAACCGCAAGAGCATGATCGTCGTCGGCGGGACGGCGAGCGGCAAGACCTCGACGATGAACGCGATCTCGTTCTTCATTCCCCACCACTCAAAGATCGTCTCCATCGAAGATACCCGCGAGATCCAGCTCCCGCACGAGAACTGGCTGCCGACGCAGACCCGCGAGATCAACGTCAGGGGTTCGAGAGGAGACGTTGACATGTTCGCCCTCCTCAAGGCGGCGCTCCGCCAGCGCCCCGAGTTCATCATCGTCGGGGAGGTCCGCGGCCGTGAAGCCCAGACACTCTTCCAGGCGATGAACACCGGGCATACGACGTTCTCGACCCTCCACGCCGGCAGCATCGACGAGGCGATCAACCGCCTGGTCAGCGACCCGATCAACGTGCCGACCGCGATGCTCGGGGCGCTGGACCTGATGGTCATCCAGTCTCTCCATTACCTGAACGATGGAACAGCCAGGCGGTGCGACTCGCTCCACGAGATCCGGGTCGAGCAGGGGAGGGAGATCGTCCACGACTGCCTCTACCGCTGGGACCCCCTCACCGATGAGTTTCACCGGGAAAGCAGCGGTTCGCATGTCCTCGACGATATCGCCAGAAGGCGCGGGTGGTCAGCCGACGAACTGGAGAGGGAACTTGCACGCCGCGCGGAGTTCCTCGCACGGATACACGCGAACGGGGGTATCGGCGTGGACGACCTGATCCGCCGGATAGCCGCATTCGGAGGAGGCGCAGATGTCGGTCCTGAGTGACCTGCCCCTTCCGGACGGCGGCCAGCTCCGGAGGGCGCTGCGGATGGCGCACATCCCCATCGCGTATCCCGCCTATCTGCGACAGGTCATCCTTGCCACCGCCGGCGCGGCAGCCGTATACCTCGCGATCATCGCCTACCTCACCCACGCCGGCTACCGGATCCTCCTCTTCTCCGTCGTCCCCGACGCGGCCACAAAGATCATCCTCTTCCTCGTCCTGATCGCCGGTGTCTCCGGCGCCCTCTACAGCTACCCCTTCCTCGTCGCACAGGGGAGGAAGACAGAGATCGACCTCGACCTCCCCTACGCCATCACCTACATGGAGGCCCTCTCCACCACCATGACCCTCTACGAGGTCATCCGGAAGGTCTACGAAGAGATGGATCTCTTCGGGGAGGTTTCAAAAGAGTTCGGCGTGGTCGTGCGCGATGTGGAACTCTTCGGCGAAGACCTGCATACGGCGATGAAGAACATCCAGCGCACCACGCCGTCGCCGAACCTCGCCGACTTCTTCAACGACCTCGCCCTCCTCTCCGACAGCGGGGGGGACATCACCGCGTTCCTCGGGGCGCGCTCCGGGTTCTTCAGGGACGTCGCGGAGCGCGAGCAGGAGATGGCGCTCCAGACCATCGAGATCATGGCCGAGGTCTACGTCACGGCGTTCGTGGCGGGCCCGATCGTCATCATGATCATGATCCTCTCGCAGAACCTCGCCGGACAGGGCGATCTCGCGGGCTGGATGCCGCTGATCACCCTCGGCATTCCTGCCGGGGCGCTGGCGATGATCGGGATCCTGTACACCCTCCTCCCCGCTGAAAATCTCCAGATCAGCCGGCAGGAGCGGGGGGACCGCGAGCGCCTCGACGTCCCGGACCCGGGAGGAGACGTCGACCCGCGGCTGATCAAGGCCTTAAAGGCGCGGAACCGCACCCTCGGGATTATGAAGGCGCTGAGACAGCCGTTCCGTCACTACATCTCGAACTACGGCTGGAGCCTCGTGCTCGCGATGCTCTGCGGCGGTGGCGCCACCGCTCTTCTCCTGCTCGGCTACTTCGACGCGTGGTTCCCGATGTACACCCTGGAGGTCGGCGTCTGCGCCATCGTCTGCGTCTCCTTCTTCCCCGTGATGATCGCCTACGAGGGGAGGCGGTGGTACGTCAACAACGTCGAGCGCCAGATGCCGGAGTTCCTGCGCGAACTTGCCGATATGAAGGATATCGGGATGACGCTCCAGTCGGCGATCCACCGGATCGCAAACACGAAACTCGGGCTCCTGAGTTCGGAACTACAGATCACCTCCGAGGAGATCCGGCGGGGCGTCAGCATCGGCAACGCCCTCGTCCGGATGGAGGAGCGGATCGGGCTCGTCTCGGTGAAGCGCGCGATATCGCTCGTGGTGAAGGCGAGCGAGATCACCGATCACCTGCGGGAGACGCTCATGGTCGCCATCAGCGACTTCGAACACTATCTCAAGATGAAACGGGAGCGGTTCAACTCGGCGTTCACCTACATCGCCGTCGTCTACCTCTCCTTCGGCGTCTACCTCTACACCGCCCTCGAACTCAATACCCGGTTCGTGTCGAGTTTCACGGCATTCGACGTCGCCCTGGACGTCGCCGGGAACACGACCGACATGTTTCACGTCGCCATCGTCCTCGGGGCGTTCTCGGGCATCATGGCCGGGCAACTCAGCGCAAACAGCATCCTCTCCGGGTTCAAGCACAGCATCGTCTTCCTCATCGCGACGGTCGTGGTCTTCGTCGTCTTCATCGGGGGTGCTCTATGAACGATGAAGCGGTATCCGAAGTCGTCGGGGAGATGCTCATGATCTCCCTCGTGCTCCTCCTCGTCGGCGTCTTCGCCGTATCGCTCGGGAACTTCCTCCCCACCGAGCGGGCGCCGACGGTCACCATCATGATGACGAATACAACGGAGAACGTCACGCTCTACCATAAGGGCGGCGACTGGGTGCGGGCGGCCGACCTCGAAATCGTCGTCTCGAACACCACCGCGACCCGGAAGTACCGCTCCGATACGTTCATCCTGTCGCCTGAAAAGCAGGTCTTCGACCTCGGGAGCAGCATCGTCGTGAACTGGACGGTCGCCGGCGACGAGACGGTGCGCCTCGTCATGCCGCGGGCGGTCCTCTTCACCGGGGAGGTGCGGTAATGGACGATCGCGCCGTCTCGCCGGTCGTCGCGGCGATGCTCCTCCTCGCCGTCCTGGTGACGTTCCTTTCGGCCTACAACGCCGTCGTCATTCCCTCGCTCAAGCAGCAGGCGGAGGTGGAGCACCTGCACGCGGTCGAGGAGTCGTTCCTCGCGTTCGGGTCGGACATGACCACCGCCGCGGCGCTTAAACAGGATATGCGCCTCTCGAAACGCATCCCCCTCGGCGGGGGAGATATGATCCTCGACCCGGTCAGGTCGGGGGGGACGCTCCGGGTCATCGAGGACCCGGGAGGGCCGGTTGCGAACGTGACCCTGAACGGGACGCCCTACCACTGCAACCTGACGCGGTTCTCCTACACCCCGATGGACAACTTCTGGCGCGACCAGGGGTACGCCTGGCAGTACGGCTACACCAACGTCACTGACGGAGTCCTCCAGACGCCGCTCGAATACACGGATATGGAGGAAGTTCGCAAGGGCGCGAAGACCTCGGGGTTCGCCGGATCGCTCATCGGGATCGAGCACGAGGGTGCGGGGGGCAACTGCACCGCCGTCCGGATATCGCTCGTGACGTTCGAGCCCGGGGAAGATAACCTCGCGAGCGGAAACGGCATCGGGACGCTTTCGCTGGATGCTACGGTGGAAGAGATACCGATCAACATGACCGCCGACCCGAAAATGGAGGTTGCGGTCAACACAGCCCTCCCGGTCCCGCTGAACACATCGCTGTGGGAGAACTGCAACACGACGCTCCATGAGATGAATAAGACCTACAACAACATCGAAAACTGCACATTCTCTTCCGAAGACGGCGCGGTGACGCTCTCCTTCGCCGACGGTCAGGCACCCGGGGTGACGCTGCGCCGGGTCTGGGTCGTCGTCTCCGCCCGCTGAAGGCGCATAGCCGGCCGGAATGCCGCGTGGTTTGCGCCGGGCATTGTCCATCTATAACTGACCGGTGCAAACCCGGACACTGTTCCGGGCGGCCGGGGTATCCGGCCGCCTCATGACGCCGACCTGCCGGATTGACAGAATGAGTATGAACCTGAAGGGCTGGATAGCGATCGAAGAGACAGCCCCTGACCCGGCCTATCCGGGGACGCTCGTCATCTCGGTGCCCATCGTCACCTTCACATCGACGAATCGCCCGTCCAGGGTCACGATATAGCGTCCCGCCCGGTAGAGCTTGATCGACTTCTCCCGGTCGCTCCCGTATATCCCGTGGTAACCCTCGTCGGTGATGAGCCGGAGGGTTTCGGAGTCGCGGACGGTGACGACGAGCCGGGAGTTCGCGTCCGGTTCGGGGTGCTTCGGGGTCGCGGAGAAGGTGATGATGAAGGGCACGTCGACGACGTCCACCTGCAGCCCCCTGGCGGAATGGTAGAGGGTATACTGTTCCTCGAAGATCTTCGTCGTCTCCACGAGGGGCTTTACGGCATCCATCCGGGTCATCGGAATGGGCGTGACGTTGGCCGTGTTCGGGTTCGGGAGGTGCTCGCCGGGCTGCACCGGCACCGGATCGACCGGGATCACCGTATTCCTGTTCCCTGTCACGGAAGAAGCAGGGGCTGTTTCGCCCGGAGGCGGCTGATATGCACCCGACCATGGCGATTCAGCAGGGTCGAGGTCGTCATCCTTTTCAAGGGCAATACATCCACAGCACGCGACGAGAAGGAGAGCGATCAGGAGGAGGGCGGGGGTTCGGACGTGCATAGCATTATCTGCACCGCGCCGCGGCATGTACATCTTTTCATCGGCCTGCCGGAACAGCCCGGCGCGCCTGCCGGACGACAGTATTCTTCTCATGCCTCTCCTCTCCACAACACTTCGACATTCTCCATGCTCACCACGCGGACGGCACCGTCAATCGGGCCCTCGAATCCGGCCTTCCATCTCAAGAATGCTTCTGTAGCCCATCGAAAACGTCCGGGTCGCGTCCGTGCGCCTCAGAAACAACCGCTTCCTGCCTGTAAACGGCTCCCATATGCCGGGAGGCGCCCCGATACCCCTGTAACCGTTCCGATATGCCTTCTTGTAGGTCCTCTCGTATGAATGGCTCCGGCCTGCCGGAATGCTTCCCGCAGCATCGCCGGGTTGAGGAGACAGATGATGAGGCTTTTCATGCCGTTCTCCCGACCGTCCGCTTCTAGTACTGCAGAACTTTCGTTACGCTACCACTGATCTTATGTTAATCATATATATTTAATAAAATCGTTTTGTCAACGAAAATAATATACGAGGTTGTTCCAAAACCTCTATGCCGGGAGAGGGACGCCCCCTCCCGGGGGTCCGCATCCTCGTCACCGCCGGAAAGCTCCTCCTACCACGAGCGGACATCGAGGGCCGGAGCATGGTCTGGTTAAAAGACCTCTATAACATCAGGATCGCGTGGGACGGCGATACGCCGCACGTATTCTACGCGGGCGATGCACTCGAGGATGCCCGGCGCGAGAAGGCGCCGATCATCCAGTGGCTGCCGGCGGACGCGAAACTTCCCTGCACCCTTCTGCAGCAGGAGGGAAGCCTCGAGGGGTTCTGCGAGCCGCCGGTCGCCGGCGAGGCGGACAACGTCGTCCAGTTCGAGCGGATCGGGTTTGCGAGGGTAGACTCGGCGGACGGCGGCCGGGTGAGCACGTATTTTGCGCACCGGTAGGGCAACGTATCTTTTTCCGGGAAGAATACGAAGGTGCTGACCCGGAGCGTTACGGTCGCGTGTCCCCCCTATGCATGCAGGAACAACCGCTACACCCGGCACGTGCGGCATACCGGATCCAGGTTCATTTTTTTCTGAAATGCCCTCCTGTTCTTCAGGATCGTTGCTAGGTTATCCACCAACAGATTCCCGAGCGAAAGATCTGCACGGTAGCAGCAAGGAGCAACATCTCCATTCCATCTGACAAAAAGGGTTAGCCTGAATAGGGGGCAGGGCCGGGAGTGAACCACCGGCAAGGTCACTTTGCACCCGGTTTTTTTTGCGGCATTTTTAATATAGGCGAAAAGGTCTTTTTCCGATTCCGTCTGCGCTTCCGTCCACGGGAAGGAGCGTTCGAAGTTCACGGCATCGATCCCGGTTGCGCGGGCAAGATCAAACCCCTCCTCGATGCAATTTGAATTTCCCTCTATAAGGGCAATGTTCAGGTACGTCTTCGGGGATTTCCGGTTTCCGGCGGATCGTTTCCGGATAAATCCGCTGACATTTCTCTCGACAATCGGCCCGAACAGGTGTGAATCCGGAAAACTGAAGGCGATCGCATCGAGCCCGGAGTTCAGGAGTTCGTCCGTTCTTCCGGGCAGCAACGTCGCATTCGTAGTAAAATTCACAGACATTCTCTTCCCGGAAGCGTAGGAGATCATCGCAGGAAGATCTGCATGCAGGAGCGGTTCCCCCCACCCATGGAGTGTCAGGAACCGGCTCTTCGAGGCATCGATGATCTTTCGGAACGCCTCAAAAGTGATGGATTCCTCCGACCGGTTCAGGGAACTGCGCAGACAGAACGGGCAATTAAGGTTGCAGGCCGTCGTGGGCTCCAGCTGCAGGATCGGAGGTACTACATAGTCATACACTGACATACTGTATCTTACGGTGTCTATGTGGCACGAACGATGTCCGGATCTGTCTTTGGATCTTCCCAGATGCCCAGAAGAGCACCCATTGCCTTCCTTACACCATTGGAGTTCATCACTACGATTCCTGCAATCAGTCCGACACCCAGGATATGGGCCGCCGCAAGACCGATCGCCGCTTCAGGAAGAATTACGGGTATGCACACGCGAGTTCACCTCCCTTGGTTTCATAGATATGCATAACTTTTACAAAAAGATAAATATTTCTCATTGACCCTGCACCAAGCCGTCATCTGCTTTGCTGTACATCTTCACGAGAAGATCGATTGCATATGCGCCGGATGCAGATAGCACTCCGCCGACTGCGGCGACGCAGAGCAGTACCGGGATGATATCCGGGGCTACAGGGAATCTTCCTGCGAATGAACTGCCCCAGAACAGCCAGAAGTGAAGGAGATAATACATGTTGGCAATGGCGGATGCAGCCAGATACTTTGCCGGGTGGCGGTAGCAGATCACTGCGTAACAGAGAGCAATCAGTGAGATAACGACGTAGCCTAGCGGGAACGAGGTGGCTGGCGCACCGTTCTCTCCCATCTTGGCCTGCCCGGCAAGGAAAAGGAGCAGGGTCGTCGCACCAAGCACGGCCAGCAGCGCGGGAGTCACATACTTCAGGGGGGTGTTCGTGAGGGGAAGCATGGTCAGTATCTCGATGATCACGGCGACGAGTACTATCACGTCGATTGCATGGATGCTGACAGCCTGTGTTCCGATGAGGAGGTCGATGGCGACGATCAGCAGCGACATGACCGCTGCTGTTCCCGGTTTTTTCACGAGAAGAAGACCGAGGACAAGCCAGAAGCACAGGATGCTCCCGAAGACGAACACACCCGCTCCCGGCCCCGGCAGTATCAGGAACTGGTGGACGAACCCGGCAATGCTGCCTCCGGGCAGGAGATACACCGGCGCATACGTACCGCTGAAAACGGCAAGTATAGCAAGCAAGGCAATCATCCCCAGTTCCCTGAAGGAGAAGTATCCGGTTGATTTCATTTCTTTTCCGATCATTGGCGCACATCCCAAAACAGTTGTGTCATTTGATCCCTCCCTCCTTCACTGGTTAAACCGTGCCAGCGGACCTTCTCCCCGGTAGGTCTGGAAAAGGATGTATACGCAGTATGCCAGGAACGCCATCACTGCACCGCAGACAAAGGCAAACGTCAGGAGCGGTGGGATCGCCAGGGGCACCGGAACCCAGGTGAAGAGGCCGGTCTTCCCATGGGTTGCCCAGCGGAAGACGATGTTGAACATCTCCGCGCAACCGGCGCCGATGATGAACTTCACCGAGGGATACGAGAAGAAGATGACGGCAAGACCAAGGGCAAAGATACCGGATACCGCGTACCCGAGCGGGAAGACGGTAGCCGCCGCGCCGCTCTCGCCCATCTTCGCGTTGCCGGTCAGCATCAGCGCAAGGGTGATGAGGCCCATGATCGTGAGGAATGATGGAAAGATGTACCGGTACGGTTTCTTCTCCAGCGACAGCAGTCCTGCTCCCTCGATGATGATCGCAACGAGGAACGGCAGATAATCAAACCGGACATTCCCTCCGGTTATAAGCGACGCCGCTGTGCTAAGAATGACCATCAGGAAGGTCACACACAGAACAGTGCCGGGTTTTTTTACCAGGAGGATCGCAAGCACAAGCCAGACACAGATGAAGGCGCTGCTGATGAAGATGCCCGCTCCCGGTCCGGGTAATTTTAGAAATCCGTGGACAAAACTCGGGGCAGTCCCTCCCGGAAGGATGTAGCGAAGCCCGTAACTGCTCGTAGCGAATGCGACAATTGCAAAAAAGACGATCACTCCCCAGTCATGTAAAGAGAAATATCCTGTTATTTTGCCGAAATCTCCTTTTAGTACAGCTTCCTTGTATGCTGCTATTCCCTCTAATTCACCTTTTTGTACCGCTTTTTCGTTCATTTCAGTCACCTCAACGGATTTGAAGTCCAGTTCTTCGCCGGGGAACAGTCGGGCACGAAATGGACTGAATATTGGTTTCACTCCCGGACAAATAAGGATATTCATTTAACTTATCCAAATGTCAAAGATTATATGTTAACTCATCTGAGACATATACGGTATGAAGCTGTTAGAGCAGATAGCAGGAGCCGGGAGGAACGATGGCCGATAGTGATCTCCTCCTGGCACGGGCAAAAGAGTTCCACGGCGACATGTGCGCCGGGATCGTGCTCGGGACCCGGATGACGATGATCGGGATGCGGGAGCTCCACATGGACCCGATGGTAAGAAACAGAGATCTTATCGTGTACGTAGAGATTGATCGCTGCATTGCGGATGCAATCCAGGCGATCACGGGGTGCTCGCTCGGCCACCGCACTCTGAAATACCTGCCTTACGGCAAGTTTGCCGCCACGTTCATCAACCTGGCGACACAGGATGCCGTCAGGGTCTCGGTCCTGGAGAAGAAGCGGACGGAGAAATCCGGTCCCGAAGCTATGAAAGAAGCAGGAAAAATTCTGCGTGACGCACCGGAGGATGATCTCTTCAGGGTGCGGAGAGTCAGGGTCATGATCCCGGATGGCGACCTTCCCGGCCTCCCGAAGCACCGGGCTCGCTGCAACAGGTGCGGCGAAATGATCCTGGACGACAAGGAGATTGTGACGGAAGAGACGATCATGTGCGGCAATTGCGCCCGGGGATCGTATTACACAGAGACGGAGTAAAGATTGTTCCGGAAGGGGATCACCCTTCCTTTTCCCACCAGATTTTTGCCTGATATGACGTCCCACGAAGCAGGTAATTCCCGTTATCAGGCTGTAATTTCTGCGTCAAGAACTCACGGAGTATCGATTCCTGCTCTTTTGTGGTCAGCCCCAGGCCGGCCCCCTGATCGGCCACCGCCTCGTCGATGCTGGAGAAACTCGTAATGTGCCCTTCCTTCGATATTTCAACATTGGCATAGATGCCAAGTTGATTGAGCAGGTTGAAGATGATATTTGGCCTTCCGGGTTCTTTGTTTGGAACCCCGAAGAGATGTTCCCAGATCTCACCGTAATTCCGTCGCCAGGGAGACTGCATATCTGCGAACCAGAAGATGTACACGTATTTCTCCGAGGCATCGTTCATTTTCAGCAGGGCATCGCGGAGGTCGGGGAAACCCAGCGAATAAGATGCCACCACGATGTCGTAGGGGGGATCGAGGTCCGTCGAAATATCCAGATCCTCCCACTTCCGGGTAAGAACCCTGATATTTCGTATGCCGGATGCCCGTATATTCTCCATCAGGCATTCAGCCATCCCGGCAGAGGGTTCGATCGCGGTAACGTGCCGGACGAGTCCAGATAGGGGGACGGCGAGCGTACCGGGACCGGCTCCGATATCCAGAACCCTGGATGCCGGGGTGATCTTCATCGCCCGGATTCGTGCCCACGACCGCCCCCAGTTGTCCGCTTTGGCCGTTTTGTCATATTTTCTGCATCGTTTTGGATCCGACCACCGACCAAGGCAGGAGATCGACCCTCTGCTCCCTTTCTGTCCGGGCCCCGATCGTTTCCATTCTTCGTTCCAGTCAATCTTGCCGATATCGATCATCCGTGTTTCCTCTCCTCTCCAATACCCGGCTCTCTGTTTTCCTGCAGTGCTATAAATATTTATTATTGACAAAATTAAAATGTTTAATGGTATTATTATACTTTCGACATCCGGATCGTTTTCCGGCGGCAGACTCTCCGGTATGCTTCAGAGATCAGGACAATGAGACCATGATGTGCGACACTCCCATAACAATTCTTGAAAAGGCGTATGCAAAACTCATCGCCGAATACCGGCGGCTCAGGCTGCCGGAACCGGCGGTAAAGAACTTCGGCCTCAACCCGGGCTGGAATGCCGTGATCGGGACCAGGGGGTGCTCAGGAGTTGCCATGAGTTTTGTGGACAACAACCCGCTCTACGGCACAGAAGAAACACGGCAGGATCTGGTATTTTTACAATCCTTTGTCGGAAAACCCCTCTTTGAGGTTGCATCCGCTTGCCTTGCCGAACCCCGTATCAGCAGGCGTTCCGTTGCTCTTGCCGCGCTCAACGCACTCTCACAGCCGCTCGTTACCGATGAGGTACTGCTGGCAAAGGGATATTCGGTCGGGATCGAGGTCAAAGACCAGGTAAAAAGCGATGATAAGATGGTTATCGTCGGGTACGGTGGGCTGGTGAAGAGCTATGCGGGGCGGTGCCGCGAACTGCACGTCACCGACCAGCGGCCGCCGGAGACGTTCCGGACAACGGTTGTCGGCGACACAATCAAGTACGGACCCGCAGGCATCATGGTCCACCCGGCGGAGGAGAACAAAGAGGTCCTTAGGGACGCAGATGTTGCGATCATCACCGGCTCGACGCTCGTCAACGGCACCTTTGAGGAAGTCGTCGGGTATGCGAAGCATGCCCGAATCCGTGCGCTTTACGGCTCGAGCGCGCAGTTGATCCCGGACGTACTCTTTGAGAACGGGATCAATGTTGCGATGTCCGTTGCCATCAGCGATCCGGCAAGGTTTGAATATGATGTGATGAATGCGCCGGACATGGAGACGGCGCTCCGGAAGCACCAGCGGAAGTATAACGTGAGTATGTAATGGCTCTTATGGCTCCTGGACGGGAAACCTGTGTGGTTAGATGGAATGTGAAATTCTAACCGAATGTGACATTTTTTTTGTAATTCAGTTCAAGGAGCATGCCTGTGAGGTCTGCCTGCAACCCGGCCTGACGATGACCGGGCATACAGGCGATACAGTTGAACTGCTCAACCCGGCTATCTCTCCGAAAACAGACAACGCTTGGGCGATTGTATACCGTAAAAGCAGAATATTGATCTGGTATATGTTCAGATCCGGGCGCCCTGACAGGGATTGCCCGGAACTGATCCCATACCGGCCCATGGGATCCCAAACAGCGCTCACGGATCCGCATGAATCCGGAGATTATGATCCTTTCGCTTGTTCCTCAATATTCACGTTCCATACCATCATGCCGGAATACCCCTCGGAGACAGAGTGGTACTTTCCGTCCACCGCTGCTGCCTTGTAATAGTCCCGAACTTTTTTCTCTGTCGCTGCCGTGCATCCCCCCCTGCGTTCAAGAGACTTAATTGTGCGGTCGGCCGCCTCTTCCCAGCCAACAGCAGTCTCCCTTTTGTTATGATTGACCCGCACGATGGGACGGTAACCGTTCAGGTACAGGTACATGAAATTGTACATGAACCCGGACATCGAACCGCGGGAGGGCCGGGGCGACTCTTTCTCGAGGATCTTCCTGAGGCCCTCGTCATTGGCCTGACCCCTCCCGCCCGGGAGGAAATGGCTGTAATAGCAGAACTTCCGGGAACAGGCGATCATCCGCTCGAAGGTCTCAAGGTCCTTGACCGAAGGCGTTGCAGAGACCACGACAAGATCGAACTTGTTCCGCAGGCCGAGCTCGTCGATGTCTGCCGTCCACCACGAGGCCTCGATCGGCTCGATCGAGAGCCCTTCGCATTCCGCGTTGTCCTTCAGGTACTCAAGGGCCTTATACGAGATGTCAAGCGATGTCACCTCTGCACCGGCGCGGGCGAGCGGGATGGATATCGCCCCCGGCCCACACCCGATATCGAGTACGCGGGAACCTTCCGCCCGGAACCCGACCTCATCCAGCAGCGAGAAGATCTCATCCATCCGCTTCTGTCTCTTCTTCGGGTCAAGCACCTTTGCAAAGTTGTCGGCCCGCTCGTTCCATAACTCGACCGACCCGAGCTTGCTCATGGGGTCAGGTGTACCTCTCGACGATTTCCAGCAGTCGATCCAGTTCTTTACATTCGTGTCCTGGTGCATTTTTAATCCTCTGGTTGTTTGTTGCCTGCAAAAACAACATGCAGGCAATTGTGTGTTCATCTGACTGTTCACCCTACGAGTTCCCGCGGAACGTGTTGATTTACCCTACCGATATCGGGCACAACGGGACCTTTTTTTCACCCGGATAGCAGCGAAGTCAGCTCCTCATCGCTCAGGTCGACATGGTAGAACAAATGGTAGAACTCCTTTGCCTTTGCCCGGAACCACTCTTCGGAAAAGAGGTCCGGGTAAAGGAGATGCGCTGTCCACGGGATGCCCACGATCCGGTTGACGCCCGGCGGGCGGTCGAACCAGTTGTATGGCTTGTTTGGTGTCAGGTAGACCCTGCGGTTCTGCACGGCCGGGACCAGCTGCCATACCGTATCGTCATAGACCTGAGCGGTGAATTCCTTGCTTGTTGTGATGATCAGGTCCGGTTTCCACACCAGCACCAACTCCTTGGTCACGGTCGCTGACGAGGAACTGAACGGGGCGTCGGTGCCGGCTACGTTGATCCCGCCGCAGACATCGATCAACTGCGAGTGGCACGAACCGCCGGCATCGGTCGAGAGACCGTCGGTACCTTCCGCATAATAGACCCGCACGCGTTTTTCCTCCGGGATCGCGGCGACCTTTGTCTGGACCTCGGCGAGTACGGACTGGTAATACGCATTTTGTCTGGCAGCCACATCGGGAACGCCGAGGACATCGCCCATAAAGAGGAGCGTCGGGCCGTACATGGTGGCGTTGCGGGCATTGTCCACGCATACCGCCGGGATAGTCCCGAGTTTCTCCTGGGTCAGGTCCGCTTTCCCGGGATCTGAGAGCCCCGATTCGCAGGAGATGAAAACAAGATCCGGGGACATGGCAATGTAGGCTTCATAGTTGGTCGAACCCCCGCCGGTAGTGGTGAGACGGGTCGAAATCGATGAGAGGTTCAATCCGCTCTGGTTGGTTGCAGAAGATTCGACGTTCCCCAGTTTCTCCGGCGCAAGCATGTACACGAACGTTGTCGGGGGCGGGCCGGTACAGAGCACCAGGGAAACGTTTGCGGGGATGGTTACCCTGCGCCCGGCCATATCGGTTACGGTTCGATACGAGGCATTCTGTTCCACAAATTGTCCGGACGGGAGTGTGCTCTCACTTACGGCAGAGGAACCGGGCGTCGCTGCCGGGGCCTCCGCCACCACATTGTTCAGTTCGACAAGCACGACGTACATGCCGCATACAATGGCCGCAAGCAATGCGACGACGACTATCCACGAAATTTTATTCTCCATTGACCTGACTCTCCAGTATCATGTTCTTAGCGGGGCACAACCGGACTGTGCCGCATGGACTCCCTCGATCATCTCGATAACCGACATGACAGCAGGGTTGCCTGCAGGAAGCGGACAGCCCGTGAACCCGGCTCCGAGAATGGCACGGTCCTGCCCGAAATCTGCGATGATCCGGAACGAATCCGGCAATGCGTTCCGGAGGAACGCAGACGAATGCACATCCGTTTTATTCAGGACGAAATAGACGGGGACATGCACCTGATCTGCCATACCCGACACGGTCGCTGCAAGACAGATGGACTCGTACGAGGGGTCGACGACCACGATGATGGCATCGCATGCCTCTCCCATCTTCCGCGCAAGGTGTTCTACCCCCGCATCGGTATCGATAATGACCCGATCGTCAGCGGCAAGAACCAGCCCGGCAAGAAACTGGCGGGCAAGTCCGACCCAGCGGCCTTTGCCGAACTGCGTTGCATCGCGGATCTTTCCCACCGAGACCAGAGCCACGCCCCTGTTCTCAGAAAGATATTCCGGGGGAATTGTGTCAAAGGTCCACGTGCCCAAAAGCGGGGTCCCGCGAGGGATCCCATTCTGCCGGGCATTTCTCATGGCCTCCCTCATCGACCGTTTCCCGCTGAAGTACCCGGTCAGGTCCGGGGGTGCGGCTGTTCCAAGGATACGGTGAAGCCCGACATTTGATACATCGGTGTCCAGGACTACGACCCGTTTTCCCTCCGCAGTATATTGTCGGGCAAGGAGCGCGGTGATCGTACTCTTTCCTGACCCGCCTTTTCCGCAAATCATCAGTTTCATGGTTCCACTCAAAGGGTATGTTTTTAAGCCTGGGGAATGGTGTTCTTTTTAACTGGCATTGTAACTCTCTCGCGGGAAATCAGGATCACCCCTGCAGGACTGCAAGGTTATCGAGGACTGCTGCAGCCACAGGGTACCCGCCAGGGAGCGCCCGACCTTCAATTCCGGCCCGAAGAAGTTCCGGGTCATGGGGGAATTCCCCGATAATCGGGTTCCCGGCCGGGATGACCTTCCGGAGAAACGGGGATGTGTTCACATCGGTTTTGTTCAGGACAAAATACAGGGGTACGTTCACAAAATCCGCCATGCCCGATGCCCGTTCGGCAAGACGGACAGATTCGTGCGAAGGGTCGATGACCATCAGGACGGCATCACATGCGGCATCGATTCCCCGGCCGAAGTGCTCGATGCCCGCTTCCGCATCAACGATGACCCGATCATTCTCTGCAAGATCCAGCCCAAGGATGAACTGCCGGGCAAGCGCCATCCATGGCGATTTGCATGCCACGGTTGTATCCCTGATTTTCCCGATTGTCACCAGTTTTACCCCGTCATTTTCCGAGCTGAAATCCTGCGGGATGGTGTCATACGTCCAGGTGCCGAGCAGGGGAGTTTCCGGTGGGATTTCGGCCTGCCGGAGAGCCTTCATCTTCTCCCTCACCGACTTTTCCCCGTTGAAATATCCGATCAGGTCCTGAGGGACACCGGTCCCAAGGAGGCGGTGGGGGCCGAGCACCGTTGAGACCTCCGCGTCCACGACAACAACCCGTTTCCCGACATGCGCATACTGCTTTGCAAGGAGCGCCGCAACCGTGCTTTTTCCTGACCCGCCTTTTCCGCAAATCATCAGTTTCATGGTAATTCCTCCCGGGAGATGCCGGAAGAACCGGTGTGGTTCTGGGCATCTGCGCCGGCATTGGTCATTATCCGGCGGGACATGTCCCTTCGACCCGGGCTGCAAGGCGTTCCAGGACCGCGGCCGCGGCCGGGTAACCGCTCGGCACCGCCTGGCCCATAAGACCGGCTTCGATCAGCACGGGGTCGAGGGTAAACTCGCCGATGATCCGGGCCGTGTCCGGAATGGTGTCCCGCAGGGCCGCCGAAGTGGCCTCATCCGTCTTGTTCAGGATAAAGTACAGAGGTACGTCGATCGAGTCCGCCATGCCCGAGATCTTCCCGACAAGGCACTGTGACTCGTACGAGGGGTCGATGACCATGAGGATGGCGTTGCACAACGTGTCGAACCCCCGGCCGAAATGCTCGATGCCGGCCTCGGTATCGATAATGACACGATCGTTTTCAGCCGGTGAGAGGCCGAGGATGAACTGCCGGGCAAGCGCGCTCATGGAGCATTTGCAGCCCTCGGTCGCCTCGTTGATCTTGCCGACCGAGACCAGCTGCACACCATCCTGTACCGAGCTGAATTCTTTGGGGATCGTGTCATAGGTCCATGTTCCCAGAGCAGGCGTGTCCGCAGGAACATCCCCCCGCCGCGACCCGCGCATGAACTCCATCATCTTTGTCTTGCCGCCGAAATACCCGATCAGGTCCGGTGGGGGGTCCATCCCCAGGATTCGGTGCAGCCCGACGTTGGACACATCGGTATCAACGACCACGACCCGCTTTCTCTCACGGGCATACTGCCGGGCCAGGAGCGCGGTGATCGTGCTCTTTCCGGATCCGCCTTTTCCACAGATAATCAGTTTCATCAGAGTACTCCGGCCTGTTTGCACCAGCCTGCATTAAACAAATTACACTTACTTTTTGAAAAATATACCTATTTTGTTTTACTCTCCGGTCGATTACTACGAGCCTGAATATCGGACAATTTTTCTTTTGCCTGAAAATTCATCATCTGCCATGGGAACCTCCCTGTTACCCGGACAGTAAGGCGGTGAGTTCCTCGCCGCTCAGATCGTAGTGATAAAAGATCGCGTAGAATTCCTTTGCCTTCTCCCTGAACCTGTCCTCCAGGAACAGGCCGGGGTAGAGCACGTGCGCTGTCCACGGGATGCCAACGATCCGGTTGACGCCCGGCGGGCGGGCGAACCAGTTGTATGGCTTGCTTGGTGTCAGGTAGACCCTGTAGTTCTGCACGGCCGGGATCAGCTGCCATGCCGTATCGTTATAGACCAGGGCAGCGAATTCCTCGCTTGCTGGTATGACCGGGTCCGGTTTCCACATTAGCACCGACTCCCCGGTCGCCGCAGGCGACTGAGAACCATCGGGAACCGGGCTTCCCGCGACATTCAGCCCCCGCAGACATCGACCAACTGCGAATGAGGCGACCCAATGAGATAGTCGAGAGGCCGGTCGTTCCCCCGGCATAATATACGCGGACTTGTTGTTCTTCGGGAATTCCGGAGATCCCGGCCTGCATCTCGTCGGGCACGGACCGGAAAGATCCGGCTACCTGCACGTTGCTGCCGGGAAAACGATTGCCATATGTACGATTCAGGCCGCGACGTTATGCCGATTTCCTGATTACCATCCAGAACCCGGAATCATCGCTGATGATCCGGTAATCCTCGATCCCGACGGCTTCAATCGAAGATTCGATCTCCCCGGGCCGGAACTTCCGGAACCGCGGCCGGGACGGGTTGTCCGGGTCGTCCACGATCCCACGCTTCTTCCGCCCGGCAAGAACGCTCTTTCTGGCTTCCAGGCTGCCGTATCCCCCGCCGATGTATGCCATGCCGCCGGATTTCAGGACCCGGTGGATCTCCCGGAGCGCCCCGGGGAGATCGACCCAGAAATGGTAAGAACCCCTGCTCACCACGAGGTCGAATGTTTCCCCATCAGCCGGGATCGCATGGACGTCGCCGAGCATGGGGATAACCCTGCCCTCGAGCCCACGGTCATGGATATTCCGGGCGGCGAGCGACTGCATCTTGGATGAGCTGTCGAGTGCAGTGACCCGGAGATCCGATTGGAGGGCAAGGGCGATCGCGAGCGGGGCGGGTCCGGATCCCACGTCAAGGCAGGTGCCGCGTGAAATCCCGGTTCGTTCCAGAACCTGCCCGGCGATGACCGGGTAGATTGCGGCGAACGTCGTTTTGGTGAACTCGTCGTACTGCCGGGCATCCCCGGCGGTCTTCCAGAAGGGATCGGGTGCCTCGTTCATTTTGCAATAAAAATAAGGGATTGGATGGTGTTAAACCCCATCCTTCTCTCGTTCTTCGCAGTACACTAACCAAAAAGATAGTGTTTACCAGGAAAGGAAAAACCACTCCTGGAATTGAGGATGATTTCTTTTCTATGGATCGATCATCACCTTGCTCTTTGAGATAAGTTTTCCTTCTGTAGTACTCACTTGGAGAATCAGGGACTTGCCGACGGGATCAAGATTTACTATGTTTTTCTTGATAACATCTGTGTAGAACATCGTCTCTCCGGGACGGAATACCGGTACCTCGAAGGCGCCCGTTGTCGAATTGAGCCAGCATTCCCCGCCAGAGTTACGGATACACGACTTATTTGCAACGATTAATCCCGCACCCGTCCCTTTTTGGCTGAAAAGGCTCATATACCCCCCGAAGTCCTCGTCGTTCTGCTGGATCGTTATAATAATTTTTTGTGTTGGCAGTTGATCCCCCCCAGCATGATGAAGCTGGAGAATATCCGAAGACAGGCTGTATGTTCCCTGGATTGTTGCCTGGGGAGGTTTGGTCTCTGTGCCTATCATGCCCCCCGCGAACGCGCTGACGACCGCCGCGATGATGATCGTCACGACCAAGATCAGCATCACGCCGATGACCGGAGAAACTGCCGATTCATTCACGCACTCCATGGGTTAGCCCTCCACTGAAATATCTTTCTGCCATATGACCTTTCCGCTCGGAGTGTGGATCACTTTCATGGTCACTACATCCCCGGCCCTGAGATAGTTCCAGTTGTTCCCGAGGACGGCCATCATCTGGTCGATGCTTTCGGGATATGACTCAAAAGTTGCCCCTTTGGAGTCCGTCCCGTATGAATACCAGTATCTGCCGCCACCGGTATTACCCTGCGAGGTATCGGCAGCCATGCCATAACCAACAGAGAATCCTCCACCTCCCGTTGCCTGCCCGCCCAATCTTCCACCGAACGGCCGGGCGAACATAATAGTGCCGGACTGGAGGTTATAATTACCGAACCATGAGTAATTCGTTAATCCTCCCGTTTCGAATTGAGCCATGGTAGCTGGCTTTGTATAATTTGGACCTTTCTCAAAAGGCCAGAAATTTGTATTTTCCTCTCCACTCAGTCCGACTCCGGGGCCGTACCCCTGGGGACAGACGTACGTCCAGTTATCCTTCGCCGACCAGCCGTTGACGACATAGAACACACGGAAATTCCGGTCACCGGGAACCATCGTCGCACCTCCGTCAATCGTGGTCCCGTTGACGAGCTTCTTGGACCAGGATGTCATGATCTGCAGATCCTGCGTATCAATGGGGTCGTCCACACCCGTTACCTCTGCCTTGAAGTAACTTGAAGACCAGTAACCTGTGTTGACGATCTTAGCATCCATTATGAGTTTCGGTGCTTTCTGGTCTTCGTTTCCGATCAGGCCCCCCGCGAACGCGCTGACGACCGCCGCGATGATGATCGTCACCACAAGCATCAGCATGACGCCGATGACCGGCGAGACCGCCTCTTCACTGGATAATAATTTCATTCTTGACTGTCTCATTGCTCATCACCTCCTATGGCCTGATCAGCACCTCGGTCTGTGCAATCGTTCTCCCGGTGTCGTCGACAATACTCAGGATGAAGCGCTGGCCGCGGGCGTTTTTGTTCTGGAAACCGTAATCCACGTTGTTTACATCGGTTTCTCCAGGCTCCCCACTCATTGCGGGCTGAACCTGCGCAAGATCACGCACCACGGCCATCTCTCCCGGCTGGAAGGTGCGGGCGAGTTCGCCTGAGGATTTCTTCGGATCAAACCAGGGCCTGCCCCCTCCATCTTTCGCGACGTTTACATTGGCGGTGCTCACTTCCCACCTGAGATGCTCGTAGCCGCCGAAATCTGCTGTGGGAGCGACAATGATCTTTGTCTGGAGCGTGTTGATGGTATCCCCACCCGTGTGGGTGATGGTCATGCCGTTGTTCTGGCTGTAGTCCGCCTTGATCGTTGCCTGAACAGGCTTGCTCGTACCGCTCGCGAGCCCCCCGGCAAATCCGGAGACGATCGCAGCGATGATGATCGTCACCACGAGCATCAGCATGACGCCGACAACCGGCGAGACCGCATCATCGTTCTTCTCCCGGGAGGTCATCCCTGCACCCCCACGGTCTTCGTAAATATGACCTTTCCACTCGGGATATGAGTGACCCTGACATCAACGGTGTCACCGGCCCTGAGTTTAGACCACTCCTTGCCGAGGATTGCCATCATGCCGTCGATGTTAGTCTCCTTCCAATACTCTCCAACAGCGTATTTGTAGGAGTCTGTTGCGCCGTAGCCACTCATTTCGTACGCTGCAGGCGAACTCTTCATCGTTGTTCCCGCAACTAACGTGTAGTTGGCGAAGTACTGCCCGGTTCCGTAGGTGGTTGTGTTTATCCCTTGTTTACCCTGGACCCCCTTGCCAAAGCCGATGGGGGAGTTATACTTAAAGCCGTGCTCTTCGTGACCCGGTATTGCAACATTGGTGTTCCACTCTCCGACAGTACAGACGCCGCCGCCCATTTCCCCGCTCGCTTTCGTCCAAGAGGTCGCGATCTTCAGGTCTTTCGTCGGGATGGGCTCACTCGTCCCTTTTACATCAAACAGGATGTAACTGCTTCCCGAGTGCCCTGTGTTCACTATCGCCACGTCCATCGTCAGCTGGGGGGCCGCCTTCTGAGTTTCTGTAAGCCCCCCGGCAAACGCGGAGACGACCGCGGCGATGATGATCGTCACCACAAGCATCAGCATGACACCGATGACGGGTGATACCGCATCATCTTTTTCTAAAATACGTGTTCTGCGTTCCATAGTTTCATGCTTCCGTATCCCCCGGGGCAATAGCCTGGGAAACTACGTCCAGATATGCGCGTGTGTAGTATATAAGTTAACTGAATCATATTTATAATTGATATAAGTCAACAATACAATGTTTACAATAAATCCAGGCAGAATGCCCGCGACGAAGTCACGGGATGAATACTGCCTGCAAAAGGTATATGAAACACCTGCCGGAGCAGAGACCTGCACCAGGAGCGCCCGGGAGCAGGAACGGCTTTCTCTCGCGCACCTGCGGCCGGAAAACTCACGCAAAGCCGCGAAGGGCGCGGGGACTGCCAGCACTCACGCCGACTTCGCGTCCTCACGCGTGCTTCGCGCGAGAGTGCGAGAGACCCTGTTGCTGCCCCGATACTCTGATTCAACGAGGGGAATGTGAGAAAAACGCCGGCCCAGAACTCTTACCGGGATAAGTCGATTCATCTTACAGCGGAGGGCGGGTAGTGCTCTTTGTCATCTTAAACCCAAAAATCCAATGTCGTCTTCGCGACCTTCGCGCACTTCTGCGTGAGGTCACAACCTCATCTTCACGTGTGGTTATTGGCGTTGTATCTCACGCATCGAAATCTTCAAAATAAAGTGACACGATCCGTAGTGTGGGCAGATCGGGATGCAAAGAGTTACTTTTGTTGGAATTTGTAATAAAAGAGGTGAGGAGAGCCGATTTTCAAGGTTAACCTGACGGCGATGTTTCACAATCAAACCGGTTCATTCCCAGGTTCAGAGATTCAAAATACCCCAGATCTGGTCGTCAGAGAGCGATATGTGAAGGAAGAGCTCGTGATACTCCTTGACAAGCCCCTCAAGATCCATATCGCTGAAACGGTCCGGGTAGAGGACTTTCGCGGTCCAGGGGATCCCGATGATCCGGTTGATCCCCGGCGGGCGGTCGAACCAACAGAACGCCGTTCGCGGAATGAGGTAGACCCGGTTAGTCTTCACGGCGGTGATCTCCTGCCAGAGCGGGTCAGTCCGGATCGTGGCATAAAACTCCGGATCGAGGACCAGAATAACCTCCGGATCCCAGAGGATGATCTGCTCCATCGAGACCTCGGTCATCCCCGACCCCGGGTTGAGCGCGCAGTCTGCAACGTTTCTCCCGCCGCAGAGTTCGATGAGTTCGGAGTGCACCGAGCCCGTGGGATCGGTCGCGAGCCCTTGCGGACCTTCGGCGTAGTAGACCCGCACCCGTTCGCCGTCGGGGATCGAGACCGCCCGCTCCGTCACCGTGGCGAGTATGCCCTCGTAGAACGCGATCATCGCTTCGGCCTGCTCCTCCTCACCGAGCAGATCGCCCGTGAACCGTATGGGCGCGGAGTAGCCGGTGGAGTTCCTGGCATCCTTGACAGCGACGACCGGAATGGAACCCAGCTTCTTCTGCTGTTCAGCGATGGAGGCAAGCGTCGCCTCGTCGCCGGTGGTGCAACTCACGACGACGATGTCGGGGTTCAGCGATATGATAAGCTCGTAGTTGGTTACAACGACGGACCCACCGCCACCGATGGGCTCAATGCCCTCCGCGTATTTCTCGGGGATATATTCGTTCTTACCAAGCGCAGAGTTCCAGGCCGCGAGCCGGTCGGGCGCGACCATGTAGACGAATGTAGACGGCGGCGGCGACGTACAGATGACGCGCTTGATCTCAGACGGAACGACGACCGTCCGGCCAGCCATATCGGTGATCGTCCGGTTCTCGGCCGGGGCGGGTGTTTCCTGAGCAGTTATGCAGGCGGCGGAGACGCAGAGGAGAACTGCACAGACGCCGAGCAAGGTGAGCAGAATATATCGATGTTGTGTAATAACTACCACGTCCTCTTGGAATTCTCCGGCACGCACCGGAAAGGGAGATGCCCGAGATCTGTTAATGTGTTTGAAAAACGAGAGAATTAAATATTATTGTTTGACTTTCGAGAGAAATTAACTGAAGATAAAGTGCTATCTCCCGCCACCGCACTCAACACCCTGCCGCTTGTTCCAGACAACAATGTTTGTTCAATGGAATGCAGATGTGGCCCCCATGCTGCCACCGCGCCAACCTTTCGCTCGGGAATTTCCCGACAGGTAACCCTGCAAAAGTCCTCAAACGGCGAGATCAGTTTCAGAAATCGATGAAAAACGATCCCATGTGCAGCCAATGCCGGACTTAATTTGCACACGGGATCTTAGGCAGATAACAATACTGGGAAACAGATCACGAGTTGAAATCACAAAGTTAAATGATAAATCTTAACTATTGAGTGATGTAAACATGATTAAGTACAACTGCATTCGGCAGGTAAAGATAGCGTGTCGAGATATCTGCCAATAAGATGGGTAGTGTTTCAGAATATGACTGAAAATCCATTCCAGTGAATCTGACAGAATGGCGTTAAGCGATAACGTGTGCTCGTACCAAATACCTGTACAATGAGAGTGTTTCCATTGCCAAACCAGTTGTTTCTTCGATCACTACCTGTTTTTGATCAGTTCAAATTGGTACGATGCAAAGACACTGAAAAACAGTTGCGTCCAGTAGAGATAGAGATGGCATATAGAGGTGTATTCAGATGGCTTTCAGTGCGACAATTATGATACTGGTAACACTGGCGATTCTTGCCATACTTGCGTTGTTTTCGATTAAGATAACGCGCCAGTACGAGCGTGCGGTCGTTTTCAGGTTAGGGCGCTTGGCCGGAGTGAAAGGTCCGGGGATATTTGTCATCATTCCTTTCGTCGACCAGATTATCAGGGTCGACCTCCGCGTCAGGCAGTTTGACGTCCCGAAGCAGACGACCGTGACGCGAGACAACATTAGCATCGACGTTGATGCTATCATCTACTACCATGTCACCGACCCGGCCCGGGCAATCGTGGAAGTCGAGGACTATGAGGAGGCGACGGCGCTTATCTCCCAGACAATCCTCAGGGATGTCCTCGGGCAGAACGAGCTTGATACGATCCTCTCTGACCGGGAGTCCCTGAACAAACGTATCAGAGAGATAATTGAAGACGTGACCGATCCATGGGGTATCCATGTCAGTGTCGTGACGATCCGTGACATTGGTCTTCCAGAGAATATGCTCCGTGCCATCGCCCGTCAGGCTGAAGCCGAACGTGAGAAGAGAGCTCGTATCATCCTTGCCGACGGCGAATATCAGGCCTCGGAGCGGATGAGTGAAGCGGCCCGCCTCTATGAAAAGACCCCGGTCGCCCTGAAACTTCGTGAATTCCAGACCCTTGCCGAGATCGCAAAAGAGCGCAACCTCATCGTCGTCACAAACGGTACAGAGAGCCTCGGGACGACGCTCGGGTGCGTCAAGGCGCTGGATCGGTGAGTGAGGGTGTTGAGGCGGGGACCGGGCTCGAGGAGGGCGCCGATAAACCTTAAACGGGCCAGAACGGGAAAGATACCTCAAATTCAACAGAAGTATTCCCGTGCTGCCTGGAAAAAGGCGGTCTTCATCCTTGCCCTGATGGCGACCCTCATCCTCGCCTCAGGAGCGATCATCACCATCGGGCCGATGCCCATCACCATCATCGAGGTCTACTGCACCATACTTGATAAGTTTGTACCCGGTATCTTTTCCATCGAGTCGATGATAAATACTGTCGTCTGGCAGATCCGCCTGCCCCGTGTCGCGGGGGCCATTTCCGTCGGCCTAGGACTTGGCATCTGCGGGTGCGTGATGCAGGCGGTCCTGAAAAACCCGCTTGCAAGCCCGTTCACGCTCGGGATCTCGTCGGGCGCAAATTTTGGTGTATCACTGGCGGCGGTGTTCGGCATCACCATCCTGGGCGGCCCGTATTTCCTGATAGGGAATGCCTTCGTCTTCGCTCTTCTCTGTTCAGGGGTTATCATCGGCCTCTCGGGGCTGAAGGGCGCAACCTCCGAGACGATGGTCCTCGCCGGGATCGCCCTGAACTACCTGTTCCAGGCGATGAACCAGCTCTTCAGTTATATCGCCAGCGACGAACAGCGTGACGTGATGAGAATTTGGGGGATGGGCAGCATCGGCGGTCTCAACTGGAACAGCATCATGGTGATCGCGGTGGTCTCCATGATCTGCCTGCCGCTGCTCTACAGTAAGGCCTGGGACCTCAACCTGATGACCGTCGGCGACGAAGCTGCAACGAGCATGGGAGTGAACGCAGGCCATGTCCGCATCTTCGTGCTGGTCGTCTCAAGCCTCCTTGTTGCCGCTCTTGTGGCGTTTGTCGGGGTCATCGGGTTTATCGGGCTGGTTGCACCCCACGTCGCGCGCCTGATCCTCGGGAGCGACCACCGGTATATCATTCCGGCGGCAGGCGGGCTCGGGGCGATTCTCTTCCTGTTTGCGGACGTCATCGCAATGAACCTCTTCAGCCCGAGCACGATCCCGACCGGGACCGTGATGTCGGTGATCGGCGTCCCGTTCTTCCTGTATCTCATCCTCAGAGGGAGAAGAAAGGAGTACTGGTCATGATAGTAAAACTTTCAGTCAAAGGGCTTCATTTCAGTTACGGCAGCGCTGAGATCCTCCGGGACGTCAACCTCGACATCCGCGACGGGCAGGTCGTCAGCATCGTCGGTCCCAACGGTTCCGGGAAGTCGACGCTGATCAAGTGCATCGACCGGATCCTCAACCCTTCGAAGGGTGAGGTCATCGTTGACCGGCAGAAGGTTTCCGGGATGAAACAGATGGAGCTGGCCCGGATGATTGCATACGTCCCCCAGAACTCGCTGCGGGTCTTTCCGAACACGGTCTTCGATGTGGTTCTCATGGGAAGGCGGCCGCATCTCGGGTGGCGGGAGGAGGCCCGGGACGAGCAGAAGGTCTGGGAGGTTCTCGGACTCCTCGGTATCGAGGACCTGGCGCTTTCGCTGTTCACCGAACTCTCGGGGGGGCAGCAACAGAAGGTGCTCATTGCCCGTGCTCTTGCCCAGGAGACGGGGGTCATCCTGCTGGATGAGCCCACAAGCAACCTTGATGTCTGGCACCAGATCGACGTGATGGAGATCCTGAGGACTCTTGTGCGCAGCCAGGACCTGACCGCCATCATAGCGATCCATGATCTCAATACGGCAGCGCGGTATTCCGATACGATCATCATGATGAAGGGCGGGAAGATTTTTGCTGCAGGAAGGCCGGAGGATGTCCTGACTTCGGAAAACCTCGCAGCCGTCTACGGGATTCATGCGCGCGTGAGGAACTATGACGACATCCCCCATGTTATTCCCCTGAAACAAATTCCCAGGAAAAGAGGCAGGGTATAGTGTCTCCGGTAATTGGAAACACTCTCAACGTGCGGGTATCTGGTATGAAGGCGGGTATTGCTCACCGTAATTCGGTCAGAAGCTCCTGGATAGATCTTCAGGTATCCTGAGCACTACCGATTTTCGAGGGGATGATAAAACGGATAATTTCGGTTCCGGTGATACCATAAGCATCAAAACATGCGTTCATAACAGGGTGGTCCGGGTAGCATCCACGGTTCATGACCGGATGACCGGCACGCTCAACGATCTTCAGCGGATACTCCAGCTCCTGCGTTTTTACAGCTACGGTTACAAGAGGTATCTCTTCGCCCTATTTGCCCTGAGTATTTTGCAGGGCCTTATGGAGACGTTTCAGATCATTCTTCTTTATCCGATCATAAACGCCACAATCAACTTTCAGGGTTCCGAGATCGCGATTCTTGAGCCGTTCTATACCTTCGTGCAGAATACTGTAGACCTGCCCGCCATTGTCCTGTTCTCTCTCCTGTTTACCCTGATCGTATTCGTAACGTTCCTTGTTTCACTGGTATACAGGTATCTCTCGTTATACCTGACTAAAAAGGTGATAACCAGGACAAAGAGGACGATTTTCGATAAACTCATCAGCAATGATTACCAGTATTATGTAGAGAATAAACGTGGGGATATTCTCTATAATGTCGTAACGGCCCCGGGTCAGGTCAGGTATTTCTTAGAAACGTCAACCACCATACTTTCCGAAGGCATTATCGTCGTCACCATACTTGTTACAATTTTTTTTGTATCGGCAGGTGCAGCCGCCCTGATCATTGCAGGAAGCCTGCTTTTCGTCCTGGTAGTCAGGGTTGTCGGGAAAAAAGTTGCCTTCCGGCTTGGCCGGCTTCATATGCATTCCATGCAGTCCGAGAACGAGGTGATCAGCGGTTACGTACAGGGACTGCGGCAGATCCGGTCCGTGTGCGGGGATGCGTACTGGAGGGAACAATACGATATCGCCCTCGACAAATTCTGGGATAAGTACATCAGGCTCAGTTTTTTCCGGCATTTGCCCGGTGAAGCGCTCCAGTTCTTATTTTTTATAGGGATTGCTGCAATGGTAATAACTCTGTATTATATCTACCAGGAGAGTTTTCTGTTCGTCATCCCGTTCCTGGGAACGTTCGTATTTTCAGCAATGAAGGTAATACCCCGGATCACCACCATGAGCCACCGGTATATGATCGTTATGGAGACCTGGCCCAATCTTGAAACGATCTACCAGTTCCTGAATGATTCACAATACCACAAAATAGAGGACGGTGCACGAACCTTTGATACCCTTACTTCGGATATCGTCTTTGACAATGTGGTCTTTTCGTATTATAAAGGCCAGGACCTGATAGAAGGTATCAACCTGACCATCAGGAGAAAGAAGGTCACCGCGCTGGTCGGCCATTCGGGTTCGGGGAAATCAACGCTGGTCTCCCTGCTCCTGCGCTATTACGATGTAACCGGCGGCCGTATCCAGATAAATGGATACGACCTGCGAGAATATAACCGCGAGACCCTCCTGCAGAAGGTGGGATACGTGAGCCAGGATACGTTCATTTATAATACAACCGTCCGGGAAAACATCTCATTTGGGGGAAGTTATTCAGATGACGAGATCGCCGAAGCTGCAAAGAAAGCCAATATCCATGCATTCATAGCCGGTCTTCCCGAGGGGTATGACAGTATTGTCGGAGACCAGGGTATCAAGTTCTCTGGAGGAGAAAAACAGAGAATCGCCATAGCTCGAGCTCTTGTCCGAAGTCCGGAGATCCTGGTGCTCGATGAAGCGACCAGTAATCTCGACTACGAATCCGAGGCGATCGTCCAGGAGTCAATCAACCGCGTTTCAAAGAATATCACCACATTCATCATCGCACACAGGCTCTCGACGATCCGAAGGGCGGATACGATCTATTTCATGAGCGAGGGGAAAATTCTGGAGAGCGGCAACCACGATGAACTGATGGAAAGGAAGGGGTGTTACTACGAGTTGTACGAGTCGGAGGGGTGAATAACATGGGTTACTCAGGAGCCGTGCAATGATAATGGAAGCACAATCTGGAGAGATGCGTTGTTCAATTCACCCTTAAAACGCAGATGGGGAGGAAAGAGACTGCACGGATGAAAACAGCCTGCTCACCGCGCAATCCCCGGAGGGCGGTGAGGAGGTCTCCCCCTCCCCAGGAGGAGAATATGCTTACGTTATTTTTGCACAGATCCTGAGTATCTCAAGTCGATTAATCGATGGTACAACCCACCTTTCGCACTAATTCGAGCCCCGGGTAGAATTCTCAAACCGTAAGATCCTTATACTTCCAGTAAAGCATCTACTGTGCCCGCCTCTGCCAACTTCATCGAAGGATCCAACATCTCGTTCGGTCATCTCGGGATCGTCGCCGACGCCTTCGAGACCCTCGGCATTGCCGCGGTCATCGACCGTGCCATCCCAAAGACACCGCAGCATCACCTCACCCACGGAGAGGTCGTCAAGGCCATGGTGCTCAACGGTCTCGGGTTCGTGGAACGGCGGCTCTACCTGTATCCGGAGTTCTTCTCGGACATCGCCGTCGACTGGCTCTATTCGGGCGAGAAATGGACTGAATATTGGTTCCACTCTCGGACATACAGTAATATTTATTTAACTTTTTCAAAATATCAAAAACTATTTGTTTACTTATCTGAGACATATACAGTATGAAACTGCCGGAACAGATGGCGGGGAGAACCGATGGCTGATATCGATCTCCTCCTGGCACGGGCAAAAGAGTTCCACGGTGATATGTGCCCCGGGATCGTGCTCGGGACCCGGATGACGACGATCGGGATGCGGGAACTCCACATGGACCCGATGGTGAGAAACAGGGATCTTATCGTCTACGTGGAGATCGACCGCTGCATCACAGATGCAATCCAGGCGATCACGGGGTGCTCGCTCGGCCACCGCACGCTGAAATACCGGCCCTACGGCAAGTTTGCCGCCACGTTCATCAACCTCGCGACACAGGATGCCGTCAGGGTCTCGGCCCGGGAGAAGGAGCGAACGGAGAAGCCCGGTTCCGAAGCAATGAACGAAGCAGGAAAGATGCTGCGTGACGCACCGGAGGAGGATCTCTTCAGGGTGCAGAGAGTCAGGGTCGTGATCCCGGAAGGCGACCTCCCCGGCTTCCCGAAGCACCGGACCCGCTGCAGCAGGTGCGGCGAAACGATCCTGGACGACAAAGAGATTGTGGCGGAAGAGACGGTCCTCTGCGGCAACTGCGCCCGGGGATCGTATTACACGGAAGCGGGCTGATCCGGGGTGGGATCACCCTTCTCCCACCAGATATGGGCGGTTCGCGAACGGCCCGGGACAACGCACTCGGAACCGTCCCTGACCGCCCGTTCGAGAAGAAACGCATCTACGATCTCCCGCTGCCTGTCTTCCGTTACGGAAAGACGCTTGTAATAATCCTCCCGCATCTCTTCAAACCCGGTGTATCGCTGGCCTCTCTTCTTCGTTTCAACCTGCACGTTCGCATAAATGCCCAACTGGCAGAGGACGTTCCACAGGATATCGGCGTTCGCTTCACTGTAGTACGGTTCCCCGTGCAGTGCCGGCCAGAGCTCGGCATTCCCTCCCGAAGCGGACGGGGAGGAGAAGAACCAGTAGAGGTGCACCGCGTGCCTCGCCGCCGCATCCATCTTCAGAAGACTGGTGCGGATATCGCCCATGACAAGAGACCGCGAAGCAACGACGACGTCGTGCACCCCCGCCTCCTCCGGGCCGACGTCCTCCCAGCAACTGCGGATCTCACGGATCGGAGGAGCATTCACCAGCCGGCGGTACCTCTCCATCGCCGCACCCATAGGGGCCGACGGCTCTACAACCGTAACCCTGCAGCCCGCGAGGGCAAGAGGAACCGCAAGGGTCCCGGGACCCGCACCGATATCGAGAACCGACGAACCCGGCGGGATCTGCATCCCGGCGATCTGATTCTCGATACGGGACTTATCCCCAAGGATAAGGTTTCGGACAAACCGGTCGACCACATCCTGGTTCGACCAGAACTTCCCGCGATCCTCGCCCATCTTCTCCTTCTGCGCAAGAGAACGGGCATGCTGTTCGTCCCACAAACGGGCGTAGTCAATCGTGGTGCCGGAGGCACCGGTGCTTTCATACCGCATACTACCTCATGGAAATCACAAAACGTGGCCGGATCTATCTCATGCTCCGGGCACTGGTCACTTCTCCCACCGGATATGGGCCGTCTTCGAGACCCCCGGAATACAGAATCCGGCGTTCGTCTGCACGATCCGCTCATGCACGAAGGAGGTAACGATCTCCCGCTGCCGGTCGTCGCGGACATAGAGACGCCGGCAGTAGTCGGCAACAGCCTCCCCCTCGGTCGGGTAGCGCTGCCCCTTCTCCACGTCTTCGACCGTGAGATCCGGATAGATCCCGAGCTGGCACAAACAGTTCCAGAGGAGATCCGCCGTCGGTTCGGCAGCAAACTCGCTTCCGTGCAGTCGCGGCCAGAGACTGAAGTTCGCCCGGGTCCACGCGGGCGGCGTCAGGAACCAGAACAGGTGTACCGACCGCTTCGCCGCCGAGTCTATCTTTTTGAGGGAAGGGCCGATATCGTCGAGCGCTAGCGAGAACGAAGCGACGACGACATCGTGCGTCCCCACCTCCGCCGGGTCCGCGTCCTCCCACCGGGAGGGGATCTCCCGGATCTCCGGAGCACCGGCGATCTCCCGGTACTCCTTCATCGCGGCCCGCATCCCGGCGGACGGCTCCACGACCGTGACGTCGCAGCCCGAGAGAGCAAGGGGGACGGCGAGGGTCCCCGGACCCGCCCCGATGTCGAGCACCGTGGACCCGGGAGGAATCTGCATCGCCGCAATCTGGTCAACGATACGCGACCGGTCGCCGTTCAGCAGCCGATCCACAAAGCGGCGGATGTTTGCCGGGTCTTCCCAGAAACTTTTGCCGTCGTTTCGGATCTGCTTCTGGCGGTTCGCCGCCTCGTGCTGCTCGTTCCAGAGAGCGATGTGGTCGACCGCCATGCAGCTCACCGGTTGCGTCCCCTCCCGGCGACAGCCGCTGCTGCAACGAGACCGGCAAGAACGCCGAAGAGCGGGGTCGGGGCCTGCGTGGTTGCCTGTGCCGACGCGGATGCCGGTGCGGGCTTTGCATACACCATCAGGTCGTCCAACTCCGCATCCGTCAGGTCGTACCTGAAGAAGAGCGTGTAGAACTCCCTGACGCGATCGTCGATATCGTAGTCGAAGACGTCCGGATACATCAGGTTGCCGAGCCAGATCATCGACAACAGCCGCTGAATCGACGGCGGACCGCCCATCCAGCTGTACGGGCCGCAGGGTGCCTCGTAGACGTTGCCGCTCTTGACTGCGGAGAGCGACCGCCACATCGGGTCGGTCATGATCGTGTTGTAGTAGGCGTGCCCGTCGACGTAGCCCACGATGATGTAATCGGGATTCAACTGGAGGACATCCTCCATCGTGTACTCGTCGCCCGTCCCGCTGCCGGTCGTCGCGGGTTTTGCGAGGTTGTTGCCGACATAATCGATAATCTCGGCATGATACGAGCCTTCTCCGATCATGGATACGGAGTTGCCGTCGATGACGGTCACGTAGATCAGGGACTTTTTATTGTCGCCGACCTCCTTCATGCCGGTATCAAACTCGGCAAGAAGCGCGGAGACGTAGTCGGAGAGTTCCTGGCCGCGCTCCGGGCGGGAGAGAAGTTCGCCGAGTTTCACGTAGGAGCCGGGGATCTCTTCGAGCTTGTTCTGGGTGACGAACGCGAACGCCACACCGGTCTTCGACTGGATATCATCGAGATCCGCCTTCATGGTCTGCTTTGCCTCGCCGATATCCAGAACCACGTCGATATTGAGGTTTTTGTTCAACTCCATGATCGACTCCGGGTTCATGGTCGAAGCCTTGGAACCATAGAACTGCCCGGTGACCGGAAGCGTCAGAAGCCGGGGATCGATGTACTTCGCCTGGGCATCGGTAAACTCGCTGGAGACACTCACGAAGAGGTCCTGATCGAGTGAGTAGAGCACGATCTGTGCCAGGGGGCCGGACGGCGAGACCGCGTCGATATTGACCGGCAGGGTGATCTCCCGGCCGACATCGTCAACGAACGTCCGGGTCTCCTCGGCGGCGCTGCAGAATGCGACGGCGGTGCCGGAGAGGAGAACGAGAACCACGAGCATTTTTATCACTGTCTTCATACGTGCACCTCCCGAAAACGGGAACTCATACAACTATGATCTGGATTTGACGGAATAAAATATAATACCTTATAATTTTGATCAAGTAAATCAAAATAAATTAACAGCCGCGCTACCCATGCTTCCCGATGCCGCCGTCGATCGGAATACAGAGTTTGTGGCGGCGTGAGCCGTACTGGTAATCCTCGATATGTACATCCACACCATAGACATCCTTGATCAGGCCTGCGTCCAGGACACCCTCCGGCGTTCCTTCGGCGATCACCCTCCCGCCGTAGATCATCAGCGTCCGGTTCGCGTACAGAAATGCATGATCCGGGTTGTGGGTCGAGAGGATGATGATATAGCCGTCCCTCGCGAGATCCGATATCCGGCACATCACCCGGAACTGGTTGCCGTAGTCAAGGTTTGCCGTCGGCTCGTCCATGATCAGGATCTTTGCCTTCTGCACAAGCGCCCGGGCGACCAGAGCAAGCTGCCGCTCGCCGCCGCTGATCTCGCCGTACCCTGCATCCCGGAGATGGGCGATGCCAAGGTTCTCCATCGCCGCGTACGCCTCATCGATGTGGCTCCGGTTCGGCGTACCAAGCAGACGCACCTGATTGGTCAGGCCCATCAGAACCACATCCAGCACCGTGTAGTTGAAGACCGGATGCGTCGACTGGGGGATGTAGGCGACATGCTTTGCAATCTCCTTGTGATCGAGCGTCTTGATATCCAGGCCATTCAGCCGGATGCTGCCCCGGTAGTTTCGCAAAAATCCGAGAATGCACCGGAACATCGTACTCTTCCCGACGCCGTTCGGCCCGAGCACGGCGAGGAGGTCTCCCTCCTTCACCGAGAACGAGACATCGTCGAGTACCAGGCGGGTACGCCTGCCGTAGGCAAAGGAGAGGTGCGATATCTCCAGGCTCATGACCGCTTCCCTCCCATCATCAGCAGATAAGCGAAGATCGGCGCTCCGACAAACGCGGTGAGAATGCCGAGCGGCACCTCGGTGGTTGCAATCGTCCGGGCGAAATTGTCCACCAGGAGAAGAAACCCGCCGCCCATAATGATTGCCGCAGGAATGATCCTCCGGTAGTCGTAACCGAAGATCATCCGGCAGAAGTGCGGGATCACGAGGCCGACCCAGCCGATGATGCCGGAGATGGAGACGGCGACCGCCGTAACGAGGGTTGCACAGAGGATCACGATCAGCCGGAGCAGGTGGGTGTTGATCCCCATGCTCTTCGCCTCGTCCTCGCCGAGGGTGAGGACGTTCATCCTCCAGCGGAACAGGTAGAGGGGGATGAGGCCGATGACGATCACCACGCCCGCAAAGTACACGTCCTCCATGGTCGCGCCGGCAAGGCTGCCCATCAGCCAGTAGGTGATGGCCGGCAGCTGATCGTTGGTATCGGCGACGAGTTTGATGTAGGAGGTGGATGCGGAGAAGAGGCTGGCGACAAGGATTCCGGCAAGGACCATACCGAGGGTGGGGTTTCCTCTCGTCAGGCGGCTGACCCCATACGCGGTGCCGACCGCAACAAGACCCCCGGCGAAGGCGAAGAGCGTGATCGCTCCGGTCCCGAGGTAAAAGTAGATGGCAAGAGCCGCCCCGAAACCGGCACCGGCGGATGCTCCGAGGATATCGGGAGAGACGAGAGGATTCTGGAACATTCCCTGATATGCGGCGCCGGCCGTCGAGAGGGCGGCCCCGACGAGAAGTGCCGCGAGGATTCTCGGCAGGCGGATGTTGAAGACGACGCTGTACATTGCATCGTCCCAGGTCTCCGCCACGGGGACGACCGGCGAGAGAAGGATGTGAACAATATCGCCCAGAACCGGGATATCCATCGACATGGCGAAGTGAACGGCCGGCGAGAGGAGAATGAGAACAGCGTCGGCGACGGCGAGCGAGAACCTGCCGACGGCAAACGACCCGATGAAGCAGAAAACGGCGGCGAGTAGCAGAAGGATAAACCGGAACCGGTAGTCGGGCAACTCTCGATCCGATACGAACGGGGCCGATGCTGCACCGGCCGTGTGCAACCGGGTCTCCGCTGCAGCGCCGGTCGGTTCCGTAAGAGATGATCTCGTCGGTTCTGCATCAGCCATGTATGGATATTGATTCTTTTCCAAAGTTAAATAAACACACTATAATTTACGGATTTGTTAACAATATATCATTAATGTCCCATACTACCAGAAATAAGGATCGGTCGAACAGAGCGGCAGGATCGTCCGCCTGCGCAGATGCCGATGGATGATCGGGCCGGTGCCCCGGAGACGGATCCGCTCCGAAAGATCGGTCTGTAAAAAAAGTTCGTTCAGGGGGCGTCCGACCGGCAGACGGTCGTCTTCTCCGCGGATTTGCCGAAGAAATGATACCCGGAGCCGCCCTCTGCAATCGTATCGAGCACCTCGTCGGGGCGGGTGACGCTGTCCCCCCCGAGCATCGTTACGCCGCGCCGGAAGAATGCGTCCGGAAGCATGCTGGCGGTCGGCCCGACGACGACGATCGAGGCGCCGGGCCGGGCGAGGGCAAGCAGGGGTTCGAGGGTGTTGTTGATGAGGGTGGTGCCGGTGATGACGAGCATATCGGCCCTCTGGACCGCTGCATCCACCTCATCCCGGGGAACGGCATAGGGCAGTTCGTCGGGCTTCAACGTGCGCGGGTCGAGTTCGAGGATCCCGAACGGCTTTCCCCGCGCCTTGAGCCGCCGGATGACCGGCACGAGCGCCCCCACCACCGCGACGTACCCGTCCCCGGGCAGCGGGACGGTATCGAGGATGTCCCGCCCGGTCTCCCGGACGTAGTCGGGCCGGCGCTTCCAGCAGGACTCTGAGAGCGCGTTGAGGATGGCGATGCCGACCGCTTTCTTGAGCGGCGGCGCACGGGGAAGGTCGCGGAGGAACTCCGCGGCGCTTCGCCCCGTAAACCGTCCGGGGTAGGGCATGGCGCGGGCCGAACTCGGGCAGCAGACCGCTTCCGGGATCTCCTTTATCGGGGTGAAACAGAGGCCCCCGGAGCCGTCGCTGAGTTTTACGCCGGTAAAGAAGATCCCGATCACGACCCGCTCCACGGTGATGGAATCGAGATCGCTTCCAAGGATCTCACGGATCTCTCCGAGGGTTTCTTCGAGAATCGAACCGGGGTGTAGAGATGTAGCTGTCATAGGTTACCTGTTTTAGTCCTGTTCGGTTAACAGGATTAAAGGAAATCCATTTAATGATAACGTCCCGCATTTTCTGTAAAATAAATACCCTGTACCCGGCCCGCTCCTCTCTCACCCGTCAATGCACACCGTGCACCGTCTCGCTCATCGCCGGCCCAGGGGATATCGGCGCCCATGCCGGCGCAAAAGGGGAGGAAGGGGCACCATAGAACCCTTCCCGGCAGAGTGTCAGGCGGAGAACAATCCGGATAATCGCACAGGGCGTCTGTCAGGACGGCGGGATCTCCTGCTGACCCTGAAGTTAAACATTAATAACGAAATGCCCAAGCTTGTATACACAGACTGCTATGAAGCGAAACACGTTCTATCTTCTGGCCGGCATCGTTGCGCTCGCCGAGGTCGGCATCTTCTGGCTCTCGGTGGAGCTCGAGAGACCGATCCTGATCCAGGTCGCGTTCGTCCTCGGCGTCCTCCTGCTGTATGCGGCGCGAAGGGCGGTCGAAGAGAGAATAGAGGACGAACGGACGGCGATGATCACACAGAAGGCGGCGCTCCGGACACTGGAGGTCTTCTGGGTGGTCTTCTTCGCGGTCAGCCTGGGGAGCGCGGTCATTGCGTTCTCGAGGCCGCTCGGGTTGCGCCCGCCCCACCCGGGACCTCCCGGAACGGCCCCACCCGACGTGCTCGAACTCCCGTTCATCGGCGGTTTCGCTCTCTTTCAGATGGCGTTGCTCTGCCTGATGATCTTCCTGTACGTCGGGTTCAGGATGTATTACGCCCGCAAGTACGGGGGCTGGGATACCGATGAAGAACAGGATTAAGGTCTACCGGGCGATGCACGACCTGACCCAGGAAGGGCTCGCAAACGAGCTCGGGGTCACCCGGCAGACCATTCTCGCCATCGAGAAGGGGAAGTACGACCCCTCGCTCGAACTCGCCTTCAAGATCGCCAGGTTCTTCGGCGTCGCCATCGAGGAGATCTTCCTCTACGGCGATGTGACGGAGCGGAAGTAACCCCCAAGACCGGGGGCGCTGCCCGGGCGTTTCCGGCCCTCAATCCCGATTCACCATAACAAATAAGGCAGCCTGCCCCCGGCCATCGCCTCCACTTTTCGATCCCGGATTTCGTGCGTCCTTTGATCGCAGATCCTGCATAACCCACCATGCCGGCGCACGATCCATGGAAGCCGGTGGTTCGGCGGGACGAACCGAGACGTACCCGTAGGCCGGTGCCCGTTCACGAAAGATGTCGAGTCAACCCACCATTTTGTTCAAAATATATCACCATTAGTAGGTTATAAATAACAATATGTAAAATGTACCTTACATTGTCCGGCAGTCCTTCCCGCAGATTCCGAGAAGGGCGCGACATCAGAGCAGCATATCAAAAGTGAGTGAGAAGACCATGAAACCTGCCAGAACGATACCAGAGCAGCACCGATACCGTACGGGAACTCCCATGCCCGGAGGCAGAGCGGATGATGCGTAACCTCTGCATCCTGCTCCTCCTTCTCTCGACAATCGTGGGTGCTGCGGCGGCGGCCAATGCGTCGGCGGAGGAACAGATCGCGGTCACCGGGGTCACCGTCAATCCCGAGACGCTCATGCGCGGGGATATGGGCACGGTGACGGTCGATATCAAGAACACCGGGGGGACAGGCGTTGCCATCAGCAGGGCTGAACTCTATCCCAACGGGATTGCCGTCGTCAACGACAAGACCTACGATTCGGTGGGCATCATCGGCCCCGGGAACACCATGTCGTTCACGTTCACCGTGCGGGCCGATACCGCGGACGGCATCTACTACCCGGTCTTCTACCTGGACCTCCGGGACAGCGGGAGCGTCCGCTACTCCATTCCGGTGACGGTTGAGAGCACCGAGATTCAGGTCAACGTCGTCGACGCCCCGGAGACCTACCCGGCAAACAGCGAAGACACCATCGTTCTCTCCGTCGGAAACCCCCGTGAGAACAGCGTGAACGGCGTAACCGTCACCCCGACCGGCGAAGGCGTCAAGAGTACCCAGACGGCCGTCTTCCTCGGCGCCCTCTCGCCGGACGATGAGAAGAACGCCTCGTTCCGGATCCTGGCATCGCAGTCGACCGAACTCACCTTCGATGTCTCCTACCGGAACGGGATCAACGAGCACCACGCCATCCTGACCGTTCCTATCGAGATCGGTCAGAGAACGGTCGAACCGGACATGGTGGTCAATAACATCGAGGTGTCGCAGAGCGGCGGCGCGATCACGCTGACCGGCGACGTGACCAACGCCGGCCTGAAAGATGCGTACTCTGTCAAGATCACCGTTGATGACCCGGCGACCCCGACCGACCCCTACCCGGTCTACGTCGTCGGCGGACTGGAACCGGACGACTTCTCGAGCTTCGAGGTCACGTGCAGCGCCGAGGGCGCGTCCTCCATCCCACTCCTCGTCCAGTACAAAGACGAGAACGGTAAGACCTTCAGCGAGACCGTGACCGTCTCCCTCTCCTCCGCAGGACAAGCGCCGCAGACCGGCACCGGCAACCAGATGCCATCCGGCATGACCGGCGGCCCGCAGGGTGGAAGAGGGGGCATGGGTATGTTCGGATCGTTCGGCAGCGGGTTTTCGCAGATCCCGGTAGCGGAGATCCTCCTCGTGATCATCGGAGGCGTGGCTGTCGTCGCCGCATGGCGGAAGGGTTACTTAGGGAAGATCCGTGACCGGCTCCGCAAGTAACCCGGGGGAAGACAGATGATCAGTCCGGTTATCGAACTCGACGACGTCAAAAAGGTCTACCCCCTCCCTTCGGGCGACGTCAAGGCGTTAAGAGGGATATCCCTCCGGATCGACGAGGGAGAGTTCGTTGCCATCATGGGGCCGTCGGGGTCGGGCAAATCAACCCTCCTCAACCAGATCGGGTGCCTCGATCGTCCTACGTCGGGCGACCTCTTTCTCGCCGGGAAGAACACCAGGGAGATGGACGACCGGGAGTTGACCAGCCTCCGGCTCACCTCCATCGGCTACATCTTCCAGAAGTTCAACCTCATCCCCCTTCTTTCCGCCTACGAGAACGTCGAATACCCCTATATCATGAAGCACAGGAAGAACGACGACACCGGGCGGGTGAGGGATCTCCTCGCCCAGGTCGGGATCGACGAAAACCTCTCGGCACATAAGCCAAGCGAACTCTCGGGAGGCCAGCAGCAACGGATCGCGATCGCCCGGGCGCTCGTCAACGACCCAGCCATCCTCCTCTGCGACGAGCCGACCGGTAACCTGGACTCGCAAACGAGCCTCCAGATCATGGAAATCCTCGCGGGTCTCCACGGCAGGGGCCGGACAATCGTCATGGTGACCCATAACCCGGAGACCGCCGGGTACGCGGACAGGACGATCACGATACGGGACGGGATGGTCGCATGATCGGAAACGACATCATCTTCGCGCTCTCGATACGGAGCGTCAGGCTCCATTTCCTCAGATCGGTCCTCGCCGCCCTCGGTATCGTGATCGGCGTCGTCGCCATCGCCTCGATCGGCATGATGGGGGCGAACATGACGCTCTCGGTCACGGAGGAACTCTCCGATATGGCGAACAAACTTACCGTCACCGCATACCGCGGAGGCGGGGGTGGCATGATGGGAGGACCAGGCGGTGGAGGCAACGGTGGCTCCTCCGACGACGATGCGATCACGGAAAAAGAGTTCAAGACAATTCAGCGCATCGTCGCGAAGTACGGGACCACCTACACCGTCATGTCGGAATCCGACCGGATCGAGGTCGGGTCGAAAGAAGGAAGAGCGACCATCTACGGCCTTGATGCGGAGATCATCCGCGGGATCCTCACCGTCGAGACGGGAGAGTACCCCAAGAGCACGACCTCGGTGGTGGTCGGGCCGACGCTTGCAGAACGGCTCGACCTCAAGATAGGGAGCAAGATCGATATCGGCGACCCCGACGATGGGTCCACCGCGACTGTCCGGGTCGTCGGCATCCTCGAGGAGCGCGGCATGTCGATGGATCTCTCCACGGATATGGCGATCGTCGGCACCCAGAAACTCTTCACCGGCATCTACGGCGGCGAAAGTGAGTACGACCAGGTCAACGTCGTCGTGAACGACTTAAACGATATCGATGCGGTCACGGAGGCGATCGAAGACGAACTCAACAGGAAAGAGGATACGGTCACCGTCCAGGACAGCAGCCGCATGATGGAGAGCATCACCTCGACGGTCTCCACGATGACGACGTTCGTGATGGCGATTGCCGGGATCTCGCTCCTCGTTGCCGCGGTCTCGATCTTCAACGTCATGATGATGTCGGTGAACGAGCGGGTACGTGAGATCGGGATCCTCCGCTCCATCGGGACGCAGCGAACCGAGATCCTGCGGATGTTCATCTACGAGGCAGGGATCCTCGGGCTCGTCGGAGCGGTCATCGGTGCCATTGCGAGCATCGTCATCGGCTATATCGTCGTGCTTGGCATGGTCGGCACCGCCGAGTACTTCTTTGCGCCCGGGAGCGTCGTCTACGTCCCGATGGCTATGGCCGTCGGCGCCGCGATCTGCATCATTACCGGGGTCTACCCGGCGTGGCGGGCGTCGAACCTCGACCCGATCGAGGCGTTGCGGGCCGAATAGGATGATTCGCGCCTTTGCGCGAGGAGGGGTACAGGGACAGTAACGATGCCTCACGCTAAGTGCGACGGGCGGGATGTCCGGAACTTGAGAAGACCGAAGGCCTTCGAAGAGCACGAGATAGATAAAAGATAGACTCCAGGGCAAACCACCCGCACTCACCGGCGCTGAATCGCCGCCCTCTCCGCCCGCCCGACCAGTTCCCGGAGCACCGCCCGTGCGAGATCCACGTTGCCGTAGTCGCGCTCCCGGGCGACGTCGCGGATGCAGGCCGGCACCTCGACGACCCGCCCGGCCTCCCGGATCTCTGCTTCGAGCGCCGCGAGACCCCGCCTCTCCCGCATCCGGTCCCGGTGCCAGGCCGCCGACCCCCGTTCCGGGTCGATCGAGAGAACCGCCTCGTAACACTCCAACGCCTCGTCGTAGCGGCACATCACCCCGAGCACCCAGCCCCGGCTCTGCCAGGCGAGGATGTGCTCCGGGTCAAGACTGAGCGCCCGATCACAGCAGGCGACCGCGCTGTCGTGCTCCCCGAGGTGCGCGAGAGCGTAGCCCTTCCGCTGCCATGCCGTCGCATCGTCGGGATCTACGGCGAGCGCCTTATCAAAACAGGCAACCGCCTCGTCGTAGCGGCCGGCCTTGATGAGCGCAAAACCCTTTCTCCTCCAGAGGACGGGATCGTCGGGAGAGAGTTCAAGTGCCTTATCGTAACAGACGACCGCATCGGTGAAACATCCGGTGGTGCAGAGAGCCTGACCTCTGTGATACCAATGTTCGGCATCCTCATCTCTAGTCGCCATCGAACCTAAGGGGGGGATCAACCCATAAGAAGATAACCCGGCCCGCAACGAATAAGACCGGTCGAACACGAAGTAACTACTCATGGCAGAGAGGATTCTTGTTGCCTACGCCACCCGCTACGGCTCTACCGCAGAAGTGGCGGAAGCGATCGGCGACGAACTCCGTAAAGCGGGCGTCGATGTCGATGTCAGGCCGGTGGACGAAGTCGGGGATCTCTCCCCCTATCGGGCCGCCGTCATCGGGAGCCCGATATACATGGGGAAATGGCTCCCGGAACCCCAGGTATTCATCGAGAGAAACCAGCAGCGCCTGCGCACCATCCCGGTCGCCTACTTCGCCGTGGGCCTCACGGTCACGGACAGAAGCCCCGAGATCCTCAGGAAAGCGGAGGCATCGATGGACTCGGTCAGGCTGCTCGTCAACCCGGTGGAGGTCGGTATCTTCCCGGGCAGACTGGAGAGCAGCGGCCTCTCCTTCACCGACCGCACCATCGTCAAGATGATCCGGGCAACGACCGGGGACTTCCGCGACTGGGGGGCCGTCCGCGCCTGGGCGCAGGCGGTGCACCTAAAGATCGCAGCGGCGTGACCGGCCGTCACACCGTTTTTCACCGGCGGGATGCATGCAGCCCCCTCTTCTTGCGATACGAGATGCAATGTGCAGGCCTTCCGGGAAAAACGGGGGATCGTGATAACGGCGTATGAATAAAGTGGGCATGTGGCCCGATGCCGGGGTAAGATAGGTATATATACACCTATTCCGTATCACTGCACACCATGACCCGGATCAGGTGCTATCCAACTCAAATAGCCCATAGCAGTCTCATAAAGCGCCCCAAACCGCCCGGGCACCGGAGGATCGAAGGGATCCTTGCATGCTTCATCACACTCTGCCTCATCTGCGGGATGGGGCAGGCGTATAGTCTTGAGAATGTCACATCAGAGGACAGGTTTCTGGTCGGGACGAAACTCTATCTTAACGCCGACAGCGGAGGTGGGACGACATCGAGCGGCTCCTCCGGATCCGGTGGCGGGTCATCCGCCCCCGTCCTGCTCTGGACATCCAGGTTTCCGGCCGCCGTAACGGCGGTCGATATACGTGCCGACGGGGCCGTCGTGGTTGTCGGAACCGCCGACGGGAACGTCACCCTCTTAAACAGCAGCGGCACCACGCTCTGGACGGTGCCGGGCGACGATCCGGTCAGCGCGGTCGGGATCGCCGACGACGGGAACGGCATCGCGGCGGGAACCGGGGACCTGCTCATGGTGCTTGACGCGGGCGGCAGCGTCGTCTGGACAGTGGACGCCGGAAGTAAGGTTCTTGGGGCCGCGATCTCCCCGGACGGAGACTGCTGTGCCGCAGGGACCGGCGCGGGCGACCTCCTCGTCACCGACAACCGGGGAAGCGTCCTCTGGAGCGTTTCGCTTGGAGGCGCGGTCAACACCGTGGCGGTAGGCTCGGGGGGTATGCTCGTGGCCGCCGGTACCGAGAACGGCACGACCCGTCTCCTGGACGCCGAAAGCAACGTGCTCTGGACGCATGGTACAGGGGCCGCCGTTCACAGCGTCTCGATGACGGGTGACGGAGCCGTTATCGGCGCCGGAACCGCCGGCGGCACGGTCGTCATGCTGGACGGCGAAGGGAAAGGAGGTACCGTATGGACGGCAGAGAGCGCGGCGAACGCGGTCCACTTCGACGCCGACGGCTCCGCGCTCGGCGTCGGTACGGACGGCGGGTACGCCTACCTGATGAACGGCGCCGGGCTCAGGACCTGGCAGTACGGCAGGATGAAGAGCCTCGACGGGAAGAACTGCGCCGTCACCGGGATTGCGCTCTCATCCTCGGCCGACTACCTGGTGATCGGCTCGGATAACCGGAACGTCTACTACTTCGCGTTCACCTCCCGGCTCCCGCCGACCGTGATGAAAGAGCTCGAACCGGCCTTCCCAGAAGCGACACCGGCCGCCGCCATGAAGACAACTTCCGCGGCCGGCGTCGCCGCCGCCGAGGCTCTGACGCCGCAGGAGGCGCCCGGGTTCTCTGCCGCCCTCTGCCTCGGGGCCCTGGCGGTCGTCGCCGTCTCGCGGCGCAGAGGCCGATAACCCGGATCGCAGAACCCACCATTCTTCTTTTGTCGAACCGGGTTCCTCGGACCGCACAAAAAAGTGCTTATAGGACGGCCGCTCACCTCTATAAATCATAAGGTGAACCGGGTGAATAAATACTCTTTTGTCGCCAGAATGCCCGACAAACCGGGCGCGCTGCATCGCGCGGCCGAGATCGTCAAATCTTATGCGGGCAACATCATCCGCATCCAGTACGACCGCAGGATCGATCCCGCCACGGTCTTTTTTGAGGTAGCCGCAGAACCGGAGAGTTACTCCCTGATGAAGAGAGACCTCCACGCGCTCGGCTACCTCCAGGAGTCGCTCCCCAAGCTCGGGTTCCTCAAACTCTCCGTATACCTCCCCCACGAACCCGGCTCCCTCTTCGAACTCCTCACCTACGTCACCGGGGCGGGGGCGAACATCGCCTACATCGACTTCGACGACCGGAGGCCGGACCCCGGGAGAGTCACCATCAGCCTGAACGTCGAGGAGACCGCGATCGTCGAGAGCCTGCTCGACCGGCTGAAGTCCCGTTATCGGCTTGAGATCCTGGAGTACGACACCACCGGCGAGAAACTCGACGACACCGTCTTCTACGTCCGGTTCGCCCAGGCGGTGCGGGGGCTGATCGGGACGGCTGAGGACGAGTTCCTGCTCTCGCTCCTCCAGGACGTCAACCACATCGTCCAGGAACTCAACAGTCTCGGCCAGGACCCGAGAGAGGTCTTCGAGTCCATCCTGCTCACGGGCCGGACGCTCCGGGACACCACCGGCGACCGGTTCTACGCGGAGGTCCAGCGCATCGGCCTCGCCGACGACGTCGAGGTCTTCTGCTTCCAGATGCCGGGCGGTGGGAACATCTTCCTGCTCCGCGCCCCGGACGAGACGGTGATGATCGATACCGGATACGGGATCTACCACGAGGACGCCGTCCGGATGTTCCGGCACTACGGGCTCGGGGATCTCGGGGATATCCGGAGGATCTATATCACCCATGCCGATGCCGACCACTGCGGGGCGGGGGGGCTTTTTAGTGCGAAAGCGTATACGCACACCGGGTCGCTCGAGATCATCCGGCGGGCAAACCGGGCATACGGATCGCGCAGCGAGTCCTCGATCCTCGAAGAGGTCTACACGACCGTCATCAACCTCTTCTCACACTTCACCCCCCCGAACGACCCCGAGGTCTTCCCGGCGGAGAGGCTCGGCATGCGCTCGATCTTTCCCGTCCTCGCACGCTTTACGGTTCACGACCTCGAGTTCGAGGTTCTCGAATCCCTCGGCGGGCATATGCACGGCCAGGTCTACTTCTTCTGCCCCACGCACGGGATCATCTTCACCGCCGACACGCTGATCAACTTCGGCAGCCTCGACGAGGCGCGGAAACGCTACAACTCGCTCGCCGACTTCCTGGTGACCTCGGTCAACGTCGACAGCGACTGCGCACGCCGGGAGAGGAAGGCGCTGCTTGAACTGATCCGGGACCTGGACGAGGAACTCGCCCCGGCCGGCCGCCGGTGCCTGGTCGCGTGCGGCCACGGCGCCATATCCGTCCTCTCGGACGGGAGACTGGAAGCGGTCGGGCCCATCGAGCGCTACCGGGCAGACGAGGAACGAGCGGGTTAATTCGGCGGGTGAGCACGGGCACCCATCAACCTGCCTTCCCGCGAGATCAGATTGTTGCGGAGCCCTCCGGCCCATCGTTCTTCTCATGCTCTCCCCTACGGGGAACTCACGTTTAGCTCCGTACGGCCCCTACTCGCCGGTCAGGGCAATCAGCGCACCGATGACGACCATGACCCCGCCGACCATCAGCACCAGAGACTCCAGCTGGATGAGGAGAAGGAGGGTCGAGACGATGCCGACGGCCGGGATGACCGGGAGCCTGCCGATGCTGCCCGGTATCCGGAACGGCCGGAGAGCGTCCGGCGCACGGTAGCGGAGCAGGATCACGGACGCGTTGATGACGGCGAACGTCACGAAGAGCGTGAAGTTCGTGATGCTTGCAACGAAGTCGATCTCGCCGGCAAAGAGGAACGCGATGGAGGCAAGCAGAACGGCGACGATGGCCGTCCACGGCGTCCGTGTCCGGGGGTGCACCCGGGCGAGAGCTGCCGGGAGCGAGGAGGAGGATGCCATCCCGTAGATGATCCGGGACGACGCCATCATCATCAGGAGGGCGGTGTTTGCCGTGGCGAAGAGAGCGATGACGGAGATGACGGTGAACGCCGCAGGGCCGAGGGCGACCGATGCGACGTCGGCGAAGGGCGCCCTCGACGCAGCGAGCTGCTCCCACCCGACGACCGAGACGGCGGCGAGGGAGACCAGGATATAGAGGACGACGGAGATGGCAAGCGCGATCATCAGGGCGAGGGGGATGGTTTGTTCCGGATTTCTGGTCTCCTCCGAGAGTTTCACGATCTCCTCAAACCCCATGTAGGCGAAGAAGACGAGTGCGGAAGCCTGCAGGAGACCCGAAACCCCGAAGGGCATCTCGAAGTAGTCTACCCGTCCAAGATACGGGAGGCCGATCAGGATGACCATGACGATTCCCCCGACCTCGATGAGGGTCATGGCGATGGCGGCCCGGGCGGTCTCCCTGATACCGTAGAGGAGGATCCCGGCAAGGACGAGGAGGAGCAGGACGGCGGAGGGGAGTGCCGGGAAGCCGAAGAGATCCGAGAAGTAGCCGGAGAACCCGAGCGAGACGGTCGCGGCCCCGAGGATGCCGGAGAAGGTGATCAGCCACCCGACGACGAACGCAAGCCTCCTCCCGAAGGCGTTTCTGACGTACTCGAACTCGGCGCTCGCACGGGGGTACATCGACGAGAGTTCGGCGTAACCGAGCGCGCTGAAGCCGGCGATGGCGGCGGCGACGGCGAAGGTCAGCCAGACGGCGTTTCCGGCCATGCAGGCCGCTTCCCCGAGCAGGGCATAGATCCCGGCCCCGAGGATGATCCCGACGCCCGAGAGGGTGACCGCAGGAAGGCCGAGTTCGCGCCGGAGCTTCGTTCCGGGAGCCGGGCTGTCCCGGTCCTCGTTCGACATGTACAGTCCTATGCGCCTGCAGCATTTATGGATATCCGGGAGCCTCCGCCGGGTATCGGCACGATACGCCATCCAGCCGGAGGGATCGCTGTCGGAAAGAGCGGACAGGCCGCGGGACGGAACTCCGCATAACGTATATATACCCGCCTCGCCCCTCATGGCTTCCCTGCAAGAGCGGGGGGAAGTGACTCGATGGCACAGAACGTTATCGACATCCTGAAGCAGGAGCACGAGATGGTGCTCTCGCAGCTCTCGGAACTCTCAAGCACGGGCACGAGCAACCGGGAGCAGAAGTACACCACCATGAAGGAGAACCTCATACCGCACATGATCGGGGAGGAGCAGGCCGTATACCCGAAACTCATGGACTCGGGGATGAAGGAGATGGCCCTCGAGTCTATTGAGGAGCACAACGCGGTCAAGACGCTCTTATCCCAGCTCGACAGCGCATCCACGTCGGAGGAGGACGTCTGGGTGGCGAAGATAACGGTGATCCAGGAGAACGTGCAGCACCATATCAGCGAGGAGGAGGAGCATATCTTCCCCGAGATGCAACAGAAGATGAGCAGCAGCGATCTCTCGAGTCTCGGCAGCAGTTACGAAGAGGCAAAGAAGAGCGCGATGCCGATGGCGGCACGCTGAGCGACCGGGCGAAGGTGTCGGCACCTCTCTTTTTTGGTCGGGATCGGCCGGGCGAAACCGTTAAGTTCCTCTTCCCCTATTCTCCCCCGGACGGAGGACGCGTATGCCGCAGGTTCTTGAACTGATCCGGGAGGATCACGATCTCATCAGGGCGCTCTTCGATGAACTCGAGAGCAATCCCGAGACCCGGGACGTCCGGTGCATCACGTTGCGCCGGGAACTGCCGGGGCACATGCACGCGGAGGAGGTTACATTGTATGCGCATCTCCGGGACAGGGTTCCGGAGGAGATACGGCGGTCGCTCGACGAACATAACGAGGTTCGTGCGACGCTTGCACGCTTCGAGAGAATCCCGCTCCGGGACGGCGCCTGGTTGCCGGGGCTCCGTGAACTGAGGGAGGATGTGGAGGCGCACTTCACAACGGAGGAGCAGAGAGTCTTCGCCCTGGCGGAGCAGCACCTCAGCAAAGACAACCTCTTTGGACTCACCGAGACATTCCAGCGGGAGAAAGAGGCGGCGGCACAGACTGCGGTGATGTGACCTGCCGGTGCTGCACGGTCCGATCGGCACCGCATCTGCGAACCTCCATCCCATCCGGCTGCAGAAGGTTCCCGGCACCGCGCTACCGACCGACGAAGAGGCGGCCTCGCGGGTACTGCACACCGTACGGGAAGAGCGGCGGTCCGGTTATGCAGTGCGAGCAAGAGCGTTTCGGAACTCTGAAGGTTGGCAGGGAACGCTTCCAGACCCCGGCACCCTCCGGGGGCGGTTACCCCACGAACAAGTTAATCAAATACACTCAACAAATGCATAATGTTAAATAGTTTCGGCTTATATTGACAGTATGATGCCACCGCGCTTGCGGTGCATCATGAGATCGACGGAATGCGAGCGAGAAACTGGAATACCAGAGCACCATCTCCCGCTGTTGAGAGGCCGACGAAGTAACGATCGCGCCCTGAAGTTCTCTCCAAGCATCAACGTAATGAATCCACAGGGCACCCGGGAGAAGATGAGGGAACGCACCGGGTAACACTGGGTAAACGCCACCCGGGTGCCTCTGAAGACGCCATGGAAGCCGGGCAGGATCGGCGTCGCCGGCCCTGCCCGACCAACTTTAACGCTGTTTTTGAAGAGATCCTGTGCGGGACCCGGGCTCTAACCGGCATCCGCATGCAGCATGCGGGCGGCGGACGGGCACGTGAACGCAACCGGACCTGCCCGGGTGCCGGTGGGCCGCGGCCCATAACCATCATGCCGTTACCATTACCGGAAAGTAAACATATTTTCATAACCCTTATCCGCGCGGAGGTCTGATTGAATTTCTATGGACGTTCTCATCACGAGCGGGAGGACGATCGCCCAGGGCAGAAAACTCTACTACAAAGACATGCCCGCATATTCCGATGAAACGGCACGCTGTTTCGTCAACCCGTTCGATCTCCTGGAACTCGGGGCCGCGGCAGGCGACTATCTTCTCCTCTCGACGGGCACGGGAGAAGAGGTGTTCAGCGCCACACCCTGCGACGATCTCGTCTCGGGAACCGTATTCATCCCCTGCGGGCCGCACGCAAATGCAATCCTGCACGCGACCACGCGGGGAACCGGTGCTCCGGATTACAAATGGCTGGAAGGGACGGTGACCCTGACCCGGAGGCCCCCGCGATCGGGCTGGGATATCCTCATCGAGGAAGGCGGTGCCGCATGCCCTCCGGTGCCGGCGCCCGTCGGCGGGGAAGACGGGGATCTCGTGACCATCCGCGACGTTGTCTGCCCGCTCTGCGGGTGCCTCTGCGACGACCTCGTCGTGAAGGTCGGGGGCGGGGCCGTCAGATCGGTCGATAACGCATGCTCGCTGGGCTCAGAGAAGTTCCTGTCGCAGAGCCGTCTCACGCACCCGATCTCGAACGATGGAGGTGCCTGGAGAGCGATCGGCTTTCGGGAGGCGATCCGGCGTACCGTGGAGGTGCTCGCCGACGCCGAACGGCCGCTCCTTTTTGGGTGGAGCGGGACGTCCGCGGAGGCGCAGTGCATCGGCATCCATATCGCCGAAGCGATCGGGGGCGTCATCGACAACTGTTCGTCGATCTGCCACGGGCCGTCGATCATGGGCATCCAGGAGGCGGGCCACCCGGGATGCACGCTCGGTGCGGTGAAGAACCGGGCCGACGTCGTGATCTACTGGGGCTCGAACCCCATCGAGTCGCACCCGCGCCACCTCTCCCGGTATACGACGTTCGTCAACGGGAAGTACCGGGACAACGGGCACCACGACCGGACTCTCGTCGTCGTGGACATCAGGGAGACCGATACCGCGAAGATTGCCGACGAGTTCATACGGGTCAAGCCGGGCGCGGATTACGCCGTGTTTTCAGCGCTCCGGGCAATCCTCAGGGGTCACGCGGACATCCTTCCTGCAACCGTCGGAGGCGTCCCGCGGGAGAGGCTGATCTGGCTCGCCGACCTCTGCAGGAACACCCGGTTCGGGGCGCTCTTCACGGGGATAGGCCTGACGCAGTCTCCGGGCAGGTACAAAAACGTCAGGAACGCCATCCAGCTCGTCGACGAACTCAACCGGCATACGAAGTTCACCCTGACTCCCATGCGGGGACACTGGAACGTCAACGGCACCAACCAGACGTTTTCGTACCTCACGGGCTACCCCTACGGCGTCGATTTCTCGCGCGGCACACCGTATTACAACCCCGGCGAGACGACGGCGGTCGATCTGCTCCGCCGGGGCGAGGCCGATGCATGCCTCATCATCGGCGCCGACCCCGGGGCACACCTGCCGAGGAGGTGCAACGAGCACCTCGCGACGATCCCGACCATCGTCATCGATCCGTTCGTCTCGCTCAGCACCTCCTTTGCGGATCTCCATATCCCGGTCGCGTGCGTAGGCATCGACTGCGAGGGAACGGGCTACCGGATGGACTCCGTCCCGATCCGGATGAAGAAGGTTCTCTCTTCGGGTCTCCCGACCGACGAGGAGGTGCTCTCAGAGATCCTCTCCCGGGTACAGGAGAGACGGCAACCTTACGGCGTAACCGTCCCGAAGACACCATCTTCAGAGGCGCCGCCGATAGCATGACGCGCGCCGCACAAGTAAAGGTAAATAGTTCGACCCGGAACAAAAGTTAAATATGTAACACCGTCAACAGATAGAATGGTGCCACCGCAGTGGCGGCGCATCATTGAGATCCAATTGTAAAAACCTCAATTCCATCAAACCAAACCGCGGAACACCGCGAACGCCGGGAACGGGGAAGAGCCCGACCGGGCATCGTGCCGGATGTCCCGGAAGGTGCTTCAACGGGGCGACAGGGATTCTTCCCGCTCTTCTCCACCCCTGGTTTTCGGTTTTGTGAATGGGGCCTTGTTGAGACCCCCTCAGGAGAAACATCGACTGCGTCCCGGACACGGGTTCCGGGGGGACTGCACACTTCGCACCTTCGGTGCTCACGCTCACTGTGTTCGCGCCTCGAAGCCTCACGGCTTTTCGTGCTCCGCTCCTATAGGAGCGTCGTTCTCCGGTGCTCCAGCTCCCACCCGTTGGCCGGTCGCATCACTATTGGGGGACCAGGGCATCAGACCGTGCATCTTATGCCGGACTGAGGGTCGATCGCAGATCATGCGCGCATCGCATCCGCGTAAAGTTAACATAATGAAGCCAACATTGTCGAAGAGTTACTGTCAACTTGTTAATACTTATCAGCCCATCCAGAGAATATTCCTACATGATAGGAGAGCAGCGCAAACTGAAATACAGGGTTAACTGGAGAGAGGCTCGGGAAGCGATCCTGAGCGAGAGGTTTAAAGGTCCGAAACTCCGTTTCGACCCCGATATAAAGACAAAAGCCGCCTCCGATTTCTCAAAAAGGGTCAAGGAAGGCGAATACGAGTACGGCAGGAAAACCGTGGAGATCTTCTCCGGCTTTCTCGACCCGTCTTCGGAGGTGCTTGAGATCGGACCCGGGCCGGGGACGGTGACCGTCCCGCTCGCAAAGCGGGTCAAAAAGATCACCGCCGTCGACCTTTCGCTGCGGAACATCGCTCATCTCGAGGAGAACCTGCGTGAAGAGTCCTGCGACAACGTCGAGGTGATCCATACGAACTGGCTGCGTACCGATGACGAGGCGTTGAAGGGCAGGTACGATCTGGTCTTCTGTTCGCACTTCCTCTGGATGATCCCGGATCTTGAGGAACACCTGAAAAAGATGGAGAACGCCTCCAGGAGATACTGTGCCATCGTGCAGCCCGCCGGAAGAGGCGATGTCGTCAAGGAAGTCTACACCCGGATTACCGGCAGGGAGTACGGCGGGGAATTCGAACCCGACGGCGACTACTTTGCCTACGTCATCCTCAGGGAGTGGGGCAGGCTGCTCAACGTCACGCACTTCTCGTTCACCAATACGATGACCGTTGAAGAGAAAGTCCGTTCGACGGCGTCGTTTGTCGGCCGATTCGTCGAGGTTGACGAGGACGTGGCGGAGCGCATCCGGGAGTCGGTCCTCCCGCATGCCGATGAGAACGGCACGTTCGTCGAGACGAACAACGTGGTGGTGATGTGGTGGGAGGTGGCGTAACCCGAAGCCTCCCATTCCGGAAAAATACGCCGACGGGGGATAGTGCCCCTTTCCAGCGAGAGCGCGCCCTCCACCCCGGGAATCGTGCATCTTTGTGGGGATAGACGGGAGGCCCCATTCTTACGGGTGGGGCAGTTCACACCCGCCCCCGATATTTTGTTATCCACCGGACACCCATATCAATCATCGAAGTCCCGGTATACCCCACCTTCGAAACTGCACAGGAGAATCCAGATTGTCCACCCCATATGCCAACCAGATTCCCCCATACCCGCACTGGCAGCGGATGATTTATCATCTCCCGCGTCCGGTGACCGAGGAGGACGTCGCCGCTTTTGTCCGGAACCAGGACCTTTACCTCAGGGAGACCGATGCAGGAGAGGTGCGGATCATCCACAAGTTCGGTATTGTCGAGATCAACTGCCTTATCGGCGAACGGACGATAGAGGTCTGGTTCACCCCCAATAAAAGTGCCGTTGCAGCGGCGTACGTCGATGCCCTCCTCGCCACACGGTTCCCGTAAGACCCCTCCGAAGCAAAAAAAAGAGAGAAGGGTGCCCGGCCTGCAGCACGAGCCGCTCAGTCCTTGCCTATCACGACCTCGGAGGCCTTTATCAGGGCGTAAACCTCCGATCCCTCCTTTAGATTCATTTTTTCGGCCGAATAGGTCGTGATGACCGAGACGATCTCGATTCCTCCGGGGAGGACGACCGTCACTTCACTGTTTATGGGCCCTTTCTTGAGCATCTTGATAGTGCCCTTCAACTGGTTCCTTGAACTGACTTCCATGCTGCACCAGATGAAGTCTGTCTTGACACCGCTATAATAACCTTATGACGATCTTCCCGTGCTGTGCTGATATAGAGGTCATCCCAATATTCTCGCGATCGTGACGCTGCATGCCATACACCAGTGAGAATCCGGATACCTCTCACTGTTCACGAAGCGCGGCTGACAGCCGACGCATCAGGCCCCGCGCTCCGGGTATGAGGCTGGGGTTAGGAGATATCCCATCGATAACCCGGGACCGGCCCTGCCGGGGCAGTTAGGTGTGATTGAGAGACGGTCTACAAACGCGCGTTACCAAAAACAGGCGATCGGAAACAGCAAACGCTCGCACAATAAGATATCAGAAGAACAGTTTTCAGAGTAAAGGGAGGTAATAGCAGCGAGTCGGGCTTCCCGAGGGCTCGCGCACCTCAGTACCACACGGCACGTGGGAGGGCTTAACTGCTGGGTTCGGAATGGGTCCAGGTGTTTCCCCTCTGCTATGGCCGCTATTACCAAAGCCAAGGCCCGGACTTGAACCGGGGTGTAGTTGATCTGCAGTCAACCGCGTGGCCGCTCCGCCACCTTGGCAAGCTGTGTTACCTCAGTAGTTTAGTCCTCCTTTTTATTTAAGGATTACTCACTCGGGGTGTTTTTGGTGCGTACTCCGGATTTCGTCTGAGTTCAGCGGACGGCATCGGACGTTAGTATCCGCGGACTGAACACGTCGTTGCCTTCGTGCTTACATCCCGGACCTATCAAACGGGTCTTTTACCCGTGTCCTCAACGGAGTCTCTTTTTAGGTCAGGTTTCAAGCTTAGATGCTTTCAGCTTTTATCCCTTATCGCGTAGCTGCTCGGCATTGCCCTGTCGGACAACCGATCGACCAGAGGCGACGACGGAAAGTTCCTCTCGTACTATTTCCATCTTACCTTCAGACTCCTAACACTCCAGATAGATAGTAACCGACCTGTCTCACGACGGTCTAAACCCAGCTCACGATCCCCTTTAATAGGCGAACAACCTCACCCTTGGCCGCTGCTGCACGGCCAGGATGGAAAGAACCGACATCGAGGTAGCAAGCCGCCGGGTCGATATGTGCTCTTGCCGGCGACGACTCTGTTATCCCCGGGGTAGCTTTTCTGTCGTCAATGGCCCTCATCAATAAGGCTCATTGGTTCGTTAGACCCGAGTTTCCTCTCGCGATTACTTGCTATGCGTAATCGCGTCAGGCCAACTTATGCTCTTGACACTCTCCTGTGAGTTTCTGACTCACATGAGTTGACCATAGGGCACCCTTGATATTTTTTCGAGGGTGTGGCGCCCCACCCAAACTGCCTACCTATCGTTGTCCTCAGGTTTGAGTAAGTGTTACAGTAAACCAAGGATGGTGTCTCATTGTTGGCTCCCCACCCCCCGGAAGGGGTGGATCGACGCCTCCCATCTACGCTGCGCAAGGAATACCGTAACACAGCGACAGGCTGCAGTAAAGCTCCACGGGGTCTTCACTTCCCATCTGGAGTCCCTAGTCTCTGCACTAGGATAAAATGTTCAACGGCCTCGTGTTAGGGACAGTAGGGCTCTTGTTAATCCATTCATGCAAGTCGCCAATTAAGCGACAAGGTACTACGCTACCTTAAGAGGGTCATAGTTACCCCCGCCGTTTACGAGTCCTTCGTCCGGTTGAACCCGGTGTTCAGATACTCGCACTGGGCAGGAATCAGTGACTATACTAGTCGTTTCCGAGTTGCAGTCACCTATGTTGTTATTAGACAGTCAGAGCCCCCTGGTCACTGCGACCTGCCTGATCGCCAGGCAGGCACCCCTTCTCCCAAAGTTACGGGGCTAATTTGCCGAGTTCCCTTAACACGATTAAACCGACACGCCTTAGCCTTTTCAGCTAGGGGCACCTGTGTCAGATCTCGGTACGGACATACGTCTCCCTTTTCACGGGCTCCAGGAATTTGCCGAGTTACCCCATCACGCCTTCACTCGCTTCTCACCATGGCGGTACTCCACGAGCTTGAACGCTTGGACAGGGCGACGACCCTGCCCGGCATATCCCGAAGCGTCAGGGCAGTAAACTGCTACAGACGCATGGTACAGGAATATTAACCTGTTTCCCTTTCGATGTGCTCGAATTACGACACACCTTAGGACCGACTAACCCTCGGCTGACGAACATTGCCGAGGAAACCTAGCCCCTCCGGCGGTTGGGATTCTCACCCAACTTTGCTTCTACTAATGCCAGAATTCTCATTACTACCCGGTCCACAGGAGCTCAAGCCCCTGCTTCTGCCCAGGCAGCACGCCTCTCTACGCCATCACGCTTGCGCGTGGTCCGTGGTATCTGTAGTAGGCTTTAGCCCCGTCCATTTTCAGTGCCCCAAACCTCGACTGGTAAGCTGTTACGCACTTTTTAAAGGATAGCTGCTTCTGAGCTCACCTTCCAGTTGTCTTTGGCCTGGGACGCCTTTCAGTGTTGACACTTAGCCTACATTGAGGGACATTAACCACGGTCTGGGTTGTCTCCCTTACGCATTACAAGCTTACCCCGTAATGCGGACTGCCAGCCTTCTTCGACGACGGGGAATTTGGAGTTTGACAGGAGGGTGAGGGATTTCTCCCCCAGCTCCCCCAATCAGTGCTCTACCTCACCGTCTATCTCCAGCCAGGTCATGCTACGGCATGTTTCGAGAGGAACCAGCAGATGCCCAGCTCGATTAATCTTTCACTCCTATACGCAGGTCACGCGAATGATTTGCATATCAAAACCGCTTGCGGTCCTCCACGCGCCTTTCGGCACACTTCGACCTGCCCACGCATAGATCGCTGGGCTTCGGGTCTTATCCTGCAGACTCCACGCACTTTTAATACGTCGTCCCATGCCCGAAGGCTACGGACCTGTTGGTTTCCCTTCGGCTCCCCTTTTGGGTTAACCTTCGCCTGCAGAATAAACTCTCTGGCCCGTTCTTCAAAACGTAGGTTACGACACCGGCAACCACGCCCGTACTACCGCCTCGCGACGGGTTCCTTCACGTGGAAGATCCTTTCGCGCCGTAACTCACCATCACCTATCAGTTTCAGGCACTTTTAACCACCTTTCAAGGGTTACTTTTCAGCCTTCGCTCACGCTACTAATACGCTATCGGTTTCGAGTAGTATTTAGTTTTGGAGGTTGATGACCCCCAGATTCCCGCGAGAATTCCAACCCGCGGTACTCAAGACACTACCAGGATACCTCGGTTTACATGTACGGGACTGTCACCCTCTTTGGTACCACATTCCAGAGGACTTCCATTTGACCTTGGTATCCGAACGGTAGGCTTACGACACCACATCTCCCGTTGCCGGGATTCAGTTTGAACTCTGTCGTGTTCGATCGCCTCTACTAACGACATCTCGGTTGATTTCTTTTCCTCCCCCTACTAAGATGTTTCAATTCGGGGGGTTCCCGATCCTTACGGATCAACACCGAAGTGTTGGGATGTCCCATTAGGGAATCTCCGGATCGTAGACTCCATGCGTCTTCCCGGAGCTTATCGCAGCTTGGCACGCCCTTCTTCGGCACTCGAACCGAGCCATCCACTGATAGGCATATCGCCGTTCCGCTGAACTCATTTAACGTCCAGAGTACGCACCTATACACAGCCTCCTCAGGTCAAAAGACCTTCAGCCCTTCCCCGGTGATTCACATCTCCGGGTGCATCGAAGGCAGGAAGGGATGCTTCCTGCCCAGTGGACTCAGGGGGATTTGAACCCCCGGCCTCCGCCTCGCAAAGGCGGCGCTCTTCCAACTGAGCTATGAGCCCGAATCTCCCGTTGACATCAGCAATTTTACGTTTTGTCCAGCAACCGCTTGACCCAAGTAATTTCATTAGGAGGTGATCCAGCCGCAGATTCCCCTACGGCTACCTTGTTACGACTTAACCCCCCTTGCGGAACCTAGATTCGACTGCGGCAACGACCGCAGCCTCATCCAAACCCCACTCGGGTGGTTTGACGGGCGGTGTGTGCAAGGAGCAGGGACACATTCACCGCGTTATTTTGAAACGCGATTACTACAGATTCCAGCTTCATGTGGGCGAGTTACAGCCCACAATCCGAACTACGGACAGGTTTAGGAGATTGCCTTCACCTTTCGATGTCGATACCCATTGTCCTGCCCATTGTAGCCCGCGTGTAGCCCGGATAATTCGGGGCATGCTGACCTACCGTTGCCCATTCCTTCCTCCCCTTTAGCAGAGGCGGTCCCAACAGTGTCCCCACCGATCCGGGGATCGTGCTGGCAACTGTTGGCGTGGGTCTCGCTCGTTGCCTGACTTAACAGGATGCTTCACAGTACGAACTGACGACGGCCATGCACCTCCTCTCAGCTAGTCATGCAGAGTCTTCAGCCCGGCAATCATTCCGCTGTCTTATCCGGTGAGATTCCCGGCGTTGAGTCCAATTAAACCGCAGGCTCCACCTGTTGTGGTGCTCCCCCGCCAATTCCTTTAAGTTTCAGCCTTGCGACCGTACTTCCCAGGCGGTACGTTTCACGGTTTCCCTTCGGCACCTCGACGACTCGTGGTCGTCGATACACCTAACGCACATAGTTTACGGCTGGGACTACCCGGGTATCTAATCCGGTTTGCTCCCCCAGCTTTCGTCCCTCACTGTCGAAGCCGTTCTGGTGAGGCGCCTTCGCCACAGGTGGTCCCTCGAGGATTACAGGATTTCACTCCTACCCCCGAAGTACCCCTCACCTCTCCCGGTTCCAAGATTACCAGTATCCCTTAGACGCCCGACGGTTGAGCCGCCGGATTTCCCAAGAGACTTAATAACCCAGCTACGAACGCTTTAAGCCCAATAAAAGCGGCCACCACTCGAGCCGCCGGTATTACCGCGGCGGCTGGCACCGGTCTTGCCCGGCCCTTTCTTCAGGTGTTATTTAGACACCTGGACAGCCTGCATATACAGGCACTCGAGGTTCCCTTATCACGGTTGCCCGCATTGTAAAGTTTTCGCGCCTGCTGCGCCCCGTAGGGCCTGGATTCGTGTCTCAGAATCCAACTCCGGGCTCTTGCTCCCACAACCCGTACCGATTACGGGCTTGTTGGGCCATTACCCCAACAACAACCTAATCGGCCGCAGATCCATCCTAAGGCGCCGGAACTTTGAGTTACAGAGCATTCCAGCATCTGTAACCTATAGGGTATTATCCCCAGTTTCCCGGGGTTATCCCCTTCCTTAGGGCAGGTTATCCACGTGTTACTGAGCAGTACGCCGAGGGCCGAACCCTCTCGACTCGCATGGCTTAATCGAACCCCGATAGCAGTGACCTCTGGCAGGATCAACCAGAATTTGGAAGTGATGCACACTACTAAACTTGGGAGGAATTAGCGGTTACTGAACAAATTTCCGCATTGCCAATGCCAACGTCAGAACCAACCCGCGTCACGGCGCGGTCGTGTCGGTTCTCCATCAACAGGAAAACAATGTTTATTTTACAAGTATTTAAACATGTGTTCCTGCATCGGATTCGAGAGCGAGTCTCGAACCTTCATATCCGTTTTGAATACAGGGAACTCGGCCCAAACCGGGTCGCGAGATTTCACCTGCGAGGGAATTAACGTTTGTGTTTGAACACATATAAACGTTTTCATCCCGCTACAGGATCCACCCCGGAGATTCCCGAAGGATCTCCGGCCCGATCTGAGAACCGTCCGGAAATTTGCGTTCCGGGCCCCCAGATGCTTCACCTGTGCAGAAACATATGTTTGTGAGTCATCACATATAAACATTGTTCCCATCCAGGTTCCAGGCCGGAAATCAAACATACACCCCCGACCCCCACCCGCGTCGCGGGTGGGTGAGTTCATCTTGTGAGAATATATATCGGATCTCCGGACATATAAACATTGTCACCCTGCATCAGACCCGACTCAATTGTCGGGCCCTCACAGCGGTTGAGGGACACGAGATCAGACCACCCCGGAAGGGCTGCACGATCCGACGTCCTGACAACACAGCCCTACTATGTTGTCACCAATGCCATATAAACATTTCCCTGCATCGTCGGATCCAAGCACACGGCTTCGACCCCCATAAACGTTGAGATCTCCGGACATTCTGCACATTCCGTGCAGAATTCACGCGGATTTTGCTCCCAACTTGACTATTACATGTTGATGGCGGAGGTATTTAAACATTTACCCCGCACCGGTTCAGAAAAGTGGAATCGCGCTGCCGAACTCCCGGGATTCACCCCTCAAAAGACCTCACCGGGGGCAAGAGCGCGGGTAAGATCCCATGCGCGCAGCCCCATCAATCACGGAGCGGGCATAATTATCGCAGGAACAGGGCGATCAACGCTATCAGACCGGGGATGAGGAGTCCTGATCCAGAACTGGACCACGGTATCAAAGGTTCCACATAACGCCGCCCCTGCCCCCCTCCACACTTTTGATGCTCACGCCCCGGCTCTTCAGCCTATCGCGCCGTCCCGGCAGTCGCAGAACTGGAGATGCAAAAGACGACGGCCCTTTGACCATCGTTCCTCCGGTGCGGCAACTCCGCTCAGGAGAAAACGTCGCTCTTTGCGCGAGTTTTCAGTAGAGTGGATGAAACGACCTCACGCGTTGAGCGTGAAAGGCTGTTGAAAGTTTGACGGGAGTTTCCTCAGGACTGTGACGAAGTAGTGTTATCGGCCTCTGCGGCATCGTTGTCGGGAATCTGCTCGCCGACATAGATCTCGCCGAAGAACTCGTCCTGCCAGAGCGCGAGTTTGCCCTCGAGCATCAGGAAGAGGAGCGGGATGTAGACATCGCGGCGGCTCCGCCCTATGGCGCCGGAGAGATCGCCGAGCGTCAGGACATCCCCGTTCGGGGCAGCGCGCCGGAACTCCTTCATGACGACCTCGACCGCACCCAGGTAGCCTTCGTCGTGCGCCACCGCCACCACATCCCGGGCGTCGAGATCGAGGTCCGGCTCTCTCGGCACAGAGACCCGTTTGCGCTGCCTGCGCCGCTGCTCCTTCTCCGCCGTTTTGAGCTGCTTGATGAGCTCGTAGAGCGTGACCGGGGGGCGTTTCCGCAGGTTCTTTCGCCCCAGGCGACGCTGGATCTCCCGCTCCAGGCGGCCGATCGGCTCGGCCCCTCCGCCCGACTCGAAGTCGAACCCAAGATCATCAAACGACTCCTCCTCGTCATCGTCAAACGAATCCTCGTCCTCTTCTTCGCCCCAACTATCGAGGTAATCCGACTTCAGGCGCAGCAGGCACGCGGCATAAAAGAGCGTCCTCCCCGAGATCCGCAGGTCGAGCTCCTTCCGGCGGTCGAGTTCGGCGAGGAACCGGTCGGTCACGTCAACGATATCGATGTTCCAGGGATCGACCTCTCCCCGCTCGGCCATGCCGGCCAGGATCTCGACAGGTTCCTCATCCATTGTTCTGCACACCGGTCACGTAGGTGCTCTTGTCAGCGCGGATCGTCACGCCCACGATGCGGTCGGCGCGCTCGATCATCGGTTTTCGAAGCGAGACGATGATCGACTGCGCGTTCCCCGAGAGTTCGCTCATCATGGTGGCGATGCGGCCGACGTTGTTCCCGTCGAGGAACATATCCACTTCATCGAGCGCATAGAACGGCGCGGGCATGAACTGCTGGATGGAGAAGATGAACGCGAGCGTGGTGAGCGACTTCTCGCCCCCCGAGAGCGCGGAGAGGAGGTGCACCTTCTTGTCGCGCGGCTGGACTGCAAACGTCATGCCGCCTGCGAAGGGATCCTCCTCGTTGTCGAGGACAAGCCTCCCGCTCCCGTCGGTCAGGCGCGCGAAGATCTCGCGGAAGTTCGTGTCGATCGCGGTGAATGCGGTCATGAAGGCGTCGTACTTCATCTTCTCGTATTTCTCGATCCGCTCGAGGAGCATCATCCGCTCCCGCGAGAGCACCTCTTTCTTCTCCGTCCGCTCCTCGACGCGAGCGGAGACCCGGTCGCACTCCTCGATCGCGAGCATGTTCACCGCGCCGATCTTCTTTAACGCCCGCTCGGCCTCCGCGATACCGGCTTCGATGCCGGCGAGGTCGAGATCCGTCTCCACGTCGCCTGCCTGCTCCCTGAGCACCGCGAGTTCTTCGAGGAGCGTCCGTTCCCGCTCCTCGAGAGCATCGATCTGCATCCGGATCCGTTCCATCGTGCCCGAGAGTTCGAGCGAGCGCTGGTCGAGCACCCGGATCTCCGCGAGAACCCGGTCGCGCTTCTCATGCAGGCCGGCAAGTTCGTCGGAGAACTCCTTCTGGCGCGCCTCGAACTGCACGATCAGACGACGCTGTTCCTCGATCTGCTCCTGCGTGGTCGCGATCTCGCCGTCGATCTCCCGGTTCTTCGCCTCCAGACGGCTCCGCTCCGCGGCAAGTTCCTCGATCCGGTTCGCGAAGTGCTGGCGCTCGCGCTTCGCATCGGTGATGTCGGCATCCTTGTTCCGGAGCCGCCGCTCGATATCCTCGACAGTTTTGCGGATGCTCTCGTACCGCTCGCTGAGCTCCGGAACCTCAGTATCGTCGAGTTTCTTCTTGAGGTCGTCGATCTCCGCCGAGACCTGCGCGATCTCGCCGGTTATCCGTTCGAGATCGCCCTCGAGCCGTGCAAGCTCCTCGCCGCCGTTCTTCGCGGCATCGAGCATCTCCTGCAGGCTCTCTTCGAGCGTCCGCTTCTCACCGGAGAGCACCTCGATCCGCTTCCGGAACTCGTCCACCAGCATCCGGTAGCGCGCAACCTGCTCGTCGATCGAACTCCGCTCCGCTCGTTTCGCCTCCGCGGCCACGGCAAACCGGCCGATAGACGCCTCGATCTCGCCCGCCTCCGCCTCGAGTTCGGCGAGCTTCGCGCGAACCCGCGCGATCTCGTCGTCGACCGCCACCCCGAACCCGCGGACCTTCTTTCCCTGGGAACCGCCGGTCATGGCACCGCTCCTCTCGACGAAATCGCCATCGAGAGTGACCATCCTGTACCGGCCCATCAGCCGCCGCGCACGATCGAGGGTGTCCACCACAACCGTCGCGCCGAAGACGACCCGGAACGCGCGGTCGAACGCCGGGTCGAACTCCAGGAGATCGACCGCGTAGCCGACGATCCCCGGATCGGCCTCGAGCGGCGAGAGGATCGGGGGCCGGAGTTTGTTGAGCGGCAGGAACGTGACCCGCCCGAGCCGGTTTTCCTTCAGGTAACGGATCGCATCGGACGCCACCGCGTCGGTATCGACGACGACCCACCTGAGCCGGCCCATCGCCGCCACGTCGAGCGCGGTCGCGTACTCCGGCGGGGCTCGCCCGAGCTGCGCGACCGCGCCGTGGACGCCGTCCATCCCGAGCACGACCTCCATCGCCTTCCCGCCGGCATCGCCGTGCGCCTGCTGCTGCGCCTCATAGCGCATCAGGTTCTGCTCGTTCTCCCGGATCTCCTTCTTCAGCCGATCGAGCGCCGACCGCCGCCCAAAGAGCGTGCTCTCCGCCTCGGAGAGATCCCGCTCGATCTGGTGTTTCTGTGCCTCGCAGTCGGCCATGCAGGAGGAGTACTCCGCAACCTGCTCCTGCTTGTTCGTGAGTTCCTCCTCGATCTGGGCGATGCGCGCGTCCAGGCGTTCCCGCTCCGACGTCCGCATCCGGCTCTTCTCGATGAAGAGGTCCTGCTCGCGGAGGATCTTCGACCGGAGTTCCTTCTTGCTCTCGAGATCCTGCATCTTCGCGAAGAGCTGGTCTTTTACCCCTTCGACCTCCTTGCTCCCGCTCGCGATACGCTCCTCGATCCCTGCCATCTCGTCGCGCTCTTTCGCGAGTTCCATGGCAAGGTTAGCCCGGTCGATCGAGAGGTTGCGGATCTGCGCGGCGCACTCCTCGACTTTCGCCTCGGCGCGTTTGCTGTCGAGATAGACCCGCTGGACAGCCTCGGCATTCTCGTCGCGGTTGACCTTCAGTCGCTCGATGCTCTTCTCGCCGAGTTTGATCGCGCTTCGCGCCTCTTCGAGCCGTCCGACGAGTTCGAGATACTCGGGACCGCTCTTGTGGTTTATCTCCTCTTCGACGGCCTGCTGGCGTCCGTGCGCCTCCTCGATCTCCCTCTTGACGGCCTCGACCTCTCCTTCGGTGCGTGCGACCGCCGCCTGCTGATCGCGCATGAGATCGTGAAGGGTGCCGATCTCCTGCTCTTTATGCCGGACGAGCGCCGCCCCCCGGCACTGTTCGAGGTGTTCGAGTTCCTCCTGCCACCGCCGGTACTCCATCGCCTGCTCGCGCTCGTGCTGGAGCGCGTCAAGCCGCGCCACGAGCTCGTTCAAGAGGAGTTCCTCGCGTTCGAGCCGTTCCCGCACCACTTCGAGCTCCGAGAATGCCTGTCCGCGCTTCTGATCGAACTCGGCGACACCCGCAATCTCGTCGATGATCTTGCGCCGCTCGCCGTCGGTCATCTCCATGATGCGGGTGATGTCGCCCTGCATCACGACGTTATAGCCCTCCGGCTTGATCCCGATCTTCGCGAGGAACTCGATGACGTCGCTCTGCTTGCAGAGGCGGTTGTTGAGATAGTTGTAACTGTAGTATCCCGCCGGCGTCCGCTTGATCCGGCGGCGGATCACCGTGCCGTCCGAGAACGTGACCGTCACCTCGGCGGTGTTCTTCCCGGAATTGACGTTGATGAGATCGGTCAGCTTCTCGGCCCGCAGCCCCCGCGCACCCGAGAGGGCCAGGACGAAGAGGATGCTGTCGATGATGTTGCTCTTTCCGGAGCCGTTCGGGCCTGAGATGACAGTAAATCCTTCGAAAAAAGGAATTTTCGTCTTTCTGGCGAAAGACTTGAAGTTGTCGATCTCAAGCTGCGTGATGTACAAGGACGGGACTCCCTTACCTATCGATCGAGGTCGACGGTGTCGTCCTCGTCGGCCTGGATGACGTCATTGACCGGACGTGCCTTCTGCTCGACGAAGAGCTTGCGTTCGGCCGGTTTGCCGCCTTTACCCCGGCCCTTCGCCGCGGCGATCCCGGACCCGGTGCTGGCGACGATGTACTCGGAGGATCTCCTTGGCTCCGGTTTCAGCGTCCCGTCGTTCTGCATGATGAGCTCGAAGTCCTTGTCGTCCTCCGGAGCGGGCGCGGGCTGCCGCCGCTCCACCTGGCGCGCAGGAGCCTTCCGCTCCACGGCACGCACGGGGCGCGGCTCGGCGGCGGCGCGTGGTTCCGCCTGGAGCGTGACGGGGGCCTTCTTCTCCTCGACCGGCACAGGTGCCTTTCGGCGCTCCTCCGCATCCCGGGCGAGTTTCATCACGATCGATTTGATGTCCAGAACCTCTTCCGTCAGGCCTTTCACCACGGCCTCCAGTTCCCGCACCTTCCGTTCCACGTCGCGCAGACGCTCGTCTCCCGTCTCCGGCGCCCGGGATTGCCCGCGGTCTTCCGCCAGGCCCCTCATCACATCCTCGAACTCCCGCACTTTCCGCTCAAGGTCGTGCAGGCGCTCGTCTCCCGCCGCCGATACCGGCGGCTGTTCTCGCTCTCTCATCGTCTCCATCTCCTTCTCGCGCTCCGCAAGTTCCCGCTCAAGAAACCGTATCCTCGCATCCTTCTGCGCCATTATCTCCCTCAAACTAATCCTTGATAATAATTACGTAATAATATTACTATAGATTCCCCCGAATGAAGAAGTATTACATTTAATCCGGGACGCAGTCGGGGAAATCCCGGCGGCCGTCGCGGATGACGGCGGAGCCGCATCCCCCGGGGCCCATGCCCGCGTCTCGGGAGGCCGTACAAAGAATGCCTCCCGCGCAGCTGCAACCGGCCCCGTATAAAAGAAAGCATATTACCTCAACGGAGCAACCCTTTTTCTGCATGTCTAATCTGGCAAACTTCGATCCAGAAGTCGCAGGCCTCATCGAGAAGGAGCGCCTGCGCCAGGTCAACGGGTTGGAACTGATCGCTTCCGAAAACGTCGTCAGTAAGGCGGTTCTCGAAGCGATGGGTTCTATCATGACCAATAAATATGCCGAGGGATACCCCGGCAAGCGCTATTACGGCGGCTGCGAGTTCCATGACGTCGTGGAGAACCTGGCGCGCGACCGGCTCTGCGAACTCTTCGGGGCCGAACACGCGAACGTCCAGCCTCACTCCGGGAGCCAGGCAAACCAGGCTGTCTACTTCGCCTACCTCGGCTACAAGGACAAGATCATGAGCCAGAGCCTCACCCAGGGCGGCCACCTCTCCCACGGATCGCCGGTCAACATCACCGGGCGCTGGTACTCCATCTTCCACTACGGCGTCGACCCCGAGACCGAGACGCTCGACTACGCGGCGATCGAGGAGATCGCACGGACAGTGAAACCGCAGATGATCGTCTGCGGCGCGAGCGCCTACCCGCGCGAGATCGATTTCAAGGCCTTCCAGGAAGTCGCCGATACGGTCGGCGCGCGGTGCATGGCCGATATCGCCCACATCGCCGGACTCTGCGCGACCGGATACCACAACTCCCCGGTCGGGGTCGTCGACATCGTGACGACGACGACGCACAAGACCCTGCGCGGCCCCCGCGGCGGCGCCATCATGTGCGGCAAGGAGGATGCGGCCGCGATCGATAAGTCGATCTTCCCGGGAATGCAGGGCGGCCCGCTGATGCACACCATCGCGGCAAAGGCGGTCTGCTTCAAGGAAGCCCTGACCCCCGCGTACAAGGACTACTGCGGGCAGGTCGTCAAGAACGCAAAGACGATGGCCGACGTCCTCGCAGAGGAAGGGCTCGATCTCGTCTCCGGCGGCACCGACAACCACCTGATCTTGCTCGACCTGACCGGGGTCTCGACGAACGGCGAGCACCTCACGGGTCTTGCGGCCGAGACCGCGCTCGGCGAGGCGGGGATCACCGTGAACAAGAACACCATCCCCCGCGAACAGCTCAGCCCCTTCGTGACGAGCGGCCTCAGAATCGGCACGCCTGCTGTTACCTCGCGCGGGATGAAAGAGGAAGAGATGAAGCAGATCGCTCACTGGATCGCCCGGGTCGTGAAGGATATCGCGAAGGACAAGACCTCGAAGAAGGCGATCGCCGAAGTGGGAGAAGAGGTTATTGCCCTTGCGAGCAAGTATCCCCTCTACCCTGAAGTAGCATGATACTCGACGGCAAAGCGGTCTCGGAGAAGAGACTCGAGATCCTCAAAGAGAGAATAGAAGAGTCCGGGCTCTACCCGCGCCTCGCGACCGTCATCGTGGGCGAAGACCCAGCGTCGCAGATGTACGTCCGCATGAAGCACCGGGCGTGCGAGCGCGTCGGGATCGGGTCGGTCGGGATCGAACTCCCGGCGGACGCCACGACGGAGCGGGTGCTCGAGGCGGTCGCGCGCCTCAACAACGATCCCGACATCAACGGGATCCTGGTCCAGCTGCCGCTCCCGGCCGGAGTCGATACCACCCGCGTCATCGAGGCGGTCGCGCCCGATAAGGACGTGGACGGGTTCCACCCCTGCAACCTCGGCAGGCTGTTTTCCGGAGCCCCGGTCTTTGCGCCCTGCACCCCACAGGGGATCATGACAATCCTCGAAGAATACGATATCCCGATCCGCGGCAAGCGGGCGGTCGTCGTCGGCCGGAGCATCGACGTCGGCCGGCCCATGGCCGCCCTGCTCCTGAACGCCGACGCGACCGTCACCATATGCCACTCGAAGACCGAGAATATCGAGGCGGAGATGCGAAACGCCGATATCCTGGTCAGCGCGATTGGAAAAGCGAAGTTTGTCGGGCCGGAGATGGTGAAGGAAGGCGCAACGGTCATCGACGTCGGGATCAACCAGGACGAGCAGGGCAAGCTTTGCGGCGACGTCGATTTCGAGGCGGTGAAAGACCGGGCGGGAGCGATAACCCCGGTCCCCGGAGGCGTCGGCCCTATGACCATCGCGACGCTGATGGAGAACACGTTCATGGCGGCCAAGATGAGGACATGCGACAACACCACTGTTTGGTAAACCGTCTCCGGATCGGCGGCGACGCTCCGGTTCGCCTGATGGGCGTCATCAACTGCAGCCCCGAGTCGTTCTACCGGGGCTCCTATATCCCGGCCGGAGAGGTCTACGACCGCGCCCTCGCCATGACGGCAGCGGGCGCCGATATGATCGATCTCGGTGCGCGGAGCACGGCCCCGGGCTCTTCTCCCATCACCGTCGCCGAGGAGGCGGCACGGGTGGACGCGGCCCTCTCGGAACTCGACGGGACCGGGATCACCCTCTCGGTGGATACCCGCTACCCGGAGGTGCTCGAGGTCTGCCTCCGCCACGACGTCCATGCGGTGAACGATATCTCCGGGCTTGCAGAAGAGCGATACGCGCGGGCGATCGCCGACTCCGGGCTGCCGGTCTTCGCGATGGCGAGCTGCCGGGAGCCCGGCGACGCCGCCGGAGTTGCCGCCACACAGAAAGCCCTCGAAGCGGTCGTCGGCCGGTGTGCGCGCCTCGGGATCGAGGAGTACGTCCTCGATCCCGCCGTCGGGCGATGGGTTCCCGAACGGACGAACGAGGACGACTGGGAACTCTGCCGGAACTTTAACTCGTTCCTGGAGTTCGGCCGCCCGGTGCTTGCCGCGATCTCGCGGAAGACGTTCATCGGCGACCTGCTCGGCCGCCGGCCCGAAGACCGGCTCGCGGGCACCCTCGCGCTCACGACGATGCTCGTCGACGCGGGTGCGGCCGTCGTGCGGAGCCACGACGTCGCCGAGACCGCCGACCTCCTGCGGGTCCGTGCAAAGATGAGGCAGACATGACGACACCTTCATTCTCGGTATACGGCCTTGCGACCCCCCTGCTCCGCCCCGGCGATGACGTCGCGGCGCACCTTCTCTCGTCCGTCGAACACTCGGCCGCCCGGAACTTCGAGACGGGCGACGTCTTGGTCGTGGCAGAGTCCGCTCTCGCCACCGCCGAAGGCCAGGTCGTGAGGCTCGACGATATCGAGCCCTCGGCGGAGGGCCTCCGGCTCGCCGAAGAGTACGAGATGGATCCCCGGCACGCCGAGGTGGTGCTCCGGGAGAGCGACCGGATCGTCGGGGGTATTCCCGGGTTCCTGCTCTGCATGAAGAACGGGACGCTTCTGCCGAACGCCGGGATCGACGCCTCGAACACCCCGGCGGGCACGCTCGTCCTCCTCCCCCTTGACCCGGACGCATCCGCGGCGGGTATCCGTGCCGCGATCGCCGGGCGGTCGGGGGCCGACGTCGGGGTCATCGTCGTCGACTCCCGGACGCACGCGATGCGGCTCGGGTGCTCCGGGGTCGCGATCGGGTGTTCGGGCATCCCCTCGGTGGTCGACGAGCGCGGGAGAAAAGACCTCTTCGGCCGCGAACTTGAGGTCACGAAGAGAGCGGTTGCGGACTGCATTGCGTCCGCCGCAGAACTCGTGATGGGAGAGGCGGGGGAGTGCGTCCCCGCGGCCGTGGTGCGGGGAGTCGGGCTTCCCGTCGGCGATTATGCCGGGGTCGCCACGATCGACGCTTCAGAGTGCCTCTTTATGGGGGTCGCGCTGCACGCCGACCCGTCCCTTCTCGTCAAGGGCGATCGAGAACCCTGAGTTCTCCAGATACTCCCTGCTCTTTCTTCCTTTTCCGTGAATGAGGATCTCGACCAGGTCTTCCTTCTCGTCGATATCGGTCGACATCCTGAATGAATCGATCACCTCGACGGAGAAGCCGCACTCCTCGGCAATCCGCATGTGGTCGAGGAAACTCGCGCCGTAGTAGTCGGCGCGGAAGCACCGCGGCTTTTTCAAGAATATGATGTTCGTCCCGCCGCCCCGCCCCGGCACGATGGACATGTCCTTCTCGGTCCGGATCAGCCGCTGGATATCCCCGGCCGTCACCAGGGGGATATCGGCCATGATGATGAGCGCGGGACAGTGGAACTGCTTGAGCGCCCAGTTTATGGCGTCGTTGAGCGACTCCGTCCGGACGGCGACGAGGGCGTTCTCGTGTTTGAAGGAGTGGGTGCAGAGGAGGGTGGCGCTGCACCCGGACTTCTGCACGGCGGCGATCACGTCTTCAAGCATCGCCCGGGCGAACGCTTCCCGCTCTTCCTGGTCAAGGATGCAGGAGAGGCGCGTCTTGGGGTTTACCGGCTTAAAGGGAATGAGCGCGTGGAAGTACATTGGGAAACGGTTGTCGGGGCAGTATCAAAAAGGCATCGTTTCCCCGCGACGGGAAAAGGCAGCCCGGGCTAAATCGAAAACTCCGGATCCAACCCTTTTCAGGTGCTCACATTTCGGTTCTCGCACCTTCGCACCTGCCGACTACCTTGATGATCTGCTCACGCGAAGACGCGAAGACGCGAAGTCCAGTATAGTTGCCTGAAACTCCCTTCGCGTTCATCGCACCTGACGGTGCTCAAACCCTGGGCCTGCGGCCCGTCGCATTCCTACGGAACGTCGCGCCCTTCGGGAAAGTCGTCCTTCACGGCTTCGCGCGAGGCCACGTCGCCCTCACGACCGAAAGTTCATGTGCGGGAATGCCGACATATAGCCATGCACCGGCGCGTGATCACCTTCTCAAAGAACGCGTTTCTTCCCCTGACGACGGTCTGCCAGAACCGCTGCGGTTACTGCTGTTTCCGCACCCCCGTCGAGGAAGGGTGCGTCATGCCGCCCGACGAGGCGATCCTGACGCTGGAAGCGAGCGCAGCCCTCGGGTGCACGGAAGCGCTCTTCACCTTCGGGGAGCGGCCCGGCGCGGTACCGGGCTTTACCGAGATGCTCGGGCGGTTCGGCTACGCGGATATCCTCGACTACGTCTACGACCTCTCTCTCGCGGCCATCGAACGCGGTCTTTTGCCGCACACCAACGCAGGCATCCTCACCTACGAGGAACTCGGCTGGCTCCGCGAGGTGAACGCGAGCATGGGGCTGATGCTCGAGACGACCGCGGATATTCCGGCGCACGGGAACTCCCCGGGGAAGGACCCGGCGGTGCGGATAGAGATGATCGAGAACGCCGGGAGGCTCTCGATCCCGTTCACGACCGGCATCCTGCTCGGTATCGGCGAGACGGCGGACGACCGAGAGGAGTCGCTCCGGGTCATCGCCGACCTCCACCGGCGCTACGGTCATATCCAGGAGGTGATCGTCCAGAACTTCTGTCCGAAACCCGGGACCGCGATGGAAGGGGCGGCGGTCCCCGGCCCCGACGAGATCGCTGCGGCGATCAGCCTCGCACGCGAGATCCTCCCCCCGGACGTGGCGGTGCAGATACCCCCGAACCTTGCGGACGCATCCCGCCTCATCAGGTGCGGCGTCAACGACCTCGGCGGGGTCTCCCCGCTCACCATCGATTACGTCAACCCGGAGCATCCCTGGCCGCAGATCGACGAACTCCGGCGGATCGCCGGGGACGCCGAACTCCGCGAACGGCTCTGCATCTACCCGCAGTACATCGAGAAGGGCTGGTACTCCTCGCTCCTCGAACCCCTCATCCGGCGGCTCGCGGAGAGGATTGCCGCACCCGGACGGGACGCGGGTGCATAACCTCATGACAAATCCCGGACAACAGATACCAGGAGATCCGACCATGAAACAGGCTGACCTCCTCTACACGGGGAAGGCTAAATCCGTCTACCGCACCGACGACCCGGAGGTATACATCATGAAGTTCCGGGACGACATCACGGCGTTCGACGGCGAGAAGAAAGATACCCTGGAGGGCAAAGGGAGATACAACGCAGAGGTCTCGACCTTCATCTTCAGGTACCTGGAAGAGCACGGGATCAGGACGCACTACCTCGCGAGCATCGAGCCCGGCGTCATCGCCGTGCGGAACCTCACGATGATCCCGCTCGAGGTGATCGTGAGAAACGTCGCGGCCGGTTCGATCGTGCGCAACTACCCGTTCCGGGAAGGAGAACCGCTCGATCCGCCGGTGATCGTCATCGACTACAAGAGCGACGCCCACCACGACCCGATGCTGAACGACGACCTGATCTACGCTCTCGGTCTCACCACGCCCGAGGAACTCGACCAGATCAAGGCCATGGCGCTCGCGATAAACGAACTGATCAGCGAGTACCTCGACCTGCGCGGCATCACCCTGGTCGATTTCAAGATGGAGTTCGGTAAGTACAACGGCGAGATCGTCCTCGGCGACGAGATCAGCATGGACTCGATGCGCCTCTGGGACAAAGAGACCGGGACGTCCCTCGATAAAGACGTCTACCGGTTCGGCAAGGGGGACGTCATGGAGACCTACGCCGGCGTCGCGAAGCGGATCCTCTCCCCGCCCTGGGGCGAGCCCGCATGAGGTATACCGTAGTCATCACCATCGGACTCAAAGAGGGGATGCTCGACCCCGAAGCGCGTGCCATCCGGCACGCCCTCGCGAACCTGATGTTCCCGACCGACGACCTGACCACGGCGCGGCTGGTTCGGATCACGCTCGATGCACCGGATGCTATGGCGGCACGCGAGGAGGCGGCACGGATGTGCGAGCTGCTCCTCGCGAACCCGATTATCCACGACTACACGATTGAGGTCGAGTGAGGCATGCGGTTTGCGGGGATGCAGTTCGGCGGCAGCAACTGCGACCGGGACACCTACCACGTCCTCGCGACGATGCAGCATTCCGAGCGGGCGAGCGAGCCCGTGCTCGGGTCGGATGACGAAGTCAAAATCTTTAATTCGATGATAGCCTATATCGAAGGGTACAGGCGCCGATAAGTTGGATAATTGGAGTTTTATTATGAGTGAAGAAGGGATCGAAGAGGCGCGGACCAGGGCAAAGGTGTACGCGAAGGAGAAAGGGTTCATCTTGAACGTCGACGAGAAGCAGCTCGATGCCGTCCTCCGCGGGCTCGCCCGGAACAAGGAGCGGTTCGGGGAGGCATACTGCCCCTGCAGGCTCCGGAGCGGCGACCCCGAGAAAGACCGGATCATCGTCTGCCCCTGCATCTACCACGAGAACGAGATCGAGGAGCAGGGAACCTGCCACTGCCGGCTGTTCTTCAAGAAGGGCGAATAACTTTTTCCCCCGTCCCGGCAGCCGTACTGCGCAAATCCGGCCTATCAGGGCTCGATCTTCAAATCGTCACCACTCGCACCAGCACCACTCATACGCGATCGTCGGTTGCGTTCCGGATACGGCTTCCGTGGTGGCTATCGCCATTGGGGGAACGACATCCTGAAAGGACAGAGTTCGAGCACTGAAGGTGCGAAGAGGGGCTGACGGTGAGTGCGACGGTTCGTAGAACCGGAACTGGAGCACCGAAGAACGACGTTCCGCAGGAACGGAGTTTGAGCACCGTTAGGTGCGAAGGTGCGATATCCAATAGAAAGCCGATTCACCCTTTTTGCTCAGAATGCGGCTCAGATGATAGACGCCCCGGACATAAGGGCTTCAATTAGGGTATACCGAAGGTCCGGAGATCTTTTTGGGACGAACTCCTGTCCTTTACCGTCGGAGACCCCGGCTGTGCCTGAGGACGCTATAGACCGCATAGAACCCGACGATGACCGCGAAGACGTAGCCCAGCGTGGCGAGAACCGAGACGTACCCGGGCACGGGGATATCGGCAACCCGGAGCACCAGCGATGAGCCCACGACGACCGCGGCGACCACCACCCCTACGATGATCTTGTCGCTCGTCCGGTCGATGACGCCGACGATCTCGTCGAGGTCGTGGTCCTCGAGTTCGAGCTTAACGGTGCCCTCGGAGAGTGTCTTCAGCGTCTCGTTCACGTTCCCGGGGAGGGCAAGGAGGCCCTCGGCCGCACCGATGATCGACTGCACCGCACCCGTCACGTTATCCGGGGAGAGCCGTTGCGCCGCAGCGATATCGAGGAGGTACGGCCGGATCCTCCGGTCGAAGTTGAACGAGGGGTCGAGCCGGGTGCCGATATCCATCACCATGACGATCACCTTCATCATGATCATCAGGGTCGACGGCACCCGGATACGGTACCTGCGGAGGGTCTCGGTCAGGCCCCGGATCGCCGTCCCGAAGTTCACCTGCTCGATCTTCGTCTCCCGGTAGTCGAGCAGGACCACATAAAGGTCGTCTTTCACCGCATCGAGCACCGCCGGATCGATCCGGACGTCGAGTTTCTTGAGTGCCGAGATCACCCCGGCGACGTCCGTCCGGCTCATGGCGAGGAGGAGGTCCACGAAGACCCGCCGCCGTTCCGGGCGGAGGACGCCGACGATGCCGTAGTCGAGGAAGACGATCTCACCCTCGCATGTCACGAGAAGGTTGCCCGGGTGGGGGTCGCCGTGAAAAAACCCGTCGACGAAGATCTGCTTGACGTAGGCCTCAAACCCCGTCGCGGCGATCTCCTCGGGGATGAGGCCGAGGGACCGGATCGCCTCCACGTCGTCGATGCGCACACCCTCCACGTAGTCCATCGCAAGCATGGCAGGGCCGGAGAGGTCCCAGTGGATCCGGGGGATCCTCACGCACGGCAGGTCCGCGAGGTTCCGCTTGAGACGCTCCGCGTTCATCCCGTCCTGGGTGAAATCGAGTTCGCGCCGGATCTGGGTCACGAACTCCTCCACCACCCCCTCCGGGTTGTAGACCCGGAGATCGGGGAAGAGCGAGTTCGCCCGCTTCGCGAGGGACCGCAGGATCGTGATATCGGTCTCGATCAGCTCGGCGATCCCCGGGCGCTGCACCTTGAGGGCGAGGAGCCGGCCGTCCCGCGTCACGGCGCGGTGCACCTGCGAGAGCGAGGCCGACGCGACCGGTTCCGCCTCGATGATATCGAAACATTCCTCGAGGTTCCTGCAATGCTGCGCGATCACCGGCCGGATCTCATTGTAGGGGACCGGGGCGACCCGGTCCTGGAGTTTCTGCAGTTCCTCGACCAGCTCCGGGGGGAGGAGTTCCCGGCGGGTGCTTACGATCTGGCCGAACTTGACGTAGGTGGGCCCCAGTTCCTCGATGGCGAGCCGAATCCGCTCGTAGACCGACCGTTCGTCTTTCCGGGTTTTCCCGAGCCCCCGCAGCCGTTCTCCGCCGGGAACGATCTCCTCGACAAGGATCCCGAAGCCGTATTTGACCAGCACATCGGCGATCTGCCGGTAGCGCTGGAACCGGGTGACCATCGGGGATGAATCGGCACTCCCGGTACTTAAGGGATGGGGCGGTTCATCCCCGGGAGGGGAGCCGGCCCCGCAGGAAGGACTTCCAGGGGTAGGGGACGAGGAGGAAGAGCGGCACGGCGAGGACGATCGCGAGCGGGATCGTGGTGAGGCCGAGCGTCAGCGTCGTCATATCGGCGATCCACCCGGTGACCGCGACCCCCATCCCGCCCACGCCGACCGCGAGCCCGAGCATCAGGCCGGAGACGAGCCCGACGTTTCCGGGGGCTATCTCGTGCGCCATGGCGACGGTGACGGCGAAGGTCGACCAGAGGATGAACCCGAAGATCATCAGCGCGACGAGCGAGACGATGCCGCCGGTCGTGAGGAATACGACAAACGGCGGGATGGCGGCAACAAGCCCCAGGATCGTGTACTCTTTACGGCCGTAACTGTCGGAGAGCGCGCCGCCGACGACCTGCCCCACGACCCCGGCAATCAGCATGCCCGAGACCAGGATGTTCGCGGTCACGAGGTCGAACCCCCGCAGCGTGAGGATGGTGGGGAGGAAGGCGACCGAGCCGAAGATCGCCCATGCCCGGAGGCCGGATGCCGCGACCAGGAGGACGATCGCCCGATATGAGGGTTTGGCGGCAGGGGCGACAGGTTCCGGAACGGAGCTGCGGTCAGGGGAGGGGAGGATGCGCCGGAGCACCACCGCCATCACGAGGCCGGGGACGGCGAGCATGGCGAGGCCCGGAAGGCCCATCAGCCCGACGGCGACGCCCGCGCAGATGGGGCCGATGGCGTAGCCCAGGTTGCCGCCGATGACGAAGTAGGAGGTGATCCTGCCCCGGCTCGCGTCCCGGGTCAGGCGGCTGACGGTGCCGAGCGCGCTCGGGTGGAAGAAGGCGTGCCCGAGCGCCGCGACGGCTACGGACGCGAGCACGATGTAGTAGTTGTCGAGCAGCCCGATGACGGAGATGAAGATCGCGCTGATGGCGACGCTCGTGCCGATGTGGACGGCAAACCCCCGGGTATCGAAGACCCAGCCGACGAGCGGCTGCACGAACGACGACGTGAGGTTGTAGACCGTGACGATCAGCCCCGCGAGGAAGAACGAGTAGCCCTGCTCCGCGATGAGGAGCGGGAGGATTGCGGGGAGGACGGGCGAGTAGAGGTCGGTCACCAGGTGGGCGGCGGAGAGCCCCCAGACGGATTTGGTATTGGAGGTCACGGTATTAGATCCGCCTCAAGTGTATGACCTCTACGGTAATATCCACTCGGTCTTTGCGGTGGTGCGCAAACGTCCGCTTCATCGGGAATGCGCACCGGATAACCTCCTCGACCGTCGCACGCCCTTCTGTGTAGGCGGCGACGAACGGGGTCGAGCCTTCGTTGAAGATGCCGTAGACCTCGCCCGCGAGTTCGAGCGCCCGGTCGATGAACGGCCGGTCGGCGTGCGCCTTCTGCGCCCCGAACGGCGGGTTCATCACGACGGTGTCGCAGGCGAGACCCGCCCAGTCGACGCCGGGGTCGCGGACGTCGGCGACCAGGAACTCGACGGAGACCCCGAGCGTCTCCGCGTTCCGCCGGGCGACGGCTATCGCCGCCGGATCGATATCGATCCCGGTTACGGGAGAGGCGCCGAGGAGCGCCGCGCCGCAGGCGAGGATTCCCGTCCCGCACCCGAGATCAGAGACCACCCGCCCCTCGATTGCCCCCTGCATCGCGGCATGGTGAAGGAGGCGCGCCGCCACCGGCGCCGGGGTCTGGTACTGTTCGAGCCGGGTCGTCGGCCGCTCGAATCCCGCGAGGCGTTCGAGCCGCATCTCAAGGTGCCGCAGGTTCATGGCGCGAGGTACTCGTCGATGGTATAGTCGTCCCAGTCCCGGGCGCCGCAGAGGATCTCGAACTCAGGCGGCGTCAGCACCGGGACGGGGAACCGGACCTGGTCGTCGTAGGCGAGCCGGGGGCAGGCGGTGTTCACGTAGGCCCCAAACCCGAGGTCGAGCATCTCGCCGGGCGAGACCTCGCGCATCGCGACCAGGAACGCCCGGTCCGAGAGGGCGGCGAGCCGGCGCGCGAGGTCCATCCGCCGCTGCCCGCTCTTCGTGCTGACGAGGATCCCGTAGTTCGCGGCGTCCCGCGCCTTCTCCATCACCGCGGCGCGGCGGCGGACCAGGCGGTCGGCGTCCACCACATCTCCCTCGCCGGTGTAGGGGTCGAGCGCGACGACGCGGGCCCGGGTCGCGAGCCGGATCCCGATGGGGTGAAAGACCCCCGTCCCCACGAAGAGGATCTCATCCGCTCCCGTCGCCCGGGCGGCGGCGAAGTTGCACCCGAGCACCTGACCGGGGATCGGTGTCCGGCCGTCACCGGGGGCGACGACCGCCTCGATGCGGCGATCGTGGAGATACGCCGCCATCGCGCCGAGGAGGTGGACGTGCTGGACGGTGGTGACGAGGCCGATGCGGCGGGCGGTCAGAAGAGGGAGGGCCTTCTCAAGCACGGTTACGTCGAAGTCGAACCGGACGGGCTCGTAGATGACATTAGATCGCTCCTCGACCGGCGCGTGGCCGAAGTGCACCAGGACGTCCGCGTATCGGAGGGCGTCGAGCGCGAGGTCGCAGGCCCCGTAGCAGGGGTCGCCACTGACGATCACCTCGAACCCCTCGCGGCGGAGGGCGGCGGCCGTTCCCGGCGCCTGCCGGGCGAGCCCGGCGGGGAACTGGAGGGCGACCGACCGCGCCCCGCGCTCGCGGAGTCTTCCGATGAGATCAGAGACAGGTATCAACGACACGCACCTGCGCCTCGGAGACCTCGATCTTCACCAGGGTCTTGAGCGGCCGGCCGATATCCGCGTCCCCCCGGCCGATGACCACGCAGATATCGGCGATCTCGGCGCCCGTCACCTCGATCGCGCTGATGAGGGCGCGGAGCGTGCCGCCGGTGCTGCAGACGTCGTCGATGATCACGACCCGGTCGCCCGCGGCAACGCCGTTTAAGTAAAGCTCGCCCTTCGAGTAGCCGGTGGCCTGGTGCACCGCGACCTCGCCGGGGAGGCCGTAGGGGCGTTTCCGGACGACCACGAGAGGGATGTCGGTCATCATCGAAAATGCGACGCCGATGTGGATGCCCATCGCCTCGCAGACGACGATCTTGTCGACATCGTTGAGGTCGAGGTTCCGCACCATGGCGCACCCGATCTCGCGGAGGAGCGCGGGTTCGAGGAGCGGCACCCCGTCGGTGATCGGGTTGATGAAGTAGTTGTACTCTCCCCGCTTCATGACGGGAGAGGTTTCCAGCGAATGAATCAGGCGTTCAAGCATCGATATCACCCATATCTACAAGGAACCGCTCGACGACGTCGCGGGTGACGTGGGGCATGCAGACGATCCGCATATGCCCGTTCCGGGTCGTCGAGACCCGCCACCCGGGAGGCATACGGTCGCAGGAGAACGTCGCCACGTTGACGTCCGGGGTCACGGCTCTCGGGTAGCCGAACGTCTCCATCCCCTCGATCAGCCTCCGGGTGTTCTCCATGCACCCGGCGACCACCGCCCGCATCCCGTCCATCCCCAGGTACTCGAGGACGGCGACCGCTGCGGCCACCGACGCTCCCGGCCGGGTGCCGGCGAGGGTGCACTCCCGCTTCACCGTCAGGTAGGGGGTGTCGACGTTGAGGCACGCGAACCAGTCCGGGTTGCGCGTGAGGAGGCAGCCCGCCGGGATGGTGCTCATCCCCATCTTGTGGGGGTCAATGGAGATGGAGGAGACGCCCGGGAGCCGGAAGTCGAACGGGACGGGGCTGTCGAGGAACGGGACGACCATCCCGCCGAACGCGGCGTCGACGTGGAGGAAGACGTCCCGGTCGAGGGCGATCTCCGCGAGCCGGGCAATGGGATCGACCACGCCGTACTCCGTCGTCCCGACAACCCCGACGAGCGCGACCGTATTGTTGTCGATGAAGCCGTCGACCGCCTCCGTGTCCATCCGGAACTCAGCATCAAGCGGCACCGTCCGCATCTCGAGCCCCAGGATGTCGCAGGCCTTCGTGAACGAAAAATGGCTCGAAGCCGGAATGACGACGTTCGGGGACTTCACCGACTTCTGCCGTTTTGCAATCCGCAGCGCCTGGATGTTCGACTCCGTCCCGCCGCTCGTCGCGTAGCCTCCGGCATCCGCATGGTGCATCAGGGTGCCGAGCCTCCGGACGAGGAGGTCCTCGAGCGCGGCCGTCCCCGGGAAGAGCCCGGGGTCGCCGAGGTTGGTCTCGAGGAAGATCGCGTGCGCCCGCGCCGCGACCGGGTGGGGCGGCGTGCACATCGAACTTAAGATATTCCGGTAGCCGAGATCCTCCCGCCGCTTTGACGAGAGGAAGGAAAAAAGGTCTTCCTCAGGGCAACCTACTTCACGCATTTCTTCTCGCCGCATCAAGGAGAATCTGTCGCTCTTTCCGCGCTACGGCCTCCCGGATGCGGGGAACCGCATCGATGTTCGCCGAAACGCTGGAGATGCCGTGCTCGACGAGCCACGTGACCATGTCGGGGTCGGAGCCGGCCTGGCCGCAGATGGAGCACTCGACACCGTTCTCCCGGCAGACGCTGATTGCGTGGTCGATCAGCCGGAGGACGGCAGGGTGCTTGGGCTGGTACATATCGGCGACGTGCTCGTTGTTCCGGTCGATGGCGAGCGTGTACTGGATGAGGTCGTTCGTCCCGAACGAGGCGAACCGGATCCCGGCCCGGATGAAGTCCTCGACCAGGATGGCGCTGCTCGGGACCTCGATCATGACGCCGAGGGGCGCGGTCTCCACGTCGACGCCCCACTCCTGCATCATCGCCCGGGCTTTGACGAACTCGCCGGGGTGGTTGACCATCGGGAACATCACGCCGAGGTTGTCGTAGCCAGCCGCCCAGAGCCGCTTGAACGCCTCCACCTGCAGGCGGAACTGCTCGGGGCTCCGGAGGTCGCGGCGGATGCCGCGCCAGCCGAGCATCGGGTTGTGTTCGAACGGTTCGTCCTCTCCGCCCTCCATGTTCCGGAACTCGTCGGTCGGGGCGTCCAGCGTCCTGACCCAGACGGGCTTACCGGGGAAGGCGTCGAGGACGGTCTTGATGCCGCCGTAGAGTTCGGCGATGAACTCCTCCTCCGCGTCGTGCTCGATGTACCAGCCCGGAGTCTTTGCGAGACCGAGGATGAGGTGCTCGATCCGGAGAAGGCCGACGCCGTCCGCACCGGTGGCGGCGGCACGCTGTGCGGCCTCGGGGAGGGAGACGTTCACCTTGACGAGCGTGCCGGTGATGACCGGGGCGACCGCTGCCGCCGCCGGTGCGGCTGCCGGTGCCGCCGCCGCGGGCGCCGCAACCGCGCCCTCGTAGATGATGCCTTTCTCGCCGTCGACGGTGACGACCTGGCCGTCCCGCAAGAGTTTCGTCGCCTTCTTGGTTCCGACGACCGCGGGCGTCCCGAGCTCGCGGCTCACGATGGCCGCGTGGCAGGTCATGCCGCCTTCGTCGGTGACGATGGCGCTGACCCGCCGCATCGCCGGCACCATGTCGGGGTTGGTCATCTTGGTGACCAGGATGTCGCCGTCCTTGACGCCGCTCGTGTCCTTGACGTCGCGCACGATGACGACCCGGCCGCTCGCGACGCCGGGGGAAGCCCCCTGGCCTTCGACCAGCACCACGCCGAGGGGGCCTTTCGGCTGCCCTGCGGCCCCGCCGTGCGGGATATCGGGGCGCTTTATCGTGGTTATCGGCCGGGACTGGAGGATGAAGAAGACGTCGCCGACGATCGCCCACTCGACGTCCTGCGGGACGCCGTAGTGGTCTTCGGCGATCTTCCCGAGCGTGGCGAGGCGCGCCACCTCTGCGTCGGAGAGGACCGGCGCGGTGCGCTGTTTCGCGGAGAGGTTGACGGTCTTCGTCCCGTGCTTGCCCTCCGGCACGATCATGATCTCCTTCTCGGCGATCAGGCGGTCGACGACCCGCTCGGAGCGCAGGTCAAAGACGTAATTGTCGGGGGAGACGCTCCCCGAGACAACGGCTTCCCCGAGACCCCAGGAGCCTTCGACGATCGTCAGGGGTTCGCCGGTGACGGGGTGAGAGGTAAACATGACGCCGGACTTCTCCGAGCGGATGAGTTCCTGCACGACGACGGCGATGTTCACGCTCCGGTCGTCGAACCCCTGTTTTGAGCGGTAGTAGATGGCGCGCGCGCCGTACAGCGAGGCCCAGCACCGCTGGACCGCGTCAAGGAGGTCGGTCTCCCCGAGGATATTGAGGAACGTCTCCTGCTGGCCGGCAAAACTGGCATCCGGCAGATCTTCGGCGGTAGCGCTCGAACGGACGGCGACAACCGTTCCGTTCGCACCCATCCGGTCGTATGCCTCGACGATATCCTGACGGAGGTGATCGGGCATCTCGACGCTGAGGACGATCTCCTGCACTTCTTTCGCGACCGATTCGAGCGCTCCGTTGTCGTCTACGTCCAGACGCTCCAGTTTGCGGAAGAGTTCTTCTTCGATCCCGGTCTCAATAAGAAACCTTCGGAACGCCTGGGCGGTCACCACAAACGCCTTCGGCACGGGCAGGCCGATGGCCGTCATCTCGCCCAATGAGGCCCCCTTTCCACCTACAGAAATGATATCTTCCTTTTTTATTTCTTCGAGCCACAGAACGTTGGGCATTTCCTTCATGCTCGCACCACACATATACTTCTCACCATCACATAAAAGATTTCGGAGGAAAAAGCATCAATACATATGATGTTGAATTAGTATGGGTTGAACCGTGAAATATAGAGTGCTGGTCAGCGACCCGCTGGCAGAGGAAGGGATCGACATCCTGAAGGAATTCTGCGATGTGGATGTCAATACCGGGCTAACCGAAGATCAACTCATTGCTGTTATCGGGGACTACGATGCCCTGCTGGTGCGCTCGGGAACCGAGGTGACGGCGCAGGTCATCGATGCGGGAGAGAAACTCAAGTTCATCGGCCGGGCCGGCGCCGGGGTCGACAATATCGATACGGAAGCGGCGACGAGGAGAGGCATCGTCGTTGCGAACGCTCCGGAAGGAAATACCCTCGCGGCCACCGAGCACACGATGGCGATGATGCTCTCGCTCGCGCGCAATATCCCCCAGGCGACGGCGTCCCTGAAGAAGGGCGAGTGGAAACGCTCGAAGTTCATGGGCGTTGAACTGAACGACAAGGTTCTCGGCATCATGGGATTCGGGCGTATCGGGCGTGAGGTGGCAAAGCGGGCACAGGCGATGGCGATGAAGTGCATCGCCTACGACCCGTTCATCACGAAGGAGAAGGCGGCAAGCCTCGGCGTGGAGATGGTGCCGCTCGACGAACTCTTCCGGAGAGCCGACGTGATCACCGTCCACACGCCGCTGATCAAGGAGACGCGCCACGTCATCAACGCCGAGACGATCGCGACGATGAAGGACGGCGTCCGGCTGATCAACTGCGCCCGCGGCGGAATCATCGATGAGAAGGCCCTCGCGGACGGGATCGCAAGCGGCAAGGTCGCCGGTGCGGCGCTGGACGTCTTCGAGAGCGAGCCGCCGACGGACTCCCCGCTTCTCGGGCTCGGTAAGGTGATCGTCACCCCGCACCTCGGGGCGAGCACGGTCGAGGCGCAGAAGAACGTCGCGATATCGGTCGCGAACCAGTGCATCAGCGTTCTCTCCGGCGGCGCGGCGAAGTACGTGGTGAACGCGCCGATGATCCCGGCGGAGCAGCAGGCGCTGGTCGAGCCCTACGCGATGCTCGCGCAGAAGATGGGCAGGCTCCTCATCCAGCTCACCGAAGGGCGGCTGGAGTCGATCGAGGTCACCTACGGCGGCGAGGCTGCAGCGCTCCCGAACACGAAGTTCGTCACCCGCGTTATCCTGAAGGGCATGCTCGACCCGATCCTCCAGGCGCCGGTCAACATCGTGAACGCGGAGTTCGTGGCAAAGGAGCGCGGCATCCGGATGAGCGAGACGACGACGGAGGAGGCGCAGGGGTTCAAGAACATCATCACCATCACCGCGAAGACCGACAGGATGACGGAGACGGTGAGCGGGAGCGTCTCGGGCCCGAACCGCGCGCGGATCGTGAGCATCGGCGGATACATGACCGACCTGACCCCGACCGGCCACGTGGTCATCTCCCGCCACACCGACAAGCCGGGCGTCATCGGCAAGGCCGCGACGATCCTCGGCCGGGCGAACGTGAACATCGCGGGGATGCAGGTCGGGCGCCACAAGCCCGGCGAGGAAGCCCTGATGGTCCTCACCGTCGATTCCGCGGTGCCGGCCGACGCGATGGAAGAGATCAAGAAGATCGACGCCATCCACACGGCGAAACACGCCGAGATCTGATCGGCCGGATCGTCACCCCCCATTTTTGGCGCGTGCCGGCCCCCGATGCGGCGGAGCCGGGACGGAACCTGTTTTGGCGTGTGGCAATAATTTTATACCCGGAGCACCAACCTTATTGATCGTCGGGCAGACACGGGCTCGTGGTCTAGCTGGTTATGACGTCGCCTTGACATGGCGGAGGTCCTGAGTTCGAATCTCAGCGAGCCCATCACTGTTTTTGAAACGATTGGTTTTGTGAATTTATCGCTGAGGAGAGATATCTCCCGTAAGGACGGTTAAATCCCGATAATTCGTGCAGCCGCCATACGGACAATCATACTTTCCCGGGGCGCTACGCACGATAGATCCCTTCTTAACAGGCAGTTTGTGTTCACCGTCCAGACATTTTTTCCGTAGTTTCCCTACATCAACGCGGCGTCCATTGCCCGGGGCCGGAGGAGAGAAGCCACGGGTTTCAGGCGATGGAAGGGCGAATCGGGGTGCGCCGCTCGCGCGGTGACGCGGGGCGGAGCCGCCACACGACCCCGGCCACGAAACGCCGATGAACTCCCGGCACCCGAGATCGGCGACCGCTGCATCAATTACAGGATACCGGGCACGGGCTCGGGAGGAAGCAACGAATACAAGATTTACTGCACCATATTCACGAAAGGCGACGTCTACGAGAGGTTCTTCACCTACGGACCGCCCCCGGATTACGAACTTTAAAAGACCTTGCCGGGCGTGCCGCGGCACAGATCCCCTGACTTTCGAGGCAGCAACGGGTTATCTGCAGCCGGTATAGAGGCGAAGAGCAGCACCTTCGATCTTCGCGAAACGCTCGCGGCTTCGGATTGAGGCAGACCCCCCGACAAAAAGAGAGGCGCCGGGTCAGTCATCCCCCGTTGCAGGGATGCAGCTGACCCAGAGCCTGCCGTTCGGCGTGCCCTCGCCGCCGGAAACCCTGAGGGCGAGCGAGAGCGGCACCGTCTCGTCCACCGGCACGATGTCGGGGAGGGTCACCGCCTCCATCGGCCCGAAGGCGACGGGAGTGCCGTCGCTGCCGAGTCTCGCCGTGTAGACGACCGGAGCGTCAATTCCCATGTCGTCCTGGCTGACGACGACCCGGATCGGCACGTTGCCGGTGTTCCTCACCGTCGGGCTCTGTCTCGTCCCGAACGCGGCGTCACCCTCAACCCAGGCATCGATGCCCTGTTCGACGACGCCGTAGTTGATCGCGGCAAAGTCAATCTCGAACGATGCCGTCGGCAGGTAGGTGAAGATGCTCCCGAGCGGCTGATCGGCCGGATCCACGTCTTCGGCCGGGACCTGCACCGAGACCTGGTAATCCCCGGGCGCCTGGTTGAAAGCGAGGTCGACCTCGCCCGCATAGATCGCCGCACCGGCCTCTTCCAGACCGCGCACAGCCTCATTCAGGCTCGTCCCATGAGCATAGGTGACCAGGCCGGCCACAGAGGCCTCATCGAGCGCATCCGCCGAGGAGTTCTGCCGGGTCAGGTTGACCTGCACGAGGGGCGAGCCGTCGGGCGACGTCACGTCGGCGACGATCGGATATGACGCCGTGCTCTCCCCGGCGACGACCGCATGGATCCACACGGTCTTCGTGGCGCCGTAGGTGCAGGGCGGCAGGAACTGGCTGCCCGGCTCCACCGGGTCGTCGTCAAGCATGCCGCCGGCAGCATCGAGTTGCTCCCAGATGCAGAGCACGGCCGCGCGGGAGGGGACCGCTGCGGTCGTTTCGCTCTCGGCCGGCGGGTCGGCGGAGACGGACTCGTTCTCCACAACTCCGGGTTCGGTCGCCGTGGTGTTCGTCAGTGCCGGATCATCGGGTGCCGTAACGTTCCCCGGTGCCGGATCATCGGGCACCGTGGTGTTCCCCAGCTTCAGTTCATCAGGTGCCGTAACGTTCCCCGGCGTCGATTCATCGGGTTCCGTCACGTTCGTCGGTGCCGATTCATCGGGTTCCGTGGAGGCCGGGTCAACCGTCTCCTCCGGATCCGGCGACAGGCCGTCGTCCGGGTCACCCGGTGCCGCCTCGGGCGAACCGTCATCCTCGGCCGAAGGCGGATTGCTCACCTCGTTCTCGGATGAATCGTCAGAATCCGGCAGGCCTTCTTCCGGCCCGGAAGAACTGTCTTCAGAACCTTCAGGGCCTGTCGGACTATCCTCCGGCCCGGAGGAGTCATCTTCGGGGCCGTCAGGACCGTCGGGCCCGGGTGGTTCAGAAAGAGGTTCGCCGCCGGTCGCTCCGGCACCGGCCTCCGTCTGCTGATCGCTTCCCGCGAGAGGATCGCCAGAGGTATCCACGGGCGAGCCCGCAAGTGCCGGCACGACGGAGGCCGAAACAAGGAGAATCGCAAGGATCACCGCGATTCTATCCATAATCTTCATCATCACTCCTCTCTTCATCCGGCGGCCCTGCCCGCGCAAGAACATGGCCTCGCACGGGCAGGAACCGATCACCGGTTCTCGCGATGTCTTCTTCCCGCTACCAGGAGGCAGATGAACGCGAGTGCTGCAGCAACCGGGGCCGGGGAGAGCGGCAGGTTCAGGCCCGACGACGAATCGGACTGAACCGTGAAGACCATATCCTTCGAATCGGTCGTTTTGCCTTCGAAGACGGCGCAGGTCTTCATCGTGTACTCCCCAGGCTCTTTCGGGGTGTAGTACGCGGTCAGGGGATCCTCCGAGAAGACCAGAACGGTCATCTCGTCGCCGGTAATGACGTCGACAAGGCTCCCGCCCCGGTAGATCTCGCCTGAGAGTTTGGCCCTCGTCGCGATCGACCCCGAGTTCTTGAAGAGCCCGGTGATCTTGATCGGCTTGCCGACGACGAGCGCTCCGTCGTAGTTGAGATCGATCAGTTCACCCTGGCGGGTCAGGGACCCTAGCGTCTGGATCTCGAAGGTGCGCCCCTCCTTCCCCAGGACCTCTCCGCGGAGCGAGACCGTCACGTTCGCCAGGTAGGTTCCGGTGGGGAACCCCTCGTTTGGCCAGCACACGACGATCTGTTCCGTGGTTCCGGGGCGGACCGATCTTTCGGCCCACGAGACGGTGTCGACGACCGGCCCGTCACGGGAGATGACGGCGGTGATCTCAGGGGTCACCACGACGTTTCCGGTGTTCTTGAACCCGACCTCAATCCCCAGCGGGACATCCACCTCGGTGTCTCTCACCACGATGCTCGTGACCTCGCCGGAGAGCTTCTCGACGTCGGTCACCGTGATCTCCAGGGCGGACTTCGCCTGGAGGATCATCCCCACCGAGCCGGGAATCTCCTCCCCGGGAACCGTCTCGACGACGACCGTTGCCGTATAACGGCCGTTCGCCGCGTCGTCGGGGACCGTCACGCGCATCAGGACAGGGGCCTGGCCATTCTCCGGGACGTAGACCTTCTCAATCTCCTCACCGTCTTCAATGGCAGAGAACCGGATCCAGTCCCCTGCGGAACCTTCGGTCTTGAGGACCACCTCAAAACCCGTATCGGAGGGGTTGAAGACGGTCAACGACCGCTCGAAAGACCCTCCACGCAGCCCGTTCTCTATCGTCAGGCTGGAAGGTCCGACGGCTATGCCTGCAGCACTCACGGGCTGGCAGACGAGCGCCGCCACCAGTACGATGACAGCGACCGTCGCCACCCTTCTTCTCAGATTCATCGCCTCTCCTTCTTCTCAGTTGTCTTGGGCTACGTTCTCGCAGCCATAAATGCCGGTTGTTGCGCCGATCTTCGGCGCAAATCCGGCAGGATAGTCACAACCTCTACTGCACCCGACCTTACACGAGAACCTCGTCACACGACGGAGCAGCCCCGAGGATCATCGTGCCGTGCTTCTCGCCGGTGGTTCCCTTGAAGACCTCGAGGTAGAAGTCGAGCTCGTCCTGGTCGCAGAGCGTGAGGGCGTTCGGCAGGACGACGGGCTCGAAGGGCTCGTAGTAGACCGCGTTGGCGTTATCGTTGCCCATGCGGGCGCCCCACTCGACGTTCCAGCCGTTCAGGCTCTCTCCAAGCTGCATGTCATCCTGCTGGATGGCGACCTGCAGGTGGGTGTTGCCGATGTTGCGGACGGTCGGGCGATTGTCACCCACGTTGAAGAGGGTGTTACCTGCAACCCACTTGGGCACGTTGATGTTCACGCTGCCGTAGTTGACCGAGCTGAAGTCGATGTCAAAGGCGGTGACGGGCACGTACTCGAAGTTGTTGTAGAGCGGTTCGGCCCAGTTGTTGTTGTGGTCGATGGCGTTCGCCTCGACGAGGTAGTCGCCGGCGGGAGCGCAGTAGCAGAGGTCAGCCTGGCCGACCCAGAGAGCGGCGGTCCCCTTCTCGAGGTACTCGGTGAGGATAGTGTTTGCATCGTAGCCGTCAGCGACCTGCAGCAGACCGCGGTCCAGAGCACGCTGGAAGAACGTCACGGCCTGGTCCTGGTTGTTGACTTTCGTGCCCATCACCTGGTACACGAACGAGCCGTTGCCCCAGCAGTTCTCCGGCTGGTAGACGTCCCAGGAGACGACGTTCACATCGCCGTTCTCCTCGTCATCATAGACGACAGCGTAATATTTAACAGTCTTCACACCGTTGTACGTTACGGGGGGTAGGAACTGGCTTCCCGGGATAGCGTGTGTGGGATCGCCGTCCTCCCAGGATCCAGTGGCGTCAGCTTCCCATTTGCAGAGCACAATGGGGACTTCTCCTCCCCCTGTCGCAATCTGGGCCAACGTTTCAACATCTTCTCCATCTAGAGGCGTCTGGGTGCACATCGGCACCACTTCCGCCGACACCGGCAGGACCATGGCTGCCAGTATCATCATAACCGCGGTAGCGATACCTAGCGGTACTCGGATTTTCATTTGTCATCTCTCCATAGATGTGGCTTCCAGGCGGTGGTTTGCGGGACGGGCCACCTGGCACAGTAGCGTGACCTCTTTCCCGGGTACCGGGACGGCCTTGCCTCATCGGTCGGCCGGGCGCCCATCGACATCCAACACGTTCCCCACCCGGCTGGCCTCGGCAGCTACCGTGACCAGGAGATGTCCATCATATCATATATAGTTATCCCAAGCCGGGGGACCAGAAGGACTGTTGCGGACGATTATCTAAGGCAATGGACGTTGCTGAAAAGGTCAATTATAACCGATGCAGCATAAAAATAATTTTCACCGATTTGCCTCAATTATGGAAAAATCTGAGAGGTTTCAGAGCACACAAGAGGGGCGAAACTCGGGGGGCGAAATCACCCCGGCATCCCGACTCATGGTCTTTGGAAGGTACCGATTTTTGAAACCATAGACCATCGTTCATTATTTAAAAACATAACCTTTTTGTTCCGGAGGTTACCGACAGGAAGGAGCGGAGATCGCGTCTCGCCGGCGCGCCGAGCAGGCACCCGGCGCATGGGGCGCCGGATAGAACCAGCAGCGGCGCCGCAAAGACCGCCGGGAAGTCGTGATGTTGCTACGCCGGGCTACGGGACGCTTGCGGTCTCTCACGGACACCGGGAAGAACACCTTCGAGCCCTGGGAGACGTACGCGCCTTCCGGCCGGGGAGGGGGACTCTCCCCCCTTCCGGGTGGGGTTCTTCTCTGCCAGAGCCTGCCTACCCTCAATCGTGCCGCGGCCGGCTCTTTGCTCTTCTGGAGTTCCTGGGCCATTCTGTCCATTTCCTTTCGCATCCCCACGCGGCCCTCATCTTTTTTATAGATTATCGGCCGTGCTGCGGAACACCACCGTGAGCGGTCGAGAACGATCGGGAAAAACCATCCCGGGCGAGATTGTACGGCGAACCCGAATGGTAACGGCACACTCTTCATTGCAGCGGCCCTCGCCGCATCCGCGGCTCACCGAGCAGCCACCCCGCGTACGGGACGCGGGCGAGAACCCGCACCGCCGCGTAACTCCCGAGCACCGCCGCGATAAAGACCGCCGGGTAGGTCAGCCAGTCCGCCCACGCGAGCCCCGTGAGCGAGGCCCAGAGACTCACAGCAGCGGCGATGACGAGCGGGTGGACGAGGTAGATCGCGTAGGAGTGCTCCCCGAACGACCGGGCGGCGGCCGCGGAGAGGCCGCCCGTCTCCTCCAGCCGCCAGGCCGCGAGGACGAGCACCGCGATGACCGGGACGTAGTAGAGCGGCTCCAGGATCCGGTAGATGCAGAAGACCGCGAGCGTCGTGCTCGCGAGGCTCCCGTAACGGATCACGCTCGCGATCCAGATCCCGCCGAGGAGGAGGGCGCCCGCACCGGCCGCGGCGAGAAGCCACCCCGCCGGAACCGACCGGAGGGCCGAGCGGCAGTCATCGGTATGCCGGGCGACATGGACGCCGAGGACGAAGTAGAGGAGGTGCGACGGAAAGAGACGGATCAGGACGGTATACCACTCCGGGCCCAGATACGCCCCCGCGATGTGGGCGCCCGCGTTCCAGAGGATCTGGATAATAAAGAGGGAGAAGAGGAGGAAGAGCGACGCACCGGCCCGGTCGAAGAAGTCGTAGCCCCGCACGATGAGCGGGAAGAGGAGGTAGAACTGGATGATCAGCACGAAGAACCAGAGGTGGTAGGCCGCGTTCCCGAGGAGGAGGGCTTCAGCAACCCTCTCCGGAGAAGGCACCCCGGAAAACCCGATCGTCCCCTCCACCGCGACCATGAGGTAGAACGCGGTGAAGAAGAGGTAGGGCACAAGGATCGCCTTCGCCCGGCGGCGGTAGAACTCACCAGGCGAGTAATTGCCCGCATACCGCGCCGCGAGCACCCACCCAGAGACGAAGATGAAGACCGGCACGGCGAAGTGGGCGCTGATATAGATGAAGACGTCGAGGAGGGCGAGCAGGTTCACGGCGGGAATCCGCGTGTAGTTCATCGAGACGTGGACGGCGATCACGGCGAGGGCGGCAAACCCCCGCATGTATTCAACCTCCCGGAACCAGACCACCGCAGCCACACCTCTCTATCGCTCGCAGGACACTGTACCATGGCAGGCCGGGCATATAACTGCCCGCACGCGCAGCGGGTCGGGCACTAATAATACAAGAAGACACCATCATATCCAGGAGAGTTGAGTCCATGCAGTACTCGGAAGGACAGGTCGGCAGGGTCTTCACCGTCCGGATCGACGACGGAGAGGACTTTCTAAGAGAGATCCAGCGGTTTGTCGCGGCGATGAACATCAGGTGCGGCACGATCCAGTTCCTCGGCGCCGTCCGGTCGGCAACGATCGTGACGGGGCCGAAAGAGCCGGTCATCCCGCCGTCCCCGCGGGGCGAAGAGATATTCGGGGGCTGGGAACTCCTCGGGTTTGCGACCATCTACCCGGGGGAGGACGGGCCGTCCATCCACCTTCATACGGCGGCGGGGAAGGGGATACGGTCGCTCGCCGGGTGCCTCCGCGAGAAAGCGGAGGTCTACCTGGTGATTGAAGCGATCGTCACGGAGTTCGTCGGCATCGCCGCGAAACGGCTCCCCGACGAGCAGACCGGCGTCAGCCTCCCCGTCTTCGACCGGATGCTCCCATGACCGGGCAGCCCGAGTTCCTCCCGATGACGGTCGGGGAGGCGGAGCGGCTCGGCATCGACCGGTTCGACATCATCCTCGTCACCGGCGACGCCTACGTCGACCACCCCTCCTTCGGGACGGCGCTGATCGGGCGGGTCCTGTGGGACGCCGGCTACTCGGTCGGCGTCATCGCCCAGCCCGACTGGAAGAGCGATGCGGATCTGGGGCGGCTCGGCGAACCGCGGCTCTTCTTCTCGGTCTCGGCGGGAAACGTCGATTCACTGGTGAACGCCTTCACGCCGAACCTGAAGCGCCGGAGCTCGGACGTCTACTCGCCGGGGGGGAGACTTCTCCGGCCCGACCGGGCGACCCTGGTCTACACCGACCGCATCCACGCCCTCTTTCCAAAGACCCCCATCGTCATCGGCGGGATCGAGGCGAGCCTCCGGCGGTTCGCCCACTACGACTACTGGTCCGACTCCGTCCGGCAGTCCATCCTCGCCGACGCCCCCGCCGACCTTCTCGTCTTCGGGATGGGCGAACGCCAGGTGGTCGCGATCGCCGACCGCCTCGCGGCCGGAGAGACCGCGAGGGACCTCACCGAGATCCCCGGCACCGCTTACCGGATCGAGAAGAAGGTCTGGCGGGGCATGGACCAGTCCGGCTACGTCGTCCTCCCCGGCTACCCGGAGGTGAAAGAGGACCGGTATGCCTATGCAAAGGCGTTTGCGATGCACTATGCCGAGCAGGATCCTCTCCGGGGGAGATCGGTGGCCCAGCCGCACCCGAAGACCGTCGTCGTCCAGAACCCGCCGGCGATGCCGCTCTCAGGCGTTGAACTCGACCGGGTCTACGAACTCCCCTACACGCGGAGAGCCCACCCCTCCTACACCGAGCCCATACCCGCCCTCGAACCTGTCAGGTTCTCGGTCGTCACCCACCGGGGATGTTTCGGGGCCTGCTCCTTCTGCGCCCTCACCCACCACCAGGGCCGGATCATCCAGAGCCGGAGCGCGGACTCGATCGTCCGCGAGGTGGAGCGGATGGCAACGATGCCGGAGTTCACCGGGGTCGTCCAGGACGTCGGCGGGCCGACGGCAAACATGTACGGCATTCACTGCGGCCGGTGGGAGAGCGACGGCACCTGCCCCGACCGCCGCTGCATCGACTGCCCCGCACTCGACCGGAGCCACGAGGAGCAGATTCGCCTGCTCCGGCGCATCCGCAAGATCCCGGCGGTGAAACGGGTCTTCATCGCGTCGGGCATCCGCTACGACCTGATCGGTCCGGAGGACCGGGAGTATCTCACGGAAGTCTGCGCCCACCACGTCTCCGGGCACCTCAAGGTCGCGCCCGAACACGTATCGGAACGGGTTCTCGCGTCTATGGGAAAGCCCTCCCGCGAGGCTTTCGACGCCTTCCGCGAACGGTTCGAGGCTCTCCAGGAAGGGAAGAAGAAACGGCAGTATCTCGTCACCTACCTGATGTCCGGCCATCCCGGGTGTCGGATCGCCGATATGGTCGAACTCGCCGAGTACGTCCGGGACACCGGGCTCTACACCGAGCAGGTCCAGGACTTCACGCCGACCCCGATGAGCATCTCGACGACCGTCTACCACACCGGGCTCGACCCCTTCACCCTCGAAGAGGTCTACGTCCCGAAAGACCGCGAGAAACGGGTTCAGCGGGCCCTCATGCACTACCGCGACCCGGCAAACTACGGGCTCGTCTGCGAAGGGCTCCGCGCCGCCGGGAGGGAAGACCTCATCGGGAGCGCGTGGAAGTGTCTCGTCCCGGCGAGGCGGAAGAAGAAAAAGGTGTAAGGTATCAGCGCAGGGCTGAACTGACGGCGAACCCGGCGGCCATCGCGAGCGTCCGGTTCGGGATCCGGGGGATCAGCAGGGTCGTCACCGCGAGCGTGACCGCGAAGTTGGCCGCCGTCCCGGGGGTGAAGACGTCGCTCGCCATCCGCATCGTCGAGGAGCGCCATTCATGATGAGGCGACGAAGGAAGCGCCACCCGCTCCGCAAGGCCGCTCGCCGTTCGCATGGCCGTCGAACGCCACGAACCCGTCTCCGATACACGCTTCCTGCAGGGCATGGTAACCAGTGATGGGTTCCGGGGGTTACTTATTCCTATGGTCGGCGAACCCCTCCCGGATCCGGCGCATATGGTTCAGGTGGCAGGAGGGGCAGAGGGCTGCAAGGTTCCCGAGCGTATGGGAGCCGCCGCAGATCGCCGGTCGCCGGAGGTCGAAGTACGTCGATCCGGCGTCGAGCGGGGCGCTGCACCCGGCGCACCGGTTGTCCTGCCGCTCAAGGACGGCCCGGACAGCCTCGTGCGTGAGATACGCATCTCCGATAGGCATATCGTCGAAGTACATCGCGGCATGAGTCCCGCGCTCAGGTATCACGCGGAGAAATTATTTTTCCAGATGATATACCTTACGGTTCTGCACCGGGTTACAACACCCGAAAAGAGAGAGATCTGTACCGGTGAGCGAGATGCAGGCGCATTCCCGACCCGGAATTCAGGGGGGAGGTGCAACCCGTTCGACGGTCCCGTTCACGAGACCCAGCCCCGACTCCGCCAGGTCCATCAGGCGTTCGAGATACCCGACTCCCGCTTCAAGCCACCCGAGCACGTCGCGGGCGAGCGAGATCAGATCGGCACCGAACTGCACGAGCCCCTCGATAACCTCCCGGATCGATTCGACCGTCTCGAAGACGCGCTCCGGTGCGTCGGAGTCGGGCAACGGAATGGCGGGAGTCCCCGCGCTTCCCGCCGCTACGACGACAACGAGGAGCAGGACGAGAGCGATCATCCTCACGCCGCCACCTCACCGGCCGGAGCGCCGACGAAGCGGAGGATAGACGGTCCATTCCGCATAAAGATCGTTACGGCATCGATCGCTATTAAGCCGTCCGCTCCGTGGTTCTCAAAAAACTGCTGAGGGCATCTGGTGAAGAAAGAGAAAAGATCAAGTACCCAAAACGGAAGATATTCCGGTATGCAGTACGAGATCACCGGAGACAACCTCCAGATGGTGACCCTCCGCCTCGCCCCCGGCGAGAAAGCCTGCGCCGAGGCCGGCGCCATGGTCAACATGAGCGGGAACATGCAGATGACCACCAACATGAAGGGCGGGCTCTTCAAGGGACTCAAACGGATGATGACCGGCGAGGGGCTCTTCATGACGGAGTTCACCCCCGAGGGCGGGGAAGGGTTCGTCTCGTTCGCCGGGAACGTCCCGGGGAAGATCTTCACCCTCGACATCAACGGGAACGAGTTCATCGCCCAGAAGGACGCGTTCCTCTGCTCCGAGCCGGGCATCGACCTTGATGTCGCGTTCACGAAACGCCTCCGGTCGGGCGCGTTCGGCGGCGAGGGGTTCATCCTCCAGCGGCTCTCCGGCAGCGGGAAGGCGTTCCTCCACTGCTGCGGCGACATCATGGAGATGACGCTTGCGCCGGGCGAGGTGGTCAAGGTCGAGACGGGGCTCGTCGTCGGGTTCGAGAGCACCGTCGACTACAGCATAGCGCTCGCCGGCGGCGTGAAGACCGTCTTCTTCGGCGGCGAAGGACTCTTCCTGGCCACGCTGACCGGGCCGGGCAAGGTCGTCATGCAGTCGATGGATATCGCGAAACTCGCCTCCTCCCTGATACCCTACCTCCCCATCCAGAACTCGTCGGGATAGTGAAAACTACCCCACCCTTGCGGACCGGGCCTTCTCACCCATCATCCGCAAGCCCCGCAGAGGTAACCTGATAGTTCGCGAAACCCAAGATTAGGGTATGATCTCCCCGACGGCGGATATCGTCATGGTGGTGCACGGCCCCGAGGCCTTCGATGCCGGCGACGTCGGGCGGCTGATCGATCTGCTCTCGCCCCCGCGGGTGCTTGTCGCGGGAGTGATGGCCCGGACGGCCGCCGAGGAGTCGGGGCTCCCGGTTGTCTGCACGGACGAGCGGCCGAGCACGGTGCTCGGGAGCATCCGGGAGCGCGCGTGCCTGGTCAACCGGGGAAAGACCCCGGCATCCGGGAGGATATTCGGCGAGATCGTCGCCGGCAGGCTCGAAGGGCTCGTCCACGTCGAGACCTCGAGCGGCACCGTCTACTGCTGGAACCGCGGGGACGACACCCTCGCGGAGGAGATCGCACGGCTGACGGGGTACGCCCTTGTCCGTGCGGAGAGCGTCGGCACCCGGCAGGACGGGATGCGGGAGATCCGCGGGTGCCTGCCCGGAGAGGCGGTCTTCGTGAACGGGATCGTCATCGGGAGCGCGACGGCGGAGACGGTCGTCCTCGCGAGCGAGAACGGAGCCCTCCGGGCAGTCTCAGGGCTCGATCCGAAACCGCACGGGTTTGAAAAACTCCTCCGTGCAGGTCTTCCCGAGATCCGGACAGCCTGGTGCAAGAGCGGCGCGGTGCGGAGGGCTTCGCCCGGCCGGGGCAAGCGCGCCCGGCGTGGCGGGAGGATCGCGGTCATCGACCACTGCGGCCACACCATCTATAACGAGATCGGGGAGGAGGTCTGCGGCGTCCTCGCCGTCGGCGACGATACCACCGCCGTCTGCGGGCATATCTGCTCGCATTCCGGCATCCCCGTCTTCGGCGTGGTCGACGGGGACGGCGATGGCATCGTGGAGCCCGGGTACGCCCCGGGATCGGTGGTGGTCGAGGTTCTGGACGGGCGCGACGACGATCTCGGGCGGGAGGTTGCGGCCGTCCGGGATCTCGAGACCGACTCGTGGGAGGAGTGGGTCGAGGAGACGCTCCGCGTCCTCGCAGGGAGGGTGCGGGTCGTCATCGACCTTCGCGGGAGGTAACCATGCGATGCGCCGAGTGTAAGGGAAGGGGGTTCTGCGGGCTCGAACGCTGCCCGATCATGAGCAGGTTCTACGCGCAGCTCCCGGTCCGGCAGAGCGACCACTACCAGGGATCCGCGCCGTCGGTCTTTGTGGGGAGCCACGGTTACCCGAAGGTTGCGGGCGGGCCGCTGATGATCGACGACGCCGACCATCCGCCGGACTGGGTGGCGAGAGGACTCGGGATCGAGGATATCGTGGGGCTCCGGGCCCGGACGATCCGCGGTTCCGGCGAGGCGAAGAACCTCTCCGGGAGCATCCAGGAGATCGCGCTCTCGAGCAGTCCGCTCGACGTCGAGGTGCGGTTCACGAAACCTGTCGCCTTTGACCTCCGGTTCGACGGGACGATCGCCCCGGTCGGGCTCACCGGCGCCATCAAAAAGATGGACGTCCTCGGGAACGCCCGTGTGGACCGGGCGGTCGACCGGGCGACGTCGGACACCGATCTCACCGCGACCGACGCCTGCGAGATTCTCAGCGCCTCGGGCACCGATGTCTACCGGATCACCCAGCTCCTCACCGCCGGGCTCCTCGGGAGCGAGAAGAAGCGGCACGTCGTCCCCACCCGCTGGGCGATCACGGCCGTCGACGACACGGTCTCAAAGCAGCTCAAGAGGAAGATCGTCCGCTACCCTCCGCTCTCCGGGATAGAAGTCTTCTCCGGCGGACTCTACGGCAACCACATCGTCTGCATCCTCGTCCCGGGGGACTGGAAGTTCGAGATGATCGAGGTCTGGGGGAAGCAGTCGCTCTGGGGCGGCGGGAACGAGTCGATCGCCGTGGACGGCGAGGGGCTCACCAAGTCCGGCTACTCCCCGATCGCGGGGGCATACTACTCGGCGCGCCTCGCGGTCGCGGAGTACCTGGAGAGCGTCCGGCGCTCGGCACGGGTGCTCGTGCTCAGGAACGTCACCGGCGAGTACTGGGCGCCGCTCGGCACCTGGGTCGTGCGGGAGGCGACGCGGAACGCCATGCAGGGCGAGAAGACCCCGTGCGCCGATCTCCGGCAGGCAATCGACGTTGCCTCCCGGCTGATCGGGTTTAGCCACTGGCAGCCCCACAGCAGGCTCATCCCGGAACTCACGACGCAGAAGACGTTGTTTGATTTTTGAGTGAACACAGGGCGCGAGTTGAGGGGCCTTGGGGGGCCTCACGCGAAAAGCGCGAAGCCGCGAAGGAAAGTTGCACATCCATTTACCAATCTTCGCGTCCTTCGCGGCTTCGCGTGAGATTAGATCGCTTTCCCTGCTGACACGAGATATCTACAGAGACTCCTGCCCATTCTTCTGCCGGGCATAGCGCTCGACGAGCGCTTCAAGGGTCTCAGCCTCGTCCACGCTCTTGTCCTCACGCACCCGGACGAACCGCGGGAACCGGAGCGCGTAGCCGCTCGCGTAGTTCGGGCTTGTCTGGATCTCGGAGTAGCCCACCTCGAAGACCACTTCCGGTTCGAGGGTCACCTCCTTTCCGGAGCGGGCGATGACTTTGTCCTTGAAGAGGGCGTAGAGGTCGGCCAGCACCTCGTCCGTGATCCCGGTAGCCACCTTCCCGACCGGGAGGAGCCGCCCCTGGTCCTGCACCGCGAGCAGGAACGAGCCGAACGTCCCGGCTCTCCGGCCCTCGCCCCACTCCGCCCCGACGACCGCGAGGTCGAGCGTCTCGACGCCGGGTTTCACCTTCACCCAGAGCCGGCCCCGGACGCCGGGGGTGTAGGGCGAGTCGAGGACCTTCACCATCACGCCTTCGTGCCCGAGGGCGAGGGCGTCGGCGTAGATCGTCTCCGCCGCGGCCGCGTCGGCGGCCGGGAACTGCGGAGCGACGTGGGCACGGAGCACCGTATCGAGGGCTTTGCGCCGCTCCGCGAGGGGGCGATCCATCAGCGTCTCGCCGTCCAGGTAGAGGATATCGAAGACCTTCGGCACGAGTTCGATCTTCTCCATCATCGAGTCCACCCCATGTTTGCGGCGGAACCGCCGGATCACGTACTGGAACGGCATCGGCCTCCCGTCGCGGACGGCGACCGCCTCCCCGTCCAGGATGACGTCGTGGTCGGTCGCCTCCAGGAGGAGGTTCGCGATGTCGGGGAGGCTTTCCGTGACATCCTCCAGTCTTCGCGAGTAGATCCGGCAGACGTCGCCCACCTTGTGGAACTGGAACCTGCTCCCGTCGTACTTGTACTCGACCGCCACCTCGCCATGATCCTCAAGCTGGGCGGCGATCGTTCCCGCCTGCGCGAGCATCATCTTCACCGGCCGGAACGGCTCGATCGTCACGCGGGAGAGCGCGTCGGGGTCGCGCCGGGCGAGGAGGGCGACCTCCCCGAGATCGTTCAGCGCCTGGTGGGCATGCTCGACCAGGCGGACGTCGACCTCGAACGCCCGGGCGACGGCGTCGCGGACGTTTCCTTCCCCCACGCCGATCCGGAGTTCCTCGAGCATCAGCCGCGCGAGGTAGCGGCCCTCGAGCGGCCGGGCGTTGCCGAAGAGCCTCTGCGCCACGCGGAGTTTCTCCCGCTGCGACCGCTGTCCTTCGACGGCCGCCATCCGCTCGAGTTCCCGGTAGACCCCGGTGAGGTCAAGTTCCTCGATAAAAAACGACGTCTGCTCCTTCTTTGCAAGGAGCCCCTCGACGGCGAGGCCCACGTCGCCGGTCGTGTTGATCGCCTCCCGGACGGTCTCCCGCTTCGTCCCGACGACGTAGGCCACGGCGTCGTAGAGGAGGTTCGGACCCACACCGAGTTTTTTGGTGCTCCAGTCGGGAAAGACCCTGCCCATGACGAACCGGACGAAGACGGGGAGTTCCTCGTCGTCGAGCCGGGGGAGGACGGCGGCGATCTGCTCGATCATATCGAGGCGTCCCGGGGTCCCTTCGAGGCGCTCGCAGACTTGGGCGAACTCCAGAAACTGCATACCCATACTCTCTGAAGTATTTCCCGGCGTGGTCAATCAACCCTTCTATTGGGCACGATTGATGAAGGAGCACTGCCTACCTCTATCCATGCACCAGGACGAAGAAACGAAAGAGATGCTCCGCGACCTCCTCTGGCTCAACGCCCTGATAGCAACGGAGCTCATTCAGATCACCGAGAACACTTCCCAGATCCTTCGGAAGGCGGCCCCGCCGGAGTCCTGTATCGTGGAGCACGCGGCTCTCCGGAAGACAGCGCTCGAGATCGCCGACCGCTACAGGCCCGGCACGATGCTCCGGCAGCACGTCGCGGAACACCAGTGAAAATTTGTATGATTGCCGTCAGGCGGCGGCCGGCACCAGACCGGCATCCCTGACGACGAGATCCGTCGTCTGAACCGTCTCTTCCGTCAGGTCGATGGTGGTGGTCGTGCCGTTCACTGTATCGACGGTGCTCATCGTCTCGCCGGGAGCCCCCATGCCGGGGACGGTGAAGCCGTAGCCCTCCGGCGGGACGACCTCGACGGTGTAACTCCCCGGGAGGACGCCGCTGAAGATGAAGAGCCCCTCACAGGCGTGGGCGAACGTCTCCGCCGTTGCGATCCGCTCCCCCGCGGCGTCGAGGAGATGGACGGCGACGCCGCTCATGCCCTGCTCGCCGGGACCCTGGACGCCGTTCGCGTCGGCATCCAGAAATATCGTGCCCCCGATCGTGCCGGCGGTTCTCTCATACACTGCACCCGAGCCGGGCTCCGCCGGGACGGCGGCGCCTGCCATCGAACCGAAGACGAACGCTGATACGATGACTGCTGCAAGAACGCTGATAGATCTCATTCGGTTCACCTCGTCTGCCCGGACGCTCCGGGCGTGTAACCCCATGAAAGGCTGCTGTGCCTCTTCGCACCGCCTTCCGGCGGCCTGCAGGATCGAGATTTTTTTCGGTCCGGTACCGGCCCCGGGGTTCGGTTCCTGATAGGCATTAAAATATATTAATATTTTTATTGATTTGGGGGAGATACTCAGGAACTTCCCGGGTTCGTCCGAACGATCCGTGCGGCCATCGCCATGAAAACAGAAAATATCCCGGTCTCCGTGACCCGAACCGATCGGGAGCAGGGAGCCGTGCCGATCAGAAAACCATAGAGAAAGCGTGCATCGCCGTTGTCGAACGCCGCCTTACCCCTCCCGATCAGTCATCCTCGTCCCTGCCGTCGTCACGCCGGACGCTCTCTTCCATCCCACCCGGCCTTTTCCGGCCATCGTCTTTTACCTCCTTCCGATCGTCGTTGTCCCGGGTCTCTTTCCGGTCGTTATTGTCTCCAATCTCTTTTCGACCGTCGCTGTCCCTACCGCCTTCCCGGTCGTCGTCATCGTCGTCTACTTCTCTCCGGTCATCGCTATCCCTAACCTCGTTATCGTCGCCGCTCTCCCACACAGGTTCCCGTTCGCCGGCGGGATCGCCGTCATCGACGGTCCCATTCACCGGAACCTGCGGGGCGCCGGTCACGACCGGCCCGGCCCGCTCATCGTCTTCCTCAGTGCGAACGGCCGCATCGTCCCGGAGGAGCTCCTGCTCACCGTCCGTCCCGCCCGGAACGGGGGCCTCATTCCCCGGATCGCCGGGTGGGGCGGCCGGAGGCGGGGAGAGGATCAGCCCCGCACCCCTGACGACCGCCTCCCCTCCGCCGACCGTAAACCGGCCGGTCACCCCGGTCGAGGGGTCGACGTGGCTGTCCCGACCGGGATTCGTGAAGATGTAGCCGTCCGGCGCAGTGAACGCGACGGAGTACTCCCCGGGCGGAAGCGGGCCGAAGAGGTACATGGAGAAGTACCGGTCGTGATACCTGGTCTGGGTCGACGCCGCCACGTTCCCGTCCGCGTCCAGGAGGCGGACCTCGACACCCGTCACGCCAGAGGTCTCATCCCGGACCCCGTCCCGGTTGTCGTCGCTCCAGGCCGTCCCGAGCACCCACCCGTAGGCCCCCGCCGGGGTTCCGGGCAGGAGATTCCCGACGAGTCCCGCATTCAGGGTCTGCCGGTCAACCCCGCCTTCGGCGAATATCACGTCCGTGTCGAGCGGGGCGGCGTTGTTGTCCAGGCCCGGGACGGTGCAGGAATACCCGTCCGGGAGAACGAACTCCACACCGGCGTAGCCGACGGAGGGGACGAGCCCGAACCGGTACGACCCGTCCGGGCCGGTGGCGGTATAGTCGAGCATGGTTCGCTGGCCGATCAGCCGCACGCTGATCTCGGGGATACCCGGCTCACCGGGATCGCGGGCGCCGTCACCGTTCAGGTCGAACCAGACCGTCCCCGAGAGCGATTCGTTTGCCGCGCCGCCGGTCTGGTTAGTATCGTCGTCATTGTCATCGTCATCATCATTATCGTCGCCGACCGGCGTCATCGTCGGAGATGGGGCGGCCGTCATGGTCGGCACGGCCGTGGGCGTCGTCGTCCCGGTGGGCACGGGCGTCGTGACCCCCGTCGGAACCGCAGTCGGAGACGGCGAGGGGGTTCCCGCCGGCCCCGTCACGACCGGTGACGGGGCGGCAGTCACCGTTGCGGCCGGTACCGGCGGCTTCTGGGAGATGATAGGTGCTTTTGAGGGCCTGGAAGGCGTCGCCGTCGGCACGGGTGTCGGGGTAGTCGTCGGGGTTGGCGTCGGCGTGGGCTTCGGCCCCAGTTTCACCGCCCAGGCATCCGTGTTTGCCCCCCCTCCGCTCACCGTGGCGTTGAACGTCCCTGCAAAGACGAACTCTCCCGGTGCGGACTCGATAAGCGATGCTGCCGCATCACCGGGGTTTACGCCGCCGAACGTCCTGCTCCACGCCACCGCTCCGTCGGCGTCGGTCGCGACCAGCCAGGCGTCGGTATCGTCCACCCCGGGATAAGCCGTCTCCCCGGCGAAGAGGTAGCCGCCGTCAGGGGTCTCGATGACGGCCGCCGCCGTCTCGTTCACGCCGAAGTCGCCGTAGATCCAGTTCCAGACGATATCCCCGTCGGGCGTGAGTTTAATGAGGAGGGCGTCGGTATCGACCGTCGTGTTGTCCGGCCGTTCCGTGAACGTGCCAGCGACGAGCAGGTTGCCGTCGGAGGTGTTGATCACCGCCCGGCCGGCATCGTCGTCGGGGCTGCCGAACGTCCTGTTCCAGACCTCGTCGCCCGACCCGTCCAGCCTGACCGTCCAGACGTCGGCCATGCCCGCTCCCGAGGACCCGGTGCTGCCGGCAACGACGAAGTCCCCGCCGGGGATCCGGGTGACGGCGTTCGCGGCATTCTCTCCCGCTCCGCCGAACGTCCGGTTCCAGACCTCACCACCCGTCGCGTTCACCCTTACCACCCAGGCCGAGGATTCGTTCCCCTCCCGCGGCGCGATGGAGCCGACGACAACGTAACCCCCGTCCTCCGCCTCGATGACCGCGGCTGCCGTGGCGTTGTCGTCCGGGCCGCCGTACGTCCGGTTCCAGATCTCGCCGCCGGAAGGGTCAATCTCCAGGAGCCAGGCGTCGGTGTCGGCCACAGTCCCGTTCGTGACGAGGGTGAGATTCCCGGCAAGGAGGAGATTACCCCCATTGGTCCGGACGATGGAGTGCGCAGCGTCGGTCTCCTCCCCCCCGTAGGTTCTGTTCCACTCCTCGCCGCCGTCCGGCGTGAGCCGGATCACCCAGGCGTCCGTCTTCGCACCGAACGACGCCGTCTCCCCGGCAAGGAAGAGCCCGGTTCCGCCGGGATCGGGGACGACCGCGTATGCCGCGTCGTATGTGTCAGGTCCTCCGTACGTCCGGTTCCAGATAACCGCAGGATCTCCTGCCTGCGCCCCCGCGCTCATAACGAGCGCGAGTGCCGAGAGCAGGACGAACCAGAGACAGGTGCCGCGTCGCATCATGTACCACTCCTCGTCTCCACCCCGGGAACAGGCCTCTACTCCGTACCGGGGACGGCCCGATCCGGATGAGTGACCGGGCCTCCGGCAGAGCCTTCGGATCTCACGGTGCCGCGGGGTCTGCACTTCAATGGCGCAATTATTATAATAATCTTGTTTAAAAACACGGCCCGGATCTTCCCGGGCATTCTCTCCGGGGGGCACGACCCCGCTCCACAACCATCAATACGCTTATGAACAAATCCCTGATAGAAGACGCGTATGAAACTCTTGCTTGCGATTGCACCGGAACGGTTCAGAGACGAGGAACTGGAGATCCCGAGACGCACCTTCGAGGAGGCGGGGATCGGCGCCGACATCGCCTCTACGGTCGCCGGCACGTGCACGGGGATGCTCGGGGGCGCCGCGGAGGCGACCATGACGTTTGATGACGCAAAGAGCGACGACTACGCCGGGATCGTGATCGTGGGCGGCAGCGGCTCGGAGGAGCACCTCTGGGGAAGCGAGCGGCTCCGGGAACTCACCAGGTCGTTCTTCGAGCAGGGCAAGGTCGTCGCCGCCATCTGCCTTGCGCCGGTCGTGCTGGCACGGGCGGGCATCCTCGCCGGGAGGCAGGCGACGGTATACCCGAGCCCGGCGGCTGTCGCGGAGATGAAGAAGGCGGGAGCGAACTTCCTTGAGATCCCCGTCGTCGCCGACATGCAGGTCGTGACCGCGAACGGCCCCGCCGCCGCCGCACAGTTCGCCGACACCATCATCACGAAACTGGAATGCTAGACGATACCGGTAACGGCGGCGTGAGCCCGGCGGACTGCACCCTGGTGATCCCCGCATACAACGAAGAGCGGCGGATCCGGTCGCTCCTCGAGGACGTCTCGGGCTTCAAGGGCGATCTCGTCTTCGTCTGCGACGGGACCGATGCCACAGCAGAGATCGTCGGTGCGTTTGCGGACGCTCACCCGTCGCTCTCCATCCGGTGCCTGACCTACCCGGCCCGGCTCGGGAAAGGGGGAGGCGTCGTCGCCGGGATGGAGGCGGCGGAAACACCCTTCGTCGGCTACATGGACGCGGACGGTTCGACCGCGCTCTCCGAGATGGAGCGGCTCTTCGACCGTCTCGCAACCGCCGACGGCGCCATCGGGTCGCGCTGGGTTCCGGGATCGGTCCTCCCCGTGCGGCAGGGGTTCCGTCGCCGGGTCGAGAGCCGTCTCTTCAACCTCATGGCCAGGGCGCTCTTCGGGCTCGATTACCGGGATACCCAGTGCGGCGCAAAGGTCTTCCGGAAGGATGCTCTTGAGGAGGTTCTCCCCTCGATCCGGTCGACCGGGTTCGAGTTCGACGTCGAACTCCTCTGGCGGTTGCGCCGGAGCAGCTACCGGGTGGAGGAGGTCCCGATCACCTGGGAGAACCGGGACGAGTCGAAGGTGGCGACGACGGACGTGAAGGCGATGCTGCTCGGGATGATCCGGCTCCGGTTCGGGTAGTCCGCCTCCCCCTCTCCTCCTGGAACAGATCGCCGGGTTTTAAGCCTCTTTACGTGGATGGAATCCTGACGGTGATCCAGTGCTTGAGAAGACGATCTTCGTGGAAGAACTGAGCGGGAGCGTCCAGGTCGACGCGCCCTTCGTGGTGGACGCCGCAGAACTCCGGGAGAAGCGGGGCGGCAAATACATTCAACTCGTCATCTCCGACAGGACCGGGCGAGGGACCTGCAAGGTCTGGGGGACGCCGGATCTCAGTGTGGAGCAGATCGAGGGGTTCTGCCGCGCTATCCGGCCCGGCGAGGTCTACCGCATCCGGGGATATGCGAAGGAGTTCAACGGCACCTGCGAGGTGAACGTGAACGACGGGATCGCGAACCTCGCGGACCCTATCCGGGGAGACCTTCTCGACCCGTCCTGGTTTGTCCATGCACCCGCGGACGACGACGGAGTCCGGCGGGGACTCGGGCGTATGGCCGCCCAGATCGAGGACCCCGGCATATTCTCCCTCGTATCACGGGTGATGAACGATACGCCCGGGTTCTTTGAGGTTCCCGCGGCCAAACGCCGCCATCACGACTATATGGGAGGCCTTGCGGAGCACACCCTCGAGACCGCGGAGATTGCGGCGAACCTCGCGGGCAGCGTCTCGCGGGCGGAGATGGATACCGACATCCTCCTCGCCGGAGCACTCCTCCACGACATCGGCAAAGCGTCCTGCTTCTGCCGTCGGGGTTTCTCGTTCGTCGCGCTCCCCGACTACACCCTCGTCGGGCATACGGCGATCGGGGCCGCGGCGCTGATGAAGTACTCCGCCGGCGTCGATCCCGCACGGTTCGCGCACATCCTCCATATCGTGATGTCGCACCACGGCCCCCACGGCGAGGTCCAGCCCCGGACGCCCGAGGCCTGGGCGGTTCACTTCGCTGACAACGCAAGCGCCACCCTCCGGAGTGTCTGCGACGACGCGAGCGCCCTTAACCCGGGAGAGGAGCGGCAGGGAGCGCGGACGCGGCAGATGGTCTACCGGTTCTGAAGGGCACACACCGATATAAACTATATGATGCTATACCAAAAATAACGGTTTTTAGGGGTTAGATCTAAGAATATCCTATTATTCTCTGAGTATAAGGGGTTTGTGATCCGCAGGGGAGGACCCTAGGTGACGAACTCACGCCCCCTTCAGGTACGCCTCCGGGTCGCGCTCGAAGAGTTTCTTGCAGCCCGGGGCGCAGAAGTAGTAGGTCTTGCCCTTATACTCGGACGTGAACTTCGCCGTCGCCTCATCGACGTCCATCTTGCATACGGGATCAACTGCCATAAGTATCGACCTCCGACAGGATCCCTCTCTTCACCGGAGGTATATATGTCTTGAGCAGCAGCGAGAGCGAGACGACCGTCACCGACGAGAGGGCCATCGCGAGCGCCGCGTACTCCGGCCGGAAGGTGATGCCGAAGAAGGGGTAGAGCACGCCTGCCGCGAGGGGGATGAGGGCGGAGTTGTAGGCGAACGCCCAGAAGAGGTTCTGCTTGATCCGGCTCATCACCTTCCGGGAGAGTTCGACGGCCGCGACGGCGTCGACGAGGTCGTCCCGGACGAGGACGATATCCCCGCTCTCGATGGCGACGTCGGTTCCACTCCCGATGGCGATCCCGACGTCCGCCTGCGCAAGCGCCGGGGCGTCGTTGATCCCGTCGCCGACGAAGGCCACGACCTCGCCCTGCACCTGGAGGGCCCGGACCTCTTCGGCCTTCTCCTGCGGCAGCACCCCGGCGTGGACGTCCGTGATACCGACCTCGCGGGCGATGGCGTTCGCCGTCCGCTCGTTGTCACCGGTGATCATCATGACGGAGAGGCCCATCCGTTTCAGTTCCGCGACGGCGGTCCGCGTCGTCGGTTTGAGGGTATCGGCGATGGCGAGAATGCCCGCGAGTTCGCCCCCTATGGCGACGAGCACCGCGGTCTTCCCCACGTCCTGAAACACGGTCACCCGCATCCCGGCCTTCGGCGGGACGGCGATGCCGCGCTCCTCAAGGAAGGGCTGGTTCCCGATCAGGACCTCCTCCCCCTCCACGACAGCGCTGACCCCCAGGCCGCCGAAGGTGTTGAATCGCTCCGACGCCGGGATACCGACCCCGGCGCTCTCTGCCCGCCGGACGACCGCTGCCCCGAGCGGGTGCTGGGAGTTCTTCTCGACCGCCGCGGCGACCGATAACAGCCGGTCCTCCGGAACCCCGAACGCGACGACGTCGGTGACGTCGGGTTTCCCCCGGGTGAGCGTCCCCGTCTTGTCGAAGACGATCGCGGTCAGTTTCTCCGAGACCTCGAGCGCCTCGCCGTTCCTGATCAGCAGTCCGAGTTCGGCGCCCCGGCCGATCCCGACGGTCACGGCGGTCGGGGTGGCAAGGCCGAGCGCGCAGGGACAGGCGACGACCAGGACGGATATCAGCACCGTGAGCGCAAAGAGGAGCGACGAACCGAGCCCCACGTACCAGACGAGGAAGGCGGCAATCGCTATCGCGAGAATGACCGGGATGAAGTAGGAGACCGCGACGTCGGCGATCCGCTCCACCGGGGGCCGTGAACCCTGGGCGTCCCGGACGAGCCTGATGATCTGCGATAACACCATATCTTTCCCGACCTTCTCCGCCCGGACCCGGAGGACCCCGTTCACGTTCAGGGTGCCGCCGACGACCCCGTCGCCCTCCCGCCTGTCGGTCGGGATGGGCTCGCCGGTGATCATCGACTCGTCGACGGAACTCTCGCCGCCGACGACCGTCCCGTCCACCGGCACCTTCTCCCCCGGCCGGACCAGGAGCACGTCGCCGACGACGACCTCCTCGATCCCGACCTCGACCTCCCGGCCGTCCCGGATAACCGTCGCGGTCTTCGGCCGGAGGCCGATCAGGTTCTTGATGGCTTCAGACGTCCGCCCCTTCGCCCGGGCTTCGAGGTACCGCCCGAGCGTCAGGAACGAGGCAAGCATCACGGCGGTCTCGTAGAAGTTGAACTCCGGGGTGAGGACGATCCCGAAGGTGCCGAGAAGGCTTGCGCCGTATGCGACGCCGATCCCCATCGCGTACATGACGTCCATCGTCAGCGCCCGGTTCCGGAGCGCGGCGGCCGCGGCCCTGAAGATGGGGGCGCTGACGTAGAGGAAGACCGGCAGGGTGATGACGAGCATGACGAGGTTCACGGAGACCGGGAGGGCGGCCGCCCCCGGCATCCCGAGGAGCATGTAGACGAAGAGCGGGATGCTCACCGCAAAGCCGACGGTCAGCCGCCGGAACTTGTCCCGGAGGTCTTCCTCGCGCATCCGGGTCTCGACGTCCCCGGTGACCTCCTCCTCGAGGCCGAGGTACTGGTAGCCGGCGTCCTCGACGGCGGCGCGGATATCCGCAGTCGTGACGAGCGCGGGGCTGTAGACGACGTGTGCATTCTCGTTTGCGAGGTTGACCCGGGCATCGTAGACCCCGTCGAGATCGCCGAGCGATGCCTCGATCACCTGGGCGCAGGAGGCGCAGACCATCCCGCCGATCCTGACGGTGACCTCGTTCCTTACGACCTCGTAACCGACGTTCGTGACCGTCCGTTCAAGATCCGCGAGGGTGGCCTTCGACGGGTCGTACTCGACGACGGCGGTCTCGTTTGCGAGGTTGACCCGGGCGTCATAGACGTCGTCCCGGCCCTGGAGAGCGCGTTCCACGTTGAGGGCGCAGGACGCACAGTGCATCCCGGAGATCTTCAGTTCCGCCTTTCTCTTCTGCTCCGGCATGTTATTCTCCTCGCTCTGCGCAGATAAAATACCTGCTCTCACCTGCCCGCCTTCGCGCACCCCCTCCCGGGAGAGGCCGGATTCTCAATACGGCACATCTCGATTTTTATGCACGACATTTTTATATTCTTGACCGATTATACCGCCCCATCCTGAGGTGATTGTGATGCAGAGAAGGGACATTCCAGCAGGGGAGAAGCAGTACGATATCGAGCATACGGCATCGAGAGAGGATGTCGACGCCGGTCCCGGCGGAGGCGGTGATGCCCCCCCGCCCGATATCGAGCATACGGCATCGAGAGAGGATGTCGACAGCCTGATCGAGACGCTGCAGAGCGGCGATCCGACCGCACGCCGGACCGCCGCCCTCAACCTCGGCGCGCTCGGGGAGTGGCGGGCGGTGGACCCCCTCATCCGGGCGCTCAACGATCCGGTGCAGGACGTCCGGGAGGGGGCGGCAAACGCGCTCGTCATGGTCGGAACACCGGCGGTCGAACCGCTGATCGGCCTCCTCGACCGTCCCGGAGTCGGGGTGCCACGGGAGCCGACCGGCCATGGCCTCACCCAGATCGACCTCCTCGGCGGGCCCGAGGGGATACCACCCGAGAAAAGGAGGCTCCAGCACGGGAGCGAGATCACCCAGCACGATCTCTTCGGGGGGCCGGCGGATCTCGGGACGAGAAAGAATCTCCGGCACCGCGAACTCGCCCAGCACGATCTCCTCGGCGGCCCGGAGGACGCAAGGGAGCACGAACGACTCTTTCCCGGAGCGAGGAGGGCCGGCGTCGTGCCGGAAGGGGTCAGCCCCGGCACGGCGCTGCGCCGGGCCTACGCCGCCATCATCCTCGGGGAGATCGCCGACCCGCGGGCGGAAGGAGCGCTCGACCGGGCGCTCTCTGATGCCGACCCCCGGGTCCGGAGGGGGGCGGAGGACGGGATGGCGCGGTTCCGGCAGAAGCAGGGTTCGGCGACCCCCGTTCCACCGGTATCCCGGTGATGCCGGAGCGAACCACTCTTTTCTTTTTGGCATGCCGGGAGCATCTTCGGACCAGAGGGCCCTCGTGGGGGTGGTAGAGCCGGGGTATATATGGGTGGACCTCATAAGTTAGACACCTTAGGCGCCCCGGGTGCAGCCATGACCCTGAACTCCGGGAGAGGCATACCGCCTCTTCGGAGCACTCTGACGCGGGTCTTCACATTCCTGACTGTACAAGAGAGCAGCCGCCGGGCACAGATCTATTCCGGGCGTGACGATATGCCGCGCAAGGGGGTCGGCCCGGCGGGCAGTCTCTACCACCCCGGGGAAAGACTGCCCCATCGTTCTCTTACGAGTTTTGCCGATGCTGGCAGTTGCCTATCCTGAACAGCGAGCCCGGAGGAGACACGGGATCTCTTTGCCGGGTTCAAGAGAGTTATACCATGACAGCAGAAACAACCGGAAACTACGCCATCTATTACTGTGGCAAATGCCATCACCGATGGGAAGGAGAATCTACCAGTGGACCCGTCAAATGTCCGATATGTCGAAACTACAGCACCATAGGACGCACGGAACCGAGACGTTGGCGGAGGTAGTGACAGGCGTTGCCTTGAGCCCCGGATGCCATGTGCGACCGGAATTGCACGCGCCTTACCCCCTCTCTCTTTTGAAGATCGCCCCGCCAGAGTTGAACGCCTCTCAGAACAGGGTCTTTGGATGCCTCCCGAGAGGCATCTTGCGCAAGTTATTATATCGACCCTTCGCCATACACCGGCCATGGAGGCGAAAAGATTGGCACAAGAGAGACGGTTCAACATCGATCGCCTGCGGGCCGAGGAGGACGTAGACGGCCTGGTCGAGGCGATCGAGAGCGATGACGGCCTGACCCGTCAGCGGGCCGCCCTGGCGCTCGGGGACTTCGGCGGTGCCGAAGCGGTCGGGCCGCTCATCCGGGCGCTTGGCGACCCGCTGACGGCGGTGCGGGAGGCGGCGGCGGACTCGCTCACGCTGCTCGGGAGCCCGGCGGTCGGGCCGCTGGTCGAACTCCTCGATGACCCCGAAGCGTCGGGGAGGTACGACGAGCCGGGGGCCGCCGCCGGCCCGACGACCGTGACCGGCCCCGGGGGCCGGACCTGGGAGGTCGCGACCGGGAGGGATCTCCGGCGGGTCTACGCGGCCGCCATCCTCGGTGAGATCAACGATCCTGCCGCGGTCGAGCCCCTCGCCCGGGCGCTCAAGGATGCAAGCGATGACCTCCGGTGCCAGGCGTCCGGGGCGCTTGCAAAGTTCGAGAGCAGGGCGGTGGAGCCGCTCATGGCGATGCTCGCCGATGCGGACCCGGACGTCCGGATCGTCGCGGCGGGGGTCCTCGGCGATACCGGCAACCCGGCTGCGGTCGAGCCCCTCATCGGGGCGCTCCGGGACGAGAACGACGATGTCCGGGGGGCGGCGGGAGGCGCCCTCTTTCGGATGGGCGATGCCGCGGTCGAGCCGCTGATCGCGGCGACGAAGGACGCCGACAGGAACGTCCGGCTCTATGCGGCGGGAGCGCTCAAGTACATCGGCAACCCGCGGGCAATCGAGGCGTTGCAGCGCCTCGCCGGGAGCGCCGATGCGGAGGAGAGAAGCGTTGCAGAGGACGCAATCGAGGCTATCCGGATGGTCCGCGGGGAGGCTGCACCGGAGCCGTCGCCGCCGACCTCCCGATAACGTATCTTTTTCAGGAGATTCCCGGCTCGAATCCCTTCGGTCGTAGCGAAAAAAAGGTCTTTTATCCCCTTCTCCTTACCCGCACCGACTCCGCGTGGGCGTGGAGCCCCTCCGCGTCGGCGATCGTCTCCACCACGTCGCCGATGGCCTCGAGCCCCTCCCGCGTGATCACCTGCACCGTCGAGCGCCGGCAGAAGTGGTTCACGTCGAGGCCGGAGTAGAGGCTCGCATAGCCTGCCGTCGGGAGGACGTGGTTCGTCCCCGATGCATAATCGCCGCAGGCAACCGCCGCGTAGGGGCCGACGAAGATCGACCCGGCGCTCCGGATCCGGTTCAGGACGGAGAGCGGGTCGGCGACCTGGATTGAGAGGTGCTCGGGGGCGATCCCGTCGACGGTCGCTACCGCCTCATCGAGGTCGGCGGCGACGATGTAGCCGGAGTGCTCAAGCGCCTTTGCGATGATATCCCCGCGCTGTGCGCCCGCTACCATCCGCTTCACCTCGGCACCGACCCGTCCGGCCAGGGCCGCGTCGGTCGTCACGAGGACGCAGGCGGCGTTCGGGTCGTGCTCGGCCTGGGCAAGGATATCGGCCGCGACGAACGTCGGGTTCGCCGTCTCGTCCGCGAGGATCGCGATCTCGCTCGGCCCCGCCGGAAAGTCGATCTCGGCTGCGTCGCGGAGAAGCATCTTCGCCGCGGTGACGTAGACGTTCCCCGGGCCGACGATCTTCTCCACCCGCGGGATAGACTCCGTCCCGAGCGCCATTGCCGCGATCGCCTGGGCGCCGCCGATCCGGTAGATCTCGTCGACCCCGGCGATGTCGAGCGCGACGAGGGTGATCGGATTTACCGGCGGCGGGGTGCAGCAGCAGATCTCTCGGACTCCTGCGACCTTCGCCGGGATCGTGCACATCAGCGCCGTCGAGGGGTATGCCGCCCGCCCGCCGGGGATATAGGCGCCGATCCGGGATAGGGGCGTCGTCTTGACCCCGAGCGTGATCCCCGGCTCCACCTCCTGCAGCCAGAGGTCGCGCCCGCGCTGCAGTTCATGGAACCGGCTGATCCGCTCTTCCGCCTCCACGAGGCTCGCGACCAGCTGCGGGTCCACCTCGTCGTAGGCCGCCTCCCGCTCCTCCTCGGTGACGGCGAACTCAGCCAGATCGATCCCGTCGAACTTCTTCGTCAGGTCGATGAGGGCGGCGTCACCCTCTGAGCGCACCCTCCCGATGATCTCGGAGACCGGCCCCTTCACCCGGTCGAGGTCCGACCGCCGTCCCGCGATCCAGGTCCCGATATCCAGCGCCTGCCACATGAGGAAGAGGGTCGGCGGGGAGGAGCGTTAAGGTTTCGCCACCCTCCGGGGGAATGCCTCTCCTCCGGAGGGCGGGTGTGCAGAAGAGATTGACATCCTTAATTTTGTAATTATTATAATAACGTATAAATATAAACCCGGCTGAGTGCGTCCCCGCATGAGATCGAGAACGTGGGTGCCCCTCCTGGGCATCATGGTAGTGCTGCTCGCCTCCTGTGCCGTCTCCGTTACAGCACAGGAGGCAGCGGATCCGGGTACACTCCGGATAGCAACGACGACGAGCCTCTACGATACGGGGCTTCTCGACGAACTTGAACTGATGTACGAGAACACCTCCGACGTGGACGTGCAGATCACCGCCCAGGGCACCGGACAGTCGCTCGATACCGCGCGACGCGGCGACGTCGACCTGGTGCTCGTCCATTCGCCGTCGCTTGAGCAGGAGTTCATCGACGAAGGCTACGGCATCAACGAGCGGTGCTTCGCCTACAACAACTTCCTCATCGTCGGGCCCGAGTCCGACCCGGCGAGGATCGCGAACATGACCCCGGTCGAGGCCTTCCAGGCGATCTATGCTGCCGGCACGAACGACACCGAGGGCGTGGCGTTCGTCTCCCGTGGTGACGATTCCGGGACTCACACCCGCGAGAAGGAGATCTGGACGGCGGCCGGCTACAATTACACCCAGGAGATCCAGGACTCCGGGAACTGGTATCTCGAGACCGGGAGCGGCATGGGCGAGACCCTGACCATCGCCAACCAGAGGGAAGCCTACACCCTCTCCGACATCGGGACGTACCTTGCCTTCCAGAGCCAGTTGAACCTCGTGCAGCTGGTGACGGAGGGCGACCAACTCATGAACCGCTACAGCGCAATTGCGGTCAACCCCGAGATGGCGCAGGGCGTCAACATCGATGAGGCGAACAACTTCATCGATTGGATCACCACGAACGAGACCAAGGAGTACATCGGGAACTTCGGCGTCGAAGAGTTCGGCCAGCCGCTCTTTGTGCCCCTTTACCCACCGGAATGCACGGAGCCGCCGTTCAACTGCACCTCCTGCTCGGGAGAGACGAACACTACGGCGTGAACAGCACGGGTCCCTGCCGCCTGCACGGAGAACCGGCAGGCGGCGGCCCGGGTGGGAGCGCTCTCCGGGGGGGCGAGGGACGGATCGTTAACCCCGGGGACACCGTTAACTATTTAATACCGGTCAATCATCCTGACGCGTTGTTATGAGAACGAATACGACTCTTCTGACGGCAGGCATCATCGCGGTCCTGCTCATCCTTGCCCTCTGTGCGGGATGCACGGGGACGGCGCCGGACGGGAACGCGACACCGAACGCCACGACCGCTCCCCCCGGCGGGGCGAACGTCGTGCGGATCGCCACCACGACAAGCCTTGAGAACACCGGGCTCCTCGCGGAGCTCGAACGGGTCTACGAGAACGAGACCGGGGTCGACCTCCAGTTCATCTCCCAGGGCACCGGCCAGTCCATCGACTCCGGCAGGCGCGGCGACGTCGATCTCGTCCTCGTCCACGCCCCGGACCTTGAGCAGCAGTTCATCGACGACGGCTTCGGGATCAACCCGCGGTGCATCGCCTACAACTACTTCATCATCGTCGGCCCCGAATCTGACCCGGCGGGGATCGCGAACATGAGCCCGGTGGAGGCCTTCCAGGCGATCTATACCGCCGGCACGAACCAGACGGCGGGCGTCGCCTTCGTCTCCCGCGGCGACAACTCCGGGACCCACAACCAGGAGAAGGTGCTCTGGGAAGAGGCGGGCTACGACTACGAGGCCGATGTCCTTGACGCCGGGGCCTGGTACGTCGAGGCCGGCAAGGGGATGGGCGACACCCTGATCCTCGCAAACGAGCAGCAGGCATACACCCTCTCCGATGAGGGGACCTATCTCTCGTTTGCAGACCGGCTCGATCTCGTCCCGGTCGTCGCCGAGGGCGCGGAACTCCTCAACCGCTACAGCGCGATTGCCGTCAACCCCGAGCAGCACGCGGAGGTGAACGCCGAAGGTGCCGCGGACTTCATCAACTGGCTCACCTCGGACGAGACGAAGGAGATGATCGGGGAGTTCGGCACCGAGGAGTTCGGTAAACCGCTCTTCACGCCGCTTTACGCACCCGAGTGCACGGAGCCGCCGTTCAACTGCACCTGCGCGGAGCCGGTACCCACGTAAGCATCACGAGCAGGGCGGGGAGCGAGGTGACAGGGAGCCTGGAGGGTGAGTTCGCGTGGTGAACGGGAACCCGATCGTCGAGGGGTTCATCGAGGCCATCGAGCTCATCATCGCCCTCGACCCGCAGGTGGTCGAGATCACCATCCGCTCGCTCTACGTCTCCCTCACCGCCACCTTCTTTGCCGCGCTGATCGCCCTGCCGCTCGGGGCGCTGATCTACTTCTACGAGTTCCGGGGGAAGCATGCGGTGGTCTCCACGCTGCAGACGCTGTATGCGCTCCCGACGGTCATCGTCGGCCTGGTCATGTTCCTGTTCCTCTCAAACATCGGCCCCTTCGGGTTCCTCCGCCTCCTCTACACCCCCGGCGGCATGATCGTCACCCAGACGGTTCTCATCATACCGCTCCTGATGGGGCTGACGGTCTCGGCGCTCTCCGGGATCGACCGGGACAAGCGCTACACGATCACCGCACTCGGCGCGAGCAGGCTCCAGACGGTCATGACGATCATATCGGAGGCACGGTTCGCGGTCATGGCCGGCGTCCTCCTCGGGTTCGGGCGGGCGATCGCCGAGGTGGGGTCGGTGATGATCGTCGGGGGGAACATCCGGGGCGCCACCCGCGTCCTCACCACGGCGATCACGCTCAACACGTCGATGGCGAACTACTCCCTCTCGATCGCACTCGGGATCATCCTCCTCTCGGTGGCGCTCGGGGTGAATCTCGCGCTATCCCTGGTGCAGAGGCGGTGACGGTATGGCAATCATAGAGGCACACGGCATACGGAAGTCCTACGGCAGCCTCCTGGCCCTGCACGATGTCGACCTCGCGGTTGAAGAAGGAGAGATCCTGGCACTCATCGGTCCGAGCGGTTCCGGGAAGAGCACGCTTCTCCGCGTCCTCGACCTGATCGAGCCCGCAAACGAGGGAGAACTTTCGATCTTCGGCATCGATGTGGTCGCAGAGCGCGGCCGGTGGCTCGACCTCCGCCGCCGGATGGGAATGCTCTTTCAGCGGCCGATCGTCTTCAACGCATCCGTCTACGACAACGTCGCGATGGGGCTCCGGTACCGGCGGGCCTCCGGCGACGAGATCGACCGGAGGGTGAATGAGGCCCTCGAAGCCGTCGGGCTCTCCCGCTACACGAGGAGCCGGGCGACCGATCTCTCCGGCGGCGAGCAGCAGCGGGTGGCGTTATCGAGGGTGCTCGTGACCGACCCGGAGGTCCTCTTCCTGGACGAGCCGACCGCAAATCTGGACCCGACATCGACTGCGACCATCGAGGAGATCGTGATGCGGCTCAACCGCGAAGCCGGGATGACCGTCCTCATAAGCACCCACGACCTCGCGCAGGGGCAGCGGCTCGCCCACCGCGTCGGGGTGATGATCGAGGGGACGATCGCCCAGACGGGGCCGTCCAGCGATGTATTCCGCGCACCGAAGGACCGGAGGATCGCCCGGTTCGTGGGCGTCCAGAACATCATCCCCGGCCGGGTCGTCTCCCGGACCGAGGGGCTCACCACGGTGGAGGCGGGCGGGAGGCAGATCCTCTCGGCGACCCCGCCGCCCGCCGACAAAGTCGAGATAGTCATCCGGGGCGAAGACGTCTCCCTGCACCGGAGGGAACCCATGCACGAGGAGGCGGAGAACCTCTTCCCGGCCATGCTCACCCGTATCGAACCTGCGGCGCCGTTTGTGAACGTGACGGTCCACTGCGGGTGCGATCTCGTCGCACTGGTGACGGCAAGGCGGGCGGATGCCCTCGGGCTTCGTGAGGGGGTGGGGGTCTGGATCTCCCTCCAGGCGAAGGCGGTCCACCTCATCCCCCTGACCGGACACTGAACTGGTATCAGGGCACCTTCCCGAGGCAAATGCACTGAATTAGCCCAAAATATTAACATATTTGCCTTAATTTCTTGCAGGAAAGGATAGTTTTAACAATCGATTGCCCTAAAAAGCTATTTCATGAAACAAACGAATTTAATGGCTTTTATCGCCCTCATCATCGCTGTCGCGGTCCTGTTCTGCGGCTGCACGGGGACGACTGAAGATCCGGCGACGACCCCCACACCGACGGCAACCGCCGCCGAAGACGTCCAGGTAAAGGTCTTCCATGCCGGGAGCCTGACCGGACCGTTTGAGAAGGTCAAAGCAGAATTCGAAGCCGAACATCCCGGCGTCACCGTGCTCCTCGAGCCCGCCGGCAGTGTCGACTGCATCAAGAAGATCACCGAGAACGGCAAGCCCGCCGACGTCCTCGCCTCCGCCGACTACGCCCTCATCCCGGAGATGATGCTGCCCGATCACGCCGACTGGTACCTGACGTTTGCGAAGAACCGGATGGTGCTCACCTACACGAACGAGAGTAAGTACGCCGACGAGATTGCCGCCGAGAACTGGTACGAGGTCCTCGACCGCGACGGCGTCCGGTGGGGCTTCTCCGACCCGAACTCCGACCCCTGCGGCTACCGCACCCCGATGGTGATCCAGCTCGCCGAGACCTACTACAAGAACGACCGGATCTTTGAGACCCTTGTCAGCGAGCACAGCGCGATCACCGTCACCGAAGAGAACGGCACCTACACCATCCACGCCGCCGACCCGAAGCCCGACAGCACCACCCTGACAATCCGGCCTAAGAGCGTCGAGTTAGTCCAGATGGTTCAGGCCGGCGGACTTGACTACGCCTGGGAGTACCGGAGCGTTGCCGTGCAGAACGACCTTCTGTTCATCGAGCTCCCCGAGGAGATCGACCTCTCGGCCGTCGCATTTGCGGATAACTACGCGACCGTCCAGACCGAGGCGAAGAAGGGCGACGGCACGACACTTTATACCGGCTCCCCCATCGTCTACGGCGTGACCGTCCCGAAGATCGCGGAGCACCCCGACCTCGGCGTTGCGTTCGTCGAGATGTTGATCGGCGCTACCGGCCAGGAGATCCTCGAGCGCGATGGCCAGCCCCCGATCGTCCCCGCGGACGGTTACGGCACCGTTCCGGCCGAGCTCCAGTCGCTCGTTACGGTCAACCCCTGACCTCTCTCTTTTTCCCAAAACAGGCTTTCTGTGAAGCGTGCATAACCAGTACAACACGATCACGAAGATGAAGACCGAAACGCTCTCAACCGAACCCCTCCCGGCAGGCGAGGAGGCGAACGTTACCCGCTGGAACGAGTATCGGGGGCGGTATCTCGACTGGTGCATCGTCGGGTTCTGCATTATGGGCGCGGCGATCGTCGGGATAACGGTGCTTGCCATCGCCAACATCACGATGACGGAACTCGCCGACCCGGCCCATCTCCTCAAGGTCGCAGCGTCATCGGAGGTGATCGGGTCTATCCTCCTCACGTTCGGCGCGGGGGCGAGCGCCGTCATCCTCCTCATCCTCTTCGGGACACCGCTTGCCTACGTTCTCGCCCGGGCCCGTCCCTCGCGGCTCAAGGGTGCCGTCGAGAGCATCGTCGACATCCCGCTCATCCTGCCGCACACGGTGGCGGGCCTGCTCGTCTACCTCCTCTTCATGCGCCGGGGATGGCTCGGCGCGCCGCTCTCGGAGATCGGGCTTGCGTTCGAGGACGCGCTCCCGGGAACGATCATCGCGATGCTCTTCGTCGCCTCGCCGTTCTACGTCAACTCCATGCGGGAAGGGTTTGAGAAGGTGCCGGTCCACCTGGAGAACGTCGCCCGCACGCTCGGGGCGGGCACCTTCACGGCGTTTTGGACGGTCACCCTCCCCTTAAGCCTCCGGCACATGTACAGCGGGGCCATCCTCGCCTGGGGGAGGGCGATCGGGGAGTTCGCCGGCGTCATCATGATCGCCTACTACCCGTTCATCATATCGACGCTGATCTACTACTCATTCACGACGGACGGCATCCACACGAGCAGGAGCATCGCGTTTACGGTCATCCTGGTCAGTTTCGGAGTATTCTACCTCCTGCGAAGGATGACCCGGTACTTAGGGAGGTACGATGATAGAGTTTGACCGTGTATCGCTCGCACTCGGCTCGTTCCGCTTAAACGACGTCAGCCTGAGGATCGGGAAGGGCGACTACTACTTCATCGTCGGGCCGTCGGGGGCGGGAAAGACGGTGCTCCTCGAAGCTATCGCCGGGCTTCACCGGCCGGAGAGCGGCCGCGTCCTCCTCCGGGGCGAAGAGATCACCGCTCTCCCCCCGGAGATGCGGAAGGTTGCCCTCGTCTACCAGGACTACTCGCTCTTCCCGAACATGCGGGTCATCGAGAACGTCTCCTACGGTCTCCGGGTGCAGGGGATGCGGAAGAAGGAGGCCCGGGCCGAGGTCGCCCCTCTCCTCGAACGGTTCGGGATCGCTCACCTCGCCAACCGGTATCCGGGGACGCTCTCCGGCGGGGAGCAGCAGCGGGTGGCGCTTGCACGGGCCGTCGCGGTGAAACCCGACATCCTCCTCCTCGACGAACCGCTCTCGGCCCTCGATCCCGTCACGCAGGAGAAGTTCATCGCCGACCTCAAGCGGCTTCATCGGGAGGACGGGCTCACCGTCGTCCAGGTGAGCCATTCGCGCCGGGAGGCGCATCTCCTCGCCACCTGGATGGCGGTGATCATCGACGGGGCGCTCGTGGACGAGGGAGAGGCCGGTGTCGTGCTGAACGCGCCGAGGAGCCGGGAGGTCGCGTCGTTCGTCGGGGTCGAGAACATCCTGGACGGAACGGTGACGGCAAACGAGGACGGGCTCGCGACGGTGGACGTCGGCGGACTGGTCTTCGAGGCGGTGACGGACGCCGCCGCGGGTGAGGAGGTCACGCTCTGCATCCGGGCCGACGACGTCGTCCTCGCCGTCGGGAATGACCGGCGCACCAGCGCCCGAAACAGGATGTCCCGGACGGTCGTCTCGGTCGCGGAGAACGGCCCCGTCGCCGAGGTGCGGGTTGACGCGGGCGTCATGCTCACCGCGGTCCTGACCCGGCGGTCGGTGCAGGAACTCGGCCTCGTTCCGGGAGCGTCCGTCACCCTCTCCGTGAAGGCGACGGCGATCCACGTCATCCACTCTTCTTCTTGATCGAGAGGATCAGGCCGACGAGGACGGCCGTTACCCCGTTCGCCGCGATGATGGCGATATCTCCTCTCACCACCCCGTAGGCGAGCCAGAGCAGGACGCCGGAGAGGAGGACGACGAGCATACCAAGCGAGAGGTCGGCGGTCGACCGCGTCCGCCACGCCCGGACGACCTGCGGCGCGAACGCGAGCGTCGTGAGCGTGCCGGCGAGAAGACCGAGTAAGGTGACGGTGTCCATCTTCGCCCGGGTCTTACGCCGGAGAGGATAAAACCTGGCCCGGTTCGCCGGCTGGTTACGTATCGCCAAGCGTTGCCCGCAGTCTTCCTCGCGGGTGGGGTGGGGGCTACAGGTATCCGGGATAGGTTGAGACAGGCCCCTCCCCGATGGCGATACCCCCACGGTCCAGTGTACGGGGAGCGCCCGGAAAAGAATCATTTCCGGCTTTCCAGAGGGTATCGCCATGACTGCCCCCGCCCCTTGGGGGCGGGGGAGGAGGCCGAAGGCTGGGTGGGGTGGGGGTTACAGATCTCCGGAAGGATAAGGCCGCGGCCCATCAACTCCGGGATGCTCTCCCCTTCCCCCACCGCTCCAGCGCATATGCAAGGACCATCCCGACGATGAACGCGACGGTGAGACCGACCACGAGGGTGAGGACGGCGATGACCCCCGTGACCAGGTAAGACTCCGTCTTCGCGCTGTGCTTCCCGAGTTCGAGCGCCACGAAGACCAGGAGCGCGCCGAAGATCCCCAGGGGGATGAGGGTCAGGACCTCCGGCGGGGCAAACGCGACGGCGAAGATGAGGATGAAGATCCCGGCGACGATGTTCGCCCCGCCGGTCCTCGCGCCGAACCGGTACATCGCCGCGAGCCCCCCGGCGCCGTGGCACATCGGAAACCCGCCGAGCGGCGTCGAGACGAGGTTCATCGCCCCGATCGTCCGGGAGAGCCGGTCGGGATCGACGCCCTTCTTCGGGAAGAGGTCGTAGGTGAGGAGGGACGTCGCGAGGATGGCGTTTGCTATCGTGAGCGGCACCTGCGGGAGGACGAGGTCCCAGGTGCCGGCGATGAAGTCCGACGGCATCGGGAGGACGAGGGCGGGGAGGGGCATCAGGCGGAACGGCGGCATCCCCTGCGCGGCGATCCCGACGGCAAGCCCGATGATGAGGACGAGGAGGGCGGAGATGTCCGGGATCCGGGTGCGCTGCGACGCGATAAAGAAGGCAACGATGACCGCGATCGCGAGCACTGCAACGAGCGGGTCGGCGACGATGTAGCCGAGCGACGTCCGGAGGAGGAGGAGCGCAAGCCCGGCCTGCACGCCGCGGATGACGCTTCTCGGGATCCGGTCCTCAAGCCAGGCCATCCCGCCGACGAGGCCGATCGCGAGGAAGAGCACCCCGACGATGATCCCCGAGGCCACGATCTCGCCAGCACAGAGTCCTTCCGCGATGACGACGGCCCCAATCGCCTTCATCGGCTCGATGGGGATGGGAAGGCGGTAGTAGAGCCCGGTGATGATGAACCAGGCGGCGACGAAGAGGAAGAAGTGGCTGACGTTCACGTCGGGGCAGACGATCGCGACGCCGAGCAGGATGGGGAATATGGTGCCGAAGTCGCCGACCGCTCCGGCGATCTCCTCGAGGGTGATCCGGATACCCCGTTCCTCCGTTCCGCTGTTCTCCGCCATACGCACTCTCCTTCTATGTCTCCTCTCCTTTTTGGGGGTTTTGGAAGGATGCTTCCCCATCATAAATGTTGTCGATATACTTTTTCAGCAGCTGCGTCAGGGTAAACTGCAGAAGTTATCATTGTGGTGAATGTAAACGCTTATTTTGCTCTATCGAGTAATAATCCCTATGAAAGCGCACCACCCTTCCGTTCTTCCACCGTTTTTTACGGCAACTATCGCTTCTTCGTACAGGTGCACCGGAACCGCGCCCGATACGCCGGAAACTGCCGGAACTGCGGAATCCGAACCGCTCGCCTCCATTACCTCGACGGGGATGAGACCCTGACGGGGCACAAGGAGCATGAACCCATGGAGACCGCCACCTACCGGATCATCGGGACCATCCGATCGCCGTTCACCGACGGGGACACCACACCCATCCAGAGCATCTTCTCTGAAGCAGAGGGGGCGATCGAGGTCGCTCCCGGGTACGCCGACGGGCTGGAGGGGCTCGATGGGTTCTCCCACATCTACCTCCTCTACCACTTTCACCGGGTAAACGGGTTTTCCCTGCGCCAGCGTCCGTTCGCCGACGGCAGCAGGGAACGCGGGATCTTTGCCATACGCCACTGCAACCGCCCGAACCCGATCGGGATCTCCCTCGTCGAGGTCATCGCCGTCGAAGGCAACACCGTCCGGGTCCGCGGGATCGACGTGCTGGACGGCACGCCGCTCCTCGACATCAAGCCCTACGTCCGCCAGTTCGACCACCGCGACGAGGTCAGGAGCGGCTGGGTCGACGCGCGGCGCATCGAGGAGGTGAAGGTCCGGAGTTTCTCGCCAAAGGATCTCCGGGAGTATGAAGAGTCCGCGTGAGGACTCGCGGCCTTCGGCGGCCCGCGTCTACCCTTTTTCCTAAAGCGACGAAGCCCGTCACACCGGGTTCTCCGGCGCGGGCCCCTTCTCCGGTTTCTTTGCTTCAAGGAGGTCTTCGGCCTTCAGCCGCCCGATGACGGCATCGAGATACCCGGAGACGATCCGGTCTCTCTCGGGGATCTCCCGGATCCAGACCCGCACCGTCAGCCGGACCCACTCCTCCCTGATCGACGTGACCTGTACCTTCGGCTCGAAGATCGCAAGGCCGATATGGGGGAGGTCGGAGGAGAGGCGCCCGATGTAGGGGAGGTCGAAGAGGCTCTGGACCGCTGAGCGTTCGGCCGGCTCGACGTGGGGCAGGATTCGGGGATGGTCGCGGGCTGCCGCGAGGGCGATCTCCTGCACCCGCCCAAGATCCGCGGTGAGCGGGACGGTGAGCGGGATCGCGATCTCCTGCACCCGCCCAAGATCCGCGGTGACCGGGACGGTGAGCGGGATCGCGATCTCCTGCACCCGCCCAAGATCCGCGGTGACCGGGACGGTGAGCGGGATCGCGATCTCCTGGAGCCCGGCGCGGGAGTAGTTGATGACCTTTGAGGTGATGATGTTCGAGTTCGGGGTGAGGATCAGACCGCCGTCGAGCCCCTGGAGGATCGTCGTCGTGAACGAGATATCATGCACCTTGCACAGCCCCGTCGACGGCATCTCCCCGACGACGATCCACTCTTCGAGCTGGACCGGGCGGTTGATGGTGATCAGGATGCCGGCAAGGACGTTCTGGGTGATCTGGGTCGACGAGACGGCCACGATGATGCCGAGGATCCCGAGCGATGCGGCAACAGCCGTGAGATCGAAGTCGAGGAGGTAGCGCGCGCTCGCGTAGACCCCGCAGATGATGACGGCGTACTGCAGGATGGCCGCCGCCCACTTGGCCGTTCCCGGGGAGGTGCGCCCGTCGAGTGCCTGCCGGAGAAGCATGTAGGCGAGGTTACCGAGGAAGAGAAACACGACAAGAGCGAGGAGGAACGCAAAGAATGCATCAAGGGGCACCCCGCCGATGAGGGCCGGATCGCTCGTCTGCATATAGAGTGAGGTGGGTGGGCGGGCGGGAGAGTTAATCCCTCTCATACCCGCCGGAGCGCGCCTGGAGCACCGGAAAGACCGCAGCGCCGAGGATCTCTTCTGCGCGCTCCGGGTAGCGCTCCGCCATGATCGAGAGGAGCCGCTGTGTCCCCGCGGCCGTGGTGGAGATCCCGACCCGCTCGGCCCGGCGGATCAGCCCGTCGCGCTCCATCTCCCCGAACCGGGGGAGGACGTAGTAGTGCGGGATCCCGAGGTGCTCGGCAAGTTTCCGGGTCGTCGGGAAACGGAACGAGACGCCCTCCGGGGAGAAACTGAGGGTTACGCACCGGTCATCCAGGAGAAGGATCCTCGCGGCCGCCTCAAAGATATCGTCGTGTGTGGACATCCGATCGTACCAGTAGTCGCGCCCGGCGGAAAAAAAGAGGTCGGTTCGGTTACGCTGCTTCCGCCTTCATTTCGCCGCGCTCTTCCTCGGGCATCCCCTCGAGGTAGACGATCTCGGCGCCGATGTCCTTTGCAATCTGTTCGAGTTCGACCTTCCTGAAGTGGGTCCCCTCCACCTTCAGGTGCTTTTCTTCGCCCTGCTCTTCGACGACGGCGACAACGCGGAACCGGGGCTGCTTCACGCCGGTACCGACTTTCTGGCGTTCTCGTGCGTAGATCTTCATTACTTCTTCACCCCACAACCAATTGGTATATCAGCAGATATACCACGAAGACACTTAATACTTACGCCCACATATGCTATGAGGAGACTAACCATGGCAGAGCGATTCGAGATGGGATCGAGACTCAAGGGCGAGAGCCTGGTCCGGCGGAGCCTGCTCCGCGAGACCGGGGAGGTCCGGCAGATCCGGATCATGCCGGACTTAAACGTTGTCAAGATCGGCGGCCACGGCGTCATCGATTACGGGCGGGAGGTCGTTCATCCGCTGATGGAGGAGATCGGCGAACTCTCCCGGGACCACAAGATCCTGGTCGCCACCGGCGGCGGCGCCCGGGTCCGGCACATCCTCGACGTCGGGATCGATCTCGGGATGCCGACGGGGGTGCTCGCGGAACTCGCGGGCAAGATCAGCGAGCAGAACGCGACCATGATCTCGCTCCTCCTCTCGAAATACAACGGCACCCGGATCCAGACCGGCGACCTCCTGGACCTCCCCTCGCTCATATCCCTCGGTATGCTCCCGGTCGTCCAGGGCACCCCGCCCTACGGGCTCTACGAGCACCCGCCGAAACTCGGGAGCATCCCGCCGCACCGGACGGATACCGGCGCCTTCCTGATGGCGGAGGTCGTCGGCGGAAAGAACTGCATCCTCGGGAAGAACGTGGATGGGCTCTATGTGGAGAACCCGTTCGTGAACCCCGACGCCGAGTTCATCGCGGAGATCACGGCCGACGAACTCCTGGAGATGCAGCTCGAGGATATGGTTCTCGAACCGATGGCGGTCGAACTCCTCCGTGACGCCGTCCACATCAGAGAGATCAAGGTGGTAAACGCCCACGTCCCCGGCAATATCGCGAAGGCCGTCAACGGGGAGCGGGTCGGCACCATCATCCGGGCGTGACGGCCGCCCCGGATCAACCATTTTCCATTAACTCCGGAGAAGTCTTCTTTAGCGTTGCGCGCAGATCTTTACAGCACACGAGCGATTCCATGACTCTCTACCTCGGCATTGACGACACCGACACCCGCGAGTCCCGGGGGACCGGACGGCTCGCCCGCACGATTGCAGCAGAACTCGCCCGGTCGTATACGGTGACGGGGGTGACCCGTCACCAGCTCTTTGTCCATCCCGCCGTGCCCTACACCACCCATAACAGCTCCGCGGTCATCCACATCCGGGAGGAGGAGCGCGGGACCGCGGCCGACGTCTTCGCGACGGCAAGGGAGATGATGCTCGCCGACTTCATCGAGGGGAGCGACCCGGGCATCTGCGTCGCCGCCGGCCCCGGGATCAACGGCGACCTCTCCCGCTTCGGGTTCGCCGCGAAGACGAGCATCGTGACGCAGGATGAGGCGCGAAAGCTCGCCCGCGAGGCCGGAATCCTCCTCGAAGGGCTCGGCGGCACCGAAGACGGCGTCATCGGCGCACTTGCCGGGGTCGGGCTTGCGGCATCGGGGAATGACGGCCGGTTCGTCCAGAAGGGAACGACCCGCGACCTCCGCGGCACCCAGACGGTCGCCGCGATCCTCGCCTCCGGCGTCGACCGGGTGATGACCATGGGCGGCGCAGTGCTCGAAGAAGGTGTCGTTACTCTGCGGAAATTCCCGAAGCCCGCCTGCATCGGGGGGAAGGCGATCCTCTACGTCGAGGCGGACGGCGAAGCGTATCGGGATATCGTGGTGGGGTGAAGATCGAATCAACAACATCCCCTTAACCCCGGCAAATATAAAATCCATTAAGTATATCAAGTTTCCATTAACACAAAACACATCTACTTAAATGCACGTATCGCGATATATCAATCTGATCATCATGCACAGACGAATTATTTTTGCTGTTGCGGCCGTCATGGTCGCCCTCATGCTGATCTGCGGCTGTACCGGGACGACAACCGACCCGACACCCGTAGAGAAGCAGCAACTCCGTATCGCCACGACGACCAGCCTTTACGACACCAAGCTCCTCGACCACATCACGCCGATCTTCGAGGAGAAGTACAACGCCGAGGTGCTGATCGTCTCCGCCGGAACCGGCAAAGCGATCGAGTATGGGCAGCGGGGCGATGTGGACGTCCTGATGGTGCACGACCGTGCGCGTGAAGACGCCTTCATCGCCGACGGCTACGGCATCAACCGGCGCGTCTTCGCCTACAACTACTTCGTCCTCGTCGGGCCCGAGTCCGACCCGGCAGAGATCAAGGGCATGCAGCCCGAAGCGGCGTTCACCGCCATCCGCGAGAAGGGAATGGCCGGTGAGGATGTCGTCTTCGTCTCGCGCGGCGACGCGTCGGGCACGCACTCCAAGGAGAAGGCTATCTGGAAGGGCGCCGGGTTCAACTACTCGACGGATGTACAGGGCTCCGGGGACTGGTACCAGGAGGCCGGAACAGGCATGGGCGCGACCCTTACGCTGACAAATGAGAAGCAGGCTTACACCCTCTCCGACATCGGCACCTACCTCGCCTACAAGGGCGACCTCGATCTCGTAGCGCTCGTCGACGAGGGCGATATCCTGCTCAACGTCTACTGCGCGATGGAGATCAATCCCGAGAAGTACCCCGACACCAACACCACCGTCGCGAAGGACTGGGTCAACTTCCTGATCTCCGACGATATCCAGAAGGAGATTGCATCCTTCGGTGTCGACCAGTACGGCCAGCCGCTCTTCTACGCCGCCCAGGACGACTGGGAGAAGATCGGCGTGACCGAGGCTGAAGTGAAGGATCCGATCGCCTGATCCTGCTACAATCACCCTTTTTTGTCTTCAGCTGCGTGCGGAGAGGTGGAGAGCATGTACGAGATCGTCGAGGGGTTCCTGGAGGCAATCAGGCTCATCGTCACGCTTGATCCCGATGTGATGGCCATCGCCGCGCGGAGCATCGCCATATCGCTCACCGCAACGATCGTCGCCTCGCTGATCGCCGTTCCGCTCGGGGCCGCGATCAACTTCGGGACGTTCCCGGGAAGAAAGAGTCTTATCAACCTGATCCAGACGCTCTACTCCCTCCCGACGGTCATCGTCGGGCTGCTCATATTCCTGCTCATCTCCCGCGTCGGCCCGTTCGGGTTCATGCGGCTGCTCTTCACCCCGACCGCGATGATCATCGCGCAGACGGTGCTCATCCTGCCGATCATGACCGGCCTCACGATCTCCGCGCTCTCGGGGGTCGACCCGGTGATCAGGGACACCCTCCGCTCGCTCGGGGCAACCCGACTCCAGTTCCTGGTGAACATCTTGAAAGAAGCCCGGTTCGCTATCCTTGCGACCGTCGCGGTCGGGTTCGGGCGGGCGATATCGGAGGTCGGGGCGGCGATCCTCGTCGGCGGCAACATCGCGGCGTCGTCGTTTGCGAGTTCGACCCGGGTCCTGACGACCGCAATATCGCTCGAGACCTCGATGGGCAACATCTCCCAGTCCATCGCGCTCGGGCTCGTCCTGCTCGCGATCGCCCTCGGCGTGAATCTCGCCATAACCACGGTGCAGCACCGGTGATACCATGATCGAACTCGAGAACGTCTCAAAGTACTTCGGCGACACCCGGGTGCTCGACGGCGTCACCGGGAAGGTGAACCAGGGCGAGATCTTCGCCGTCATCGGCCCCTCCGGGTCGGGGAAGTCGACCCTGCTGCGCCTCATCGATCTCCTCGATACCCCGACGGGAGGGACGATCCGGGTGGACGGCACCGATATCCACGCGGAGCAAAGAAACCTCTCCATCCGCAGGATGATGGGGATGGTCTTCCAGAAACCCGCCGTCTTCAACGCGACGGTCGCGGAGAACGTCGCCGTCGGCCTCCGGTTCCGGGGCGCGAGCAAGAGCGAGATCCATACCCGTATCGAGGAAGCTCTCGATATGGTCGGTCTTGCGGGTTACGGGGAGCGCCGGGCAAGGACGCTCTCGGGCGGGGAGATGCAGCGGGTGGCGCTTGCCCGGGCGATGGTGATCGAGCCGGAGATCCTCCTCCTCGACGAACCGACCGCGAACCTCGACCCGGTCTCGGTGGCGACGATCGAGGATCTGGCGGTGCGGATCAACCGCGACCTCGGGACGACGATCGTCTTCTCGACCCACGACATGTACCAGGGCCAGCGGCTCGCTCACCGGATCGGGGTGCTGATGAACGGGGTGTTCGCGCAGGTGGGGACGCCGCGGGAGGTCTTCACCCTCCCGGCAAGCCGGGAGGTCGCCCGGTTCGTCGGGATCGAGAACATCGTCGAGGGCGTCGTCGTCGGGGAGAACGCTGCCGCCGTCGTCGATGCCGGCGGCGTCCGGATCCGGGCACGGTCGCCGTTCGAGGCGGGGGAGGCGGTCTCTCTCTGCATCCGATCGGAGGATATCCGGATCGCCGTGGCGGACGGGGCCGCCGCCGCCCCGGGGAGGAACGCCCTTCCCAGCACCGTGACGTCCGTCGTTCCCCGCGGCCCGTTCAGCAGGGTGACGGTCGACTGCGGGTTCGCGCTCTCGTCCATCCTCTCCTGGAAAGCAGTGGACAACCTCGGCATCCGGGAGGGGAGCCGGGTTGTGGTCTCGTTTACGCCGGAGTCGGTTCACGTCGTTCGGCGCGAGTGAGGGGCGCCACCAGCCCTTCGGCCCCGAACGTCGAGCCTTTCCGCAGGTGCTCCGGGGAACCCGCGAAGCGCCCTTGATCGCTTATCGCGGAGGGAGGATGGTGTCGTCCTCTTTCTCCTGCCGGACATGCCCGGGTATGGTATCGCCGGGCTTCACCCGGCGCATGATATTTCGACTCCTCTTCGGGATTCCCCGAATATGTTTCGTCATTGCAACCTCCCGATTCTCGCGGTTCAGGGAGGCGCTTCATCGTGTCACGTAAAGGGGGACACTGGACTGACAGATTCTAAATTACCGTTCTCAGGGGATTGAGAAGATCCTGACAGAGTTCTAATAATTGAAGATAACAACCTATTTCAAATAGTTGATAGCAGATTCAGGTGGGATATAAGCCCCATTGAATAGTATCGCCCCCCGACGGAATTTTTTCAATTATGGGATATCTGGGTCGTTATTGGTGTACGAACGAAAAGAGGTTGAGATTGTGACCAATAATGCCGAAGAAGTAAGAATTCAAACGATACTAAGAGAGTTTATACCATCAATAACGAAAGCAGACGATATTGCCGCTTTATTTTCGTTGTTAGAGTATCCTGCAGAGAATATTCATGAGAGACCTCTGCGAAGGAAGAAAGAGTCTTTTGATCTCCGTAAGGAGGATGAGGAAAGGATCTCCAATATCTATTCTCCGATGAGTTTCGGTGAGGATATTCCCGTCTTTCTGCTCGAAACGACCTCGCTCGCTCCATCCTTCATCAGGTCTGCCACCAATACGCTCGATCACCAGTATCTTCGGTTCATGGTAATTTTTACGATAGATTATTCGGAGATTCTGTTTGTCTACCCTAAGACCGTGAAGGATGAAAAAGGAAAACGAAAACTCAAGATTACCAAACTGATCCTTAAAAAGGAAGATCTTCATTATACAGAGATCCGGACGCTGGCTCGTCTCTCGTACCAGAAAAATGCAACCTGGCGTGCAGTATGGCACCGATGGGGGGAAGCATTCACTGTTGAGTCTGTAGCCGGGCAGTTCTTTGAGGATTATAAGCGCCTCTTTTTCCGCGTGCGCGAGCGTGTATCCGATCAGGGCTTTTCCAGACAGGAATCCCATGAGTTTGCCCTGCAATTGTTAAATCGGGTAATGTTCATTTATTTCATCGCGGAAAAAGGGTGGCTTAAGCAACCACACTTCGTCAAGTGGCTCTGGGCATCGTATACGTCAGAAAACAGGTTCGGAACAGATACGTTTTATCGGGATCGGCTCTCACAGGTGTTCTTTAAAGCCTTTAATAACAAGAGCAGTGAGATCACGGGGTTTTCCGATGATGTAAGCCGTCTCCTCCTTACAGTTCCGCATCTCAACGGGGGCCTGTTTACCGAGAAAGATACTGACAGAATGGGCGCTACAGTCTCTGATGAGATGTTTAACGAAGTTCTTACCTTCTTTGAGAAGTATAAATTTACCATTCGAGAGGCTGATCCTCTCGATGAGGAAGTTGCAGTCGATCCCCGGATGATTGGGTATGTGTATGAATCTCTCGCCAATGTTGCCGAAGAAATTTATGATCGCAACGACCTGGGAATTTTCTATACAGCTCGTATTGAAGTTGATTTCATGTGCCGCCGGGCACTGGTCGGATCGTTAATGAATCAACTGCCCGATCTGCCAGGAGAATCGCTGTACCATTTTGTATTCGACTCTCCAGAGGATGATGAAAAGACCGGTCATATCAATGGGGATCCTGAGATCTGGTTTAGGATAGAGCGCATTCTGAATGATCTCTCTATCGTGGACCCTGCTTGCGGGTCGGGGGCATTCCTCGTCGGAATGCTCAGTGTTCTTACCGAGTTGTATCAAACTGTGTATGCCCGCATGGCATCGACCAGGAAGTCTGTTTTCGATATCAAATATGGTATCATTCAGCGTTCCCTGTATGGTGTCGATGTGATGCCGTGGGCTGTGCGGGCTGCAGAACTCAGATTGTGGCTTCACCCGATCGTTGACGCCGACGTATCGATTGAAGATCTGAGAAAAGGTCCGCTTCTCCCAAATCCGAACCTCCACCTCCGTGTTGGCGACTCGATGGTGCAGGAGACGGGAGGCGTCTCGTTTAGTATCAGATCGAGAGGGCTCGATGAAGGCGTTCGCCGAGACCTTAAATCGGTGAAATCCGTCCTCGATGACCCGGAGAAGAAGCCATTTATCTGGGATATAGATTTCGCTGAGGTATTCGGCGAGAAGAACGGATTCGATATTGTAATCGGCAATCCCCCTTACGTACGACAGGAGATGATCTCACCGCCGAACCGTATCAAAGCGGAGGTTACTCTTGAAGATCGGCGTGAGTATAAAGAGAAATTAATTCATTCGGTGCGGACACAGTTCCCTGTCATTCAAAACATCGATCGAAAGAGTGATTTATACATTTACTTCTATTTCCACGGCCTTTCGCTACTTAACGAAAAAGGGGTTGTCTGTTTCATTACATCGAATTCCTGGCTCGATGTAGGATATGGGAAAGACCTCCAGGAGTTCCTTCTTAAATATGTTCCAATCCATGCGATCTATGATAACCCGAAACGGAGTTTCGAGCATGCGGATGTGAATACCATCATTGCTGTGTTTGGTGCTCCGGCGCTTCGTGGGGAGGCGTTTGAAGAGAAAATACGAACAGGAGTAGAAGCATCCTGGACGGGAATTTCAAACACAGCAAAGTTCGTGATGTTCAAGAAGCCTTTTGAAGAAGTCGTTTCGGCGGAGACAATGATTGCCGTCGACAGGACTCAAGCGAGGGTGAAGGGAGGTAATTTGACCGATTTAATCGAAAACATCGTCCAGACGGATGAATGCCGCATATTTTCGATCACGCAAGAGGATCTCCTGGAGGACGGATGGGAATATCCGGAGGAATACGACCGTGATAAAGGCCGATTCGGGAGGGGTAGGTACATCGGCAATAAATGGGGAAAGTACCTACGGGCTCCGGATATATTCTATACAATTTTAAAGAAAGGGAAAGGCAAATTCATTAAGTTACGCGAAACCGCTAAGATTCAAAGAGGCTTTACAACGGGTGCAAACGAATTCTTTTACCTTACAGAACAAGAACTGAACCGATGGAACATTGAAGTGGAATTTGTAAAGCCCATCATCAAGAGCCCTCGAGAATTCAATTCCCTTATAATCGATCCGTCAGAACTAAAAACTAAAATATTTCTGTGCGACAGAGGGAAAAGCGAGCTAACGGGAACAAACGCTTTAAAATACATCGAATGGGGTGAGGCGCGAGGCTATGACAAACGACCGAGTTGTAGAACGAGGGTGAGATGGTACTCGATAGGGGCACTAACACCCGAGTATATCACTCGATCAACATTTAACACAAATTTCTCAATATTTTACAATAAGTACCGAAATATCATCGATAAGGTGATGTATGGAATATCCCCATTGAAAGCCGAGAATAAGGAGAATCTGGGGCTAATGCTAAATTCAACGGTTTTCGCATTGTTCTTAAACATATTTGGGCAGATCGGTCTGGGCGAGGGCGCATTATTCATTTCTGTTGAAGATTTCAGTAATATCCCGGTATTAGTCAACCTCCCCGAAGACAGGAATAACCTGGAGAGAAGAGTTCGATCAAAACGATTAATGTCAATTTTTTCAGAATCCGGATTACCTGTTACAAGGCCTCTTCGCGAACAGATCCCGGATCCCGATGAGACCCAGGGGAGTATTGATGAAATTATATTCAAAGAACTAGGCCTGAACGAGATGGAGATTAATGAAGTGTATTGGGCTGTGTGCGAAATGGTCAAACACCGTATTGAAAAGGCGAACAGCATTTTCGATAGAAACAAACTCGATATTGCCACCGGCGGGTATTGAAGCAGTTCGATAGTGACGTATGCCGCAGGTTCCCCTCCACCGCGACACCCGGGTCCGGGAACCCGCCTTCCTCCTTCGGCCGGCCCTCCGGGGCGGAAGCGCTGTCGTATCGAGCGACCGGACGGGGCAGGTGTTGACGAGAGACCTCACCCTCTCCCGGTCGATGCGTGCCGGCCGCCGGCAAGACCGGGGGCGAACCGGCCGACCGCCCCCTGCCGGGACTCCTCCGTCGTGTTCATCCGCTCTCACCGGGGATTGGAGCCCCGGATTCCGGGGTTCATTCTGCACGTCGTCATCCCCGGTCTTAAATATCCGCACAGCCCACCATTTCTACAATGGAACTGACAGTCCTCGCCAGCGGGAGCAAAGGAAACTGCACCTATCTCCGGGGGGAGCGGGGTGCGCTGCTCATCGACGCGGGGCTCTCCGCTCGCGAGACCCTTCGGCGCCTCGAAGCCGCCGGTGGGGACGCAACGCTCGTCGAGGCGATACTCGTCACGCACGAGCACATCGATCATATCCGGGGCGTCGACGTCCTGGCAAGGAGGCTCGGGGTTCCGGTCTACGCGACCGGCGGAACGCTCGATGCGTTCACCGCGAAGTGCAGGGGAACGTCCGCAGAGATCCGGCGGTGCCGGTGCGGCGAGACATTCTCCGTCGGCGACTTCTCGGTCGAACCGTTCGCCGCCTCCCACGATGCCCGGGAACCCTGCGGGTTCTCGGTCACCGAGGGCGACCTCCGCATCGGGTGCTGCACCGACACCGGCACCGTCACCACCTCGATGTTCGATAGACTCGCATCCTGCGACGCCGTCCTCCTCGAGAGCAACCACTGCCCGGATATGCTTGAGAACGGCCCGTATCCCGCCTACTTAAAGAGCCGGATACGGTCGAAACGCGGGCACCTCTCGAACCCCGATGCCGCCCGCTGCCTGCAGAGGCTCGCCGACCGCATCCACATGGCGATGCTCGCCCACGTGAGCGAGATCAACAACACGCCGGAAAAAGTGCTCCTCTCCGCCCTCGAAGGGCTCGGGCTCTACTCCGACCAGATCGGGGTCGCCGTTGCGCCCCAGGACCCGGGAGCGGTACACCCGGAGTCCTACGGCTTCCGGCTCTGAGGATTCACGCCTTGTAAAAGGTGCAGACCATCCCGATCACGGTGCCGGAGCCGTCGGCGATCGGGTCGCCGGAGACACGGACGGCCTCTTTCGACCCGCCTTTTCTCACGAGACTCACGACCTGTGCGTACTCCGCCGCCCGACCCTGCTCCAGCACCTCCCGGGAGAGGAGTTCCCGGAGATCCCCGCCCGTAAAGAGCGACCAGACCGGCTTCCCGGCCAGTTCGTCCCCCGCGTAGCCGGTGAGGCGTTCGGCCGCCATATCCACGATGACGATCGTCCCGGCGGCGTCTGTCGTGATCCTCGCCTCCCCGGGCTCTTCCGTCCCCGGGGAGTCCAGTTCGACCGGCGAGTCCAGCCAGTTCTCCGCGGCTTTGCGCTCGGTCATCTCGATGTAGTAGAGCAGCTGCTCGAGCTGCTTGTTCGCGCGCTCGAGTTCGGCGGTCCGTTCGGCGACGAGTTCCTCCAGGTGCTCGCGGTGGCGGTGCAACTCCTCCTCCGCCAACTTGCGCTCCGTGATCTCCCTGATGATGACCATCAGGTGCATCTCCCGTAGCGGCATGACGCGGGCCTCGAAGTGCCGGACCTCTCCGGCGTTCGTGCGACTGAACTCAAGGGGTGCTGCGGGCGTATTCGCCCTGACAACCCCCTGCAACGCACCCGAAAGCGCCTCGCCCACCCCGGCGGGGAGCAGATCCTGCACCCGCCGCCCGAGGTGCACCCGGGAGATGAACGGAGTCTCCGCGAGCCTCCCCGCTCTGACTTCAAGGATCGTGCCGTCGGCGTTCAACCGGACGAAGAGATCGGGGAACGCCTCGATCACCGCGGTCAACTCGGACGTCGCCTGCCTGAGGTTCTCCTCGGCCAGGCACTGCTCGGTGACATCCCGGACGGCGAGCAGGACATAGCCGCCCTCGACCGCCGCTCGCCGGATCTCGATATCGCGCACCCTGCCGTCCCGGCAGACCACGCTGGCAACCAGGAGGTCCCGGGCGCCTGAGAACAGTTCCTCCCCCGGTCCCTGCACCTTCCGGCGGTACGCCGGGTTCGGGTGGGCACGCTCGAACCATTGAGCGAGCGTCGGAACATCCTCCAGGGTATACCCGGTGATCCGGGTGAACGCCGGGTTCAGGTACCGGCATCTGCCTTCGCCGTCCACCAGAACGAGGCCGTCCGGCGTTTCACGGAGGATCGAGAGGCAGGTGTCCGCTCCAAGGTCCGGCGATTCGGGGGCGCCGTCCCGGGTTGTCTTGTTTCCCGTCATCGTAACCGGTCCTCCACGATATATCTGATTATTCGGGCCTGTAAGCGCCGCTCACAGGAGATTTTGCTTTTCGAGATAGATATATGCATCGTTCTGTCTCTCCCCGTTATTTTTGAAATGGGGCGATTTAACCTATTTTCCGGAAGAACACCGGCATTTCGACACCGGTTTGAAGCAACGGGTGATCTCAGGATTCCCCACCGGGGAGGAGACCTTTGCAGCGCGACACCCATTCTCCGTCACTCCCTGACCTTCAGGATCTGCATGCAGTACTGATCTACGGACATAAAGAACGCAGATCTCGCGCGTTTCGCCCGCTCTTCGTCCCCTTCGATGAAGTCGCGGAGGATGTACTCCAGCGACGTGATGTAGTAGTCTCGCCCGGGTGAGGCCTTCTTTGCCTCCTCGAAGCAGACGTAACTCTCCGTTTTGTGGTTCCTCATGACCTCGAAGACGGTATCGAGCATCAAGAGCAGAAACCGGGGGAACTCTTTTAAGATCGCCAGTTTTCGGAACGTCGCATAGGATCTCGGCTGGGCTCCGAGAATTGCGAGTTTCATCCCGTAGTAGAGCGGTTCGAGGTCGTTCGGGAACTGCTGCATCATCTGTTTGACGACAGCGGCGGCACCGCTCCCGTTGCGCAACTCCACGCGGGTGTTGAACGCCTCCGCGAGGAAGAACCGATCGTCCGAGAACCGCTCCGTTGCATGAGCAAGGAGATGGTTCCGGCGCTCGATATCGCCATCGTCCTTCGTTTTGGTGATGCCCATGCGGTAGAACTCCGGTTCGCTCGGGAACCAGGTGAACGCCAGATCCAGCATGAACCAGAAGATCGTGTTCAGCCGGTTGTCCTTGCGATTGAAGAGCGCGAGACGGTTGAGCGGGGCGCGGACACGGGAGACGTTCAGCATCTCCTCGCGGGCGTGCAGTTCCAGGTCGTCGGGGCGAAGTCTCGACTTCTGGTTCTTCGCGAGGGAGAGAGCGTAGTAGCAGTAGGCGACCGCAGCGTTGGTGCGACCGTCGTAACTCCTGTGGGGCATAAGGTACTCGATCGCCTGGTAGTAGTTGCCGGAGTCGATCAACCTCAGGGCCACAATCACGTCGAGCGTTGCCCGTCCCTTGCGGCGTCGCTTGTTTCCCATGGCGTGCCGCAGGAACTTCTCGAGAAACTCCGTCGTCGGGGCCTCGCGCGTGACGTTGAGGAGGGTAAAAGCGGTCGCATCGATGAAGTCGTCGTAGGTCCTGTCGTCGAGGTCGGGAAACGTCTTGTCGAGCGTGGCGGCAACGTGGCCGAAGAAGACCGGGAGGTTCCCCTCGACCAGTCCGGTGTTCTTTGCGATGTAATCGTCCATGGTAGCCCGGAGCTGCTCGAGCCGCCGGTTCCGGAGCGCCTCGGGCTGCCACGCTTCTTCCATATCGTACTGGTTGAGAGTTGAAGAGATATTTGTTGTTATATGTCCTTCAGGTCTCCCCGGCCGGGAGAGAACGTTAAATCCCGTATATGGCTCGTTAAATGGAGATCTCGCGCAACAAGGTTTTTCAGGGGTGGAGAGGCGGCACCGGGTCCCGCCGCCGGGACCCCGAACTCCTGCCGGCAAACGAGCAGGGTAAACGAATCGGATTTCGTATCCGGCACCGGTCTTCATAACGTTTATCCCGACAGACCCCATATCCTCCGGGAGGCAGGTGTGGTCGCGTGGGCTACATTGACGAACTAAAACGGGTCGGGAGGGACGCGAATCCCTTCTTCAAACTGATGGGGATAGATGTGGATGAATACGGCGACGGGCGGGCGCGCCTCAGCATGGAGGTCCGGCCGGATATGCTGAACGGCGCCGGGTGGCTCCAGGGCGGGATCTACGTGGCGCTCGCCGACGAGGCGATTGCGCTTGCGCTGTATACGCTCCTTGCCGAGAACGAGAGGATCGCCACGATCGACGAGCACACCAGTTTCATGAAAGGCGTCAGCACGGGGACGATCGTCGCCACCGGGCGGGTCGTCCGCAAAGGCCGCCGGGTGGCGTTTGCAGACGGGGAGGTCAGGAGCGCGGCGGACGATACACTTCTCTCCCGGACGTCGACATCGTTCGCGGTCATCGAGGGGTAGCGCCGGGACGCCCCCCCGGGGAAGCCCTCTTTGCGCCGCCGGGGATTCCCCGGGACTGCCGGAACAATACATTCTCAATACCCGGGATCACATACATAAGATAGAGCATCCGGCACAACCGGAGGGGAACGAGAGTTTGAAGTATATCGTTGTAACCGGCGGCGTCATGAGCGGGCTCGGGAAAGGCATCACCACCGCATCCATCGGCCGCCTCTTGAAAAACCGCGGCTACCTGGTAACGGCGGTGAAGATCGACCCGTACCTGAACATCGACGCCGGCACCATGAACCCCGCCCAGCACGGTGAAGTATTCGTCCTCTCCGACGGCGGGGAAGTCGACCTCGACTTAGGCAACTACGAGCGGTTCCTGGACATCAACCTCAAGTCGATCCACAACATCACGACGGGCAAGGTCTACCGGAACGTCATCGAGAAAGAGCGGCGCGGGGATTTCCTCGGGGCGACCGTCCAGATCATCCCCCACATCACCGACGAGATCAAGCACTGCATCAGCTGCGCGGCCGAGGAAGCGGTCAACGGCGGCAAGGTTGCCGATATCTGCATGGTTGAGGTCGGCGGCACGGTGGGCGACATCGAGAGCATGCCGTTCCTTGAGGCCGTACGGCAGATGCACGGCGAACTCGCGCCGGAAGAGATGATCCTGGTTCACGTCACCCTGGTCCCGATGGACACGATGGGGGACTTCAAGACCAAACCCACGCAGCACTCGGTGAAGGCGCTCCGCGAACTCGGGCTGCAGCCCGACATCATCGTCGCGAGAAGCAGCGACGTGATCGGGCCGCAGACGAAGAAGAAGATATCCACCTTCACCGACGTCCCGGTAAAAGCCGTCGTCTCCGCAAAGGACGCACCGGACATCTACCAGATCCCGATGGAGCTGGAGAAGGAAGGGCTCGCGGAAGTCGTCTGCAATTACCTCTCCCTCAATAACCGGGAACCGGATCCCGCGTGGTACCGGGTCGTCTCGCAGGAGTACACGAACCGGGTGACGGTCGCCATCGTCAGCAAGTACGGGATCGAGGACGTCTACATGTCCATCAAGGAGTCGCTCAAGCACGCCGGAAGAGCGCTCTCCACCGAGGTGAAGATCCGCTGGCTGGACGCGGAGACGTTCGAGGTCCGCGATCTCGCCGACGTCGACGGCATCCTGATCCCGGGCGGGTTCGGGAAGCGCGGCATTGAGGGGAAGATCCGGGCGATCCGGTACGCCCGCGAGAACAAAAAGCCCTACCTCGGCCTCTGCCTCGGGTTCCAGCTCTCGGTGATCGAGTACGCGCGGCACGTCCTCGGCATCGAGGACGCCACGAGCGAAGAGATGGGTGAGGGGGCGCACGTCATCGCCATCCTGCCCGAGCAGGAGGGCGTCAGCGACCTCGGGGGCACGATGCGTCTCGGGAACTGCGACGTCGTCCTGAAAGAGGGGACGAGGGTGGCCGGTCTCTACGGCAGAACGGCAATCGTGGAGCGGCACCGCCACCGCTACGAGGTGAACCCGGAGTTCATCGCCGACCTCGAAGGCGCCGGGCTCGTCTTTTCGGGTGCCTGCGGGCCGCGGATGGAGGTCTGCGAGATCCCCGAGCACCCCTTCTACCTCGCGACGCAGTTCCACCCCGAGTTCAGATCGAGCCCGACAAAACCCTCCCCCCCCTACATCGGCTTTGTAGAGGCATGCAAGAAGAATAAATCATCAGAGATCAGGTGAGACAGCAGAATGGTAAACGTCGAGAAGTTTATCGACCGGGCAGTCAGTGAGATACGCAATGCTGCCGGCGAGGATAAGGTCGTGATGGCGCTCTCCGGCGGCGTGGACTCGTCGGTCTGCGCGGCGCTCGCGACCCGCGCGATAGGCGACCGCCTTGTGCCGATATACGTGGATACCGGCCTCATGCGGAAGGGAGAGACCGATCGCATCCGGTCGCTCTTTGCCGACGCGAACCTCCGTGTCGTGGATGCCGCAGACGAGTTCTTCGAGGCTCTCGCGGGCATCGTCGATCCCGAGGAGAAGCGCAAGGCTATCGGCGAGAAGTTCGTCCGGATCTTCGAGCGGGAAGCGAAACGGACCGGAGCGACGATGCTCCTGCAGGGGACGATCTACCCCGACCGCATCGAGAGCGAGGGGGGCATCAAGAGCCACCACAACGTCGGCGGCATGCCCCTCGATATCGAGTTCAAAGGCGTCATCGAGCCGCTTGCCGACCTCTACAAGGACGAGGTCCGCGAGGTCGCCGGCGGGCTCGGGCTCCCGGCGGAGATCCAGCACCGGATGCCCTTCCCGGGCCCGGGGCTCGCCGTCCGGGTGCTCGGTGAGGTGACGAAGGAGAAGGTCGCGATCGCCCGGGAGGCGAACGCCATCGTCGAGGAGTGCCTGGTGGAGGAGTTCCGCCCCTGGCAGTGTTTTGCAGCACTGATCGGGCTCGGGACCGGGGTCAAGGGAGACGTCCGGCTCCACGGCTGGATCGTCGCCGTCCGGGCTGTTCAGTCGCGGGACGGGATGACCGCCGACCCGCTGCTCCTCCCCTACGAGACGCTGTCGCGGATGGCGACCCGGATCACCGCCGAGATCCCCGGCGTCTCCCGGGTCGTCTACGACGTCACCCCGAAACCCCCCGCGACGATCGAGTATGAGTGATATCATGGCAGAAGACTCACGCGTGCTTGACGCACGCTACTACATGCCCGCGTTCAGCCGGACGATGAAGATCGTCCGCGGCGCGGGGTCGCGCGTCTGGGACGACCAGGGACGCGAGTATATCGACTGCGTGGCGGGTATTGCGGTCTGCAGCACCGGCCACTGCCACCCGTTGGTCGTCGAGGCGATCTGCAATCAGGCCCACGAGCTGATCCACTGCTCGAACCTCTACTACATCCCGAACCAGGCGGAACTCGCGGAGAGGCTCGTCGGGATCTCGGGGCTCGCGAAGGCGTTCTTCTCGAACTCCGGCGCGGAGGCGAACGACGGCGCGATCAAACTCGCCCGCGTCCGGACGGGGAGGAAGAAGTTCGTCGCGTTCAACCACGGGTTCCACGGCCGGACCTGCGGATCGCTTGCGGTCACCCACAAGCCCGCCATCAGGGAACCGTTCGAGCCGCTCTCGGTTCCCTGCACCTTCGTCGACTACGGCGACCTCGACGCCCTCGCAAGGGCCGTCGATAAGGATACCGCCGGGGTCTTCGTCGAGCCGATCCAGGGCGAGGCCGGGGTGCTGATCCCGCCCGACGAGTTCCTCCGGGGCATCCGGGAGATCTGCGACGATACCGGCGCGCTGATGATCGTCGATGAGGTGCAGACCGGGATGGGCCGGACGGGCAAATGGTTCGCCTACCAGCACTCGGGCGTATCTCCCGACATCGTCACGACCGCAAAGGGGCTCGCGAGCGGGTTCCCCATCGGTGCGCTCGTTGCCCGCGAGGGACTCGAGTTCAAGAAGAGCGAACACGGGAGCACGTTTGCCGGAGGCCCGCTCGCCTGCGCGGCGGCGCTCGCGACGATCGGCGTCATCGAGGAGATCCTCCCCGATGTGACCCGGAAAGGCGAGCGGTTCATGAAGGGCCTCGCCCGCCACAACCCCCGGGGCCGCGGCCTGATCGTCGGCATGTCGGTCGGCGACCGGTGCCCGGAGGTGCAGCAGACCTGCGCTGCGAACGGGGTGCTCGTCAACTGCGCCGCCGACGGGAACCTCCGTCTGATCCCGCCGCTCGTGATCACGGACGAGGAGATCGACGCAGCCGTCGGTGTCATCGATGCAGCGCTTGATTAGAGCGTGTTATACGAGTGCGGGCGGCTACTCCTACGCGAAGAAGGCCGGGGACGTCGCGCGGGAGCACGGCTTCGACCGGGTGGCCCGCCTCGCGAGCAACGAGAACCCCCGGCCGCCGTCGCCCGCCGCGATCGAGGCGGCAGCGGCTGCTCTCCGGGAGACCAACCGCTACCCGGACGAGCGGGCATCCGCGCTCGTCGAAGCCCTCCGCCGCTACCACGGCGACTACCGGTTCGTGACCGGCGCAGGCATGGACGGCGTCATCGAGACGGTGATCCGGACGGTCGTCGAGCCCGGCGAGAAGGTGGCCGTCTCGACCCCGACCTTCTCCTTCTACGGGATCGCAGCCGCGGCACAGGGCGCACGGGTCGTGAACGTCCCCCGCAGAGAGGACTTCTCGGTCGATCCGGCAGCGTTCATTGAAGCCTCGCGGGGCGCAAAACTCGCCTTCCTCTGCACCCCGAACAACCCCACGGGGAACTCGGTTCCGCCGGAGGACGTCGAGGCGATCCTGGAAGGAATGGACGGGCTGCTCTTCCTCGACAACGCCTACGTCGATTTTGCGGATATCGACTACCGGCCGCTGATGCGCCGGTACGAGAACCTGGTCATCGGGCGGACGATGTCGAAGATCTTCGCTCTCGCCGGGCTCCGGGTCGGCTACGCGTTCGTGCCCGCGTGGCTTGAGCCGTTCTACCAGAGGGCCGCAACGCCGTTTGCGCTGAACTCCGTCTCGATGGCCGCGGCCGCAGGGGCGCTCGCCGACACCGACCGGGTGAGGGAGACCCTTGAACACGTGCAGGAGTGGCGGCGGCGGTTCACCGAAGAGGTGCCGTTCAGGGTATACCCAACGGATGCGAACTTCGTCATGATCGACGTCGCGCCCCGAACAGGGGACGAGGCAACGGAACGTCTCGCGGCGAAGGGCGTCCTCGTCCGGTCCTGCACCAGTTTCCCGGGGCTCGGAGACCACTACATCAGGGTCTGCATCGGCGAAGACTGGGAGAACATCCGATTCCTCGAGGCGATAAAGAACTTATGATGACGGGCATCACCGGCACGCCGGGAACCGGGAAGACGTCTGTTGCGGCCGAACTCGAACGGCGAGGGCACACCGTCGTCCGGCTGACGGATACGGTACGCCCCTACGTCATCGAAGAGGACCGTGACCGCCAGACGCTGGTGGTGGACGTCGACCGGTGGGTGGAGGAGTTCGAGCCCGTCGACGGGATCGTCGAAGGCCACCTCGCCCACCTCCTCCCCTGCGACCGGGTGGTGGTGCTCCGGTGCCGTCCGGACGTCCTGCGCCGGCGCCTCGCCCCGAGGAACTACCCGGCGGAGAAGGTTGCAGAAAACGTCGAGGCGGAGGCACTCGACGTCATCCTGATCGAGACGCTCGAGGAGCACCCGGGCGAGCACGTCCTCGAGGTGGACTCGACCGAACTCTCCGCCGGCGACTGCGCCGACCGGATCGAGCGGTTCATCCAGGGCGTTCTCCCGCCGTCCTACGGCTCCATCGACTGGACGGATTACCTGGAGGTCGGGCGATGACACTCGACCAGTTCCGGCCGCACGTGCAGGGGATCATCCAGCCCGTGGTGAACCTGGTGCGAAAGATCGGGGTCACCCCGAACGCGCTGACGATCGCATCGTTCCTCGTCTCGGCGCTTGCGGGTATCGCGTTCTATGCCGGGGGAGTCGTCCTCGGCACCATCATGGTCGCGTTCAACGCCGTCTTCGACGCGCTCGACGGGGCGCTCGCCCGGGATATGGGGATCGCGGGACTTCGCGGAGACTTTCTCGACCACGTCATCGACCGCTACGCCGACATACTCATCATCACCGGGATATTTGCGGGCGGGGCCGCGCCCTGGCAGATCGGGGTCTTCGCGCTGACGGGTGTCCTGATGTCCTCCTACCTCGGCACCCAGGCGCAGGCCGTCGGGGTGGGCAGGGTCTACGGCGGGATCCTCGGCCGGGCGGATCGCCTCGTGCTGATCATCATCGCAGGCGCCCTCACGGTGCTGATACCCGGTGATATCTACGGCCTGAACTACCTCGGGTGGCTCCTCGTCATATTCGGTTTCCTCGGGCACTACACCGCGTTCCAGCGGTTTGCCCACGTCTGGCGGCAGATCGAAGAACAGCAATAGGGGGATTTTTTCCCCGTCATTTTTACATCCCTGGTACTTCGCTCAAATGACCGGAGTAATTTTCAAGAGATCACCCCACTGACTTCCCTTCGCGTGCTTCGCGCCTTCGCGTGAATGAATTAGTGTTGGTGTCGACAGAGCCTCACGCGAAGAGCGCGAAGCCGCGAAGACCGGTATCCAGGTGCTGCTGATCCCGCTTCCGGTCTCCAGAGGGGTGACTTGCTCGATTGCAGATGCTGAAATTGGTGAGGTGCTGATCCTGCGAGCGGAGACGACCTTTGCAGTGTCCTCTACGGGTTGAGGACGTAGATCCCGTAGTTGAGGTAGGCCGCGAAACTCACCCAGAGGAAGTACGGGACGAGCAGAATCGCCGCGGGCACCGAGACCCGGTCGAAGGCGACTATCGTCATGAGGATCGCAGCCCAGAGGATCAGGATCACGATGAACGCGAAGAACGGCTCCTGCATCCCGAAGAAGACAAACGACCAGAGGACGTTCAAGACCAGTTGCACGCCGAAGATCGCCGTCGCGACGTGCACGTTCTTATGCCCCCACCCCTTGCTCCAGACGAGGTAGAGCGCGATGCCCATGAGGATGTAGAGCACCGTCCAGACGGGGCCGAAGACCCACGCCGGGGGACTGAACGCGGGCATTGTAAGACCGGCATACCAGGCGGGGATCGCCGGCATCGTGAAGATCGAGCCGATCCACCCGGCTGCGAGACTGACCCCTATCGCCACGATGAACTGGATGATTCGGACGTAGGTTGGTGTCACGCTGGGGAATAATGCTTCCCGCACTCTTAAGCCTTTTGATCCGGGTGGCAGTCGTCAGCCCGGGCCCTGACGGAAAGCCGACGATGCACCGTTCTCAGCACGGAATCTTATTCGCACTCCTCGCCGTCCGGGTAATCGTCGTCACCGGCAGGGAGAACCTCACGGAGGGTGAACCGGAACGCCGTACCGAGATCCGGCCGCCCTTCCACCCGGTCCTCCACCCGGATGGTGCCGCCGTACCTCTCCACCAGCGTCCGGACGATGAAGAGGCCGAGGCCGTCGCCGTAGCCCCCGACCCACCCCCGCTCGAACCGGGAAAAGATCGACTCCTTCATGGGATCGGGTATGCCCGGCCCGGTATCCTCGACCGAGACCAGCACGCTCTCGCCGTCGTAGTCCTCCACGCGGATGGCCATCCGGACGTCCCCGCCGCCGAACTTGACGGCGTTCCGGATGAGGTTCGTGAAGACCTCACAGAGCAGGTCGTCCGCCCAGACCCGGGTGAGGAGGGGCTCCGCAACCTCGATCGCGACATCGGGGAAGGCGGCGACCTCCTCCCTGATGACGGCGGCAAGGTCGACCGGCCCGACGTCGGGCGAGTCGTGGTGGATGCGGCGGATCGTGGTGACGTTGCCGAGGATCTCCGCGCTCCGGTGAATGCTGCTCCGGATCTTTCTCGCGTAGAGCGCGGCCTCTCCTTCCAGCATCTCGAGGAGGAGGTCAGTGTAGAGGTTCGAGACGTTCTCGGCGTTCTTGATGTCGTGCGTCATGATGTCGAGGTAGAGGTTCGCCTCCCGGTTGGCCGCCTCGAGTTTCTTGTGCAGCATCCCTTTCAGGATCCCCGACCCGATCTCCTGGCCTATCGTCTCGAGGAGCGTCCGTTCGTCGCGGGAGAAGGACGTCTTCGTCCGGCTCCCCGCGTATACCGCGCCGACGACGACCGATTCCGCGACGAGGGGGATGCAGGCGAGCGCGGAGACCTCGAGTTCCCGGAGTATGCCCGCCTCGATGGAGTTCAAGTCCGCCTGCTGCTCGATGTAGCGGGGCTGGCCGGCGATGAAGATGAAGTTGAACGGCCAGTGGTGGACCTTGATCAGGCGGTGCCGGGCCAGGACGGATCCGGGGAGTCCGTTCTGGTGCTGCAGCAGCGCTCGTTTCCGCTCGGAGTCGAGCATGTAGACGATGCCGACGTCGAGCCTCATCAGTTCGAGCGTTTTTTCAAGCGACTCCTCCAGGAGCCCGGCAAGAGAGAGAGAAGCGGCCGTGACGCCGATGACCTGATTGAGCATCGTGAGATGTTCGTTCCGGATCCGGATCTCCTCTTCGGCGCGCTTGCGCTCGGTGATATCCATAATGCCGGCGATCGAGCCCCGGAACCTGCCGGACTCATCGGTGATCGGCGACGTGACCACGAGCGCGTGGACGTGTCCGCCGTCGCAATGGAGGAGATCCAGTTCGAACTCCTGCCGTTCGTCGGTCGCCCGGCAGAACGGATTCGTTGGAGCGGAACACTTCCGGCCGGGAGCGTCAAAGAACCAGGCGACCGGCGATCCGACCAGGCGTTCCACGGGGCAGCCGAGGATCTCCCCCATGCGAGGGTTTGCAAAGGTGATGAGGCCGGTCTCGTCGACGGCGATGACGCCCTCGTTGAGGTTCTCGACGAGCCTCCGGTACATCGCCTCAGAGTGCCGGAGCGCGGCCTCCACCCTTGTGCGCTCGAGCGCGTACCGGATCGCCCGGCAGAGCAGTTCCGCGTCGGCCTTCCCCTTGACCAGGTAATCCTGCGCGCCGTTCTGCATCGCGTGGAGCGCGGCGGGGTCTTCTCCCGCCGCGGTGAGCACGATGACCGGGACGTCGGGCGCCGTCCGGCGCAGGCGGTCGAAGATTCCCATTCCCCGGCCATCCGGGAAGTCGAGGTCGAGGAGAACCACCCCGACTCCGCCCTCCAGCACGGGAGTAAGCCCGTCTTCGGGGCGCTCGCAGTACAGCAGTTCAACCTCGCGCCCGCACCCTCGAAGCATCTCCCGGATACCCGGGGCGTCGCCGGGATTCTCCCCGATCAAGATCACTCTCAACGATTCGCTCATGGTCTCACTCGTATGCAGGGCCCGGCACCCGCCCGTATCAACCGCGAGGATATCCCGGCCGCATCCCTGACAGACACGATCTGCGATCCACTCCCGGTAATTGTATGTACCGACTTCGGAGAATTTATACCTCATTTTTTAACCTGCGAGGCAAGGGAGCCCAGCGGGAAGACCGCCCTCGCGGATCGGCCGTGCCCCGCTCCTGAACAGTGGCCGGCTACACGAGATACGGCTTGGTATGCCGTTTCCCCGGCCTCAAGTCCAGATAGAAGAATCCCGCACACCTCATTTTCGGGAGAAATCCCCGGAAACGACCAAATTTGTCCGATTTCACGATCTAAGACGGAACATACGCATATATCCCGGATCCAACGTATATTTCCGAAAATCGAACGACCAAGGATGGACCCACCTTCCGCAGTAAGATGATCGCGTCCTGAAATAATGAACGAGTGGACCGATTCACCGTATGTTGCGGGTGCGTGGGAGTGATCGCCAGCCGCACGCGAAAGCACGAAATTCGGTCGATGGGCAGGAAACTCCCCTTCGCGGCTTCGCGCTCAACGCGAGAGACCTTGTTGCTGCTCCGGTACTCTGCTTCAATGAGAGGTATGAGAAAAATGCCGGGCCAGAACTCTTACTGCGGAAAGTCGGGTGGAGACACATGACCCCGATACCCGCCGTACGATCGGCAAACGCAACTACCCCCAAAGGCGCGGCAGCGCCACTTCACCCACAGCCGGATTGTCAAGCCAGCGGTGCTCAACGGTCTTGGGTTCGCGGAACGGCGGTGAGGAGGGAAACCTGGTACGCTGGTGCTCCGATAACAGTACACCTACAAACTTATAGACCGTTTGGGGATGCTCCTTCGCCAAAACCGGCACCCGTTTACGGCGCTCCATCTACCGGCTGCGTGATCTCGACCTGAGCCGTCATCAGGCGGGAGAACGCCCCGCCGTTTTCCGCTAACTCATTGAACCACCCTGTCTCCGCGACCCGCCCCTCTTCCAGCACGATGATCCGGTCGGCAGACCGGATCGTCGAGGGCCGGTGCGCCACAATGAGCGTCGTCCTCCCCCGGCTGACCTCCTTGACGGCTTTACGAACGTTCGCCTCCGACTCGGTATCCAAGCTGGACACGGCCTCATCCATCACCAGTATGGGCGCGTCCTTCAGGAACGCTCTCGCGATCGCGATGCGTTGCCGCTGCCCGCCCGACAACGTGGCCCCCCGCTCCCCAAGCACCGTGTCCCACCGGTCGGGCAGTGCCGTGATGAAGTCGAGGGCGAAGGCTCGACGAGCCGCATCTTCAACTTCGGCGTCCGTGGCGTCGCCCCGACCGATGCGAATGTTCTCCCTCACGGAGACATTGAAGAGATAAACGTCCTGCGGGACGTAGGCGATCATGTCCCGGAGGTATTCCTGCGGGAAGTCACGAAGGTCATGGCCGCCGATCCTGACGGAGCCGACCGTCGGATCCCAGAGTCTCAGCATCAGGTAGGTGCACGTCGACTTCCCGGCGCCGGAGCGACCCACCAGGGCGACGGTTTCTCCCGGCGACACCCCGAAGGTCACCCCCTTCAGCACTTCGGGCAGCTCTGGAGCATAGCAGAAACGGACTTCCTTGAAGTCGAGTGTCGGGACAATTGACCCTTCGGGCGGGGACACGGCCCGGTCGATCACCGTGGGTTGCGCGTTCATTATTCCTATGACCCGTTCGGCTGCGGCGGAAGTCTGACTCAGCTGCCGGGCGATGTTCATCAGGTTCATGATCGGCACGAACGCCATCGCCGCAAGGACCGTGGCGGCAGGATACAACGCCACATCCATGTACCCCCGTGTTGTCAGCCACCCGCCCAGCGCGACCGTGACGGTCATCCCCATCGCCAGAAGGGCGTCGCCGGACCCGCGCTCCAGGCCGCTGCGCCCTTCATATGACACGTACGTGTCCGAGTACCTCTGCTGGCTGGCGTCCAGCCGTTTAATCGACTGCTCCATGGCCCCAAAGGTCACGATCTCCCGGAGGCCCTGCACGCCGTCGATCACGTCCGCGCTCATCTCCCCTGCGGACGCCCGGTGTGCGCGTCCCTGTTCCTCCGCCCGCCGGGCAAACCAGTCGGGCACGGTCACCGCGGCGACGAGGAACGGGGCCAGTGCGATCATGAGGCCCCAGTGGATCAACCCGATGACGAGCAGCGTGATAGGGGTCACCACTATCGCCTGTAAAAATTCCGGCAGCGTATGTGCGATGTAGAGCTCAAGCAGGTTGACGTCGGAAAGCGCCGATCTCGCCAGGTCTCCCGATCGCCTCTCGATCACATATGCGGGCGCGAGTTCGTCAATTTTTTTATACACCGCTTTGCGAATCTCAACCAGTGACCGGAACGCTGTGACGTGGGACCAGTAACTGTTGACGTTTGAGAGAACAAATTGCATGACTGTGAACAGGGCAAGCAGTGTGATCGTCATCAGTTGGTCGGAGATCGTGGCTCCCGTGAGCACCGCTCCCACCAGATATGCACCGGTCAATGCCGTCAATATGCCGAGCACCTGTACGATCACGCTGGTGATCCGTACTTTTTGCAGGGACAGTCGATACGTGCCTAGCAGGTGGTCTATCACCCGGACTTTCCGGAACACCTGACCGACGGGCAGGCTGTGATCATCATGGTGCTCGTGACTCATACGCTTCCCCCCTCGGCCATAAGCAGGGCGTGGTAGTCCCCGTTGCGGCGGATGAGATCGGAGTGGGACCCTGACTCGGCCAGTCGGCCTTTTTCGATCACATAGATCCTGTCGGCATCGCGCACTGCCGAAAGCCGATGAGAGATGATGATGGTCGTCCTGTCGCGGGCAACCCGGTCAAGAGCGTCCCGGATCAGCGATTCATTGGCGACGTCCACGTTGGACGTCGCCTCGTCCAGCACTAGGATGGGCGCGCCCTTCAGGATGGCCCGGGCTATGGCAATGCGCTGGCGTTCGCCGCCTGACAACTTTACGCCCCTCTCTCCCACCACTGTATCGTATCCTTTTGGGAGCCCGGTGATGAAGTCGTGGGCGGAAGCGGCTCTGGTCGCGCTCTCCAGTTCCTCCCGGGAAGCTCCCGGCTTTGCCAGCAGGAGGTTGTCACGGACGGTGCCGTGAAACAGGTAGGTGTCCTGGGACACGACGGAGTACATGGCACGCAGCCGCTCCGGCCGGATGCGCCGGATATCTTCGCCCCCGAGCCGGATCGCCCCCTCATCAGGATCGAAAAATCGTAGCAATAGCGACGTCACCGTCGTTTTGCCGCTACCCGAGCGGCCGACAAGGGCCACTTTCTCGCCGGGCTGCACGGCGAACGAAAAGTTGTCAACGGCGGGAGCGTCCCCTTTCCGGTACCGGAACGTGACACCTTCAAAGGCGATGGACGGCGGGAGCGTCCCTGGGGCGATGGGATCGACCGGTGCGGCGGCAGGAGGGACAGCCTCAAGGATATCGAGGACCCCCTCGGCGGCACCCATCCCCGCAAACGAGAAATGTATCGTCTGCCGGAGGTCGGTCACCGGCCGTAGCGCTTCCCTGACCAGGAGGAGCACGAAAAGCAGGCCTCCTGCCGACAGGCTGCCTGCATCCATGCGCAATGCGCCGATCACGATGGCCACCGTGCCGCCGATCGCCGCGACCAGCCCCAGGGGCACGCCCCAGAGGATTTCATCCTTGAGTATGCCTATCTCCGCGTCATACAGGGCGTTTGTCTTCAGGTCGAGCAGCTTGCCGTGTCTCTTGCCGGCGTTGAACGACTTCAGCGTGACGATACCCTGGACGTTGTCCACGTATTCCGCGAAGAGGCGAGGCATGGCGACAAACCAGACGCGGATTCTGGACCCGACTCCCCGGTAGATGGCGAGCGGCTGGAGCAGCGAGGCGACCATCATCACCCCGACGACGAGGCCGATGATCACGTCGACATAGAGCAGGATCACCATGATCGCGAGGCCCGCCAGGGACGACACGATCACCTGCGGCAGGAACCGCCCGTAATAGTTCTGAAGGGCTTCCGCCCCGTCGACGATCGTCGCCTGCACGACGCCGCTTTTCTGGCTGAGCATCCAGCCGGGGCCAAGATCATACAGTTTGTGGTAAATGCGCCGGCGGAGCGATATGGCGATGTTCGTCGCGGCCCTGGCTACAATCCGGTCGTTGGCCCAGATCATCGCCCACCGCAGGGCGATGATGAGAACCAGCCCGGCAAAGGAGGGGATCGATCCGGCCATCGGCCTGCCGGAAAAAACGTCTTCGAGGATGAGTGCGATGATGATGCCCTGGACTATGTAACTGAACGAGATCAGGAGGCCGAGCGTGACTACGCTCCACAGCCTGCCGTATTCCCCCTTGCCCATCGCCAGCACCCGGGGGTCGAACAGTTTCATGTGGCTGGCGCCGCTCGTCACCGAGAGTCCGCGTCTGGATTCTACCTTCGTGTATTCTTCGACGATCTTTGAACTGTCAGCCATTCCGTACACCTTCCGAGCCGGGCGTCGTCGTCCGGGGGATCTCCTCCTCGTGAAATTTTGTCCCATATCGATGCGAGCTATGATGTTCCCGGCGATTATCGGAACTCACAGTTGATTCTTCAGGCTCCGTTTTCCCGTATGCAACTCACAGCCATGGTAATTCATTTCGTGCCGTAAACTGCATAATAATCGCACTTGTAGCTGATCTTATACCGAAACGGCATGTGCCTTCTCTGGATTTCGATCAGGTCGGCCAGGTTCTCTGTCCCGATATCCCTCAGCCCGGCTTTCTCCATGTATTCCCGGACCTTAACTGCCGATACGCCTTTCGAATGGGGCAACGTCGCGTTCATCTCCGGCGAATAACTGTCCCTAGATATGTCGTTTCTTTCGAAGATCAGGATCAGGAGTTCCCCGACCTTCCGGCGCAGGCGCGTCTCCAGACTGCCGTCGTTCCATAAACCGTCTATGACCCCCAGCGTTCCCCCCTCCTTTAAAGTCCGCATCCAGCTGGTTACCGCGTTCTGGGGGTTCGGCAGTGTCCACAGCACGTGCCGGGTCACTATAGCGTCGAATGAGCCGTTTTCGAAGGGAGGGGACTCGGCATCACCGATCATGAACTTCGCGTCGACCTCGTGGCCGGCCTGCGCCATCGCCTTTGCTTTCGATGCGGCCCTGTCGAGCATTTTTTTAGAAAGGTCGATGCCCACCACCCTGTGGCCCATCCCGGCAAGCAGCAGACTTATCTCCCCCGTGCCGCATCCGACGTCCAGCACGTTCAGCCGCTCTCCGGGGATGATCTGTCCGAACAACGCTCTCCAGAAGGCGACCTCTTCATCGCTCTTGATGCCGTGGCCGTGATAGTCGTCATACCGCTGCGATGAGTAATCCCACCGTTTCGCGATATCGCCCTTGATCTGGTCCTCGCTTAACGTCATGTTCCATCATCCTGTGGTTTTTTCGGAGTAATGCCCGACACTAAGTACGTCGGGTGGTCGTTGGCGTATTTCATGTACCTGGGCAGCCGTTTTCTCTGTACCGCCCGGATCGGCTCCAGGTCGGTAACGGTGATGCCGGTCACGCCCGCCCCGGACATGTAGGCAACTATTTGCTCTTTCTCGACCCCGTGCGGGTTCGGGAGGCCGGCGCTGATGTCTCTGGTGTAGTCATAGGCGAAGGGATTTTTACCACACCTGATGAACCGGTAGATGTGATAGGTCCCTACAGAGAGCATCGGAAGCAGGCCCTTCGTGACCCACTTTCCGTCTATGATGACGATCATCCCGCCCGGTTTCACGACTCTCACCCATTCCCGGACCGCCTTTTCGGGATTGGTCATTGTCCACAGGACATACCGCCCGGTGACGCAATCGAAGGTCGCATCTTCGAACCGGAGATTCTCCACGTCACCTTCCAGAAACCTGATGGACGAACTGCTGTCCAGTGCCTTTTTCCTGGCGACTTCCATCATCTCCCGACTGAAGTCGACCCCGGTGACGTTATGGCCCAGCTCCGCCAGCAGCAGCGCGATGGCGCCGGTTCCCGTGCCGACGTCCAGTATCTCCTTCGGCTCCAGCCCGATCGCCTGCGATAAGTAGTCTTTCCATAGGGACCTCTCCTCATCGCCGTCATATCCCGGCGCCGTGTCGTAGAACCTGCTTCCGTAGTCCCAGTATTTCCTCACGCCGTCCTTGATCTCGTCCAGTTCTAGTTTGTCTGTTTCCATGCTGTCGCCTCATCATTTCCCAGGACCGCAGTACCTGGTGGAATTGATCGGTATGATCTGCGGTATCCCTTCGTTGTCGATGGTCACCCGGGCATTGACGCCGTAGACGGTTCGGATCATGTCTTCCGTGATCACCGACCCCGGGCTTCCCATCGCCTCGATCTTCCCGCAGTTCAGCAGTATGATGTTGTCCGCGTATCTCGCGGCCAGATTGAGGTCGTGCAGGGCGACGACCGTCGTCATGTTATTGTCTTCGGTGATCGTCCTGATCACGTCGAAAAGTTCGAGCTGGTGCTGGAGGTCCAGCGAGTTCGTGGGCTCGTCCATGAGAAGAACCCCTGGTTTCCTGATGATCGATTGGGCGATGGAAACCATTTGTTTCTGTCCGCCGCTGAGTTCGTTCAGGGGTCGCTTTGCCAGTCCCTCGATCCCCAATTTTTCCAGCGCATCCAGCGTCAGCGAAAGGTCTTCGTCGGTGACCGTCCAGCCGAGCGAGTTCAGTCTCCCCAACAGGACCGCCTCGAACACGGTCAGCGCCGCGTTGCTGGCGGAATCCTGGGGCAGGTAACTGACGGCCTGCAGGAGTTCGTCGCTCTTGTACTCCTTCAGGTCTTTCCCGTCCAGCAGTATGGACCCTTCCGGTTTCAGTATCCCGCTCAGGCACTTCAGCAGCGTGGACTTCCCCGCGGCGTTCGGCCCGATGACTGCCGTGACCATCGGCCCGGCATCGATGCACACGTCTTTCAGGACCGGCACGGTTCTGTAGCCGAACGTAAGCTGTCGTACCTCCAGTTTCACCAGTATCCCCTCTTTCGCGAAAAGATCAGCCAGACAAAGAACGGTATTCCAATGAGCGACGTGAGGACGCCGATGGGAAATATGATGCCGGGCACGACGTTTTTGCTCAGGATTGAGGCGGCGGAGAGCATGAGGGCACCGGTAAGGGCGGACAGGGGCAGGAAAAATCGGTGGTCCTCGCCCACGAGCATCCGGGCAATGTGCGGTACTACGAGGCCGACGAAGCCGATGCTGCCCACGAAAGCAACCGACGTAGCCGTGAGGACCGAGATCAGGATGAACCCCTTCAGCCGCAGCCTTTCGACGTTGACCCCAAGGCCTTTTGCCTTGTCTTCTCCCAGCCGGAGCGTCGTGAGTTTCCATGCGTCGACCATGATTATCAGGACGCTCGCCAGTAGTCCCACGGCCATGATGCCGAGCTTGGTCCAGGTGGCCTTCGTCAGGCTGCCGAACATCCAGAATACTATCGCCTGTACCTGCTCGGGGTTTCCAAGGTACTGTAGCAGCATCAGCAGCGAATCGAACATGAACAGCACCGCGATCCCGGCGAGCACGAGCGTCTCCGACGACGCCCTCTTAAGCCGGGCTACTGCGTAGATCATCATGCAGCAGAGAAGCGCAAAAACGAAGGCGTTGCCCGTGACCAGCACCGCGTCCGCGAACGGCACCACACCCATGCCGAACACGACCGCCAGTGCCGCGCCGAACCCCGCAGCTGAAGAAATGCCGAGCGTATACGGGCTCGCCAGCGGATTGTTCAGGATAGTCTGCATCACGGCGCCCGCTAAGCCGAGCGCCGCACCGATCACGACAGCCATCAGGGCGACGGGCAGCCGGAACGTCCAGACGATAACATAGAAGGACTGATCGTTCGACGCGGGGGAGAGGATCGTCGAGACAACCTCGCCAAGAGACAGGGGGGCCGGTCCGGTCATGACGTCGACGATAACGGTGAGAACGATCGCGGAGGCGATCAAAAGCAGGAGAAATAATTTTTTCCCTGCGATCTCACCGTATATCGACGTTGCCTCGACATTCGTCATGTAATGCATCTCCTCCAGGTAGTCCCTTCAATAATAACTATAGAAGAACGTGCCATTGTAATCTATAGGCATGAACCTGTCGTGGTACTCCCTGAGGACCGCATCCGGGTCGACATCCTTGAACTCCTCCGGATAGAACCACTTGGCGAAGGCCTCCACCACCGCGAAGTTGTAAATGCTGTAGCAGTAGCCCTGATAGATCCCGTAAACTTTGTGATTTTTAACGGCGTTTGTCGTGTCCCATCCCGGGCGCTGAACGAACCCGGTCATGGTGTTCCTGGCCGTGTCCTGAGTAACGGTGTACCCGAGTTTTAACGAGTCGGGGGTAGCCCAGTTCCTGCCGGTCAATATGATGATGTCGGGGTTCTGGCTGACCAGATACTCCGGACTTATCGCCTTGGTCGTACCGGCCAGCAAGGACTCTGCAATGTTGTTTCCGCCTACCCTCTTTACGACTGAGCCCCAGGCCACATCGCCGTAGGTATTGGCGTAGCTAGATGGGCCATTGATCCCACATTCGATATATACGCTGGGCCTGGTTCCGTTAACGGCAGCCAGACGTGAATACACGAGTTCGGTCTGTTCGTTATAGAAGTTGACAATCTCCTGAGCCCGGTCTTCTTTGCCGAGGATTTCTCCGAGCAGCAGCATGCTCTTCGTGGAGTTCGCCATCGGGTCCGTATAAAAGTCCAAGAAGACCACGGGAATTCCCGCCCGCTCCAGTTTGTTCAGAGCATCCGTGGTTGCTTCCTTGGCTCGCAATAATTGCCAGTTCTGCATGATGACAACGTCCGGCTTGAGCGAGATCGTCTTCTCTATACTGAACGTGTTGTCGTCCAGTAGCCCGACTTCCGGTATGTCGGCCAACTGCGGACATTTTTCCACGAACACGGCGTATTCGTCCCCGGCATATCGCTTGAAGTCGCTGTCCCAGCCGACAATCTTCTCGGCGAAACCGTCCCCTGCAATAGCCGCGAGCTCGGCCGTCTTCGAGGACTCCATTATCACGATTCGCTCCACAGGAGCGTTCAGCGTCACCGTCCTGCCGGCCATGTCCGTGACGGTCATCCTGGCTTTCTCCGGGCCGCCATCAGGTCTATCGAACGCATTCCCGTATACGACGAACCCTATCGCGGCGATGACCAGGATCGCGATACCGACCACTGCGACTATGCTGTAATTTATTTTCACCATGAAATCACCATGATGGCGATTGACGTTCAGCCGTTGTGAAGGTGGATGGCAATTTGCTTGATTCGCTTGCCCGTAGTTAGTATATCAAAAGAAGAGTATTAATAATTTATGTTTAAATAACAAAAAATATTGGAAATAATGATTTATGATGCTAAATAATATCATTGAGTACTCGATAGTTCATATCAAGGATGCCGACGATAACGATTGAGATCAGCCTTCAGGAGCTACAACCGAAATCGAAGAACCAGAGGTAGTATCCCGGTCAAGCGGAATGAGCGGGTAACTTCAATCCAGAGGCTTATAGGAAGCGCACCGCGGCGGAACACTTTTTCAGCAGGATCGAGGTAGTTAAGAAGACCATTCCACGCTACGGGCGATACGAAAACTCACTCCCAAAACTGATTCACCCGGATGCACTGTCATGATCGGGAGAATACTGGGATGACCCCGATGAGAACGACTGCGGAGGCGATCAAAAGCAGGAAAGATAATTTCTTTCCCCCGACCTCACTATCCATTTACTCAGCCTGGACTTCATTTTTTAACGCTATCCCTCAAGGCAGCACACCTCGCCCGATTGCGCACACGCCCTTCAATAATAACTATAGAAGAACGTGCCGCTGTAGTCTATAGGCATGAACCTATCGTGGTACTCCTTGAGGACCGCATCCGGGTCGACGTCCCTGAACTCCTCCGGATAGAACCACTTGGCGAAGGCCTCCAGCGCCGCGAAGTTGTAGATACTGAAGCAGTAGCCGTGATAGATCCCGTAAACCTCGTGGTTTTTAACGGCGTCTATCGTGTCCCACCCCGGGCGCTGAACGAATCCAGTCATGGTGCTCCTGACCGTATCCTGAGTGGCGGTGTACCCGAGCTTTAACGAGCCGGGGGCAGGCCAGTTCCTGCCGGTCAATATGATGATGTCGGGGTTCTGGCTGACCAGATACTCTGGACTTACCGCCTTGCTCGTACCGGCCAGTAGAGGTTCTGCGATGTTGTTCCCGCCTGCCTTCTTCACGATCGAGCCCCAGCTCACGTCACCGTAGGAGATGCTGTAATCCGATGGATCTTTACTCGCACATTCGATGTATACGCTGGGCCCGGTTCCGTTAACGGTAGCCAGGCGGGAGTACACGATATCAGTCTGCTCGTTGTAAAAATCCACGATCTCCCCGGCCCGATCTTCTCGGTCAAGGATCTTCCCGAGCACCAGCATGCTTTTCGTGGAGTTCACCATCGGGTCCATGTAGAAGTCCACGAAGACCACGGGAATTCCCGCCAGCTCCAGTTTAGTCAGGGCGTCCGCGGTCGCGTCTCCGGCCCACATGAATTGGAAGTTATGCATGATAACGACGTCCGGCTTGAGCGAGATCACCTTTTCGGTGCTGAACGTACCGTCGTCCAGCCACCCAACGTCCGGTATGTCGGCCAGCTGGGGATACTTTGCCACGAACACGGTGTATTCGTCCCCGGCATTTCGCTTGATATCGCTGTCCCAGCCAACGATCTTCTCGGCGAAACCATCCCCTGCGATCGCCGCGAGCTCGGCAGTCTTCGAGGACTCCGTCAGCACGATTCGCTCCACTGGAGCGTTCAGTGTCACCGTCCTGCCGGCCATGTCCGTGATGGTCATCCCTGATTTTTCCGTGCTTTCGGCAGGTTTACCGAACGCATTCCCGTATACGAAAAATCCTATCGCAACGACGACCAGGATCGCGATGCTGACCGCAACGACTGTGCTGTAATTTATTTTCACCACGAAATCACCAAGATACCGATTGATATTCTGACCGTTGTGATGGCTGACGGCAATTTGCTTGATTCGCTTGCCCGTCCTAGTGTATCAAAAGGAGAGTATTAATATTTTTTGTATGAATAACAAAAAGTATTAGAAATAATAATTTATGATGCTAAATAATATTATTGAGTACTCAATAGTTCATATCAATGATGCCGACGATAACGATTGAGATCGCCCTAAAAAGGCCTCTCAGATTAAATCCCGGGCCATGATATTGGGAAATCAACGATGATCTCCAGAACAGCACTTCGCTCATTTTGGCGCCCGACATCGAACGACGCGGTCTCACGCGACGTCGCAAAAAGGAGTTGGCAGCACCCGGGCACCCTACCCGGTGGCGTTGCAGGTGTACAACGGCGACGGGTTCGACAGCATACGCAAGTCCATCACCGTCGCTACCCCGCCGGGTGGCGGCAGCTGGTGGTGGGTCTCACCGGGTTCATTGGAACCCCGTCGCCAGTAGAGGCTACGCCGACACCGATGCAAACCGCCTCGCGCGCGGTAGCGGCGCCCGGGCTCCCGTCCCGGATCATCGCGCTTATCACCGCGACACCTATGCTAATCGGGGCCGGTACCCGCCCGTATCGATGTAGATTCTGGTATCCCGGCCGCAGAACGGCTCGCCGCGGGCATGGCCGCACGCGGCCGGGTTCTCACTATTGTAGTACCACTCTTCGGGAATTTATATCTCGTTCTTTGGGCGCGGGCGGGGCACCGGGAGGGGGCGGCAGTGCCCGGCGCGGGAGAGACCGCGAACGCCCCGGTCCGCCGGTGGCTCAGGGTGCCCGGCGCCGGTGGGGTTATGGGCGGTGCCCGGCATTTTTCGGGACTACGATTGAGGCGGCGCACGATGGGGGGAAGCCCCCTATTACCCTGAATCCAGCTTCGATGCGAAATAAAAACCAATATTAAGCAGAGCCTGGAGATCAGCGATCTTGTACGAGCGGATTCCCGGCGGCAGTTCCGCCGGGCCCGGATTGCCAAAACGAAAGCCATATACATTTCAACTTTTTTTAATATTTGATGGCGAAACGTCACAGGAGCACTCCGGCGGTAGTGCTATTTCTGTTTATTGCAGCCCTTTCGCTGCTGGTCGGCACGGCTGGCGCCGTACCGGAAGCGAACTTCACCAGCAACGTGATCAGCGGTGCCGCACCACTGACTGTAGAGTTCAACGACACCTCGACCGGCTCTCCGACCGGGTGGGCGTGGTACTTCGGCGACGAGACGTATAACAGCACGCCGTGGACGCGGGTGAACGCGAGCGCCTGGCCGGCACGACTCGGCCACACCAGCGTCGTGATGCCGAACGGAAGCATCGTGCTCATGGGTGGGGCGGTGGGCGAAACATGGCAGTACTACAAAGACGTCTGGCGGTCGGACGACAACGGCGAAACCTGGACGAGGGTTATAGAGAATGCCCCCTGGTCGGCACGCTACTACCCTAGCGCGGTCGCGATGCCGGACGGAAGCATCGTAATCATGGGCGGCAATGACGACAGTTTCAGGAACGACGTGTGGCGGTCAGGCGATTACGGCGGGACCTGGACGGGAGTGCCCGCGGGTGCCTGGTGGTCGGCACGATTCATGCACACCAGCGTCGTGCTGCCGAACGGAAGCATCATACTCATGGGCGGTTGGGACAACACCGGCTACAAGAACGACGTCTGGAAGTCGACCGACAACGGCACAACCTGGACGAGGGTTATAGAGAATGCCCCCTGGTCGACACGCTACGAACACACTGCCGTCGCGATGCCGGACGGAAGCATCGTACTCATGGGCGGCAGTGACGGCAGCTCCAAGAACGATGTCTGGCGGTCGTTCAACGGCGGCGAGACCTGGACGAGGGTTATAGAGAATGCCCCCTGGTCGGCACGCACCGGCCACACCAGTGTCGCGATGCCGGATGGGAGCATCGTACTCATGGGCGGGTCTTCTGGCAGCAGGAGCGATGTCTGGCGGTCGACCGATAACGGCACGACATGGACAGAAGTGACCGGGGGTGCCGAGTGGTCGGCACGACTCGGCCACACCAGTGTCGTGTTGCACAACGGCAGCATCCTGCTCATGGGCGGTTCCACCGGCGGGAACGAGGTCTGGCGCCTTGACACCGCCGGATCAAACAATCAGAGCCCCACGTACACCTACACCACCCCCGGCACCTACACGGTAGCCCTGCAGGCATACAACGACGACGGCTACAACGCCACGCGAAAGATCGGCTACATCACGGTCACGGCACCGGCCCCGACGGCGGCCTTCACCGCCAACCGGACCTCCGGCACCGTGCCGCTCGCCGTCCAGTTCAACGACACCTCGACAGGAGGACCGACCTCGTGGAGCTGGAACTTCGGTGACGGTGCAACCTCGATTGACCAGAACGCCACCCACACCTACGCCGCCGCCGGGACATACAACGTCAGCCTGACGGTCAGTAACGCGGCAGGAAGCAACACGTACACCGGGGACAACTACATCACGGTCTCCGCCGCACCGGTCGCCCCGGCGGCGGCGTTCACCGCCAACCGGACCTCCGGGCCCGCGCCCCTGGCCGTACAGTTCACCGATGCGTCGACCGGCGGCCCGGCCGGGTGGGCGTGGTTCTTCGGCGACGAGAAGTATGACGGGGCGTGGACAGGGGCGAACGCGAGTGCCGGGTGGTCGGCAAGACGGGGTCACTCCAGCGTCGCGCTGCCGGACGGGAGCATCGTACTCATGGGCGGGGATGAAAGCTTCGGGAACACGAAGAACGACGCCTGGCGGTCGACCGATGGCGGCGGGAACTGGACATGCGTGAACGCAAGTTCCGGGTGGACGCCCCGGTGGAACCATGCGGCGGTCGCGATGCCGGACGGGAGCATCATACTCATGGGCGGGGATGAAGGTGCCGGGAACATGAAGAACGACACCTGGCGGTCGA